>SFKS01000036.1 GCA_004554705.1 Clostridiales bacterium | reverse complement strand
AGGCGTCAAAATGTCGCCTCTATATTTTTTGAGTATCCTGCTAAAAGCCACGCTTTTAGGCTCTTATTGGGATTCGGGGCGACTCCCTGTTCCTGCAAACTTTAAAAAAGTTTGAAAAAAACGAAAAAATTTTAAAAATTTGCAACATTTGATAAAATTTTTGGCTTCATATATATAGAAATGTGAGGTGATGCAATTTGATAAACATGAAAAAGTTTTACTCTATTTCTATATTGTAATTTAAAATAAAAAGAGATAACAATTCTCTTTTTAGCATAACATTTATTAATAATGTTATGAAGGAGTTAGGTTGTTTGAAAAATAATTACAATTTTTACGTTGTTAAACTTCACTTCGAAAATCCTCAATGTGCAATAGCACACCTGCGGTTTTCTTGTTTGTTTGCCTAGTAAAAATTTAATTCTTTTCCAAATGTGTAGATTTAACTTCGGGAAGGTAAAATAAATTATGAAACTTACAATAGCAGAAATACAAGGCACGCAGTATGTTCAAATTTATTTGACAGAAGAAGAACTCCAGAAAGAAGAAACAAAAGATTTAGCTCAAAAGTATAAACAAGAAAAATATAGCGTGGCTATTTTCGTAACTGGAAAAGAGAATTATCCCGAGATTCTTGAAAAAATAATTACGAAACAAGTGGAATTAAACAAAAATGTATGCTAACATGACTATTGGAGCAATATCAGGCGAGATTTGGAGGATAATATGACATTTGTTGCGGGATATTGTAGATTGTCTAGAGATGAAGATAAAGAAAATTACGCAAGTATTGAGGAACAAAAAAGAATTATAATTGATTATGCAAGTAGTCGTAATTGGATTGTCTCAGAATTCTACATAGATGACAATGTTTCGGGATATACCTTTAACAGACCTGAATTTTCAAAAATGATTGAAGGCGTAAAAGGAGGAAAAATTGATGTAGTAATAGCAAAAGATTTATCAAGAATTGGAAGAAACAATGGACGAGTATTAGTTTTAATAGATGAATTCAAAGATATGCAAAAAAACTTAATATTAGTATCTGAAATGGGTGGCACTTATGATGTTTTAAACGATAGAGATGATACTATTGGAATAACAACATGGTTTAATGAAAGATATGTTAAAGATTGTTCAAGAAAAACTAGAGACCACATGTATTCTAAACAAAAAACAGGAAGATTAATTATGGGAAATTATTATGGATATATAAAAGATCCAGAAGATATAACAAAGCTATATGTTGATGAAGAACTACGACCTGTTATAGAATTAATATATAAGCTATATACCGAAGAAGGAATTGGAAGAAAGAAAATTTGCGATATTCTAAATAGTAAATACAATTACCCAACTCCATCGGTTTACTATCAAATGAAACACCTAGAAAGAGGCAGAATATATAAACATCCAGTTCAAAAATTATGGTCCACATATATGGTAAGAAACATTTTAGAAAATGATGTATATTGTGGCACACTTAGAACTCATAAGAAAAAGACTGTATCTATAAGAGGTAAAGCAATAAAGCTTTCAGAGGAAGAACATTTTGTGTTTGAAAATCATCACGAAGCAATTATATCTAAAGAGACATTTAATTTAGCTCAAGAAATAAGAAAAAGAAAAGTAAATACAAAAAGTACATCAAGTACAAGAAAAAGAAATTATTTCTTTTCAGGACTTTGCAGATGTGGTGATTGTGGTTTTGGAGTTAGTGGTATAACTATAACTAGAAAACAATCTCAAAAAGGTTATGAATGTTCACAATATAGAACTTATGGCAAAGCTAGATGTAAATGCCACGAAATCAAAGAGTCAGATATACTTATACATTTTAAAGAATTTTTAAAATTTACAAAAAATAAATACATAGATGAAATAAATAAAATAGAAATCCAATCAAAAACTAATACTAAAACAAACAACAAAGATAAAATCAAATTTGAAATTGAAAATCTAAATGCTGAATACAAAGTATTGATAAGTCAAAAAATTAAGGATTTAACTAATACTACAAATGGATACCAAAGAGAAATGATTGAAAATACGTATAAGGAATTAGAAAAAGATAAAACTAATCGTATTGAACAATTACAAAAATTACTAGAAAAACAACAAGAAGATTTAGATAAAGAAAAAATTAAGGATTTAAAAACTGCAATAGAATATTTTGATGATATTCTTAAGTCTAATGAGCCAAGTAGATATATTTTAGAGTGTTTAATTGATAAAATATGGATTTATCACGATAAGAGTGTGAAATTCGAGCTAAAGCCTGAAATTAGCCGATTAATATAATATCCCCAAATTGTAAGCTTTTACCCCCGTATGTACCACAGAATTTATAGCATTCTCAAAAGCAAATACATATTTTGAAAACTTAAATACACAATTAATAGGTCTAAGTATAGACAGTAACCCATCACACTTAGCATGGTTAAACGATATTATGCTCCGAACAGGAGTTGAAGTGCCTTTTCCAGTAATAGCAGATAGAAGCGGAGAGATTGCTAGAAAATATGGTATGATTTCAAATGATGTGAGCACAACAGAAACAGTACGAAATGTATTTATAATAGATGACAAAGGAATAGTAAGAACAATATTTATATATCCTTTAAATGTAGGAAGATGGATACCAGAAATTTTAAGAGTAATTGAAGCACTTCAGGTTGCAGACTGCAACAAAGCCTCAACACCAGCAAACTGGGTACCAGGTCAGCCTATAATAAAACCAAGCCCAACAACATCCCAAGGATTATTAGAAAGACAAAAAGAAGTAGAACAAAATAAAAATGGAATGAGCTGGTACTTGAGTTTTAAAAAATCGAGTGAAGATTGCAACAGAAATATTAGTTCAAATAAAACTTTAGATGAAAAAAGCATACAAAAGTTGACATAAACATATAATAATGATATACTTTAAAAGTACACAATATAAAATTCATGAAAGGGGACGCAAAACATGAAAACATCACGAGATTTCTCTCGGAAACAAATACACGCTATAGCAGAAAAATATGCGTGTTATGGAATGGAGTATTCTCATAAATATTTTTCACGAGAATACAAAATCACAGAAAAAACCTTCTACAATTTGTTAGAAAAAGCAGTAATAGAAGGAATTGTTTCTGACAGCACAGTTGAAAAAATGAAACAAAAGGCTATGTCAAACGCCTATAAAGCAGCAGGAGAAAATGCTAGAATTCGGTCTTCAAAACACTACAACTATCTTATTTGCAAGAGAAAGGAGTATAGATTAAATAAAAAGAAGACTATTGAACTAGTAACAAAATATGCAAATTCATCCTTACGCAAAGATGAATTCGCAAAGGAAAACTTTATAACAATATCATTACTAAATAGAACTATTCGGGAATCGATAGTACAAAATTTAGTAAGTGATAAAATTGTAGAAAAACTAAAAGAAAAATCTTTGAATAAATTTCAAGGCAAAGAACTAGAAAAAGTTCAAAGATTTTGGAAAAAAATTTTAGAAGAGAGAAAAAACAATGCCAATTCCCATTGATGAAAGAAGACACTTGGACGACTGTCCAAGCGTCTTTTTAGTTAATTTCTACTAAAATAACATCTTCACCAATACACTTAATGTTTTGCCATGGAATAACTAAATCATTAGAAGCAAAAACATTAAATAGCTTATTACTTCCGGGAACAATAATAGACGTAATAATTCCAGTCTCCAAATTTGCAGTGACATCCTGAACAAAACCTAATCGCCTACCATCTACAATATTAATTACTTCCTTATGCTTAAAATCTAATCCTTTATTTCCCATAAGAACCTCTCTAAACAGTATATTCAGAACAACAAAAAAATTGCAAAAAAAAAATAAAAATATAAAACGAGAATATGACAACACTTTTTAGAAAAAGTTGTTGCATTTGGAACGAAAAATTTGCCGGTAACAAGTTTTTAAAATATTTTCAAAAAAAGTGTTGACAGAGGGAGAAAAAAGTAGTAATATAAAAAGGTACCTAATAAATGTGAAGACATGAATTATATATATAATA
>SFKS01000020.1 GCA_004554705.1 Clostridiales bacterium | reverse complement strand
TATTTTACCACTTCTAACTTAAATTCCTTTGAATATTTTGACATAAAAAATGAACCCTCCTTGTTAAACTTTTTGTCTAACATTTTGGGTTCACTTCAAAAGTCTAACGCTTTTGCAATATAACAAAAGGCAATGCAAAATAAATTATAAAACTCAAACTGTTTAATAGATTACCAGACATATAAGATATTCCAAATAAAAATACAATTGTAATACCTGCAAGTAGATTTTGAACAGTTAGATTTTTAAACTTTTTCTTAATAGTATCATATGCAAAAACACCAATAATAATAAAATATGGTACAAAGACAAGTATGATACCAATAATACCTAAAGCATAATATTGTACAACAAAATCCTTCTCAATATTAAAAATATTTTGAAGTCTTGTATTAGTAATTCCAAACCATTTATCCATTGGATTATGGTTGATTTCAATAACTCTCCTAATCATGGAAAGTTCAATATATCTGTAATCTGTAGTTAAAGAAATATTATTTTGTAAGAAGTTATACCAAAATTCTGGGTCATACTGGTATGGATAATTAGCAAATAAAAATTGCCTGTTTAACTGTTTGTTTTCATAATTATTTTCTATATATTGAAGCATATAATTGTTGTCAGAAACATCAGAAATAACAGGAACTAAATCAACATCAGCGGAAATAGCAGGAGCTTCATAAATAGTAAGTTCATTATCTTCTAAAACATTTTCATTAACTATATTTGTTTCTTGAATACTATTAATTTCGGAAATAGTCGCACGTTCTTGCATTCTACTAAACATAGGATTAATAGGTAATAGCAATCCATAAACTAATAATATTATCCCGTGCAGGAATATAATTTTTTAACATAATATGCTTTTTCTGTATAAAAGATATAAAGAAAAAAGCAAACATTGTATAAACAAATACAACTAATATGCCAAGAACGGAAACCTTAGTGCATAACAAAATCAAAGCAAAAACATTCAAAATTAAAGCAAACCAATCACTACATTTACGATTATAAAATGCATTATAAATTATAAAAGGCAAAAACATAATTAAAATAGCACTAATTTGATTAGCAAATTCAAAAAGACCCTTTGAAGCTAAATCTTGGTAGGTATAATGAGAATTAGAATTAAACCATTCAAAAAAATTAGCCTTAATAATAGAATCACTATAGCTACCATATGAAAACAATAACAAATTACTAACAACAATAATTAGGCTAATAGTTAAAGTTAATGACTTAATAATACTAAGAATTTTATCTGACGACATAGAAGATTTATAAATGCAATAAATAAGTAAAAAAGGAGACAGCATTTTCACAAAATATAAAGCTTCCTTAAATACAGAATAATTAAAATCACCAGGAACTAAAGAAGTAAAGTGTAAAGCGTTCAAATGATGAAAAATAAAGTATATTCCGATGGTTAGCGGATATAAAAATAGCCAATACTTCGTTTTTTCTTTGCTAGTAAAAAAGTAATATACAAACAAAGCCAATATTATAATAACTCTAATCAAAGTTGATATAGAATTATAAAAAAATTTAAGATCAAAGATGGGTTGAATAAGTAAAAATATAATTAAAATTTTGTTAATCAAATTATTTATTTTCAAATTTTTCATCATTTTTATTATTCCTTATTCTAAAAATATCTTTATACCCAATTCCAACAATCGCAATAACCATTAGAGCAAAAGATAAAGCCTTCCAAAGCCCACTATCTAAAAGAATAATTGCAAACATACCAAAAGTAGCACTAATACCATATAAAATAAGTACAGCTTGCTTTTGAGAATATCCTCGTTTCATTATCTTATGATGCAAGTGTTCTTTATCTGCTTTAAAAACTCCTTTTAGAGATTTTGTTTTAACAATTCTTCTAAAAATAGCAAAGGTAGTATCTAAAAGTGGAAGTGCAAAAACAATAAGCGGAGCTATTATAACAATTGCAGTATAAGTTTTTGCCATACCTAAAATTGAAATAATAGATAAAGTGTACCCTAAAAAATTCGAACCTGTATCTCCAATAAATGTTTTTGCAGGATTAAAATTATAAGGTAAAAATCCTGATATACTACCTGCAAGAGCAGTGACTAATAATATAGAGATTAGAGGAGAACCATTTAAAGCAAATATTATTAATAATGATAAACATGAAATAATTGAAACTCCACTAGATAGCCCATCTAAGCCATCAATTAAATTTATAGCATTTGTAATACCAACTATCCATACAATAGTAACAATTATTGCAGTAATTTCTTCAGTAAAAATTGTTGTAAAAAAAGGAATTGAAATTTTATCAATTTGAACACCAGATAAAGTAACAATTAAAGCTGCTAATATTTGCCCAGTTAGTTTAACAAATGGATTTATATTTTTAACATCATCAACAAAACAAAATATACCAAGTATAATTGCACCAACAAAAAAACCAATTAGCTTAATATAGTATTGTTCATATCCAAAAAGATCAATCGTTTTTTCTATAGACATCACAATAAGCAAATAAATAACCGAAATAGCAAAGCCAGCTATAACAGCTAATCCGCCAAGTCGTGGCATAGGCTTTTTGTGAATTTTTCTAGAATCTTTTGGAATATCTAAAGCTCCAACTTTTTTTGCTAATCTTATAGTATAAGGTGTAATAACATAAGCTGTAATAAAAGCTAATAGAAAAGCAATTGCTATATCTCCCCACATATAATTACCTCTTTTATAATATAAATTATTATTAATTGTATCCTCAAAAGCAAAATTTGTCAATCCTTACCATAAAAATAAACCTTACTATTTTTAACAAATTTGAAAACATACGAAAGAACATACAAAATATTTTCATTATTAAAACCAAAAAAGCTGAATAAAAGGAGAGGAAAATATAGAAAGATAAATAAACCTATTTTTATATTTAGAGAAAAATGAAAAATATTAATCAATACTAAAATAAGCAAAGCCCAAATTATATTTAAAATAGCTGTAGAATAATCCATAAAGCCAAAAAGTCTATTTTTAAAATTATAGTTTTGTGGAATTATAAATTTTATTTTGAAACACCTCCTTTAAAAATATTAGAAATACTAGCAGGATTCAAATTCAAATCTGTAGAAAAACCGCCAATAAACTCTTTTACAAAAGAATTTGCTTTAAATAAAGTATATATCATACCTAAATACATCAGATGAGCAGGTAAAAAACTATTTTCTTTATTTTTCACAATAAAACAAACAAGTAAAATAATTGCAATGAAAATTTGCAAAAATAATGTTGCAATAAAACTTTTAAGCCAAGCTTTAAAAAACCAGCTACTTTTATTACTGCATAAAGATAGAATTGCAAATGGTGCAATAATAACAAGGGATTTAATAAGAATATATCTAATAGCATAAGAAATAGTCAAATTGAGAAAACCAAAAGAAATGGAAGCTTTGATAATACCATCAAAATTAAATAAACTAAACGAATTAGATAAAAAATAATCTTTAGGAATAATATCTTCCATTAAACTAGCAAAAGAAATATTAAAATCAAATAAATAATTGCCTAACTCACAAATCATATTTGAGATATGTGAACATATAGTAATTAATCCTGTACAGATGGGAAGGCTTGCATTTGAAGCAAGGGAACATAACAAAAGCTTAAAAACAAACTGATGAGGAGTTTCAATTTGAGAAAAAGTAAGATGCGAAAGTAAATAAGAAAAAGCATAATAGAGTAAGAAACCATAAATAATAGAGTTGCAAATCAAATTTATTCCAGAGTAGAAATTTACTCCAACAACATGAGTCAAGCTTTCAGTAACATTAGGATTTATAAATACTAATTTATCTAAAAAATCAGTCATATTTTCATTTATTGAAGATAATAAATTGGATAACATATTATTAATTGCATATACCAAAAAATTTGTAATACTTATTTCATTAATTTAAATCACCCCTCTTCAGTTTTAGATACAAGTAATTGAATGGCAGATAAAATTAAATCTATACATAGTATAAAAGCATATGAAAATAAACTACCCCTAATAATCCTTTTACCTGTTCTAATTCTATCTTCATCTCCAAAACTAAACTTTTTCATAAAAACACCAGAGCCTACAGCAACAGCAGCTGCTGGGGTAGAAACTCTTAAAATCCAACTCTCAATAGTTTTAAATGCATTTGTAATTGTATTAACAAGTTTAGGATAAGCAGCAAAGCTAAAAGTACAGAAGCAATTTAGAAGCACCAAAGTCAAACATAAAACTTGAATTATATAATAAAATTTTCTCATAAAACCTCCATTAATCTATATTATTTTGTGATTTTTTTTTGCCTTCTTTTTTGAATCTAAATAATCCTCTTTAAAATAAGGTTGCATCTTGAGCTTTATAGGGGATAAAATTTCATTACCATTGGAAAGGAAAGAAAGGCAAGAAAACGTTTCCAATTTTTGAGTAAAGAAGTTAAAATCATATATATAATCTGTATTAATCTGTGATGTTATGCTTTCTGAAACACTGGATTTATTAGAATTTAAGGAATTAGTTATATAATTGTAATTAGTTTCTTGTGCATTTTCAGAAATACATTTTGATATTTTTGTTTTATCCTCTCTACCAATTTGTTTTTGAGCATCTTCTATTGTAAAAATATCATCAGTCCTGTACCAAAGTTTATTAATTAAATTTTGAATAATTGCTTTTACAGCATATTGATCTTTTAAAGAATTTAGCAGTGAAGTATAACTTTGAGTAGCTACGATGTTTATACACTTAGCTTCTCTACTTTGAGCAAAAAAATCACTATCAGTACTTGTCACATATTCATGAAATTCATCACATATAAATGCGGAAGGGAATATACTGCCTTTTGAAAGTTGAGATAAAACTTCAGCTTGAAAATCAAGTTTTAAATATGCTGCAATAAGTTTAGAAAGATTTTTAAAAACAGAAATATTCATATTTAAAACTACAATTTTACCTTTTTCAATAACCTCTCTAAAGCCTGAAAAATTCACATCTTTTTGTTGAGGACAAAATGTTTTTTGAATATCATAATCAGACATAAAAAGATTTGTCATTCTATTAATTTCAGATTTTAGAATAGAAAGGACTCTTGAATCAAGTGATTTGTATTCATTTTCAAAAAATGTAAGAGAAGAATGAAGATCATATATTTGAGAAGCATCCAGACTTCCAGACCTAAATAAGCTTTTAAGTACAATTACTTTTTCATTATAGTAATTGGGAAAATTAATTAATTTATGAATTTCAGTAAAAGTAACATAATTATTATTATAAAGTCTGCAAAGCTTGATAGCTTCAGCTAGAACTTCTTCTGCTTTATCAAGCCAATATGATTCGGAATTATTTGGCGAAAATAGTGTTAAAATTGTTTTTAAACGATTTGCTAAAACAGAAGGCTTTAAATGGGGTTTATCAAGAGGATTATACTTAATATCTCCACCAAGCTCAATAACACATAGATCTTCTAACCTATTAAATTCCTTCGCATAAATCATCACCTGCTTATAGAAATTGCCCTTAACATCTAAAATTAAAAGCCCTAATTTTTTATTTTCTATTTGTGAATTATATTCAATAAGCTGCTTGACAAATGGATACATGCTAGAACTGGTCTTTCCAGTACCAATGGTACCAGTTACAAGTAAATTTTGATAAAGACCTTGTTCTGGCAAATAGACTAAAGCTCCTGTATCTGCAGTTTTTCCTAAATACAAACTTATACCATCTGATGCTGGACTAAAAGGCTCCTTCTTTCTCTTACGAAAATTAAACTTGCTCTTCAAAAAGATGGTTAAAATAGAATTAGTAATAAGCATGCATACATAAAAAGATGAAATAATGTGTATGATTTTTATATATTTCCAGGCTATAGGACTAGTTTTACATATATCAAAAGGATAAATGGCATAAGGGACTATAAAACTAGAAGCAGTATAAATAGGTTTAAATAATATTAAAATAGGAATAACTAACAATATAGATAATAAGAAACTAAGTACTAAATGTGATAAAAACGATATTAATTTCAAAATTTGCCCTCCTCAAAAGATTTTCTTAAATTTTAATTTTGAACCTTGTAATTTGTGAAAAATACTCATTTCAAAAAATGAATAAATAGAATAAAAAGTTATGAAAATGTTAAAAATAAAAGATGCAAAAAATAAATGAATTAATATTTTAAAATAACACCACCTTTCATAATTTTTCATTATTCTACTACAATTTTTGAAAATTGTCTATACTTTTTATAAAAAATGTGTTAAAATTTCAAATAAGTTATTACTATTCACCCTTAATTTACTAAATTCTCGCCCAATCTCGTCGGAGCTTTTATATTTATTATAAATTGAGCCCACGATGGATACGCCTACGATGTTTTTCTTAGGTCCTCAATTTATTCTAAATATAAAACTCCTGCGTTGGGCGAATTTTTTAGTAGTAAGTCTGAATAGTAACAATAAGTTATAAATTTCAAGGAGGAAAAAGATGATAGAAAGAACAACAAAAATAGGCGAGTTATTAGAAATAGCACCAGAAAAAGCAGAAATATTAATAGAAGCTGGAATGCATTGCTTAGGTTGCCCAGCATCACAAGCAGAGACAATAGAAGAAGCATGTGAAGTCCATGGAATTGATGTTGAAGATTTATTAGAAAAAATAAATAAAGGATAAAGACTATAAAGGTAAGAAATATTATTTATGGTCAAACCAAAAAAATTATAATCAAAGAATGCAAACCTTGAAGTAAACATAAAAATATGATATAATATATTATATTCATTTATAAGTCTTCCTTGCGACCTCTTAAGGATATGCAAGAGACAAATAATTTTAAGGAGGAAATGAATATGAGAATAACCTATAAAAGTGTAAAGGCATCAAACGAGGTTTTTGTACGGTTGAATTGTCTCCGTCGATGGACACAGTTTGTGACCGAGGGCAAGTACAATGAACTTGCCAAACAAGCATTAAACTGTATCACAGCTTTTATTCTTGGCAAACAAGCTGAAAATGAAGGCAAAACTATTATCTGGGAGAGATTCCCAAAGATTGCGATTTACAGAGCTTTTCAAAAAGCTCATGTAAATTTCGATACACCGGAATTCATCATAGATGAGATCTGTAAAGTTGGAAACATTCCAAAAGATGTTTTTGACAAGGAGACGATGAAAATTATCTCCGAAGAGACAGACGAAGGATTTGCAGAGTATATCTCTGGTGGAGTTGGAACATATGAAGCAAAAATATACAAAGCAGCTAGTAAAATAGCTACGTACATTGAGCTTTTGGAAATCCAACACAAAATAAACGGAGATTATCTCCGTAAGCACCGAGAGATTATAAAATCTTTGGAAACTTATGAGGATATTCCCGCCGTTAAAGAAATATATAACGAGCAGGAAAAACCTATGTTCGAAGTTTTGAAATCTTTTTCGAAGCTTAGAAACCAAAACCGGTGGGCAATCTGTAATTACAATATAGAATGCTCTGTATTAGGACATTTGTTTGATACAGCGGTTTGGGCATACTTTATGTCTTTGGAACAAGAACCAGAGAATGAAAGACTAGCAACAAAGATGTTTTTCATGGGTATCTTCCACGACGTAGCAGAAAACTGGACAAAGGATATCCCCTCCCCTATTAAGGACAGAATACCTGGATTCAGGAAAGCTACTGAAACGTATGAAGATGCAATGATGGAGGAACATGTGTACAAAGTACTGCCACAATATATAGCTGATGCTCTCAAAGAACTCAGGCTCACTAAAGAAAGTGAGCACTATACTCTTATTAAAGGTGCGGATTACTTATCCGCAGATAGCGAATGCTATAGGCAATTGATGGCAGGAACAAGAGACAGCTATTTTCTAAGAGCAATTCTAAAGAGACAAAAAAACATTGATGAAGGTAAGGAGATGCTAACACCAATGTGTATGGAGCTTTACAAATACTTCGTAAGGTATGGAAAGGGGTTGAATCTCTAAAACAAGGGTTCCTATTTTAGGAACCCTTACTATAATTTATAATAAATATAAAAGCTCCGATGAGACCAAAGCGAATTTTTTAGTAGTAAATCTAAATAAAAACAAAAAATGGTAAAAAATATAAAAAAAGTATTGACAGCTTACAAAAAATGTAGTATTATAGAGAAGCGGTTGTTTGAAACAACTGCTTCTATAATTCGAAAGAATTATGGGCTATTAGCTCAGGTGGTAGAGCACTTGACTTTTAATCAAGTTGTCCGCGGTTCGAGTCCGCGATAGCTCACCAATATTATGGCCCCGTGGTCAAGCGGTTAAGACATCGCCCTTTCACGGCGGAGACATGGGTTCGATTCCCGTCGGGGTCACCAATTTAATATTTGATGCCGCTGTAGCTCAGCTGGTAGAGCAACTGACTTGTAAGAGAGGAAAACCTCAAATCAACTTGCACCTTTATGTAGAAATATATAAAGTGGACACCGCTAATTCGGGGAAAGCTAAGTTTTAGATATGCTAATCCCGAGCTAGAGAAATCAAGTGTAGAGACTTTATACGGTGTACCTAAAGCATTGTAATGCCATGGTAAAGAGAAAGTCCAGACCACAAACGTTAAGGCAATGAAAATTGTAGTGGTATGAATCAGTAGGTCGTCAGTTCAAATCTGACTAGCGGCTCCAATAAAAAATAGAAGTTTTGAAATTGTTCTTAACTTTTATTTTTTTTGTTGTAAAATTTCTTAATATATGATATAAATAAAAGAAAAAACGAGGGAGCAAATGAAAAAAACAAAAAAACAAGTATCATTCATGAAAAATGTTCTAATGTTAATGATTGCACAAGTACTCATAAAAATATTAGGCTTCTTATATAGACTAGTAATAATAAACATAGAAGGATTTGGAGACATAGGAAATGGATATTATGCGACAGGATATCAAATCTATTCATTACTATTAACTTTATCATCAGTAGGTATTCCAACAGTAATTTCAAAACTTGTATCTGAAAGAGTAGCAATAGGAGACCATAAAGGTGCACACAGAATATTTAGAACTGCCTTAAAAACTTTTACAACTATAGGTGTTGTAATGTCCTTAGGATTATTTCTTGGAGCTGATTTCATAGCAAAAAATATAATAAACGTTGAGGGTGTTAGATATACACTAATGGTACTAGCACCAGCTATAATGTTTGTTGCAGCAGGGGCAGTTATGAGAGGCTATTTTGCAGGACTTGGAACAATGAAACCAACAAGTATCACACAAACTTTAGAACAATTTTTAAATTGCCTGTTAACAATAACCTTTGTGTATTGCACAATAGGTAAAGACACTGCAATAATGGCAGCTGCAGGAAATTTATCAAGTACTATTGCAATATTAATAGCCTTTATATATATTGTAATATTTTATAGAAAACAAAGAAAAGAAATATTAGAAGACTGCAAGAATCAAACAGTAGAGATGGAAACAAAAACAACAAAACAAATTTTAAAGATAATATTTGCAGTATCAATACCAATGACAATAGGCTCACTAGTTGCAGAATTAAATGCAACAATTGATACGTTAACAGTAAGTAATTGTATTCAAACAGCATTTCAAGGAATAATTCAAGGGGGAAAAGAAGCACTAGAATTGAAAGCAATGCAACTTTCAGGTATGGTTTCAAAGATAGAAACAATTGTACGTCTTCCTCTTGCAATAAATGCAGCATTTTGCACAGCATTAGTACCTGCAATAGCAGCTTCACTTGCAAGAAAAGACAGAGAAACAGCAGTAAAAAGATTATCATTCTCTTTTTTCTTGACAATTATAATAATTCTACCATGTGCAGTAGGTTTAGTTGTTTTAGCTGAACCAATATTAAAAACCATATACCCAAATTACTCTGATGGTGCAAGTATACTCGCAATAACCTCAATATCAATGACATTTGTAGCATTAAGTTATGTAATAAATGGAGGACTATATGGATTAGGAAAAACTCATGTGCCAGCAATAGCTCTAGCAATTGGAGCAGGAGTAAAAACAATATTAAATATAATACTAGTAAGCAATCCAAAAATAAACATATTAGGCTCTCCAATCAGTTCAGCAATATGTCAAGCCATAAATTTTGCAATATGTAGCTTTTATTTAAGCAAATATATAAAACTGGATATAAAAATTATAAAGCATATAATAAAACCATTAATTTCAGCAGGAATAATGGGGCTAGTAGCTTATGGAACTCATTATGTACTAATAGACAGGATAGGGAATTCAAAAGCAACAATAATTGCCATATTAATTGGTGCAATAATATATGGGGTAATGCTGATTGCAACAAAAACACTTAGCAAAGAAGACATGTATATGATACCATTTGGAACAAAACTATATAAAATACTAGTGAAACTAAAAATATATAAAGATGAAAAACCAATTTAGAAAGATAAAAAGTGCTAGTAAATTACAAAAAGTTTTACTAAACATAATACAATTTATATTTGAAAGGGAGAAGTATGAAATTAATTTCATGGAATGTAAATGGCTTAAGAGCAGTATATAAAAAAGGTTTTATGGAATTCTTTAAAGAAGTTAATGCAGACATATTTTGTATTCAAGAAACAAAAGTGCAAGAGGGACAAATTGAACTAGAACTAAAAGGATATAATCAATATTTCAATTATGCGAATAGAAAAGGTTATTCAGGAACGGCAATATTTACAAAAAACACACCAGAAGAAGTAACAAAAGGAATAGGAATAAAAGAGCATGATCAAGAAGGAAGGATAATAACTCTAAAATTCAAAAAGTTTTATTTAGTAAATTGCTATACTCCAAATTCTGGTCGTGAGCTTGCAAGATTAGATTATAGAATGACTTGGGAGGAAGCATTTAAGCAGTACCTAGAAAACTTAGATAAAGATAAACCAGTTATACTATGTGGAGATTTAAATGTAGCACATAAAGAAATAGATTTAAAGAATCCAAAAACAAATAGAAAAAATGCAGGATTTACAGATGAAGAAAGAGAAAAAATGACAAATTTACTAAACTCAGGCTTCACAGACTCCTATAGACATTTGTACCCAAACAGAGAAAATAGCTATACTTGGTGGTCATATATGGGGAATGCAAGAGCAAAAAATGTAGGCTGGAGAATAGATTATTTTTTAACATCAAACAGGATAAGTAAAAACATAAGAGAATCATATATATATGATAAAATTTTGGGAAGTGACCATTGCCCAATAGGGTTAGAAATAGGAGGAATATCATGAAAAAATTAAAAAATGAAACTAAGTGGTTATATTGGTTTACTTTAATAGTGGCAATAGTTATAGTATATAAAGTATTAGATAATTTTACAGATATAGGAGGATGGTTAAATGAATTAATGAAGGTTATAAAGCCATTCTTAATGGCTCTGCTTTTAGCCTATTTATTATATATACCATGCAGAAAAATAGAAGGTCTTTATAGAAAAAACAAAATTTTAAGAAAAAAGGCAAGAGGATTATCAGTTGCAACAACATATATTTTAGCAATACTAATAATAGCACTGTTAGTAAAGACACTTGTTCCAATGCTTTCAAGCAGTATATTAGAACTAGCAGGAAATTTACCAGGTTATTATGAAAGTGCGATTAAATACATAGAAGAACTACCAGAAGATAATATTTTGAAGAATGATATAGTCCAGGAAGCTATAACAAAGTTACAAGAAATTGATATCACAAAACTATTAGATTTGGATAATTTAACAATGTATATAGAAAAGGTTATAGGAATAGCAAATGGAATATTTAGTACATTTGTAACAATAGTAGTTTCAATATATATATTACTAGAAAGAGGAGAGATATTAAAATTTATAAAACGATTAAATAACAGTTTATTTAATGAAAAGAATTGTAGAAGAATAAATCGTTATTTTGAAAAAGGAAATGAAATATTTTTTAAATACATTTCTGGTCAAGTATTAGATGCAATAGTAGTAGGAATAATAATGTCAATAGCATTATCAATAATGAATGTGAGATATGCATTACTACTAGGTTTCTTAATTGGACTATTTAACTTAATACCATATTTTGGAGCAATAATAGCAGTAATTGTAACATCACTAATAACGATTTTTACAGGTGGTTTTATGCAAGCTATATGGGTCGCAATAATACTTATTGTATTACAGCAAATTGATGCAAACATTATCAATCCTAAAATATTAAAGGATGCACTAAAAATAAGTAAAATTCTGATAATTTTTTCTATAACAATAGGAGGTGCATACTTTGGAGTATTAGGAATGTTCTTGGGTGTACCAGTAATTGCAGTAATAAAAATGATGATATATGATTATATTGAAACAAATGAAAAAAACTATGAGCAAAAGGAATAACTATTAAAAACAATATACTTATCGAGTTTTACTTGACAAATAATAGAAAAAAATATATAATCTCCTCATAAAAGGGGAGATTTTGTTATGGAAAAATTGAAAAAGATTTCTTTATTATCATTGGGACTCTTAGTAATGATTGCCACAAGTGTGTTTGCAACCACAGGAATTGTTAATGCTCCAAGTGGATTAGTATTAAGAACAGAGGCAAGCAAAAATTCTACACCATTAGCAACTCTTTCAGACAAAACAGAAATAGAGATATTAGAAGAAAATGGAGAGTGGTATAAAGTTATATATAATAATCAACAGGGCTATCTTTTTAAAGAATATGTAAATAAAAATGAGACACCAGAAACTCCAGAAGTAACTGAAGAAAATAAAAATATAGCACAAACAAAAGAAAAAATAAATGTATATATGATACCTGTTATAACTTCAACAGTAATAAATCAAGTTGAAATTAACTCAGAAATTAAAGTGGAAAAGCAAATAACAAACTGGTCATATATTATATCAGGAGATATTCAAGGTTGGATAAGAACTTATAAGATACAAAATGATATTAATAAAACAGTAGAAGAAACACCAGAAACACCTCAAACACCAGAAGAACCGGCAGAACCAACAGTTGTAGAACCAGAACAGCCAGCAACCAGTAAACCATCAGATAATAGCAATAATACAGAAACAGTAGTAGATAATACAAAAGGCTTTGTATCAGTAGATTATGCTAACATAAGAAAACAAGCTTCAACAAATTCAGAAATAGTAACAACATTAACTAAAGGAACTTCATTTAAAATCATAGCAGAAACAGAGGAATGGTATAAAATTATATACACAGGAGTAGACAGCACAGTATATGAAGGATATATTTATAAAAATTTAGTAACAAAATAGAAGGTGATAAGCATAAAAAGACCAATGGTAATTATACTAATTGGAGCAATAGCTGGAATAACATATGGGCTATACTTAAAACTAAGTATAGCCATAACAATTATTTTTTTAGCATTATTAGTATATTTAATTCAAAAACATAAATTTCGAGCATTTTACTTCTTCATAAAAAAAAGAAAAACTATTTTATTAATTCTTATAACAATAATAATTTCAAGTATATATGCAATTTTAGTAAATCAAAATTATGAAAATCTTTATAAACAAATTCCAAAAAAAATAAAAACAAATGCAATAATAACAAGCGAAGGACAAGAAACAGAATATTATCATGCATATCAAATAAAGGTAGAAAATAGAAGATTTATACTGTATGTAAAAAAGAGTTGGTCACAGAAATTGAAATATGGAATGAAGATAAGACTAGAGGGTACATATTCAAAACCCCAGGAGGCTAGAAATCATAAGGGCTTTAGCTATAAAGAATATCTAAAAACAAAGAAAATTTGTGGCTCAATAAAAGCAGATAATTTACAAGTAATTAATGAGAATAGTGTAAATGTAATATTAAAATGCAGCAATAACATAAGAAACAAAATAATAAAAACAATAAAACAACTCTTTCCAATAAAAATAAGTAGTTTGCTTACAGGCATATTAATAGGAGAAAAAGATGAGGTTCCAGAGGAAATAAGGGAGAACTTTAGCAATAGCAGTTTATCTCATATTTTAGCAATATCAGGAACACATGTTTCTTATATTATAATAGGAATAAGCTTCTTATTAGCAAAAAGCAGGATGTCAAGAAAAGGAATACATATTGTAACCATTATTTTACTAATACTATTTATGTTCATAACACAATTTAGTCCATCAGTTGTAAGAGCATGCATAATGAGTATAATAATTCTATTTTCTAAAATAGTTTATAGAAAACCAGATGTTTTAAATTCGATAGCAATTTCACTAATACTCATTTTAGCGAACAATCCATTTGCTATTAAAGATATAGGATTACAATTATCATATTTGGGAACAATTGGTATAGTTTTCCTAAATGTACCAATATTCAAATTCTTAAGTAAATACATAAACAAGAATATTGCTAAATTGCTTGCAGTGACACTATCAGCTCAATTAATGGTATTACCAATAACAGTTTTGAATTTCAACACAGTATCAACTATTTCTATTATATCAAACATCATTGCAGTACCATTAGCAGGAATGATAATTTTAATTGGATATGTCAATGTTTTTGTAGGAATAATATCATTTAAATTGGGAAACTTTATGGCAATGTTTACATATAGTTTTGTACAACTACTTATTTGGATTGCAGAATATAGTGCAAAAATTCCATTTTCTAGTGTTATAATTACAACACCAAGTAGTATCACAGTAATTTTCTGTTATGTAGTAATATATTGCTTCTATAAAGGATTACATAGAAAAATTAGTCTAATTCCAAAGATGAAACAAATTCTAAATTTTTTTAAATTATCAAGAAAAAATCAGAAAAACCAGTATTTAGCTAAAAAAAGATATATAAGTTATATTCTTATTATAATTATTCTTAGTGGAATATTAGTAAATCCAATTTCTCAAAATTTCAAAATACATTTTGTAGATGTAGGACAGCGGAGACTGTACTGTAATTACAACACCTTCTAAAAAAAATGTTGTAATTGATACAGGGGAGCAAGAAAAGGTAATAACAAAGTATTTATTAGATAGAAAAATTAAAAATATAGATTATCTAATGATATCACATTTTGATTCAGACCACTGCAAAAAAGCAACCGAAATAATGGAAAAGTTGAATGTTGAAAATATTGTAATTAGTAGACAAGTAGAAAATTGCCAAGAACTGGAAGAAGTAGTAAAAGTAGCACATAAAGAAAAAGTAAATATATTATTAATAAAAGCAGGAGATATAATAAATGTAGACAAAGATGTTTATATAAAAATATTGTGGCCAGGGAGCTCAACTTATGTAAAAGAAAATCCATGTAATAATAATTCTATAGTTGCAAAGATATGCTATAAAAACTTCAATATATTATTTACAGGAGATATAGAACAAATAGCAGAAGAGGAAATTTTAAAAACACATAGTAGAGAAGAGTTACAATCAACAATAATTAAGATCGCACATCATGGATCAAAAACTTCTTCTACAATGGACTTTTTAAAAACAGTACAGCCTAAACTTGCCCTTATAGGAGTAGGAGAAAATAATAAATTCGGACATCCTAGCACTGAAGTTCTAAAAAGGTTAGAAGAAATAAACTGCAATGTTTATAGAACAGATGAAAGCGGAGAAATTATAATAAAAAGTAATGGCAAAAATTTTAAAGTATATAGATTTATACAAGGAAATCAACAAAACAAATAAAAACAAAATGGTATAATTAGTATAATTCTGTAGAAACTGGTTATTATAAAACTGGTGATAAAAATGAAAAAATATATTGTTTTAGTATTAATATTAGCCTTAACTGTGAGCTTCCTCTTAGGAATATATTTGAATAAATTAAAAAACATAAACGAGCAGATAGCATTTGAAACAGAATTCAATAGAAATGAAAATATAATAAATGAAGCAAAAGACCTTCTTACAGAAACTAGTAGTAGCGAATTTAAAACTACTCCAAATACTAAAATAATAGAAAAAAAATACTACAATAATTGCAAACATTTAGTACAAGAAGAGCAGAAAATAAAGGAAAAGTTAATAAACAAGAATGAATCAGAATTACAAATAGAATATGTAGGATGGGAGATACAAAAATTCACACCCAATGAAATAGTTGTATATAAAGAAATTAATGACTTCTGTGATGAGCATTTTCTACTAAAAGATGTTGAAGGAGAAATTATAGTGTACAAATTGGATAAATATGGAAATATTAAAGAAACTATAATAGAAACAGGTATACAAACCAAATATTTATCAGAAATAGATATAAAAAATTTAAAAAATGGCATAAAAGTATATGGAAATAAAGAATTGAAAAAATCACTTGAGGATTTTGAATAGAGAGCAATTCATTAAAAGGCACATCCCTACTTGTAAGCTGGAAATGTGCCTTTTTAATATTAATCACCATGTTTCAACTTTAGATATCCTAATTCCTCCCAACTGTTATATGCTAAGTTTAATCTAAATAGTAAAGTAGGCTTTGCACCAGCCCTATTTTTATCCACTACACAAGCATAATATCTAACATCAGGGTCGTCATATTTTTTCAAATCAAAGAATTTTGTATCAACTTCATTTAAGGAATATTCATACTTATCATAATCTTCTCTATTAATTTGCTTTACCAAACACAATGTATCTAATACTTCTTTTACAGTCCTGCTTACTGCCAAATCATTTATTGTTAAATTTACAGGTGCAGTAGAAGTTTCTGCTAATTGGAGTGTCGAGAATATAAAAATTTCAAAATTTTGTGCTATATTTGATAAAATTGTAGCAGTTCTTTTTATTTCTTCACCTATTCCTATATTAGCAGTATCAGTTTTTAGAGTATCATAAAAAACATATTGAATTTTTTCTTTATAATAATAATTGATTATTACTTTTTGTAATTCTTCATTTGTATGATCTGTAATGTTTACAAAATAAATTGAATTATCTATTTCTTTATTTATCCATTCAGTTGCTTTTATAACTTGATTGAATTCAGCAGATACTTCTTGAAGCCTTTTAACGAACTGCTTTTGAGTTTCATTTTCCTTTTTTACAACAAACCCATTTTCATCTACTTCAACTAAACTAGGATTATCTGGACGAAACTTAAATGACAATAATTCTCCTTCTGATTTTTTTAACTTTTGACCATGAATTTTTTGTATTTCTGGATTGTTTAGAATAGTAGTTATTAAACAAAGTTTCATTTTCTCTTCTGACATTTCATTTGAAATTATTAAAACTTTCTTCTTATGTACTAATGCAGTATATGCAACCATATTAATGGTAAATCTACTTTTACCAGCGTTCGATGGCATCGCAAAAGCCATTGTTTCACCTTTTCTAATTCCTTTAAAGACACTAGTTAGAATAGGAAATGGCATTTCTAAACCTTGTGTTAAATTATTTGCACCCTCTTCTAAAAATTGAGTAAGCCCTTTATTTAATATTGCTGACTTGAATTTCCCTGTTACTGTAACCTGATTTATTGCAGCTTCTACTTCCTCTATTGACATCTTATCATATAGTTTATAATTTGTTATTTCTACAATTTTATCTTGCATTTCCTTAATTGGTATTTCCAAAAACTTTTTTCTAATAATAAACAGCTTCATTAATTCAACATATATTTTTTCCATATCATAATCTTTATCATGAACACTAGCCTTTAAATCATATTTAAAATCATCTGTTTTATCTGTAATTCTTGCAAAATTAAAATCCTTTTTTGCGATTTCTGGTGTATATCTTCCTCCCTCTGTAAATAGCACACTCTTATATATATTTAACAATTCAGGATCTTCAAAATAACAAATTTTATGTAAAAAATAGTACTTAACAATTGACTTAGGATTGTCTAATAATAATCCAATATATGTTTTTTCTAAATCCGGATTACTTAATTCTTTTGGATATACCTCAGGGGTATCTTCCTCTTCTAA
>SFKS01000035.1 GCA_004554705.1 Clostridiales bacterium | reverse complement strand
CCATCTTTCATAGTTGCTAATCTACGACATTTTGCTCTAATCTCACTTATTTTCATACCTGCTGTATCGTCCATATATATTTTAGTATCAGCTAATTTACTAATTGCTTCGTTTACTTTTTTCCAATCATTGTGTTGTAAATTACCAGTTTTTAATTTATTATTATCAATTTGTCCAACTGAAGATAACATTCTCATAGCAAGCTGTTCCGCACTCATTTCCATATTAAATATGGCAACTGTTTTTTTCCCTAGAATAGCCATATTAGTTGCTAAATTAAGAGCAAATGCAGTCTTTCCCATACCAGGTCTTGCTGCTAGGATTATTAATTCATTAGGGTGTAGGCCGGATGTTATTTTATCTAAATTATTATAGCCAGTTGTTATACCAGTTAATTCACCTTTATTTTTTGATAATTTTTCCAAATCATTTTGAGTTTTAAATAAAACATCTTGGATTGATCTGAACTCTGTTCCTTGTCTTGTTTTAACAACATTTAATATTTTTCTCTCTGCATTATCTAAAATATCATTGATACTTTCAGTTGAGTTATATGCTTCTGTTATTACTTGAGTACCTTCTTCAATTAATCTTCTTAAAATTGCTTTTTCTTCAACTATTTTAATGTATTCACTTACATTAGCAGCAGTTGGAACACTTTTAGCTACCTTAGTTAGATATTCTATTCCACCTACATTGTCTAACCATTTTCTTTTTTTTAGACTTTCTGTAACAGTCATCATGTCTACTGCTTGGTTATTTTCATTTAATTCTTTTATGACTGTAAATATTTTACTATGACTATCTAAATAAAATAATTCGCTAGATAATGTTTCTAAACATTTTTCTAAAGCAAATTTAGATAAAAACATTGACCCTAAAACTGCTTGTTCCGCATCAATATTTTGTGGTATATTTTGTTCTTTCATCTAATCACCTATCAATTCAACATTAATTACTGCTTTTACTCTTTTATGTAATTCAATTATTACTTTATGATAACCTAAAGAGGAAATAGAATTATTAATTATTATTTGATTTTTATTTAGATTGTATCCTTTTTCTTTTAAGGCTGTTAATATTTGTTTACTACTAACACTTCCAAATACTTTATCTTCTTTTCCTACTTTAACTTTAATTTTAATTATCTCTTTTTCTAGTTTTTCTTTTACTGTTTCTAACTTATTAACTAATTCGTCTTCTTCTTCTTTTTCTCTTTGTTTTTTATTGTTATAACTTTTAATATTTCCAGGAGTTGCCATTATTGCTTTTTTTTCTTTGATTAAAAATTCAGCAAATCCATCTTTTACTTCTTTTATATCTCCTACTTTTCCTTTTCCTTTTATATTTTCAATAAAAATTATTTTCATTTTATCGCTCCTTTTAATTTTTCAAATGCTTCCTTTAAACTTAAATCTTCTAATTGTGTGGCTGCTTCATTCATATGTCCCCCACCACCTAATTTAGTCATTATAGTTTCAACATCAACTGTTCCAATTGACCTCGCACTTATACCAATGATATTTTTATTTACATATCCTATAGCATAAGATGCCTCTACATTTTCAAATTGTAGTAATTCTTCGGCTACAATAGCCAAATCTCTTTTTTCATATACATTTTCATCAAATATACAAACAGCAGTATTTTTATTTAACATAAAACTTTTTTCAATTAATTTTTGTTTTTTTAAATAGTATTCTTTTGATTGTTTTAGTAGTTCTTGTTTTAAAATACTATCCGCACCTAGTTTAGTTAAATAAGCTGCCGTTTCATAAGTTGCAGGGGTTGTTTTTAACTTAAATGTATTGGTATCAACTTCTAACCCTACTAATAAAAATGTAGCAATAATTTCATTTACTTTGAAATTAACAAATCTTAAATAATTAGTTATTATTTCAACTGTACTAGACATATTAGAATTTATGTAACTAATGCTTGTATTTTTTATATTGTCTTTACTTTTAATGTGGTGGTCACAAACAACTATGTTATTGCATTTATCTACAGTTTGTGGGCATTCTAACATTTGTTTTTTGTGAGTATCTAATACAATTAATAAAGTTCTATCAATATTTTTTAATGCTTCTGTTTTACTAATAATTTGATATTTTATGTTTTTTTTATCTAATAGACTAAATGCTTTTTTTAAAGATTCATTTAAATCTCTTTTGTTTACTATTATATAATTTTCTATTCCTATTCTGTTAATAAATTGTTGTAGTGCTATAGCAGAACCCAATCCATCAAAGTCAGGATTAGCATGTGTTTCAATTAATATATAATTACTCTTTTTTATTAGTTCTGTTAATGTTTTAAAGAATTGTTCCACATTCATCCCTCCAATATAATTATACTATATTTCGACAAAATAAGGAAGAGTAAAAGAAAAAAAGTATATATGTGTTTATATTACACAATATATACTTTTGTTATTTATTCATTATTCAAGTCAAAGGGAAATAGCCTTTGCTTCGCTTCGCTTTACAAAGTCTATGGCGCCGACACGACAGCGCGGGCAGAATGGTTGTGGTAGGCACCACCGCAGCTGAGGTTGAAGTAGAACACACCTGCACTAGCACCAAGGCCGTAGCCGCCCCCACGACCGAACCAAGAGCAGTTCGAGGCCGGCAAGACCGCGTTATCTGAATACCATCCTCCAGTATCACTTCCAAAAGTAGCTAAAGTCTCTTTTGTTGCATCTCCTAATTTTCCTCTTGCATGTGTTGTATAACTTGATGAGTCATATTTATAACTATCATAATATTTTGTATTTGGAGCAGTTGTGAATCCAGCATTACTTGAATTGAAAGCATTACTTGAGTCCTTCATGTTACCCATTACATATTCCCATGCACCACCACTCATGTCGTAAACACCATATATATTTCCAGTTGTTGATTGAGCGACATTTGTTTTATATGCATCACTTCGTCCTCCACCAGTATAGGAGTTTGAATTTGTATTAACTGCTATATCTGTTGTTCCAAGTCCATATTTACTTTGTTTTAAGTATGCTACTGCTCCCCATTCCATATTTTTCATCATATGTGAATCTGCATTATTTATTCCATATGTTGTTTTTACATTTTGAATGGCTGTAAAGAAACTTGATAATGTTTGACTTCTCAAACTTGTTACATTTGGTTTAACTGTGATTGCACTTGTACTTCCACTTACTTCAAATTTTCCTACCCAGAATCCTGTTAATTCCGTATTTCCAAATTTGAATGCTGGATGTGTGTATGTACTTGTTCCATTTGTTATTGTACTACATGTTTCACTTCCATCTGCATTATCACTACATGTTACTGTTCCAGTTCTATTTGTTCCACTTTCAAATGTTACATTGATTAATTGTGCGGCTGCACTTTCATTATTTCCATTGAATATAGTGTATTTATATCTTGGAATCCATACATACCATAGTGCTACATCCTCTTCTGTTACTTCATCACCTACATTTTTAGTAACTCCACTATTTAATACTACTGCATTTGCCCATTGCTTATCTGTATAGTTATACCAATTTGTTTGTGTTCCGTCACTATATAACCATTTTGTTCCATCATACACTACTGGTATCATATTTGTATACAATACTGGTTTATTTGCTCCACTATTATCTACTGCTAATGCAAATACATCTTTTACTGTTATTTTTACAGTTGCTTCGGCTGTTTTTCCATTTGTTCCTGTTGCTGTACATTTTACTGTATGGTCTCCTACATCTAACTCACTTACATTTGCTACTTCACATGTAACTTGTCCGCCAGTTTTTCCAAATTTTACTGTGAAATAGTCTTTGATTTTTTTGTCTGTTCCTTTGTTTACTTCTACTGTTGCTTGTTTTGCTGTTATTGTTGGTTGAACCTCATCTGGTCCATCTTTCTCACAGCTTACTTTACTTGTAATTGCTCCATTTTCATCTACATTTGAACATGTATAGTTTTTCATTGATTGGAATTTAACGCCTTGAATTTTAATTCCTCTTTCAGCACTATCTTTTGAATTGTCAATTTCCCATGTTCCCATGTATGGATGTTCTCCTGCTATTGTTAAATCTGCTACATCTCCAGTTAAGTCTACTAGTCCATTTTCTGAATTTAGTAATCCTTCAGCATATTTTGTTCTTACTGCATCGATTACTCCATAACAACTATTTTCTAATGACTTAATTTTTGCATTTTCGATTACATTAAATATTATTGGCGTTGCTATTAAGGCTATTATTGCTAATACTATTATTACTGCTAATAATTCTATTAATGTAAATCCA
>SFKS01000034.1 GCA_004554705.1 Clostridiales bacterium | reverse complement strand
CCTGTTGCAACTTTAGTGGCAAGAGCTATAGTTCCTGTTGCAGCTCCTGTTAGAATTCCTCCTACTGAACGTGCACCATTTTTACCAATGCTTCCTAAGGTTCCTTTTACTCCATTTGGTGCTATTGCTGAGGCAAGTCCTCTTCCTATATTATATCCTCCTGATGCTCCACTTGTTCCTCCTGTAGTTCCTGAAGATGTTGAGTTGTTTCCTGTATTTCCTCCTATATTATCTAATGCTTCGCCTCCGCTTCCTCTGCTTTGTCCGTTTGTTTCACCTGCATTCTCAGAGTTTGAAGTTCTTGCTGTATTGGTTTTTGTTCTAACTTTATTTCCGCTTCCTTCTTCTCCTGTGCCTCCAGATTGTCCGGCCTCTTTTGGTGGTTTTGCCTTAATTTTGTTTAGCATACTCATTATCATTGCTCCTCCTGCAGCTGCTCCCAATGTAGCTGTTGGAGATTGTGACTTCATTCCAAACATCTCTTTTACAAATTTTTCTGCTGGTACTAAAAATGCTAGAGCTACTATTGCATATAACATATTTGATGTTGCAAATTCTATTGCATTTCCTATTAATATTGCATATAATAGCAAATGCACTGGCTGTATTAAACAATTAAATATGTACTCTCTTAGCCAATAGCTAAAAGCTTGCGCCTTTCCATCTTTTATTTTATCTGTTAAGAATGCCATAAATATAACCCTCTTTAAATATTGCAATGTAAATATCGCTGTAAGCATTACTAAAGCTAAATACATAATTGTATATCCTGCTGTATCGTAAGTTACGTCGCTTATGTCTGTGCCTATTTCCTTCCTTATTGTAGTCATTAATTTATCACTATTTGTTCCATCAACATTACTTGATAAAATATTTCCTTTAATTATATCATTTAAACTACCTATCATGTTTAACATAAATGCCATCATATAGTGTAATACAAACAATATGCACAATGCTACAGCCCAATCTTTTAACATATTTTTATATTTTGCTTTATCCTGTGCTGAAGCACTACTTAATACTATTCTTATTCCTATATATAGTAGTACAGATAATAGTCCTACTAATGCAATTGTTCTTAATGCTACATACCAGCTAGCAATATTTTTTTGCATTTTACTGGTTGCTGAAGGTACAGAAGTTGAGGTGTATTCTATCAATTTTACATTTTTATATATGCCATTTGGTGTTGCTGTTAGTTTATAATGTGTTCCAGAGGATGTTCTCCATTCCCACATAGAATTAGACTCGCTTATTTTAGAAGTGTCTACACTATAGTATCCATATGAGTTTAGTAACTCTTCTACCTTTGTATCTGCATAATTAGTCTGAATTAATTTACATCTATGTACTCCAGGAAGGGTTCCTGGATTATACCTGTGACTATCTTCAAGCCTATAACTATTATTATTGTATTCCCATTCCCAAATAAGTGTAGAAGAACCTTGTACCCTATCTGGGTTAGTTGGATCTTTATCAAATCCATACTGTGTTCTTAATCTATTTATAATTTGTTCTTTTTCTTCTTCTCCTGAATATTCTTCATCAAATATGGTTCCTTCCATTGGAACTTGTTCTGAAAAAATTGTTTCTGTATCTCCGCTTTCAACATTTACTTGTTCTGTATTTGGCGAAATAAAGTTTATATCTAAGATTGGAACTGTGTTAGAGAAAATAACACCTGGTGAATATTTTATAGAAAAGTTATCTCCATCTCTAATATCAGGAGTTCCTATCATCAATTTTTGTATTATCCCAATAGCTACATCACCTAAATATGCAAGTAAGTAAAAGAATCCTCCTACTAAGTCTTCTACAACGCTAGCAGCACATACGTAATTTGGCATAATAAAGTTGTTTAACATTACTATTATTATCAGCACTATCAATATTTTCTTAATTATTGAATGTTTTGTTAAAACTTCCATTATACAGTTTTCTCCCTTCTAGCGAATTTTACGTTCTTTTATATTATACCATATTTTTCTAAGCTTTTAAAGTGTTTTATGTAAATTCTTGTGCTGGTTAAAAAGTCTACTATTTTTTCATTTTTGCCAAGAAGATTATTTTCGATTTCGCCCATAAATTAATCAAAGAATAGGTTTCCACTAAATCCTAAAAAACCAGACAATAAATTTCTAGCCATTGCTAGTGGATTGCTACCACTTTCATCTCTATTTTTCTCTCCCCTAGGAGTAATGGTATCTAATTCTTTACATAGGCTATATTATGAAATCTGCTAAAATAAATATAGTCATTGTAGCCATTAAAATTTTTTCTTAAACATTTATTTTCTAAAATACCTCATAATCCGGCTTTTATTAATTATTTTCTGCCAATTTGTTTAAGTTTGTTTCCATAAATTCAAATTCTTTTCTTGTTGGTGTTATTTGTAAAATTGCTGTGTCTGAACCTACTTTGAATAAACCTTCACCTATGGTACAGGTTACTAAAAAGTTTGCTTCTCCTTCACTTAATTTGAATACTTCTTTTAAATATCCAATTTCTGATTTATCTTGTGCTAAGAATAATTTTGTGTCTGATGATGTTAAAACTGCTTGTGCTTCTGGTTTTTCATAAAAGTCTTGGAATCTTTGTGATACTATGGCTAGTGATACATTTCTTTTTCTTGCACGTCTTGCCATTTTATTTAGGAAATCTACTGCTTCTGGGAATGGTAGTAGCATCCACGCCTCATCTACCAAAACTCTCTTTTTGGTTGCTTTTGCTCTATCTTCACTATTTTTCTTTACGAATTTTTCCCATATCCAAGATAATAGTATTTGCTGTGCAAGTGGTCTTGCAAATCTTTCCTCTAGTTGTGATATATCTAGGTTTATAAATGGTACTCCTTCTAGTAAATCAAAGGTTGATTGTCCATCAAAATATGCCATTTGTCCATTTAGCTCTCTTACATATTGTTTCATAACCTTTCTTAAATAGCTATAGTGGAAGGTATAATTTTCATCTGTGTTTTCCTCTGCTTTTTTTACTAAAGTTTTATACCAAGAGCCTATTGTTGGCATTTTCTTCTTTTCTCTTCCTATATTTCCTATCCTAATTTGACCTTGCCCATTTACATATAAACTGTTTGGATCAGCTGTTATACCGTAATCTTGCATATTCTTCTGCAACTGCTTCTGCTATTATTTGTTTTGTAAGTTCGTTTACTTCTTCACTTCTTGTACTTCCTCTTGCCATTGTTATTAATGCTTGAGTTACGTCTTCAACTTTGTTTTCCACATTTAATATTGTTCTTTCTCTTCCTGTTATTTCGTCTTTTATTTTTTCTTCCTCTATATCAAATAAGTTTATTATTGTATTTGAAGTTGGACTAAGTACTACGTTTATTCCACCTAAACTTTCTGCAACTATTTTATACTCACCTTCTGCATCTAGTGCCAAGCTCTCTATTCCCATTAAAACTGCAGAACGTGAAATTAATGTTTTCATTGTTACAGATTTACCTGCACCAGATTTTGCAAAAACTACCATATTGTAATTTGCTAAACTTGAATGGAAATTATCAAATAATACTGGTGTTCCTGTTTGTTTATTCATTCCTAATGGAATTCCTGTTAAATGCCCTACTTCTGAAGTTGTAAATGGGAATACTGTTGCCATTGAATTACGATCAAATGTATGTATTTTTCTTATTGAATCTTTCATAAGAGGAACATTTGATTGAAAAGCTTCATCCTGCATTGCCCAAGCAGATTTTATTCCAACCAATGTTTTAGACATTTCTGTTGCTAGCAATTTTGAGTATGCTTCTAGATTTTGTAAATTGTATGTGAATAAAGTTGCAACAATTGATGCTTCATAAAGTTTATTAAATCCTGCTGCTATTTCATCTCTCAAGCCCTCAGCTTCTAACCTTTTTTGTGCTAAAATACTTTCACGGTTTATATTTCCTCTATCAGCTGCTACAATTCTTTCTGTTTCTAGTTGGTTTATTACTCTATTTAATTCGTTTTGTGACCTTGCTTCTGGCACTGGGTTTATATATACAGAGGTATTTATATCTCCAAATAAGTACATATCTCTAAATAGCTCTGGGAAGCTACACATACGAGGTAAGCTGGATACGAAAAAGCTTCTTGCATATCTTGTAGTATTTGAAAGTATTTCTAATCGATCTATATTTGATGCATCTATTCCTGAAGGTGCAATTAATTCCTTTATGGTCTTTTTTCTTAAAATATCATATTCTGGTTCTTGTGTATTTAAACTATTCTGGTTTTGCAATTCTTCTTGTTCTTCTTTCTGTTTTTTTCTCATTTGCATCTCCTCCTTCTTTTCCGTTTATTTTTTCTATTGCTTTTTCGGCAACATCTTTCCCTATGTATCTTTGATTTTCTTTAAGTAAGGCTTCTGCCATTTGTCTTACTAATTCTTCAAATTGTTCTTCTTTTTTACTTATTTTTCTTTCTTTTTCAAGTCTTACTTCATCTATAGTTTCTTTTGCTAATTTTACAGCATTTTCTTCTATGCGTTCATCTAATGCCTTCATTCTCTTATCTAGCACATCTGGTGCAGTTGCGTATAATTCATTGTATCCTGCCTTAATAGCTTTTTGCACACTATATGTTTCTGATTCATCTCTGTTATATGCTACATATAGTAATTCTACAAGTTCGTTTGAATTAAGTATCTTACATTTCATTTCACAAGAAAACAATGCTCTTATTAAGCTTTGTGCCCTTGTATATAATTCAGAGAAAATCATACTTCTCTTTTCTTCTTCATCTAGTAAATCTGTTCCTATTTCTGCAGCATAATATGGAACTACTATATAATAATGTTTTCTTAGCACATTTTTATTTTGGCTTGTTTTTTGTATATTGTCTATAACATCTTGTCCATATTCATATAAATTTTTAAGTCTTACTAATTCTTTTCTTAATATTTCTGCTTGTTTTTGATTATAGTTTTCTGTCTTTATTAGTTTGTTATATTCTTGCTGTTTAGTATCTAA
>SFKS01000019.1 GCA_004554705.1 Clostridiales bacterium | reverse complement strand
CCCGAAGGTCGTAAGTTCGAGTCTTACCCCCGCAACCAAGTAAAACAAAGGGTTTCAGCAATTTGCTGAAACCTATTTTTTTTTGTTTAGGCGAAATCTAGGCGAACGAGAGTACAAAAATTAAAACAAGTTTTCTAAAATTTCGCTTGCTTTTTTATCTTCTTCAGGTATTTGGTCTAAATAATAATTTGTTGCAGTAGAAGGCAAATGTCCTAATCTTTTTGCAACACTTACTACATCTAATCCCTTATTTACTAGAATACTTTCATTTAATGCTCTTAAATCTTTTAAGTTTATATTTCTTAAATTATTATCACTTAAAAACTCTTTAAATTCTTTTGAGAATGTGTCAGGATGCATTTTAAATAATTTTGTTTCTTTTTTTGGTTTTCCTAATTGTTTATAATATTCTTCTACTTTATTTATATATACTTTAGGAACATAGAACAACCTATTTTTACTGTTTTTAATATCTTTTTCTTTAGTTCCACCTTTTACAGAAACTTTATTTTTATTAAAATCAATACTACATCGCTTAAAGTTAAAATCATTAAAAGTTAAAGCCATTACCTCGCCTCGTCTAGCTCCTGTGTAAAATGAAGTATATATTGCAATTTGTAGCTCTTTATCTTCCAGTTGCTCTAATTTCTCTAAAAATGTTTTTATTTCATCATAAGAATATAATACTACTTTCTTTTTTTGCTTTTCAAAATTTTTTGGTATAGATATTTTATCAGCAACATTATAATCTAAGTAATCCCATTCAATACCCTTATTTAATATCGACGAGATTAGGGCTATATCGTTTTTTGCAGTCTTAGACGACAAATTATATTCTTTAACCAATTTGTTAGCTAATTCTTGAATTTGAAGTCTTTTAAGCTTAGTTATTTTAGTAGTTCCAATTTCTTTACAAATATATTTATTTAATCTGTTTTTATAATCTCTTAATGTTGTAGGAGATAAATTATCAGTTGCGTATTTATCAATAAATAATTGAGCTAACTCTGTAAAAGTCATACCTGTGTCTTTTCTATATTTACCGTTTTCAACTTCTGCAATAAATAAAGCTAGTATTTTATTGGCTTCTTTATCATTTTTGGCTTTCACATTTTGAGAAAACTTTTCCCCATCGACTTGATACTCTAATCTCCATACTCCAGCTCTTACTTCTCTTTTATATCCTGCCATTATTTCATCTCCATTTTACCAATATATTTTCCTATTACTTTTATTTCTGTATCTTTTCCATACACTTGCGTTTTAAAAGAAGGGTCTGTACTCATAGGTTCTAATAAAATAAAATCTCTTTGTCTATTAAACACCTTTAATGTAGCATCATAACCATTTACTAAAACAACAGCTATATCTCCATCATCAACAACATCTGTTTTTCTAATAAGAGCATAAGCACCATTTTTTATTAGTTTATTCATACTCTCTCCATTTACACGAAGGAAAAAACATTCTTCTGGATTAATTATATTCATTAAATTAATGTCAATAGGTAATCTACCTTCTATGCACTCTTCAGCCCAATTAGGTTGCCCTGCACTAATTCTACCGTAAACAGGTGCCATATAATATATAGGTTCTTTTATTGCTTCTAAAGTAAATTTTTGCTCATCATCTAACATTTTTAATAAATCATCTATTGGTATACGCATACCAATAGAAATATTTTTAATTGTTTCTAAAGTAGGGCAAATTGGCTTACCTGTCCTTGCATCAATATTTTTTTCAAGCATAGCAATATAACTATGACTTATATTACATTGTTTGGCAAAATCTCTTTGAGAGATGCCTTTTTCTTTTCTATAATTTAAAATAATATCTCCTAAAAACATTTTGAAAAAACCTCCAAACCTTTCATACAACTATATTGTACAACAAGTCATACAAAAATTCAATAAAAAAATAAAAAACTTTGTACAACATACTTGACAAACGGAAAATAAAGTGATAATATGTGTACAACAAGTTGAGCAGGAGGTGTTAATTTTGAAAAATAGAGTTAAAGAATATAGGCTAAAAGAAGGCTTGACACAAGAAGAATTGTCTGCAAAATCAGAAGTGTCAAGGTCTACGATATCAGGTTTAGAGAATGGAAGCTTGGAAGTAATAACAAATGTTACAATGCAAAGAATTGCAAATGCATTAAATAGAAAAATAGCAACAATTTTTTTTAAAGACTAAGCTCAACATACTGAACAGGGAGGTTGAAATGGAGCAAAACTTATTAACAATAGAAGAAACAAAACAATATTTTAGAGTGAAAGACAATAGAACAATACATAAATTTATTAGACAAGGGCTAAAATGTTTTAAAGTTGGAACAAGAGATTACAGATTTGACATACAAGACATTAAAGAATTTGTTGAAATACAAAAACAATTAAATCAGGATATTTTAGAGATAAGACCTATTAGAAAAAAGACAAAAAGTAAAACAATAAACGTAGATTTCCAAAAAAGAAAAATAAATTTGGAAATGAACAGAGTAGTTTAAAAGGAGTGAAACAAATGATTAGTTATTGGTTAGATGTAATGTTATGCAGTTTAGTAGTATTAGGAAGATTAGTACAAGCAATAACAATAGGAATATTAACACAATACATATTTTACAAAGTTTTTAAGATTAACTTATATAAAAGTTTTTGTAAATTTTTAGACAGGCTAGACAAAAGAATCAATGAAACATTTTAGGAAAGGAGAGTGAAAGATATGTTTATTTTAAGAAAAGACTATGATGAATTAAATGCAAGAGTAGTAGAATTAGCAAGACAAAAAAGAGACCTAATAAAAGAAAAAGATGTTACAGCACATAATAACACAGTTTTATTAGAAAAGAACAGAGAATTAACAAAGCTAGTAAGTGCAGTAATAGAGTTATCAACAAGCAATGATTATGATAGACCAGATGTAATTTTGGCAAAAATTAAAGAGATATGTAAAGAAATAAAATAAAGGAGGAGTAAAATGCAAAAACCTAGAGAATCTAAACTTTATAAAGTATGGATTGAAATGAAAAATAGATGTAATAATCCAAATAATAAAAATTACAAAAATTATGGAGCAAGAAATATAAAAGTTTGCAAACAATGGGAACAAGATTATTTAAGTTTTTATAAGTGGGCTATTGAAAATGGATATAAAAATAATTCAAAAAGAGGAGTTTATACATTAGATAGAATTGATTTTAATAAAAATTATGAACCCAATAATTGTAGGTTCATAACAATACAAGAGCAACAAAACAATAGAACTAATAATCATTTTATAACTTATAATAATGAAACACACACTGTTAGTGAATGGAGTAGAAAACTCGAGTTAAACGTACAAACAATATTTACCAGATTAAGAATGGGATTACCAATAAAATATGTTTTTAGTAAAAATAAGTTAACAACAAAAATGATAACAAAAATAAAAAGCGAACTAGTAAGACCTCTAAATCAAAACTAGTTCAACAAAAGTTTCATTAATAAATGTAACTATATTTATATTATCAAAAAGAAAGGAAGATGTCAAGTGAGTAATTTAACACTTTATAATATTACAAATAAATTTGCAGAATTAATGGATAGAGCAGAAAACGGAGAAATAACGGAAGAGGAATACAATGAATTAGGTTTTGAAATAGCACAAGAGCTACAAACAAAAGGAGCAAATGTTATAGGCTACATAAGAAATACAGAACTTTTAATAGAGGCAATGAAAGCAGAAGAAAAAAGAATTGCAGATACAAGAAAAACAGGAGAAGCAAAGCTAGAGAAATTTAAGCAATATGTATTAGAAAACATGGAAAGATTAGGTCTAAGTAAAATACAAACAGAATTAGGGGCTTTAAGTGTAAGCAAAAACCCAATGTCAGTAGAAATAGAAAATGAGGATGAAATACCTAGTGAATTTAAGCAAGAAGTAGTAACAACTAAAATAGACAAAACAGCTATCAAGAACCATTTTAAAACAACAGGAGAAATTATACCAGGAACAAAAATAATAGATGACAAAATGAGTTTAAGAATTAAATAGGAGGACAAGTATGGAATATAAGTTTAGAAATCTAAAAGCTACAGAAATTGATTGTAGAGTATCTCAAATTAATGAAAAAGGCTTATCTTTATTGTTATACAAAGATGCCAGAGTTGACATGGATATTTTAGATGAGACAGTAGGGCCAATGAATTGGCAACGAACACATACAAGAGATAATGCTAATTGCGTTATTGAAATTTGGGATGAAGATAAAAAGCAATGGATAGGCAAAGAAGATACAGGAACAGAAAGCTTTACAGAAAAGGAAAAAGGGTTGGCAAGTGATAGCTTTAAAAGAGCGGGCTTCAATTGGGGAATAGGCAGAGAATTATATACAGCACCATTTATATATGTACCAATTATGGATGCAAAAAATGAAGCAAATTTTATTTTAGAAGACAAGCAAAACAAGAAAACAACAAAAACAAAGTTTTATGTTGAAGCAATTGAAATAACAAACAAAGAGATAACAGGCTTAGCAATAAAAAATAATAAAGGTAAACGAGTATTTGTTTACAAGAAAGGATAATTTTATGAATAAGGTAGTTTTATTGGGGAGGCTAACAGCCAATCCAGAAATAAGATACACACAAACAACCAACACAATGGTAGCAAGCTTTAGTTTAGCAGTAAACAGAAGGTTTGCAAAAGAAGGAGAAGAGAGACAAGCTGATTTTATAAACATTATTGCTTGGAGCAAAACAGCAGAGTTTTGTAGTAAATATTTTAAAAAAGGACAACAAGTTGGTGTAGTTGGAAGACTTCAAACAAGAAATTGGGAAGATGAAAATAAAGTTAAACATTATATAACAGAGGTAGTTGCAGAAGAAGTTTATTTTGCAGACAGCAAGAAGGAAGATGGCAATGCAACAACAGAAGAAACAGAAAGTGGTAATTTTTACAACAGTACGGACGAATTACCTTTCTGATTTTGGAGGTAATATATGAAAAGTGTAGGAACAATAGAAGATATATCAATAGACTACAAAACACAGAAGCCGAAAATTTTATTAGTCCTAAACGAACGAGAATGCATTTCTAGCCTTGAAGAATTAAAAGAGGACAAGTTGTCTGTTGAGATAAAGAAATACAGAAATAAACGCAGTCTGGATGCAAATGCATATATGTGGGTATTAATTTCTAAGCTTGAAGAAAAAGTAAATATTCCAAAAGACATTATATATAAAGATGCAATAAGAAATATTGGAGTATATGAGGTAATACCAGTAAAAAATGAAGCAGTAGATAGATTTATTGAAGCATGGACAAAAAATGGTTTAGGTTGGGTATGTGAAACAACAAAGAGTAAGTTAGAAGGATATACAAACATATTAGCATATTATGGTTCTAGTACTTATAACACAGCAGAAATGAGTAGACTAATAGATTTAATTGTACAAGAATGTAAACAACTCGACATTGAAACAATGTCAAAATCAGAGCTAGATAGTTTAATAGAAAGCTGGGATGCAAAATGATAATAACAGACCTAAGTAATTCATTTAACCCAGTACCTAAAGAAAAAAGAATAAAAAATAAAAAACTTTTGCAAGATAAAAAACGGAATATGTGAAATATGTGGTAAAAGAGGACAAACAGAAAAACACCATATAAAAACAAAAGGCTCTGGAGGAAATGACACAGAAGAAAATTTAATAGAAGTATGTAGAATATGCCATACAAAAATACATACTGGAGAAATAAAAATTAAAAATAGCAACAGAGGTTAGGCACAAACTTAACCTCTGATTTTTACGAAAGGAGAAAAATAAATGAGAGATATAAATAAATTATATGACCTGACAGAAATGTATTTACAAGATTTTTTGAATGCTCCAAAGAAGGTACAACAATTAATGCTAATACCGTTAATAAATCAAGAATTTTATCCAACAATATTATATGAAGAAATAAAAAGTCCAATAGAACAAATATTTATAACAGCTTTTGATTTATATATAATGCAAGAAAATAAAGAGAATATATTATTATTTTCACAAGCTCCAATACAAATAGAAGACAAAAAGTATTTTGCAGATTTCTTATATCAGGAGGATGAATATGTAAATAAATTTAATACGGGCAGAAAAATTATAATTGAATGTGATGGATATGAATTTCATCAAAAAACAAAAGAACAAGTAAAAAGAGATAATGAAAGAGAATTTGACTTAAAAATGGCAGGATATGAAGTGATTAGGTTTAGTGGCAGTCAAATATTTAACAATCCTTTAAAATGTGCAGAAGATACTTACAATTTTATTGTAAAAGATTTTAAGGAGGAATAATTATGGCAAGAAAAAGAATGGTCGACCCTGGTATATGGCAAAGTGAAGATTTTGGCAAATTATCTAACTTAGCAAAAATAGTTTTTATAGGTCTATTCTCTCTTGCTGATGATGAAGGTAGAGGAAGATGTAACCCAGTATATTTAAAGTCTACACTATTCCCTTACAATGAAGATATGAGAAGTGCCGACATAGAAAAAGCCTTATTTGAAATAAGTTCTAATATGTCCGTAGTTTTCTACTCTTGTGACGGAAACAATTATTATAGTCTTTTAAGTTGGGATACATTCCAAAAAATAGACAAACCTACAAATAGCAAGATACCAGACTTTGATGAAACAGACAAAGAAATTCGACGAATATTCGTTGAGGGTTCGCCGAGTGATAGTCGAGGGTTCGTTCCTAATAAGAATATAATAAAAAAGAAAAAGAATAGAATAGAAAAAGTATTTGTTCCACCAACACTTGAAGAAGTCGAGAAATATGTAAAAGAAAAAAAGTTAAAAGTAATTGCCAAAGAATTTTATGATTATTTTACAACAGGTAATTGGATTGACGCAAAAGGACAAGCAGTAAAAAGTTGGAAGCAAAAAATACTTACTTGGAATAGTTATGCTACTAATGATAAAACAAAAGCCAAAGCAAGTAATATGAGTAATTTTGAACAAAGAGAATATAACAACTTAAATAATTTTTATTCGAATTAAAGGAGTTGATAACAAATGAACAGAAACATCAAAAAAGTAGTATATGAAATATTAAGTAAAGATAAATTAGCAAGAGAAGATACAATGTATTTAATACAACAAACAATAATACGAATGTTAGATGTTAATCAAGGTACCGCATTTGGAATTGTAATACAAGGTATGAAATATAAAGGAATTAGTTTTGAAGCAATAACGAGAGCAAAAAGAAAATTCTTAGAGGAACACCCAGATTTAGTAGATGATGATACAGAACAAATTAGAAGACAAGAAGAGCAGGAATATGAATACGAATATAGCAGACATATACCAAGAATAGATTAGGAGGTAGTTATGAGAAGTGAATATGAAATTAATGTAATAAAAACCAATAAAGTATGGTTTATACAAGATAAAGAAAAAGACAGATGGAAGAGAAAATATAATATAGAAGATTTATTTTTTAATGGAAAGCAACTAACAAAAACATTTTCAAAAGAATGGTATCAAATAGAAAAGCCAGAAAAAGACACTTTAAAAGTAGAACATGAAGTTAAAGGAGAGGTTGTTAATCAAAGATATGAAATTAAAGACAAAGAGTTTGTATCAGAAAAATTACCAGAAATAATTAATTATGAAGATAGAGAAAAATATTATAATGAAGATTACGAAGGTTATAAAATTTTAGACAATTTTTATGATTACAAATACGACACAGCACCAAATAAAATTGAAGAAATTGATACTGAAATTAATATATTATTAGAGTTAGAAAATTATAATTTACCAACACCATTTGAATTTGAAGCAATACATAGATGGGGATATAGGGATAAAGCATATACGATTACAAGAGAAGATATATCATATCAAGAACTTGATAGAATTATATTTCCTGAGATAATGTTACCAAGTAGACCTTGTTCATTATCTTCAAAGCAAATATACGATATAACTAGGCAATATATAAAAGATAATATAGATACAAAGGTAGCAGAAATAACATCCGATTATGATTTTTGTTTTGAAGTAAAAAAAATAGTACCTTTATTAGAACCAGAAACTTTTACATATCAAAACATCTTTGCAAGAACAAAAAAAGAAAGAGAAAAGATACATTATTCTACCAAAGAATATAAAAAAATAACGATATATCAAATGACACACAAACAAGAAAATTATAAAGGTTATACTGCGATAGAGCCAATGTTTGCAAATAGCGAAGATGAATTAAAAGAAAAAGTAAATAAATGGTTAAAAGATTTGATTACTATGATAAATAAACCGTTAGAGCTATGTCCTTATTGCAATGGTACAGGTTACAAAGATGAAATGGTTAAGTTGAAATAGAGGACTAGCCTATGAGATGTGAAGAAGCGATAAAGAAAAATTTATGTTTAGGTTGTGGACTAGCAGAATTAAATCCAAATGCAGATAACTGCAAATATAGAGAACAGTTAGGATTAGACTTATGTAAGAAGATACTACAAGGGAGTCAAATTAAAATGAAAATATAGGAGGTACAAATGAGTATTAATAGTAAACAAAAAGGTAAAAGAGGAGAACTCTATGTTGTAAATAAATTCAAGGAAAACGGATTTAAGTGTAATAGAACAGCGCAATTTAAAGGAAATACAGGAAGAGCAGATGACATAGAAGGAATAGATTATATACATTGTGAAGTAAAGTTTGTAGAGAATTTAAACATAAGTAAAGCAATGGAACAGGCTGTAAGAGATAGTAAAGCAAGTGACAGACAAGCATTTCCTACTGTATTTCACAAAAAATCTAGGGAAGAACTTTTAGTTAGTATGCGATTTGAAGACTGGGTACAACTTTATAGAGAATATTATTCAAGTATGAGACTAAAAGAACTTAATTTTATTGAGTTTGAAGGAGAGAGGTAATGAAACAAGAGATTAAAATTTTAAGAATATTAGTAGCAGTATTAATAATAACAAATTTGATTATATGTTTAAAGAGTTTGAAGTTAGTAACAGAATATGAGGCTTTAAATAGAGAAAATAAAAAATTAAAGGTTTTAATAACGGAGGAGGAAATATGCAAAAAAATGAAATAGAAGAAACAAAAAATGAGTTGCTAGAATTAGGGTTTAATGTAGATAGTGTTGGCATTGTTTATTGGGTTGATGCAATTAAAATTGTGAAAAATAATCCTTTAATTTGGGACATGTGTGATATTTATGAAAAAGTAGCTAAAAAAAATATAACAACATCTACAAAGGTTGAAAGAGGAATGAGAACATCAATAGAACCAGCAAAAGAAAATATACAGAAAAAGTATAGTTACTATAAACCAATAAAAAATTCAACATTTTTGAATTTAATAAGATTTAAATTAATATAGGGAGGAATTAATTATGAAAAAATTAAAAATAGTTATTTTATTAGGAATTATGATATTAGGAGCATTTTTATTAACGGGGTGTACAGAAACCCTAACATCAAGCACAGAGCAAGAAATAGAATCAACCTTAGGTATAGGAGATAAGCTATCTAAAAATCAACCTACGCCAACGGATATTGATTATAGTTTAGAAAGATATAATTTAATAAGACGCACATATTGGGTAAACGGACAAAGGGAAAAAGCAAATACTTTAGTATGTGAGGTAGAGAAACCTTTGGGATACATAGCATTGTTTTTAGAAAACGGAAGTTGTGCAGGAAAATTCATAGTTGATGGAAAGATAACAAGCTTAAATAGCTACTTAACTCCAGATAGTGAATATTATGAATTAGTATATGGAGGAACATGTACTGTGGAAAACAAATGGTTACCAGACGTAGATGGTTCTTATGGTTCAAACGATAATGGAATATTCTTCTTTACAACAGATGGAAAGTACGTGGAGTGGTCGGGAATTTATTTATATTCAGATATTCCATTTGAAGTGCAAAACCCTGTTGTTATGTATAACGAGGTAACAAATGAATGATAGAATAGAAAAATTAATTAAAAGAAATAAGGCTAGAAGCAAATACCCAGAAGATAATAAAACAAGATTATATAGAATATGGAGAGCGATAAAAGCTAGAACTTCTTACAAAAGCCAAAAGCAGTATAAAGATTATGGAGGAAGAGGCATTAAGGTTTGTTTAGAGTGGCAAGATGATTTTTATAGGTTTAAAGAATGGGCTTATCAAAATGGATATAATGAGAGCTTAACAATAGATAGAATTAATGTGAATGGTGATTATACGCCAGCGAATTGCAGGTGGATAACAAAAAAAGAACAAAATAACAATCAAAGAAGCAATGTAATACTAGAATATCAGGGACAGAAAATGAATGTAGCACAATGGGCTAAAAAGATAAACGTAAAAGCGAATACGTTGTATAAAAGAATTTATAGAAATTATACGATAGATAAAATTTTAAAAGAATACAAGGAGGCACAATAATGAAAGGTTTTTTAATAACAATAGGAGTAATAATATTAGTTATCATATTAACAGTTATAGGAGTATTCGGTGGATGGTTCAAGACATGGTTCACAAATAAAGTAGAATGGGTAGACCAAAAAATAGAAGATAGGACAAGCTATGACACAATGAAAAAAGTAGAAGACACTTGCAGAAGTATGATAGCAAGTTACAAAACAGATAAAGCAACTTATGAAATGTACAAGACAAGTGATAATGCAGAAAAACAAAGTTGGGCAGAGCAAGCAAAAATGAGAGCAAATAAGACAGCTAACACATACAACGAATATATATTAAAAAACAGCTATGTATGGGAGGGAAATATTCCAGATGATATAGATGCAAATTTACAAATAATATATTAAACAACAAAGGCTAGACAGAAGTGTCTAGCCTGTATAGGAGGAAAAATGAATCAAAAAGAATTAAAAGAAAAATTAAAATATATTCCTGAAAATAAATATATTTATCAAAGACATGATGGAATAATATATAAGTACATAGATACAGGAGATTATTATATAAGTTGTGAAACAGGAATATCTTGTGCAAGTGGTTCTTGTTTACTCGGTAAAGTAGAAGATAATTTAGTTGAGTTAGTAGAAGTGGGAGACATAGTAGAAATATTTGATGTATTAAATGAAGATGTCATTTATATATGGAGCGAAGAAATGCTAAAAGCATTAAAAGAAGATATAAAAAATGGTATCGGAATAAGAAGAATATTAACGCACGAACAGTTTGAAGCTAACTGTTATAAAGTAAAGGAGGAATAGACTTGGAAGATATAAATGGGAATAAAATAAAAGAAATTCAAGAACTAGGCACAAGTAAATATAATATAAAAATAAATAATAGATATTTTGTAGAATTTAAAGAAAGAGAAAATAAAAAAGGAAAAGGCAGTTATTCAAATGGTGTTTTAGTAGGGTTAAGTGCTATTTATGATACAGATATTATAGTTGTATCTGATAAAAAGGAAGATGCTAAAATTTTTGATGGAAGAATAAATATAATAAGTACAATAGAAAAGATATTAAAAAATTATGGTTATCAATTTTATAATTTAGAAATTATAGAAGTGGAGGAATAGATGGAAAGAATAAAATTCATATTAGATGGCTGTGATATTTCATTTATAGCAGAAGCACCAAAAGACATAACATTAGAACAATTATTAAAACAATGCGACAAAATACAACCTGATTGGTGTGCTTGTGGAATAAAAAGTATTAATAAATATAACGAAGGTTTAATAGAAGAATATCAAAATCCAAAAGCTGAAATTATTATTGATTATAACAGCATAAAAAAGGCGAATGAAGATGTAAATTGTAAATTAAAGGAGGAATAGACTTGGAAGAAGATATAGAGATATTAGAAGAATTTAAGAAAAATGGGTATTCTATGCTATATATGAAATATGGAGATAGAAATACAACAAATTTAAAATTAGAAAGAGCATTAGGAAACCTAATAGCTGGATATAAACAACTAGAAGAAGAAAATGTAGAATTAAGAATAGAAAACTCTGCAATGAATACAGTACTAGAAGATTTAAAAGCGAGATTATTATAAGAAAAAGTTAAGGGAGGGAGAGATATGTATGCTATATACGATTTAAAAGAAAATGAAGAATGCATAGCAGTATTTGATACTAGAAAAGAAGTTGCTGAATACTTTAATACAACAGCTAATTGTGTTGGAACGGCAATAACAAGAAAACATAAAAGGAAATGGAGATATTTAATTCAAAAAATTGATGAAGAGTGATTTATAACAAAATATTAAACGTCTAAAAAACAGGTTTAATACGTGATTTGGGAAATAAAATTACGAAAATAGGAGGAATAAGTATGAACGAAGAAACTTTTATGGAACAATTGTCTAAAGAAAGTAAAATGACAAGAATAGAAAGGACACTTTTGTTTGCACTTAAAGATAACAAATGCACTTATGAAAGAATGAACAGATATTTTACTAAAGAAGCATTGAGAGTAAACATATATAGGTTAAGGAAAAAACGGGTATAATATTGTAGCTATTGATAATGTAGGGTATCAATTGCAAGAGGGAGGAAACAAATGAGCAGGTTAAGTAAAGAAGACTACAGAGAAGCGGTTCGGTTGTTTAAAAAGGTATAATTATAATTGTATTAAAATGATGAATATGAAATATGATATTATGAGTTTGAGTTCGCCAGTTTTAGACGGAATGCCAAAAGCACCATATAAAATTTCAGATAGTGTATTGAACAGTTTAATACGAATACAAGAAAATGAAGAATTACAAAAGTGTATAAGAGAATATAAGATAGTAGTACAAGCATTACAATTAGTAGACAGTATTACAAAAGAGATATTTGCAGAAGAATATCAGAAGCGGAAATGAAAACAGGTGGAATATTATAGACAAATTACATATAAGCGAAGATATATACAAGAGACGCAAAAGAAAATTAGTATATTTAGTACATAAAGAAATTAAAAGCTTACAGCTATAAAAGTTGTAAGCTTATTTAAAAAACATTAAAAAAGTTTATAATAAGTATTGACAAATGTAATTACATTTAGTATAATTACATTATAAAGAATAATACTAATGAAGGGAGTTAATAATATGCCTTTGACTGATAAAGAAAAGCAAAAAAATAGAATGAAAACAAGTAAGCCTTTTCAAGCTTATTTACCTAATTTTATGGCGATACCTTTTAGAGAAAAACTAAACTGCGAAGGAAAAACCTTTTCTGTGTGGTTAAAAGAAAATGTTGAAAAGTATTTGAAAAAAAATTGAAAAAATTTATTAAAAAGTATTGACAGTATAATTACACTGTGTTATAATATAATTAAGTTAAGAGAAAGGGGATTTAAAAAATGGAAGAAACAAAAAAACAGCTTTTAGCTGAAATTTTAAAAAAACAATTTGAAACAAGTCAAAATTTTAGAACAGATACTAATTTAAAAAATGAATTATTGATTGAAGAGGTTCAAAAATATTTAGACGAAAAAGGTCTTTATGATTTTATTAATACTGATAGTAAAGAATTTGAAATTAAAGTTTATTTCATTCAAGAAAGACAATACCAAAATGTTGTTTTGAAAGAAAACGGCAAAGAAAAATTTATTTTTAATTTATCAAAAGACGAACTGATAGAATTAATTAAATAAAAAAATATAAAATTATAAAAAAAGAAAAATAATTGCCCTTTTTTTGCACTTTTTTTAATAAAAAACTGTGTTATAATAGTAATGTGAGAAAAAGGGAGAACCTTTTGCGGAGCTAAATTGGAAACAGTTTGGCTCTATTTTTGATACAAAAGAGGTGTTATATATGGATAGTCTAAGTGAAAGCATGACAAAGCATTTATGCCCAACATGTTGTGGAATATGTGATAAAGGAATAGTTATAATAAAAACTCAAGACACTACAGAATTATATTGTCCAGATTATAAGCCTAACAGAGAGAGAATAAAAGAATTTGCATACAGAGACAACAAAGTAAATATTACAGCACATAAAGGTAAAGCATTAATGGATTTGAATATATAGTGATGTTAAAGAATAAAAAATATGTTTTACTTAACAAATATTAATGCATATGTTATAATATAATCAAAAAGGAGATTATATTATGGAATTTAAAGTAAAAGGAACAAGTTATGATAATGATGATGGAAAAAATAGACAGAAAGTCATTCAAGAGGTAATTAATACATACATTGATAATGAACAAATTGATAAAGATGAATTATATGATGGAAATACAAACAAAGATATTGAAGAATATGGATTTAGTGTCTCAATTTATGAAGGCATAGATTTTCCAGCAAAGTTAAAGAAAAGCAAATTTAATAATGAAGATTGCATAGAAGTATATTTGATAGATTATTATAAAAAAGAAAATAAAATAGGGTATATTCCAAAAGAATTAGTACATATAGTTTGGGATAGCGTTAATGAAAACGAAGAAATTCCAGTTGAAATTGTTGGAGGAAAATACAAAGAATATGATATATTAGAAGACAAAGTAGTTATAAACGACACAGAATTATATGGAGTTAGAATTAATTATATAACAGATGAAGAAAAAGCAGAAAGAGAGAGGGTAGAAAAAGAAACAAAACAAAGACAAGTAGAATTAGAAAAAGAAAATAAAGTGAAACAAAAGAAAGACATAATAATTGAACTGATTATATGTATTTTATTAGGAGTAATTGGAGGACATAAATTTTATAAAGGTAATATAAAAATGGGAGTATTATATTTATTTACAGGTGGTTTATTAGGAATAGGATGGATAATTGATATAATAAAGTTAATAAATAATTTAATAAAAATAGAAGCACTATAATAGGTGCTTTTTTATTTTACGTAAAAAGGAAGTGATATAAATGCAAGCAATAATGATAACATTGATAATATGTATAACAATAATAATACTATATTATATGGGAGATAATAAGAAATAATGCTAAAGAGTTGTAGTTATTGTGGAAAAATACATGATAGCAAATATATATGCAGTGCTAAACCTAAAAAGAATAGAGCTATAACAGAAGCGGATAAGTTTAGATGGACAAGTATATGGCAAAGAAAAAGAGAAGAAATAAAGAAAAGAGATTTATATTTATGTCAGATATGCATTAGAGAATTATATAATACAGTAACTAAATATAATACAGAAGAATTAAGTGTGCATCATAACATACCAATAAACGAAGAATATAATAAAAGATTAGACAACAACAACTTACTTACTGTATGTGATTATCATCATAAGATGTGTGATAGAGGAGAGATACCAAGAGATGAAGTACAAAGAATAATTGATGAACAGGAGAATAACAGATAAATGTTATACATAAATAAAAATATAATAATGTAGTGGTGCAATAGAAGCATAGAGTAAACAAGTATTGGGTGGAAACGTAAGAGACAAGTTCCTGAAGGAAACTAAGATGTAGGTGCAAATCCTACCTACATAATAAATAAAATTATAAAAAATAGGAATAAGTCAAATATATAAATAAATCCCCCCTACCACAAGCAAAACAAAACAGAAATAAATTTTTACACGTACCGCCAACCTCTCCTTAAAAAATATTCCCACATCAAGAAAGAAAGGAAGTGACATAACATGCCTACACCATCAAAACCATTTGTAGTGCTTAAATCAGAAGGGAAATCACACAGAACAAAAGCTGAAATGAAGTTAAGAGAAGAAAGCGAGAAAGCTCTGACTAGTGATGAAAAAATGAAAGCAAAAAAAGAAGTTAAAAATAATAAAATAGCAAAAAAAGAGTTTACAAGAATATATGGCTTGCTGGCTAATATAGAGAAAAATGATGCATTATATGAAAATGTAATTAATAGGTATGCGATGCTGTATGCTGAATGTTACGAATTTGAAGAAAAGAGAGAACGATTTTATAACGACATGATAAAACTAGATGAAGAATATGAAGAAGATGATGACTTTACGATGAAAGAATATTACACTTTAATAAATAGCATACAAAGAAATATTATAGATTTAGACAAGCAAATTCAAAATAAAAGAAAAATGATGCTAGATATAGAGAAAGAAAATATTATGACAATTGCATCTCAATTAAGAAATATACCGAAAAAAACAGATGAACAAGATAATCCGTTACTTAAAGTTTTAAGAGGTGAAGCATAATGCTACTTGAAAAAGCAAAACAATATGCAGAAGATTGTATAAGCGGAAAAGAAATAACAACATTTGAAGTAAAAAAACAATGTGAATGGTTTTTAGAAGATTTAGAAAAACAAAATAATGATTATTATCCTTATTATTTTGATACAAAACAAATTGGAATAATAGAAGGAATTTTAAAATTATTAAACTTTGCAACAGGATTACATATAGTAGGTAAAAGTATTTATGAAGGTTTGGAAAATTTCCAAGCTTTTTTTATTGCTAATATTTTTGGGTGGAGATATAAATCAGATTCAAAAAAATTTAGATATAGAGAGGTTGATTTATTTATACCTAGAAAAAATACAAAAACTTTTTTAGCAGCATTAATAATAATAATTTTAATGTTAACAGAAGATGAATATTCAGAGTTTTATTCAATATGTCTTGATAGAGATTTAGCTGGAGAAGTTAAAAAAGCAATATCACAGATATTAAATGCAAGTCCATTAGTATTAGAATATTTTAATATTCCTAAAACTTTAAGTGGAAGAATGGAATGCACCTTAACACATTCATTTTATCAACCTAGAACATCAGAAGCTAATAGAAATAACTCAATAAAACCAAGTGCTTTTATTGCAGACGAATATGGTGCAATGAAAGATAATGCTAATGTTGAGGCTATGAGGTCAGGGCAATTAAGTGTAAAGAATCCACTTATGTTTAAATTAACAACAGCATATGCAGAAGATAAATCTATTATGCTTGATGAACTTGAATATTTAAAGAAAATCTATAAGGAAACAGAAAAAGATGATAGGTTATTTGCTCTAGTATATTATGCAACTGAAGACCATTTATGGGATGATATAGGAATCATGATGGCTAACCCATTAAGAATTGAAGAAAATTATGAAGAAATCAAACGAGCAAGAGAAAAAGCATTAGCAAAACCAAGTGAAAGAACAGAATTTTTAACAAAGAATATGAATTACTTTATGCCGTCAAATTCAGGAGAAGAATTTATTTCAATCGATAAATTAAGACTATGTAAAAATACAAGAGGAGTGTTTAATTGGAATGGAAAAGATGTTTATGTTGGAATCGACTTAGCAATGACAAATGACAATACAGCAGTTTCAATGGTAACAATGGAAGACGATATGATTTATGCTAAATCTTGGGCATTTATTCCAGCTGATAGAATCGAAGAAAAAAACAGAAGAGAAAGAACAGATTATAGAAGATTTATAGAAGAAGGTAATTGCTTTGCTTGTGGTGATGAAATTGTTTCATATGCTTTTATTGAAAATTTTATAATGAATTTAGAAAAAAATTATGGAGTTCATATAATTCAAATTGGCTATGATAGATATAATTGTATTTCTACAGCTAATAAATTAGATTTAGCAGGATATGAAACAGTTGAAATAAAACAACATTCTAGCGTATTACATATGCCAACTAAATGGCTACAAGAACATATTTTACAAAGAAAATTTAGCTATGATGGCGATAAACTATATGAAATAAATTTTCAGAATGCAAGATGTACATATGATACTAATATGAATAGATACATAAATAAAAAGAAATCAAATGGAAAAGTAGATATGGTAATGAGTACAATAGATGCATTGTATTTATTACAACAAGAAGTTTTAAATGAAGAAAACAACTTTGTATGCCAAAGTTTTTAAGGAGGTGAAAAGATGAAAATAAGAGAATTATTTAAAATTAAAAACGAAGCAGAAACAAAAGTAGATGAAAATTCAGTTGATGATGTACTTTTAAAAGCTATAATAGGTGGAGAAGATATCGACAGAGAAAAAGCATTGACGATTCCAGCAGTTTCAAGTGCAGTAGGTTTGATATGTGATTCTTTTGCAATGATTCCATTCAAACTTTATAAAAAGACGATAAAAGATGAAAGAAAACAAACAAAAGAGATAGAAGACGAGAGAGTAAATATTATAAATAATGATACAGGAGACACATTAGATGGATTTCAGTTTAAAAAGGCAATTTGTGAAGATTATTTACTTGGAAAAGGTGGATATGCTTATATAAATAAAAAAAATAATAAATTTTTAGGACTAAATTATGTTAAAGATAGCAAAATAAATATTGAAAAAAATACAGATGCAATTTTTAAAAATTATACAATTTTAGTTGATGGAGAACCTTATAGACCATTTAATTTTATTAAATTATTAAGAAATACAAAAGATGGTTCATCAGGAACAGGATATATTGATGAAATAAATAAAAGCTTACAAACTGCGTATAAAAGAATACTATATGAATTAGATTTAATGAATACAAATGGAAACAAAAAAGGATTTCTAAAATCAAAAACTAAATTAGATAAAGAAGGAATGAAAGCATTAAAAGAAGCTTGGAATAACTATTATAATGGAAATTCAAGTTGCGTAATTTTAAATGATGGAATGGAATTTCAAGAAGCTTCAAATACTTCAGTTGAAAACCAATTAAATGAAAAAAATAAGACTTTTAGTGATGAAGTAAAAGAAATATTCCATATAAGTAAAAATAACGAAGAATTTATACGAAATGCAGTAATGCCAATAGCCTATGCTTTTTGTACTGCACTAAATAGAGACTTTTTACTTGAAAAAGAGAAAAAGTCTTATTATTTTGCTCCAGATTTAACTGAATTATCAAAATGTTCTATAAAAGATAGGTATGAAGCTTATCAAATTGCTATATCTTCAGGATTTAAAACAAGAAATGAAGTAAGATATCTTGAAGGGGATGATGCATTAGAAGGACTTGACATGATTAATTTAGGACTAGGAGATGTGTTATTAGATACAAAAACAAATCAAATTTATACACCAAATACTAATAAAATGGTAAAAATGGGTGAAAAAATAGAAGAAAATACTCAAAAAAGTGAAAATAACCAGCAAATAGATGAACAAAATGATAATTTAAAACAAACAAATGAAGATATGAAGGGAGGTGAACAAAATGAAGAAGAAGTTTTATGAAATTAAGAATATAATTCCAAATTCAAGTGCTGACCTCTATATTTATGGCGAAATTGTCACAGATGACAAAGACTGGTGGACTGGTGAAAAAGATGAGAACTTAATAGGGTTACAAAGTTTCAAAGAAGAATTAGACAATTTAGGAAATATATCAGATTTAAACATTTATATGAATACTCCAGGCGGAGAAGTATTTGTTGCAACTACAATATGTAGTATGCTTCAAAGAATAAAAGACAATGGAACTAAAATACATACCTATGTAGATGGATTATGTGCTAGTGCAGGT
>SFKS01000033.1 GCA_004554705.1 Clostridiales bacterium | reverse complement strand
TTATTTTGAGTTAAGAGGATTCGAAAAGGAGGAATAGAAAACAGTCCAGTGGACTGTTTTCCCGACGCGGCTTGCCGAATCCATCCCTGCCCACCAAATACAACCAGTTCATAGTAAAACTATGAACTGGTTGTATTTATTTGACGATATAAATTATAAAATAAAAAATATGTGAGTGTATGTAAAATATTTCTTATTTTACATACATAACAATGCGAAATGAAATTGCATTTCCTCTTGAATTTGGTGTTTGAGTAGGGCGAAGATGTATTGGAAAATTATCCCCATTATGTTCATAACTACCGACCTCTATAAACTCTTTTCTCAGAAGAATATGCTTCTGTTGTCCATTCAGCACAATTTCCTGAAGTATCGAATATGTTGTTGTTACTATTGCGTACTGTAGCTCCTGTAGTTAATAGTTCTCTAACAAGACCTTTTTTTTCATGAGTTCCATCTACTGGTATAAAATCTCCTAAAGTTTTTGAATACAATGAATATTCTCCTCTTGTGATAGTAAAACTAGCATTGTAGTAATTCCCCCAATTTGAGCAATCCATTACACTACGTTTATCATCCTTCACAAAATCTATCATTGCATCCCAACATGCTCCTGTACATAACATACTTTTTGCTCCATAATCATCGGAATTGTATAATTCACTACTTAAATACACTGCTCCTACAGTGCCAATTTCATTCATACTTTCCCCCCATTTCACATATTGGTAGGGGTACATATCTTGTTTTATTCCAAGTGTTGTAACTCCTGATGACCTTGTTCTTTTAGTTTCACTTCCTGCCTCATATCTTCCAAACCAGAAACCTCCATACTTGGAAACACTATTTTTAATATTCTCTATGTCTGTTCTTAGTGAAATTATTTCATCTATTCCTCTCGTAGAAGCATCATCAAATGGTTCTGTATAATCAGTTGAATTTTCTAGCGAAGTACTCCTTTGGTTGTTTTCCCATAATGTTCTTATAAAATTTTCTTTTTCTACTGGAATCCATACAAATTGATTATATGTTGTTCTTACACTATCTAAATCTGTCCAGTCAATATTTTCAACTTCTTCCTGAGGAATATCATATATTACTAGTCCTGTATCTATTTTTTGTTCAGATTGTATCCCTGATACTGTAAATCCTTTTGGAATCCACGCAGTTTTTCCATTATCTTCATATTCAGTATTTTCATCTACTCTTTTACCTATAATGCTAATTCCCCCTGATACTACATATTCAGTAACTCTTAGATTTTCTCCGATTTTTACTGTTACTACTAATTTCTGTCTCCCATTCTCCTGTTGTATATTGAAGTCTATGTCTGTAATATTTTCTGCAATTTTTATATTGTTATTTAAATAGATTGCTTTATCCTCAGCACTATATGAATATGTATTTCCATTTGCAAATGTTATACTTGTATTTGTAATTGTTGTTTTGTCTATGAAGTTTTTTTCTATTTTTGTTTCTTGAATCATTTGTAAATTTATTTTGTCAAATTCTGTTTCGTAAGATGTCTTTTCATTGACATTGTTTATATTTCTTCTAAAGTTTACCGTTAATGTTGCTAGAATTCCTATTATTATAGTAGTTAAAATCATATAGATGATTAAAACCATTAAAGTTATTCCTCTGTTTTGTTTTATTTTTTTCATGTTATCTCCTTTATCTTATGTATAATGATATTATTTATTAAAATAATATCATTACCAAATAGAAAAGTCAACTATTTTTACTTTTTTTTGAAAAAGTGTTGACAAATACACAAAAATTATTTAAAATAGAAAATGTGCTTATTCTATAGCATATAATTGGTGGATGTAGCTCAGTTGGTTAGAGCGCTGGTTTGTGGCACCAGAGGCCGTGGGTTCGAGTCCCATCTTCCACCCCATGTAGATTTAATATTGGGGTGTAGCCAAGTGGTAAGGCACCAGACTTTGACTCTGGCATTTCGGCGGTTCGAGTCCTCCCACCCCAGCCATATAAAAGAAAAGATGTTATTGCATCTTTTCTTTTATCTTTACTAGAGTATTTAAAGCATCTATTGGTGTTAGTTCATTTAAATTTATTTTGTCTATCTCATGAGCTATTTCTGCTAGTTTATAATTATAAAAATCTAGCTGACCTTCTGGCTGTTTCTTGTTTTCGGCTTTCTTTTGTCCTAACATGTTTTTTCTTTCTAGGCTTCTTAATATTTCATTTGATCTTTTTACAACTGTTTGTGGTACTCCTGCTAGTTTCGCAACATGGATTCCATAACTTTCATCTGTTCCTCCTGGTATTATTTTTCTTAAGAAAATTATGTCTTCTCCCTTTTCTTTTACTGCTATTGAATAGTTTTTTATTCCTTCTATTTTATTTTCTAATTCTGTGAGTTCATGATAGTGTGTTGCAAATAGTGTTTTTGCACCGCACTTTGTTTTATCTGTTATATGTTCTACCACTGCCCATGCTATTGATAGCCCATCAAATGTTGATGTACCTCTACCAATCTCATCTAGTATTATTAGACTATTTGCAGTTGCCTCTCTTAATATACTTGCTACCTCCATCATTTCTACCATAAAGGTACTTTGTCCCATACTTAAATCATCTGATGCTCCCACTCTTGTAAATATTTTATCTACTATTCCTATTTTTGCAGATGAGGCTGGTACAAAGCTTCCTATTTGTGCCATTAATGTTATTAAGGCCACTTGCCTCATATATGTAGATTTTCCAGCCATATTAGGTCCTGTAATTATTGAAAGTCTATCTGTTTCTTTATTTAAATATGTATCATTTGCTACAAATGAACCTGAAGGCATCATTTTTTCGACCACTGGATGTCTACCATCTTTTATGTCTATTTCTCCACTATTGTCTATAATTGGGCAGATATAGTTCATATCCTCTGCAACTGTTGCTAAAGATATCAATACATCTACTGTTGCAATTATATTGGCAGTACTCTGCAATTTTTTTATGTTCTTTGCTAAGTAATTTCTTATATCTATAAATGCATCATGTTCTAGCTTCACTAATTTTTCTTCTGCTCCTAAAATTTTACTTTCTAGTTCATTTAGTTCTTCTGTTATATATCTTTCTCCATTTGTTAAAGTTTGCTTTCTTATATATTTATCTGGTACTAATTTAAGGTTTGATTTTGTTACTTCAATGTAATATCCAAATACTTTATTAAAGCCCACTTTCAAGTTTTTTATGCCTGTTTCTTCTTTTTCTCTTTGTTCTAATTCTAGAAGCCATTTTTTACCTTCTGTTGATGCCCTTTTTAGTTCATCTATCTCTTTATTATATCCTTCCTTTATTATTCCACCTTCTGTGATGGCTATAGGTGGTTCTTCAATGATTGCATTTTCTATTAATTTGAATAAATCTTCACAATTATCTAAGCTTTCTTCCAATTTTTTTAGTTTTTTTGCTGTAGTATTTTTTAGCAAATTTTTTATTAATGGTATTTGTTTTAATGAGTTTTTTAGTGAATTTAAATCTCTAGCATTACAGTTACCGTATGATATTTTTCCTACTAATCTTTCAATATCATATACTTTTTTCAAGCATTCTGTTAGCTCTCCTCTTAGAATAGTATCATCTTTTAATTCTTTCACTGCTCCTAGTCTCTCATTTATTTGAGTAGTATCTAGCAATGGCTCTCCTATCCATTTTCTAATCATTCTTCCACCCATCGAAGTAGAGGTTTTATCTAATACCCAAAGTAAAGTGCCTTTTTTAGTATTAGAATGTTGTTTCTCTAATAATTCTAAATTTCTTCTTGCTGTTATGTCTAAAGCCATATATTTTTGTAAATTGTATATTTTAATGTGATTAATATGCTCAAGTTTCATTTTTTGTGTTTGGTTTAAATACATAAGTAAAGCATTTATTGATATGGCTTCTAATTCATAGCTATCTAAATTTTCTATTTTTTTATTTTCATATTCTATATTATAATTTTGTAATAATTCTTCCTTATTTAACTTAAAATTTGCATCATCAAAATTATTTATATATAAATTAAATCTTTTTTTTATTTCATTTATTTCTTCTTTAGAATTATACAAAAAACTATTTACAACTATCTCTGCTGGTCCGATATTTCGCAAGTTCATCTAATAATATTAAAAAGTTGTTATTTTCTACTATTTTTGTTGAATAAAAATCTCCTGTAGATATATCACATATAGCTATTCCAAAATAAATTCCTTTTTTAAATACAGACATTATATAATTATTTTTTTTCTCATCAAGCATATTGCTTTCAATTACTGTTCCTGGTGTTATTATTCTTATAACATCTCTTTTTACCATTCCTTTTGTTGATTTCGGATCTTCTAATTGCTCACATATAGCTACTTTATATCCCTTTTGAATTAATTTAGATACATAATTGTCAGCTGCATGAAATGGAACACCACACATTGGTGCTCTTTTTTCTTGTCCACATTCTTTTCCTGTAAGTGTTATTTCTAATTCTCTTGATGCTAATATTGCATCATCAAAAAACATTTCATAAAAATCTCCTACTCTAAAAAAAAGTATTGCATCTTTATGTTTTTCTTTTATTGCAAAATATTGTTTCATAAGTGGTGAGAATTCTGCCATATTTGTTACCTCTTTCATTTCAATATATTGCATTATATCACAAAATACATACCTGAGCAATATTTTTTATGTTAAATTAATACCCCCTAATATTTAGGAGGTATTAATTATATGTTTAAAATTAATTTAATTTATATTTTTTTATTCTTATAAATGTTAATGTTCCTAATACTGTGAATGCTATTATTCCTATTATTACAATGCTACTTGTACCTGTTTGTGGAAGTGGCTTTCCACCTGAATTTCCATTATTT
>SFKS01000032.1 GCA_004554705.1 Clostridiales bacterium | reverse complement strand
TTTCTATTATTAAAATCATATTAACACCTCAACTATAACTTATATTCTAATGGCATAATAACATAAAAACAGATAATTATCAACTAATTATCTGTTCTATAACTTGTAATTTATCTTTTACATATTTCTAATACTTTTTTCATAGTATTAGCAGTTCTTATTGTAATTTTATCGCTTATATTTGTACTTGCTGTTTTATTCCACCAATTTGATTTTCTATAATTTTTTAAATCATAAGACCAAAATATAGAATCATTATATTTTTTAATTTTTTCTATATCTTCTTTTGGCTCTCCAATAGTATTATATACATCTTCATATTTTGTTGGTGGAATTATAAAAATTAAATTATCATATATTTCTTTATTCTCAGTTCCCCACCATTTTGGATTATTATTTAATATATCTTCAAGCTCAAGTGATGTCATTACAAAAATAGGTATTTCAAGATTAAATTTATTTTTTATAATTTTATAAATATCTTTCATTATATCTTCTTTATTATTTATATTGCTTTCAAAAATAACATTACCACTATTTAGATAAGTAGAAACATTTTGATATTTATTTTTTTCTAACTCTAATTTCAATTCACTCATTGAAATTTTATTTTTACCACTTATATTTATTCCTCTTAATAATGCTATATATTTCATAATACTTCTCACTTTCAAATTACTATTTGTTATTTAATTAGCCTTTTAAAATTTATATTTTTACATTTTTAAATATTCAACAATTTCACTTGAGTTTTCTTCTTTCACACAATTTCCACCATTTAAAAATATATCTATTAATTCTTTATCTTCTGGCTTCTTTTCTTTTATAACTGATTCAGCTACCATCTTTAACATAAATTTTTTTATTCCTTTTAGTTTTGTATAATCTACTCCACCTTGCAAATAGAAAAAATTTTCATTAACATTATTTATTTTGATAATTTTGCTATTATTTTGTTTAGCAGTTGGTGTCATTCCAACTGCAATTGTAACATTACATGATGTAATTCCTGTAGATGTAATTTTTATTGTTTTTGATGTTGAAGCAAAAACATTTATTGTAGGTGCTATTATACTACATAATAATATTAACACCTATAAAAAAGCAATTGTTTTTAATTTTCCTTTCATTTTTTTAATTCCTCCTTTGATTTTTATTATTTTTGTTCATTCTTGCTATGTTTTTAAATTTCTCTCTTTTTTCACTCAAGTAACTTTCACTGTCATTGTTATATTTAGCCTCATTTTGAAGTTTGATATAAGAATTAAACCTGTCTTGTGATAATGTCCCATTTTCTATTGCTTCTAATATTTTACAACCTGGTTCGTTTGTATGCGTGCAATCTGAAAATTTGCATTTTCCAAGATATTGCTCTACATCTTGAAAAGTTTTATCTAATCCACCAGCTACCTCCCACATTCCTAATTCTCTCATACCTGGTGTATCTATAATCATTGCTCCATTTGGTAACATTATTAAATTTCTTGATGTTGTGGTATGTCTTCCCCTTGAATCATCCTCTCTAATTTCAGATGTTTTCATTATTTCTTGTCCATATAAAGTGTTTAAGAGAGTAGATTTTCCAACACCAGATGAACCTAAAAATACAATAGTTTTTCCTTTTGCAAAATACTTTTTTATATCTTCTATTCCTTCTCCTGTTTTACAACTTACCCCATAAATATCTACTCCTATGGCTATATTTTTTACTTGATTTACATAGTTTTCATAATCTTCTACTAAATCTCTTTTAGTAAGAATAATAACTGGAATAGCCCCAGATTGCCAAGATAATGTTAGATATCTTTCTAGCCTATGCAAGTTAAAATTATTATTTAATGACTGCATTATAAATACATAATCAAAGTTTGCTGCAACAAGTTGTTCATGTTGCTTATGTAATTCGTGATTTTTATCACTTGAAGATGCAACTCTTGAAAAAGAACTTTCTCTTTTTAGAGTTTCTGTTATCATACTTTCTCCATCTTTATTCCATTCAATTAATACAAAATCTCCTGTTGTTGGATAAATCGAATTTGGATTATCGTAAAAGCATCCTCTTTTTATTTTTGCAAATCCGTTTCCTTTATCACATACAATCTCATATCTTTCTTTGTGTGTAGCTATTATTCTTGCAGGAATTCTCCCCTCTATATGATTTGCTACTAAATTTTCTTTAAATCCATAATCTTTTATTGTGGTTTTTATATTCATTTTCTTTTCCTCTTTTCTTAACTAATTTCTTTACTTAAGATAATACGGAATCCAATTTACTCTTACTATTTTTCAAAAAATTTCCTTCTATTATTTGTTATTTCTAAAAAATCAATCCTGCAATTAAACCAATTAGCGCACCAACAAATACTTGAATTGGTGTGTGTCCTAATGCTTCTTGTAATTTTTCTTGTACTTGCAGATTTGATAGCCCTCGTGTATTTACAATTTCATTTAGGACTTTAGCCTGTTTTCCTGCCGCTCTTCTTACTCCACATGCATCATACATAACAATAAAGGCAAATATAAGAGTTACGGCAAATATTGGAGAATCTACTCCTAAATTTTTTCCTATAAGTGTAGCAAGAGCTATTACAATAGCTGAATGAGAACTTGGCATTCCTCCTGCTCCTATTATTCTTTTGAAATTAATTTTTTTAGTTGTACATAAGTCATATATTAGTTTGAAGGATTGTATACAAAACCATAATATAATTGGTACATAAATATATTTATTTGTTACAAACATCATAAAATTATTTTTCATTACTATTTCTCCTTTTGGTTTTAAACCCTTTATACAATTTTTTATTCAACATTAACACCTTTTTTGAGTTGTTTCTTTCCTAAAATATAATAGAACATTATATAAACCAAATAGATGCCAATTCCTACGTACATAATGGATTTTATTGCATCAACATTAACAATATCTGTAGTATTAATTAGGTTCATAATGTTTGAATTAAATAATCCGTAAACATAAATTAATCCTAATGTTAAGGCTTGTGTTAGTAAGTATAATGCAAAACTTATGATAAGTGTTTTTACCATTTTATTTTGATTTGATTTATGACCTATTATTATGCCAACATATCCTATCAAAACTATAAACATAATTTCTAAAAATATTACAAAAGAAATTAATAGTAATAAATTTAGTACTGTTGTATTGTATGTTTCTGCTGCAAGTTCTAACATTGATTTAAGAACTTGTATATTAGTTTCTGAATAATAGCATATAAATAAACATGCTACACTAACTACAACTGTAGTAAAAACACATATTATAGCAGCAATTACTTTTGAAGCATATATTGTTTTCTTCTCTACTGGCAAGGTGTGTGTAAGATATGATTCATCTTTATATACATTTCTAATGAATCTTGCCCATAACCTCATTAAGCAATTTATTAAACCACTTACCATCATACTTATTGCAATTCCAAATGTAATTTGAGTTACCACTGAAAAAACAAGTGAATTTTCTATTGCACTTAAACCTCTGCCTATAATTGAGAATATAAATGATAAAATATAAAATATTACTACCACTTTATATACCCATTTTAAATCATATTTTAATATTCTTCCTAACATTTAAAATACCTCCTAAATATTTCATCTATTGATAATTTTTCTTTCTTTCTAAGTTCGTCTGCTGAAGATGTTAAAATAATTTCTCCATTATCTATAAAAATTACTTCATCTAAAATCCTTTCAATATCTGAAATTAAGTGTGTTGAAATAATTACACTTGCACCTTCTGAAAAATTAGAAAGTATTGTGTCTAGTATATAATCTCTTGTTGCTGGGTCTACTCCTCCTAATGGTTCATCTAATACATAAAGTTCAGCATTTCTACTCATAACAAGAATTAATTGTAGTTTTTCTTGCATACCTTTTGACATTTTTGATATTTTTGTATTAATGTCTAAGTTCAAATCTTTTAATAATTTAATTGCCTTTTGTGTATCAAAATTTTTATAGAATTCTTCAAAATATTTGATAACTTGTTTTATTGTCATTTCTTTATCTAAATATGTTCTTTCTGGCAAGTAAGATATAATTTCTTTTGACTTTACTCCAGGCTTTTCTCCATTTATTAAAATCTCCCCACTTGTAGGTGTTAATAAGTCATTTATTAGTTTTATTAATGTACTTTTTCCAGTTCCATTTTTTCCTAAAAGTCCTATTATTTTTCCTCTTGGAATTTTTAAATTAATATCTTTCAGAATTTGCTTATTATCAAATTCTTTGTATAAATGTTTACATTCTAATAATTCCATTATTTATTTCCTCCTAACTCCTGCAAGTAAATTTTTGTTTCTTCATAGGTTATACCTATATTTTTCATATCATTCAAGAAATTATTTATTTTTTCTTCTGCCAATTCTTTTTTAATTCTTTCAATTAATTCTTTATTATTTGTTACAAATTTTCCATTTGTTCTTTCTGTATAAACTAAACCTTCATTTTCTAGTTCCACTAAAGCTTTTTGCATTGTGTTAGGATTTACCCTTGTGGTAAGTGCTAGCTCTCTTACAGATGGTAATCTTTCCCCTGCTTTTAGTTTTCCTGAAACTATCTCTTTTCTTAATCTTTCCACTAATTGAATATAAATTGGTCTTTCATTATCAAAAATATAATCCAAAATAATTTTCCTTTCTATCATTGTATTACTTGCATAATACAATGATACTACTCTGATTTTTCTTTGTCAACACTTTTTTTAAAAAATATTAACCATTTTGTTACTATTTACCCTTAATCTATTAAATTTTCGCCCAATCTTGTCGGAGCTTTTACTTTGTAGTAAATTGCATTTGCAATTTACGTATAAAGCAAGGTTAAGCTACATTAATTTGCACCGATGCAAAGCATCGTGTGCATT
>SFKS01000018.1 GCA_004554705.1 Clostridiales bacterium | reverse complement strand
ATTTATTATAAATTGAGCCCACGATGGATACGCCTACGATGTTTTTCGGGGGTCCTCAATTTATTCTAAATATAAAACTCCTGCGTTGGGCGATTTTTTGAAATTAATAAATTAAGTCTGAATGGTAACAACCATTTGGTTACTATTTTTCTATATAATAAGAAAGATTAGCTCAAACTAATCTTTCTTTCTGTATGTTGTTACATTGACAAAATCTCCATTTCTATTGCCATTATATCCATTCCTTATATTTTTTGATATAAATTCTTTTTGTAATGCTTGCAACAAAGCAATAAAGAATTGTCACAGCAAAAATCATTATTATATACTTGAATGCTATTGGAACTAGTCCTATCATCGCTCCTAGCGTTGTAAACGGAACTAGTATTCCTATTAGTATTAAAGCTATTGATGAAATATATACTGTTTTATTGGCATTGCTTTGTATAAAAGGAATTTTTGCTGTTCTTATTATGTGCATACCAATTAGATTTGAAACTATACTATACGTGAACCATATTGTTTGAAAATGTGCTACATCTCTTACGGAAAATTTAAACCATAATAATATAAATACAATTATATCAAATAAAGAACTGATTGGTCCCATAAATAGCATAAAATTTTTCAAACTTTTTATATCGAATTTTTTAGGTTTTCTTAAATATTCTTCATCAACATTATCAAAAGGTAATGTCATTTGTCCAAAATCATATAAAAGTCCTTCCACTAAAAGTTGTATCGGTGTTTCTGGTAAAAATGGTAAAAATACACTTCCAATTACTACAGAAACAACTTCTCCAAAGTTAAAGCTTGTAGCCATTTTGATATATTTCATTAAATTTGCAAAAGTTTTTCTTCCGTTCCTTTACTCCTTCTAATAATACATTTAAATCTTTCTCTAAAAGTATTATGTCTGCTGATTCTTTTGCAATATCAACAGCCGTATCAACTGATATTCCAACATCTGAGTTAATAAGTGAAGGACTATCATTTATACCATCTCCTATATATCCCACTATGTTGTCTGATTCTTTTAGTATTCTGACGATTCTGGCTTTTTGTATTGGTGAAAGTTTTACAAATATATTAGTATCCTTCAATGTTCTTAATACTGCTATATCTGATAATTTGTCTAGATTATTTCCTGATACTATTCTTTTTGATTGTATATTTACTTTTTCACAAATACATTTCGTTACCTCCTCGTTGTCTCCTGTAAGTACAATCACTCTTATTCCAGCATCATTGAGTTTTTTGATTGATTCTTTTGCACTTTCTTTTGGAGGATCTAGAAAGCCAATGAATCCAAGCAGAACCATGTTCTTTTCGTCTTTTATACTGAACTTTTTTATGCCATCTATATCATTTTTTTGGCAAACAGCAACAACTCTTAGACCTTCTTCATTTAATTTTTTAGCAATCTGTCTTATATTATTTTTTATTTCTTTTGTTATTTTTGATACTTTTCCCTTGTAATCTACCAATGTACAAATGTTTAATATCTCTTCAACTGCACCTTTTGTTATCAACTGAGTTTTTCTCTCATCTGTTACAATAACAGATAAGCATCTTCTTGAAAAATCAAACGGAATTTCATCTACAATTTTATATTGTTTTGTTAGTTGTTCCATATCATTTTCTATTGCTCTTTTTATTACTGCTTCATCAATACTACCTTTTAATCCTGTTTGAAAATATGAATTTAAAAAAGCATGCTTTAAAATTCTTGTGTCTTCATTTCCATATATGTCTAAATATTTTTCAAGAATAATTCTGTCCTCTGTAAGTGTTCCAGTTTTATCTGTACATAATATGTTTATTGCTCCAAAATTCTGTATGGAATCTAACTTTTTTACTATTGTTTTCTTTTTAGACATTCTAACTGCCCCTTTTGACAAGCTTGATGATAGAATGACTGGTAATAGAAGTGGTGTTATACATATTGCAATTGCTACAGCAAAAGTAAATGCAAGCACTATATCGTGCTTTTCAACATTTAATAAAAACACTATTGGTATTAAAATAGTCATAAATTTTATTAATAACTTACTAATACTTTCAATTCCTTTTTGAAATGCTGTTTTCTCTTTTCCTGTAGTTATGGTATGAGCTATCTTGCCAAAGTAAGTAGAATCTCCTGTTTTTATAACTACTCCTTTAGCGGTACCTGATATTACATTTGTTCCCATGAAACAAATATTGTTTAGGTCATTTATGTTATCTATATTTTTGTTCTCTACTTTATCATCTTTTCTTATACTATCTGATTCTCCAGTTAAAGAAGATTGACCTATATATAAGTCTTTAGATTCGATAATTCTTAGATCTGCTGGTATCATACTACCTGCAGACAGTAAAATCATGTCACCTATTACTACATTTTTTATTGGTATTTGAACCTTTTTTCCATTTCTTATAACAGTAGTTGTAGTTGCAACCATTTCTTTTAGCTTTTCTGCTGCTTTATTTGACCTATATTCTTCAAAAAAATCGAGTAGTGTACTTGCTGTAACTAATATTGCTATCACTATTATGTTTGCATAATTTGGATTTGCCGCTAAGTAAATATCGGTATATATTAAAATTACTACTATTCCTAATAATATACAATTAAAAGGTGTTATAAAACTTTGCCAAAGATAATTGTACCATTTTTTAGTTCTTGTTTGTTTAATCTCATTTAATCCATATTCCTGCAGTCTACTTATTGCTTCTTTTTCTGAAATTCCATCTTTGCTCACACTGTTTGTAGACATGAATTTTTCTTTCGTAGCCAAGGCATCATTAGCATACATTTTATATATATCTACGTTTTCTTTATTTTTTGTCATTTTACACTCATACTCCTATTGCTTTAGTTTTCCCTTATATTCTAGATAAAATACAGCTAATTTCTTATTATTTTTTTATTAAATCTATAAATCGTTATATATGGTATACAATACTTTTCTTAATTCTTTAACATCTTGAACATAGTGTTCAGGTTTAATTAACCATTTTTTATGGTTTTCGTCATTTATCTTTAGGTGGTCAATAGTAATACAAATTACTTTTTTATTTAGTTTTTTTTCAAAATTTTTGCCAAATACAATGTCATCACTATGATCTCCAATATAAATATATGTACCATCTTCATTATTTGGATTTAGTATTTTGTCACATAATATAAAACTAGTAGCATTAGGTTTTTGCTTGTTAACTGGAATGTCATCATATCCTATAATTGTATCAATACAGTCATGAATATTATAATATTTTAGTGTATGACTAATAGTTTCTTTGCTATTTTGAGAGCATATTCCCATATTACATGATTTTAATTCTCGTAGTAATTCACTCATGCCTAAAAACATATTTGGAATTGTTTTGTTTTTCCTCTGTTCCGGTACCCATAATTTTCCTGCTTTTTCTAGTTGTTCATCTTTAATTCCATATTCATTCAGATATAAATCTTGCCAATTAGCATATTTATGATTAGCTTCTTGGTAGTTATTATAACTTGTTAATGCTTTTGGAAGATGTTTTTCAATGTCTCTATCAAAATGTTTAAGTACCTCTATAGTAACTTCTATATTTTTCTTTGCACTGTTAATTATTGTTCCATCATAATCCCATACTATCCCTAATATTTTATTCATTATTTTTTCTCCTTTAGGAATTATTCGAAGTAAGATAAAATTTCATTTAATTGTCCTTCTTGAGTTGTTGTTATTATTATTGTAATCATGTAATTATCTTTTGTTTTTACATAGTAAGCTTGTTCTAGTTTTATACCAGAAATTTCTGCTGTTGTTTTTAGACAGGTATACTCTTCTCCTGCTATTTTTACAGTTGCTGGTTCATCTGTTTTATATGATATTTCTTTTATTGATTCAAATTGTTTTTTTAATTCTTTCATATAAAGTTCCGGATTTTGATTCTCTGTCTGTTCTATAAGTACTATATTTATATTGGCACCAGTTGTTGTGTCACTTACTAGCATATCATATACCGATGTGTCCATTGCCGATTCTATTTTCTTTTTCTGTTCTTCGTCTACTGCTTTTGATGTTACTGATGTAATTAGTTGTTCCATATCTTTTTTTGAATATTTTGTCCAATTGCTAGGCATATTAAATTTAATTTTTGCAAATTCATTAATGTATTGGTTTTCTTTCCATTTACCTTCTACTGACTTCTTTTCATTTTCCTTGTCAGCTTGCTCATCATTACTGGTCTCTTCTGTTGTCGAGATATTTTCTTGTGTATGTTCTTGGCTAGGAGCTTCAATTGCATTGAGTTTATTTTCTGATTCAATATTCTTTTCTTCCTTCTTTTTTCCGCAACCTGATAAAGTTAATACTAACATACATAAAATTATTAATACTGTAATTGTTTTTAAAAATTTTTTCATTTTTTCTCCTATCTTTTATAAACTTTTTAATTTTGATTCCAACGGACCATTTTTATATCTTTATATTTGTCTAATACATCCATATATTTTCTATATTCTTCTTCCCATAACATATCTGGGACTTTATCAAATGCATCAAATACTTTTTCCGCTTCTGCTAAAAATATAAGCTGATCTTGACTACTTAATTTTTCATATTTTTTCGAAAACTTATATAATTTGTCTAACATTTGATTTGCTTCTATAAAGCTATAAAAGTCTTTTACCTTCATGCCTGCTGTTTTTATTTGAACATATGCAAATATACCTAATATAAATATTATCATTATTAATATGTATATTATTCCAATTAATAACATCCTTTGGCTCCCTTTCTTTTCATTTGCTTTTCTTTACACATTATAGCATATTTATCCATTTTTAGCAAACTATTTTATCATGCATAATATCGACTCAAGTCCTATATTTATATCTATTTGTCCTTGTTTGCTCTTGTAATCTAGTTCTATTAATTTTTGTAATACATTTTTTAGTTCATCTCTTCTAAAATATGTTGCTTGCTTTTTATATTTTGTAATTAAAAATGTTTGATTTGTTTTGAGTTTTAAGTTTTCTGCTATATCTTCATTATTTTCCATTGCTAATATAGTTATGTATATTTTTTTAAAATGATTATATAATGTTATGAGAATTTTTTGTATGGGTTCTTTATTGTATAACAATTCTTGTAATATTTGCAATGCTTCTGTTATTTTTCTTTGTCCCAGACTATCTGTTAAATCAAATATTACACTATCTAACTCTTTTATTGAAAGCTTATCTATATCGTCAGTTGTTATTTTGCCATTTTCTCCTGCATATTCTATTAGCTTCCTTATCTCATTTATTAGAGTTAACATCCTAGTTCCACATGTTTCTATAAAATACATTATTGTTTTATCATCTATATTTACCTTATAAGCAGTACATATCGCTTTTATTTTTTTTGATATCTGTATTGGATTTAGTTCTTCAAAATTACAAACTATTCCTAATTTTTGAATTGTTTTGACAAGTTCATTAGTTCCAATCTCTTGTTCTATAAAGACTAGTATAGCAAACTCGTTAATTGTTTCAATGTTTTCTGCAATGTATGTAGATATTTTTTCTATTAGAGATTTATTTGCCTGATTCTTCTTTGCTGTTTTTTCTTCTTTTTTCTTAGTTCGGGTTTCTTTCTTAAATAATCCTGAATTTTTGACTATTATTAACTTTTTAGAGTATCCAAATGCTGGTGTTTCTATGTCTGAGATTAAATTATTTACATTTTTTTCATCTATCTGTATATAGTTTATTCCATTTACTAATTCTCCAAAATTCTTTTTAATCTTTTTTATGCTTTGCTCAAGCAAATATTGTTCTTCACCATATAACAAATATAAGCTTTTTAACTTTCCTGTTTTTAGATTTTTTTCTAGTTCCTCAAATGTCATTGTTTTCTCCTCAAAAATTATTAATACTTATAGCTTTTGTGAAAATTTTGCTGAATGAGCATGGCATATTGCAGCAGCCATACTATCTGTTGTATCATCTAACTTTGGTAATTTTTCTACATTAAGTATTGTTTTTACCATTTTTTGTACTTGTATTTTATCAGCTCGTCCATACCCTGCAACTGCTTGTTTTATTTGGAGTGGTGTATATTCATATGTTGGTATATTTTTTTTGCAGCTAGCTGTTAATATTATTCCTCTTGCTTGTGCTACATTTATTGCTGTTTTAGCATTATTGTTAAAAAATAATTCTTCTATTGATATTGCATCTGGTTTATACTCATCTATTATCATGCTTATATCATCAAATATCTTTGTAAGTCTTAATGGGAAAGATACCCCTGCTTTTGTGGTTACTGCTCCTGAATCTATTAATTTAAATTTATTACCGATATAGTCTATGATGCTATATCCTGTTATTGCATATCCTGGGTCTATTCCTAAAATTCTCATTTACTGTTCCCTTCCATATATTATTCTGAATACTTCAGCCACACTCCAGCTCTGTGCTATTGCTCCTTTTGGTAAATATGGCATTTTTGAATCGTATATTTCACTTATTGAACCTATGCAACCTCTCTCTTTCATATCTTTTGTAAAGGTTTTTTCTGTTTTTTCTTTTAGCAAAGCTATTTTTTGTTTTAATTCTTCTCTTTTCTTTTTGTCTTTTTCTTCTTTTAGCATGTTTTTTAATCCATCATAGTATAAACCTAATAGCCATACCCATGTTATTCCTTGATGATAGCTTGAGTCCCTTTTAAAGCTATCTCCTTCATATGTGTCTATATATCCTTTTTCTCCTTTTGCTAATGTTTTTAATCCATATTTATTTAATAGTTTTTTTTCTACTGTTTCTATTATATTTTTAGCAATTTCCGAATTTGGTTCTATTACAGGATTACTTAGTGATATACTGAATAGTTGATTTGGTCTTATTTTGGCATCTCCTAATACGTCATATAAGCATTTCTTTTTGCTATTGTAAAATTTTTCTTTAAATGTCTTTTTACAATCTTCAGCCATTTGTTCATATTTTTTAGATTCTTTTCTGTCTCCATATTTTTTGCATAATTCTGACATTATTTTTAGGCTGTTATACCATAAGCTATTCACTTCTACTGCTTTACCGTTTCTTGGTGTAAAGCAGTGATTCCCATATTTTGCATCCATCCATGTATTTTGTGTATTTTCTGTTCCAGATACAATTAATCCATCTTCATCTAAATATATATTATTATTATCGATGTCAATTCCTTTTGTGTAATTTTCTATTATTGATTTTAGTTTTTTATATATATTTTGTTTTACAAATTCATAGTCTGAAGTATAATTTAAATACTTTTGAACTTGTTCAAATAATAAGAGTGAAGCATCTACACTATTATACAGTGGTCTATTGTCATATCCAGAATATCCATTTGGCACTAGTCCAAATTTAATATCTCTAGTAAGTGTTAAGAGTACTTCTTTGGCACATCTATATTGTTTTGTCATTAGTAATAGTCCTTCGAATGAAATTAATGCATCCCTTCCCCAATCTAAGAACCATGGATATCCTGCAATTATAGTATGGTATCTAAAGCTTGGTCTATATACTACAAAATTGTCCATTGCTATAGAAAAATATTTTAGTGTTTCTAATTTTTTGGCTTTTTCTTTGGATAATTTTGTTAGGTCCTCCTTTGATTCTATAAAACCTGCTTTGTACATCAGCTCATTTATTCTAATAATTTCTTTATTTATAATAGTTCTTGTATTTATTTCTTCTATATTTTCTTCCAAAGAACATATAAAGCTTAATTCGGTTTGTACTTTCCCTGGTATTTCTATCTCGTATCTGCCTGGAACTAGTAAGTTTTCTTCAGGAAAGAATCCTCTTTTTTCTTCTTCAATATAATACATGTTTTTAAAAGTATCATTAAAGTGTTCTATATATGTACCTTTTGTCATATATATATATATTGGATAATTTGTATATTCATCTATCTGTAGTTTTACTTTTTGCTTTCTTATTTCTTGCTTAAAATTGAATACATGGTTTGTACTCATTGTATGAAAGTCTCTAAAATTCACTATTGGAGTAACTGTAAATTTTGCTTTTGCTCCGTCATTTCTTATTTTATACAATATGCATACTGTATTTTTTCCATATTCCATGCAGATAATTTTAGTTATTCTAATATCTCCTATTTTATATGTAAATATAGGCATATATTCTTTTTCAAAGCTCTCCAAGTATTTGTATCCATCTGATATATAATTTTTACATATATTTGAATATAAATTATATTTTTTATCTTCTACTTCTATACTTTCATCTACTTTGGATAGAATTACGTGTCTTCTTGCTGGTGGTGCCAATGGTGCTACTAACAGCCCATGGTATTTTCTTGTATTGATTCCCAATACACTTGATGAAGCATAGCCCCCAATTCCATTTGTTATGAGCCACTCTTTAGTTATTCCTTCTCTTAAGTCCAATTGTTCTTTATCCAATTTCATTTGTTCTTCCTCCATTATTTACTTTTCTTCTTTTTCGTTTCTTGCATTTCTTTTAGAAATCTTTCTTTCTCCTTTCTCTCTGCTTCGTCTGTCATTTTTTTTGCCTTCTCATGTATTTTTTTGTTGATAGTTGCTGTTTGTTCACTTTCTCTTATTGATGCTATTCTATCTTGATATTTATTACTGAATTTGCTCTTTCCTCTTACTCTTTTCGGTTTTTGGTTCTTTGGTTTTCTATTCGTTTTGATTTTTTTCTTTATTTCTTTTAATTTTGAATTTAACAATACATATTGTTTGTCTGTCTTCTTGTCTTTGAATTTTAGGTCATTAACTATGATTTCTATTATTTGTTTTGCAGTCTTGTCTGGATTATGTCTAATATGCTCCTCTTCTATATAAGATACATCTGCTCTTATGATATCTATGTCTTTTATGTTTTGCTTGTCGATATCTATTAAATTTGAACCCGATTTATTATATTTTCTTAATATTTCTGGTACAATGACTCCATTGTCGCAAATGCAAAAGTCGATGATTTTTGTGCCTGCATGGTCTGTAATGGCTTGTATATGATCTGCCAAAGAATAATCATCTGTATGTCCATTTTCTGTCATTATGTTTGATATATATATTTTATATGCTTTGCTTTCTCTTATCGTCTTTGCTACATTCTTTATCAGTAAGTTAGGTATAACTTCTGTATATAATGAGCCTGGTGCAATAACTATTGCATCTGCTTCTTTTATTGCTTCTACTATTCCTGGAGTTGTTCTACAATTTGTTGGTTTTATATATACTCTATTTATTTTTGTTACTTTGTTTGTTGTTATTTCAGCAATTTTTTCTTTTTCTTCTATAACTGTTCCATCTTCTAGCTCAACGCATATATGCATTTCATCTAAGGTTGCTGGAAGTACTTTCCCTACCATGGATAATATACTATTACTTTTTTCTATTCCCTTTGCAAGGTCATTGTTTGCTTTTTCCACAGCATTTAAATAAATATCTCCAAAAGTCATATTATTCATTGGTAAATTCATAACTTTTGCCATTTCTTCACTTTCTTTTGATAGTGCGACTATACTATTTCTTATATTATCTGTTGGTCTTCTTTTTGTCTTGTTTCCATAACTTGATACTGTTATAATTGCAGTAATATTATTTGTATAGTTTTTTAGTCCTGTTAGTATTTTATTTAGCCCTATCCCTCCTCCTATTACTACAATTTTAGGTCCTTTATCTTTTGTGTCTCCTAGTTCATTTATAGTTTTAGCATCTTGCAGAATTGCAAGCTCTAGTGTCCTTTTTTGCATAAATACTAGACCTATTATAAAAAGTGTAATTCCTGCTACAAATATAAGTACTATTTTTATAATATCCATTAGTTCTAATCTATCTAATACTAAAATTTGTGCAAATCCGTAGCATGATAATATTATACCTATTAGCATTAGAATTATCCATCTTTTAATTTTTGTGCTATTTTTAAGCCAACTAAAGAAATTTTTCATTTTATTATCAATCCTTTCATAGTGTGTGTATTGATTTTGCTTTACAACTTTTATAATTTTAATCTTATTCCCCTAATATTTTAATTTCTAGTTCCAAATCTACTCCATATTTTTCTTGTACTATACTTTTTATATGTTTTATTAATTTCAAAACATCTTGTGCTGTGGCATTTCCTTTATTTAGTATAAAGCCTGCGTGTAAGTCAGAAACATACGCATCATTAATATTATATCCCTTTAATCCACATTTGTCTATAATTTCTGCTGGAATATATTCATTTTTCCTTTTAAAAATACTGCCTGCACTTGGGAAATTAATCGGTTGCTTTGTTTTTCTTTTTTCTATATTTTCCTCCATTTTTTCTTTTATTTTTTGTTTGTCTTCTGTTTGTAATTTGATTTTGCTTGATATTATTATATCATTTGTTTTACTAAAGATGCTGTCTCTGTATGAGAATTTCTGTTCATTATTTTCTATTGTGTGTAGTTTTAAATTTTTATCTAAAAACGTTGTACTTATTATGATATTTCCAAATTCTCCTCCATATGCTCCTGCATTCATTTTCACTGCTCCTCCAAGAGTTCCTGGAATACCACATGCAAATTCTAAGCCAGACAATCCATTTTCATATGCTGTTCTTGCTAGAACTGGAACAGCAACACCTGATCCTACTTCTAATTTTTCTCCATCTATCTGTATATTTTTAAAATTAGGTTTTATTGTTATACCTCTAATCCCATTATCTTTGACTAGTAAATTAGTTCCATTGCCAATGCAAGTTACATCCGTTCTACTTTCTTTAGCTATCTTTAAAACATGTTTTAATTCCTCCAAATCATTTACAACTATAAAAATATCGGCAGGTCCACCAATTTTAAATGATGTATGTTTGCTCATTGGTTCATTAATTAAAACTCTGTCTTTATTAATTTTTTCTGTAAATTCATTATATAAATCTTCCATTTTTATCTCCTAATTTATATTATTCAAGCTATTGCAATTTTATCATTATTTAATCGAAAAGTAAAGTCGATGGAAAAATCTATATTTTCATTGACAATTTTAATTATGTGTTATAATATGTTATTGTTTGGAGGAGTATATGTTAGATGATTTATTAATCCCTGAAGATAAACGTATTAGTATTGATTTGCATAATATGGAGCTTTTAGAAGCTGAGTATTATTTGAATAAGTTGTTTGAAACTTTGCCTCAAGATATTTTAGAGGTTGTTGTTATTCATGGATATCGTAAAGGACACATTTTGTTAGATATGGTTCGCAAGGATTTTAAGCATCCTAGAATCAAAAAAAAAGTAATTCCTTTCAATAAAGGAATTACCTTGTTTTTGCTTTAGTTATTTATTAATTTTTTCTATGTCTGGATCTGTTTGTATTTCATCATATATATTTACTTTTCTCCTATTATTAATTTCTTCAGCTGAATAGCCCATGTTTTTTAATTCTTCTGTTTTATAGTTTGTTATTATACTATATTTATCATTCTCTTTAACTATTTTAACTAATACTTTTTTTTGTTCTCCGTGATTTAATTCTTATAATATAGCTTAAACCGTTTTCATATATTATGCTTGAATTTGGAACTCTTAATCCTTGTTCCTTCCACCATATAATGTCTAATGAAATTTTGCGATATCCTGTTAAGTATTCTACACCTTGATTTATTTTGAAAATTACTAATCTCCCATCTTTCTCTTCTTTTATCCTTGCAACTTCGGCTGGAATTTCTTTGTTTGTAGCTAGTTTTAACTTTACATTATCACCTATTTTCGCTTTTTTTGCTTCATCTGATTTAGTTGATACTGCTATGTAACATTCAAAATTGTCTATTATTTTTCCCTCTTTTGTACTAGTTGTTACTATTTGCCCTGTTATTAAATGTAGATTTTCTAGCATTTCACTAGTGATGCTGTCTAGATTTTGAAATGTCAGCTTTTCCTCTAATCCATCTACTCTATATGATACTATTCCACTACTTGGAGCCTTTTCATATTTCGAATTGTTTTTTAATTGATTTTCTATATCTATTCTTTGGTTTATTAGATTGTTTATGTAAGAGCCTGCTGGGCTTAATTCACCTGATATTTTAGCTTTTTTTGTAATGTATAGATTAATATCTGTTTTATATTCTTTTATTTCTTGAATGTTATTGTTTTTTTGTATTCCATTTATTTTGCTTTCAATTTGCTTATCTAATGCTCTTATGTCGCTTGAGGGTATTTCAATTTGCCCTTCCATTGCTTTTTGTATCTGATTATTTAATTCTCTGATTTTTTCATTTAACTCTTGCTCGTTTTTTACTTCATACCTGAATATCTCTTCGCCAACTGAAATACGTTCCCCTTCATTTTTTATTTGAACTAGTTTTTCTTGTTCTGATGATGAAGTTTTTATTACTTGTTCTTCTCTTATAACATATCCTGTTACACTTTCGCTTTGTTCTATAATTCCTTGTTCTATTAGAAAAGATTCTGTGGGATTAATAAGTAGTTTTATTATTTTGTATATACAAAATATTACTGCAAATATTATTAAAGATAACAAAGTTACTTGTATTATATGTTGCTTTATTTTGCTAATTGTAGTAGTTTTTCGCTTTTTGTTTTTACTGACTTGTTTTTTTGCATTTTCTTTAACCTTTGCCATCCTCATGTTTTCTCCTTCCTCATAAATTCGGAATATTTGTATTTTTTACTTTTGTATTTTCTCTTAAATATCATATTGTTGATTAATTATCCATCATTATTTTTAAGTTTTCTTCTATACTTTTTTCCCCATCTAGCCAAATTGTTGCCTTGTTTCTTCTAAACCAAGTTAACTGTCGTTTTGCATAATGTCTTGTTTCTTTTTTTATTTTATCTATCATTTCTTCTTTTGTGCTCTTATTTTCTAAGTATTCGATTACTTCTTTGTATCCTAACCCCTGCATTGCTGTAGGAAAGGAATCATATTTTTTTAGAATTTCTTGGACTTCTTCTATCAAGCCTTGATTTATCATTTCATCGACTCTTTTTTCTATTCTTTCATATAATTTTTCTCTGTTCATTGTTATTGCAAATGTCTTATAATTGTACTTTACTTCGTTTTTTCTTGATTCTTTTTCTTGTTCTGTTTTTGTTTTGCCGGTTTTATGGTATATTTCTAATACTCTTATAATTCGTTTTTTATCATTTATACTGATTTTTCTCATTGCGTCTGGATCAATTTGTTTTGCTTTTTCATATAACTGTTCTAATCCTTCTTCTTCTGCCATTTGATTTAACTTTTTTCTATATTCTATATCTATTCTCTCATTTTGGAACTCAATCCCATATATTAAACTATCAATATACAAACCTGTGCCGTCCTACTATTATTGGTGTTTTTCCGTTATTTATTATTTTTTCTATTGCTTTTTCAGCATCATTTTTAAAGTTCGAAACACTATATCTTTCTTCCGGTGATAAAAAGTCTATCATATAATGCTTTATTCCTTGCATTTCGTCTTCACTTACTTTTGCTGTTCCGATGTTCATATCTTTGTATATTTGCATAGAATCTGCTGAGATAATTTCTCCATTTATTCTTTTGGCAAGTTCAACTGCTAATTTGCTTTTCCCTGAAGCAGTTGGACCGCCAATAACATATATAATTGGTTTCACAAGATTTCCTTTCTTAGCTAATATTTATTGCTTATGAGTTTAAAACTTATATCATTTTCTTCTATTAAATTTCTTTTCTAAATCAATTTTGTCCATTTTTATTGCTGTTGGTCTTCCATGTGGGCATGTGAAGGGATTTGGTAATACTAGTAGTTTTTTCATTAAGGTATCTACTTCCTCTTTGGTAAGTGCCATATTTGCTTTTACTGCTGCTTTGCAAGCAATTGTTGCTATAAATCTATCTTCTTTTTCTTGTTTTGCCGTTATTGCAACTGTGTCAATCGTATCTAATATCTCTAAAAATAATTCTTTTGTATCCATATCCATACAAATGGCTGGTACTCCTATAAGTCTTACTGTATTTTCGCCAAATTCTTCTAACATGAAACCTGCTTTTTTAAATAAATCTAAGTTTTCTTTTACTATGGCTTTTTCCTTATGTGATAATGTTATAATATCTGGTAATAGCATTATCTGAGATTCCTTTTCTGCATTTTTATAATAGTTTTCTTTTATTTCTTCATACATTACTCTTTCATGTGCTGCATGTTGGTCTATGATGTACATTTCGTTTCCCATTTCTATTATAATATATGTAGAAAAGACGGTTCCACAGTACTTATATGCTGGAACTTGGGTATATTCTTCTTCATCTTCAAACATGGAAAGTGTTTTTTGAGTATCAGCAAAAGTATAATTTGTTACTTTCTCAACATTTTCTGCTTTTTCTTCTTTTTGTATTCCAAATGTTTCATTATACATTTTTTCAAAGTCTTTATTTGAGGCTTGTGTATTTTCTAATTCAGTGTTTTGGCTATCAGTTGGTGTGTATGCTTTATCGTTTTTATATGCAAATATTTCCTCTATTGCATTTTTTTCAACATTTTCTTCTATAACGTCATTTCTCTTTTTGAATATTCCAAATAATCCAGTTTTCTTTCTTTCTGATTCATCAGTTATTGGTTCGAATTTTTGAGTTGCTTGCATATCAATACTTGTAATTTTTTCTTCTTCTTTGTTAGAATTTATTGTTTTTGGCATTGGTTCTTCACTTTTATTTTCTGTTTTAATATTATTTTCTGAAGGTAATTCTTGTATAGTTTCTTCTTTTTCTGTGTTTTTTACTAAATCTCCCTTTAAAAGTCCTTCTCTAATTGAATGATATACTGCTTTGAATACTCTTTGTTCTTCTTGAAATCTTATTTCTAATTTTGTTGGATGTACATTTACATCTATTTTTTTAGGGTCTATTTCTAAATTAAGTATCAAAAATCCAAATTTTCCTATAGGCAAAAAACCTTTAAATGCCTGTTCTGCACCTGCTGACAAGGTTTTATCTTTAATAAATCTTTTATTTACAAAAAACATCTGGTATGCTCTATTATTTCTTGCTATTTCTGGTTTTCCAATTACTCCTGTTATTTTAATATCTTCATATTGATAGTCTACATCTATTAATCCATCTATTGTTTCTTTTCCATATATGCTATATATCGCCGTTTTAATATCTCCATTTCCATTTGTTTGTATTATAGTTTTGTTTTCATTTGATAGTTTTATTGCTACATTAGGATTGGATAGTGCTATTCTTATAACAGCATCTTCAATATATCCGAAGTTCAGTATAATCCTTTTTTAAGAATTTATATCTTACTGGTGTATTATAGAATAAATTGCTTATTGTTATTGTTGTTCCCTTTTGTGCTCCTGTTTCTTCTTGTTCTATTATGTCTCCACCTTCTACTATTATTTTATTTCCTATTAATTCTTCTTCTGTTTTGGTTACTAATTCTATATGTGAAATTGCTGCAATGCTTGCCAAAGCTTCTCCTCTAAATCCCATTGTTCTTACACTTTCCAGATCTTCTGCTGTTCTTATTTTACTTGTAGCATGTCTTTCAAATGCAAATTGTAAATCATCTTTTGCAATTCCCGATCCATTGTCTATTATTCTAATTTGCTTTATTCCTCCATTTTTGACTTCTATGTTTATACTAGTTGCTCCTGCATCTATTGAATTTTCAACTAATTCCTTTACAACAGAAGCTGGTCTTTCAATAACTTCTCCGGCTGCTATTTGATTTATTGTTAATTCATCTAATAAAACTATTTTTCCCATAATTTTTCCTTTCTTAGTGCAATGTGTATTCAACATAGTGCATGACACCATTTTTTTCAACACCATTTAGGCTTATTACATCTCTATTTGCAAAATTTATTACTATTTCATCATATACTTCAGGAACATCAAAAACTTCTTCTATATTGTCAGATGAAAAATATCTTAATTGTGGTTCAGATGTATCTATAGTTGGCATAATTGCTTGCAACCTATCTTTTTGTCCATTTGTTAGAGCTGTTCCAACTGTTGTATAATCTATACCTTCTTCTATCATTATATCTACCTTTTTTTGTAATATTTTCATATATGTTTCAAATTTCATAACTTTAGAGCTTTTATACGTATTTATTCCATAGTTTATCGATAGTCCAGCAATTATAAGCAGTATTATAACTGTCATTATTAATGTTATTAGTGTTATTCCTTTGTTTTTCTCCATGGCCTTCCTCCCTGAGTTTTTATTTCTGCACATATTCTATCATATCGACTTTTCTTTTTCAATAATTTTCTTGACTTTTTTATTTTGTATGATAAAATTGTATTAGATGCGGGTATAATTTAGTGGTAGAATTCCATGCTTCCGACCTGGTAGCGAGGGTTCGATTCCCTCTACCCGCTCCAACGACGTTTCTGTTCGAACTAAATTGAACAGATAGATATGAAAATCAATCAGTAAAATGGTTGATTTTTTTTCTTTTGCGAAAAAATCATCCTAACTTTAAAATGGAAGGATGGTGTGAAAAATGAAGATAATTAAGCAAGAACTAGAGTTTGAAAAATGTCTAAAACAACGACTAGAATTTATATGTGAGTTTTCAAAAGTTACTCCTACTTTTATCAATGGTAGTATTAGAAAATTAGATAAAACTAATCTTACATATATTGAGCCACATAGAATGATTATTAAAAATATTACTCTTTTAGTATTTAATTATTCAAATGATGTGTATATTTCTAACTTAACTAAAAAGATTAAATTATCAGAGTTAGAAGAATATTTGAAAAACATATGATTGTAAATAATTGACATTTCTTTAAATCGTGATATAATATAGACAATAAATTATGTATAGCTGTCCGTCAAAAGCTATATGTTTATGAGTACTTTGAAAAAATTATATTATATTGCATTATTGTATTTTAGTTTATGATAAATGGATTTAAGAGATGTCAGTAGTACTCGTATTGTACTTTGATATCTCTTTTTTGTTAGATTGGAGGTTTGAAAATTGAACGAAGAAAAGAAACAATGTGGGTTATATTTAAGAGTTTCAACAGAGGATCAAGCTAGAGAACGGATTTAGTTTGCCAGAGCAAAAGGAACGATTAGAGTCTTTTTGTAAATTTAAAGGTTATGAAATAATAGATTATTATACAGACGCTGGAATTAGTGCGAAAACTGGTAATCATAGACCAGAATTTGAAAGGTTAAAAGATGACATTAAAGCTAAAAAGATAAATACTATTGTTGCTCTAAAACTAGATAGAATAACTAGAAGTATTTACGATTGGGAAAATCTTATGACTTTTTTAGATGAAAACAACGCTTACTTAGATTGTGTAAATGATGAAATAAACACAACAAGCGCAAATGGTAAGATGATTTCAAGACTTTTAATGAGTGTTAGCCAAAATGAAATCGAAAGAACAAGTGAAAGAACTAAAATAGGTCTAGCAGGTGCAATAAAGCAAGGACATATTCCCCATAAAGCTCCACTAGGTTATAAACGAGAAGATAAAAAATTAGTAATTGATTATACAACAAAGGATATAGTCATTAGAATATTTGATTTGTACTATAATGGTATGTCTTATAAGAAGATTAGTAATCTGCTTAACAAAGAAAGAGTTTTAGAAAAAGATAATTGGAGAGACTCAACTATTGTTGGCATTATTGAAAATGAAATATATAAAGGAGATTTTGTTCATGGTAAAACTACAAAACATCCTACCTACTATGAAGATGTTGTAGAACCTATTATTTCAAAAGAGATGTGGGAAGATTGCCAAGTACAGAAAAAGAAAAATTCAAGAAGTTATCAGAGAACTTTAACTTATCTTTATTTGCAAAAACTTAAATGTCCAAAATGTAATAGAATATTAGGTGGAAAAGCAACTACAAAGAAAAACGGCAATTCTTATTTTTACTATTATTGTAATGACTGCAAAATTGAATTTAAAGAAAAGTTGATAAATGATTATTTTGAACAATTTATATCTGAACTTATAGAATATGACTCAGTTGTAAATCAATTCTTCTTGCCTATGATTAAGCAGAAATTTGATGAGCCTACTGAACAACTACAAAAAGAAATAAATAATCAAAAGAATAAATTAGAAAGAATTAAAAAAGCCTATATAAATGGTGCGTTTGATTTAAAAGAATATAACGAAGAAAAGAAAATAGTGGAAAAAGCAATTAGTGAATTAGAATACAAACTAAACACTACTGATTGTGTAGAAGAATTAAAATTCACACCTAAAGATATTCTGCTAAAAAGAGATATTGATTTTATTAACAAAATCAAATTAGATAAAGAATATCAAGAAAGAACTAAAACTTGGAAAGACTATACAAGACAAGAACAAGCAGACTTAATAATGAAATATGTTGATGATATAGAACTTGCTTTAGTTGGTAACGAAGTAGTTGTAACACAAATAAACTTTAGAGAATCCATTTGTAAACCTTGTCAAGAATTATATGAAAATGGTTATATTGATACTACAAAGCCTATGATATTAGGCAATGTGCTTGGTAGTGTTAGGTTTAGCAATTATTTGCCAGAGAAAGAAGTTGGAGAAATAATCATGAGATTAAGACAATACTATGATGTTCATTACACAGAGGCAACATACTATGTAGATAAACAAGTATTTTATTTCAATTTTGCTGAAGATAACTCTGCTATTGTTAGAGTATTTCCATTAAAAGATTATTATAAACTAGATCCAGACAACAAAATGGAAACGTATGAATTTGGAATACTTTATATTAATGAGGAAGATAAATTTCAAATGCAAGAAATTGATACTGCATTTAATTATATACCAGATGAAACAAATGATAGTGTAATTTATACAAAAGAGCCTACTCACATTTCAGTAGGTGTAAAGCCAGTAAAGTTCTGCGAAGATGATACAGCAGAAACAAATTAACGTGGCACGTTTTGTTGCAAAGCAATGAAAGTGGCGATAGTTAATTTGAATAAAATTTATCGGTGTAGATAAATTTTATTGCCTCGCAGAGCCCCCGAGTTGTGTTAGCATGACACAACTCATAGGGGGTTAGGACTTATGACAAGTCAAAGTCCTTTCGTTACGAAGAAATTTCAAGGAGGTGTTTTTATTGGAGCAAGAATTAGCATATTCATTCCATTTAGGAAGTGATAAAAATAAAAGTAAATTAGCAAATAAAGTTGCAAAAGAAAATTTATCTGGTACTACTTCTCTATCAAATAATGCAATTCAAAATGCAAAAGATTTATCTAAAGTTAATAAGCATAATTTACGAGATTATGATAATGAAAAAGATTTGATTAGAATAATTTATGGAACAAATGATATTGTAACTGATGTAAAAGATTTATATATAACAGAATTTGAAGAATCTAGAATTGAATATAACAATAAGCAAACTAGAAACGATAGAAAAATAGATAATTATTTTCTAAAAGTATGCGAATCACAAAATGATATTGCTTGTGAAATTATAATTGAACTTGGAGATATGGACTTTTGGAACGATAAAGATAAACAATATAGACTAAAAATGATTGATGTATATAATGAACAAATAAAAGAATTAGTTAAAATTGTACCAACTTTTAAAATAGCAAATGCAACAATACACTTTGATGAAACCTCTCCCCATATGCACATTGTTGGTGTGCCTATTATAGAAAATTGTACAAGAGGTATGAGAAAACAAGTTGGAAAATCAAAGTTATTTACCAAAGAGTCGTTAACTGAAATTCAAGATAAAATGAGAAAATCTTGTATCAAGTCATTTAATAAATTTTATGATATAGACTTTAAATTAAAAGAAAAACAAAAAGGTAGAAATCAAGATATAAATGTTAAAGATATGAGTGATTATAAAAATATCAAAAAACAACTTGCTGAAAAAGAGAAAAAACTTGATAAAGCTAATAAACAAACTAATACACTTGATAATACATCAAAAGATATAAATCAAATATTAAATAATTTAAAACCTGCTAAGTTTAATAAAAATAATATGGTTATTTCAAACGAAGATGTCGAGAAAATTAAAAATTTTACTAAAGATGTAACAGATACCACTAAAACAGTTAGAAGTGTAAATGACTTAAATATAGCAATTAAAGATTTTGAACATTCTACTTATGAAAGAATAAAAGAAGTTTCTTCTCTAAAATATGAAATAGAATTAAAAGATAATGAAATAAGCAGTCTAAAAAGTAAATTATCAACCAAAGATAAAATAATTGATAAATTACAAACTGAAAAGAACAAGTTAAAAGAAGAACTACAAAAATTTAAAGTTTTTTGGCAGAAATTAATGAAACATTTCCAAAATAGAATTGGTTTTGATAAGGATGAAAAATATAAATATGTTAGTGATGATCTATATAAAAATGGCATTTTTGATGACAACGATAATCAAATTGCAAATAACATTTATAGAAAAGTAACTATACCAGATAAAAATAAATCTATGAATATAAAAAAGAAAAATAATTTTGAATTAAAATAAGGAGATTGAAAAAATGGAAAAATTAAAAGAAAAAAGCAAATTAGAATATTTGATTGATATGATTAAATGAATATCAAAGATAAATTAAGACTTGCAATATGTATGAATGATAGTAGTTGGCTTACTTTAGAATATAACAAAAATGAAATGTATAATAAATTTGATTCTCTCTTACGAAATATAGATGAAGAATATAGAACAACTCTTATAAATTTTGGCTCAAGAAAATATTTTAATATTAATTTTGCTATGGCTAAACTTATGGAAATGGAACAAGCTGACAGAAACAAAGTTGCTTTATATTTATTTAATAGTATTGAAAATCAATGATATTATATTAAAGAAATGAGAATCCCAAAAAAAGATTCTCATTTCTTACTAAAAATATATTTTTTATCTTTCATTTTCTTCACTAATTTGCTTATGGATTTCCTCTAAATTTGTGTGTTTTTCATTACTAGTTTGCAAAGGTTGTATTTTTCTAAATTCTCCATTATTTGATATTTCATTAATAAAATCATTTCTTCTGCTATTTAAAGTAGATACGTCATTTTCTTCTTGATTTCTAGCAGGAGGCAAAACATCTAATTGTCTTCTAACAAAATCTTTTATAATCGAAATATTCATTAATGGTTTATGTTTTTCGAAAAATCTAGCAATTCTTTGAGTAAATGATAGCTTATTCTCTCTTTCAGTTATGTCGGTGGATATAGTATCTTCTGTCCTTATTGTATGTTCCATATCTTTAAATTTGCCTGATTCAAGTTCATAGCTTTTTCCATCTAATATTTGTTGCATTTCAGATAATAGCTGTTCATTTTTCCTATTATTTTCACCGATACTTATGTTTTGTCCTCTTGTAACTACTAATTTTTTCATTATATTTTGAAAGCTATTATAACTCTTTTCACCAGTTTCTATATCTGCCCCTATTGATTCTACATAGGCTTGTTTAAATTGTTGTTCATCAGACTCCCATGCAGATTGAACAATTGACTTTTCATCTATTTTTTCAGCTAACATATATATTGCTTTGGTTTCTGCTTGATATGTTGATATTTCATCTGTACTTTTTCCTTCGATTCTACTTGAAATATAATTTACTATAGCCTCAACATTATTGTTATTACCACCAATTTGTCTATATTCTCCAGATAAATAATCTTTACCAGTTGTAGAGAAAATATGTTTTTCTCCCATACCATATTCATCTTTTATGGTATATGTAGAATGAGTTAATTCATGTATTAATGTACTTTTCATTTCTGATCTTCTTGTCTGCATATTTTGTAATAGCTTTTGCTTATCTGACTCAGTATATAAATTCCACATTTTTAAATCTGTTTGAGACAATTCTAAATCAGCTTCATCAAAATAAATAAAAATTTCATTTGTATCAGTATTATCTGCAATTCTCCCCTTATATTCTCCAAGCTCTCCATTTGGTGCTTTTTCTCGACCAGCAAATGTTATTTTATCTAAATTATCTTCTAGCCTCTTAAATAAATCTTCTGCCGAAATAACATCTCCATATAATTCTGTATGTCCTTCTATAAATTCAGTTATACATTCTTGTATAAAAGGATTTTCAAAATGTTTATTTTTACAAAATTCTTTTATTTTATCTTTTAATTCTTGTTTTTCCATATATTTTTTCCTTAATGTATTTTTTATTAGTTTATCATATATCTTTATTTTTTACAACAAAATTTTAAATTTGCCAACTATTGCAAAAAAAATAATTATAGTGTAGAATGAATAGCAAGAAAGACTAACTATTAAAAGTCAATAGAAAAATCAAAAAAAGTTTAAAAAGTTTTAGATTAAATTTGTACATTGAAAATTGCATGATGAATAGAGTGTCATTTAGGCACTCAAAAATTTTAGAATATAAGAAATACTAAGCAATTCTTTGAAAAGTTTGTCCTGTTTTTTCTAGTTGAAACATAACTCGTACCAACTTTTTAGTGGCATGTGAGATTGCAACATTATAGTGCTTGCCTTCAGCGCGTTTCTTTGAGAGATAAGCATTAAAAATTGGATCCCAATTGCATACAAATTTTGTAGCATTAAATAGAGCATAACGCAAATATCTTGAACCTCGTTTTTCCATATGAGAATGAGAAGAATCAAGTTTTCCAGATTGATATGTAGAAGGAGAGAGTCCAGCAAAAGCCAGTATTTTATCTGGTGAATCAAAATTAGAGAAACTACCAATTTCAGATAAAATCATTGCTCCCATGCGATAACTAATACCTGGTATTGTTAAAATTGGAGAATTGATTTTATCCATTATAATTTTAATTTCCTTTTCTATTTCTTCGATTTCAGAGTCAAGCTCTTGAATGAGTTTAATTGTATGCTTTAATTCAAGAGATTTAGCTGGCATTACAGAGCCAATAGATTTTTGTGCAGTAACTTGAACTAGTTCGGCTTTTGAATAGTCAAATCTTCCTTTTGAAGAAGAAAAAATAATATTTGAAAGTTCATCCAATTTAGCATTTGCTATGTGAGAAGCACCAGGATATTCACTAAGAAGTTGATAAACAGTTGTTAAGTGGATAGTGCAAAATAATTTTTCTAATTCGGGGAAAAGAATATTAACAAGTCGAGCAATGGAAGATTTAAGCTTGGCACGTTCTTGAACTTTATCAAAACGATAACGAGATAGTGACTTTAGCTCTTCGTTGTGGTATAATTCACTTGAGTAGGGCTTTAAGTCTACATCGGACATAAGCATAGTTGCGATAGTTTTGGAATCAACCTTATCTGTTTTAGTCTTTCTAAGGCTTAGACTTTTTCTGTAAAGACTAGTGTGTAAAGGGTTAATCACGTATACAGTAAGGTTTTTGTTAAGAAGGAATCCTAAAATGTTGTAACTATAGTGTCCAGTGGCTTCAAGACCTACTTTTACTTTAGTTAAATCATTTGAAACAGATTCAATCTTTTGAAATAAGTTTTCAAAACCTTCTATATTGTTTGTAATTGTAAAAGAATCAAAAAGTATTTCACCATCAGAATCAGTAATAAAACAATCGTGCTTATCTTTGGCAACATCAATACCAACAAAAATCATAAAAACACATCCTTTAAATAAAATATTGATACTGTTTTAGACCACGTAACACTTTGCGATTGTAACCTCGTTCTAAATAAACCGTCATGCGGTATCTAACTGATTAACAAATGTACAAAGAGCTGTGGTTGTAGCCTTTCTTAAACCATCAAGTGGTAGGTGGTGTTAAACAATCCACAGTATCTAAAACAATTATAGCATAAGTCTTTATAGTAGACTTTAAATACTATAAATATATAATACGAGGTAAGGTGTAGAGAATGAAATTAGAAGATTTAGAAAGAGATATACTAGGAGCATATCTAAATTATGAAAATAATGATTTGAAAACTACTGTAAAGCAATTAGATATGTCTGCCAATTCATTATTAAAAGATGATAAAACTCTGGATCCTGTATGGACAAATATTTCTAAAAATGTTTATATAGCTGTAATTTTGAACAATTTTAGCAAAGGAATTGAATTTTCTTTAAAGGATTTGGAAAATATGCTAAACAATCAAAATATTGTATATAGCAATATTATTGAATTTTGCAATAAGTTTGAAAATAGTGAGGAAATTTCTTTTGCAACAAGTCTAAAAAAGATTAGCGAAAATCCTTTAAAAAGTGCTATCCAAATACTAAAAGAAAATATTGAGAGATTAACTAATATTAAAGAAAATAATAATAACCCTAACACAATAAAATGTTTTTGTGGAAATGAAATACAAGTAGATTGGTCAAAAATTCCTAATACTGAAAAAATAATATACTTAAAATGTCCTAAATGTGATAGTGAGTTAAAAAGAGGAAATCCTTTTTATGTAGATAAAGTTACAAGTACAAATTTAGAAGTAGTCAAAGGAATGTTTATAAATATTGAAGATATAGAAAGTTTAAAAGTATATTCATATACTTATACTAATATATATGGAGCGGATCCAAATAGATATGCTCCAATAGATAATGTAATAATACCAGAAACAGTAGCTGCTGATTGGATTATCAATAATACAGCTTTTGAAATATTAAGTGAAAAAGTAACGATAATGCATGGAAATAACCATGATGAAGAACACTATATTGAAAAACTAGAATATAAAACAAATTTTAAATATTCTTTATCTTTTTCAACAGTTAGATTTATTTGTAAAAAAGATAATAAAGAATTTACATTAGTTCCTTCAAATGAATGGATTACTATAAATAACGAGAGTTATAATATACCAGTAATAGAAATTTATAATTATAATCCTGAACTTTTAGGATTAATAAATACGAAAGATTTAAAAACAACTATGTAAATAAGAGGTAGATAAAATTGAAAAATAAAAAAGATAATAATATTGTAATTATATCTGCTATAATTTCTTTAATTATAGGTATTAGTTTTTTACTATACTTTTTAAACTATTATAACATAAAATTAACAACTACAATTAGCATAGTTATTGCCATATTAATTATAGTATCAATTTTATATATTCCATATAGAATAGCAGAAAAGAAAAAACAACTAATAGACGAATTATTTATAGTAGATATATCTAGTAAACGCAATAATGATGAACATATACGAATAACAGAAAAAAATATATTATTTAAATATAAAAGTGTTATAAAATATTATTATATTTTTCCAAAATTATTTTCATCTATTAGTTTAAAAGGTAAACTATGGGAAACACCAACATATAATATAATTGGTAAAAGTCAATTATCAGCTGATGAATTGAACGATATATTAGAAAAAATAAATGATTTAAATAATCTTGCAGATGGAGATATTATAATAAATTACAAAGGAAACAAGAAATTTGTAAATAAAAATGATATTGATAAAATTTTTTGGAAGTATTTCGCCAAAAGTTAAAAAATACGTTGAAATTATTGACTTTTCTTAATAATCTGTATATAATAAATATAGGAAATGAATAACCGCAGTGAATGCGGTTACCACTACATATAGTTATAACAACACATTCGCAATTTGGTAGAGAG
>SFKS01000017.1 GCA_004554705.1 Clostridiales bacterium | reverse complement strand
AATGCACACGATGCTTTGCATCGGTGCAAATTAATGTAGCTTAACCTTGCTTTATACGTAAATTGCAAATGCAATTTACTACAAAGTAAAAGCTCCGACGAGATTGGGCGAGAATTTAGTAAATTAAGGGTGAATAGTAACAAGTTTTTACACTTAGGCATCCAATGGTGCCTAAGTGTTGTTTTTTATTAATTTTTTCAATACTGTCTTCCCCATATTACATATGTATCTGCTGGTTTTCCACAGCATACGCATTTATCTCCAACAGTTTCCTTTTTAAATGGAATGCATCTAGAATGTGCTCCTGTTAGTTCTTTTATTTTATTTTCACATTCTTCATTTCCACACCACATTGTTTTTATAAATCCTTGGTTAGTATTTATTTTTTCTATAAATTCGTCTACGTTATTTGCAATTGATGTTCTTTTTTCCATATTTTCCTTACATTCATTATACATATTTTGTTGTATTTGTTCTAATACTTCCCCTAATTTTGTTTCTATTTCATCTAGTTTTACTCTAATTTTTTCAGATGTATCACGTCTTACAAATATACATTCTCCATTTTCGATATCTCGTGGTCCTATTTCTATTCTTACAGGGATTCCTCTCATTTCCCAATCATTAAATTTGTAGCCTGGTGTATAGCTTTCTCTTGTATCACATTCCATTCTGTATTTAATATTTAATTGGTTATATAATTCCTCTGCTTTTTCTTTAACTCCTTCTTTTTGCATTGCTATTGGAACAATTACTGCTTGTATTGGTGCTACTCTTGGTGGTAATTTTAAACCTCTATTATCTCCATGTGCCATTATTGTTGCACCTATTAGTCTTGTACTAAATCCCCAAGATGTTTGGTATGCATATTCTTCTTTTCCTTCTTTGTTTTGAAATTTTATTTCAAATGGTTTTGTAAAGTTTTGTCCAAAATAATGAGATGTTCCTGCTTGGAGTGCTCTTCCATCATGCATTAATGTCTCTACAGTATATGTAGCTACTGCACCTGAAAATTTTTCCTTTTCTGTTTTCCTTCCTTTAATTACTGGAATTGCCAATAAGTTTTCTATTATATCCGCATATATATTTAGCATTTGTTGTGTTCTAGCTTCTGCTTCTGTTGCAGTTGCATGTATAGTGTGTCCTTCTTGCCATAAAAATTCTCTTGAACGTAAAAATGGTCTTGTTTCCTTTTCCCATCTTAACACATTGCACCATTGGTTATATACCATTGGTAGGTCTCTCCATGATTTTACCCATTTTGAATATAGTGTTGAAAACATTGTTTCTGAAGTTGGGCGAATACATAGTTTCTCTTCTAGTTCTTCCTGTCCACCTATTGTAACCCATGCTACTTCTGGGGCAAAACCTTCTATATGTTCTTTTTCTTTATTTAATAGGTTCTCTGGAATTAGTAATGGTAAATAAATGTTTTTTACTCCTGCTTTTTTGAATTTATCATTTGTATATTGTTGTATATTTTCCCATATTGCATATCCATATGGTTTTATTACTACAAATCCCTTTGTGTCTGTGTAATCTGCTAAATCTGCTTTTATAACTATGTCTGTATACCATTGGGCAAAATTTTCTTCTATATTTGTTATTTCTTTTACAAAATTTTCTTCGTTTTTATTCATATAAATTTACTCCTTTTTATATTATTTAATGTTTGTTATCAATTATTCTTTCTTGCTTTCAGGCAAGCTGGGATTAGGAGCCTCCATTTTTTTCTCTATAATATCTTCTATTACTAATTGTTCATTTTCATCTATTTTATATTTCGGTAATTCTGGTAGTTGTTCTAAATCTGACATTCCAAAGGTTTTTAAAAATTCTTGCGTGGTTCGGTACATTGTTGGTTTTCCTGGCAAGTCTGATTTCCCTGCTTCTTCTATTAAGCCGTATTCTAATAACTTATATATAGTAGCATCTGAGTTTACTCCACGTATTCCTTCTATTTCTGCTCTTGTTATATTTGGATTATATGCTATTATTGCTAAAGTCTCCATTGCTGCATTTGAAATATTAGGTTTTACTCTATTGTCGAATATAGGATATATGTAATCATAATACTCTTTTTTACTGCATAGTGCATATCCATTTTCTACCTTTACAATTTCTATTCCTCTATTAGCTTCTATAAAATCCGACTTCATACTTTCTATTATTTTTATTATGTCTTCTTCTGGCAATTCTAATGCTGATATTAATTCTTTGATTTTAACAGGTCTGCCACAAGAAAATAGTATTGCTTCTATTATTGCTTTTGTCTTATCTATTTCCATATTTTCACCTTTTTCTATTATACACTTAGTTTGATGCTTTTTCAACTCTTTTGACAACTTTTGGATCTTCGTCTCTTAATTTTACTATTTTCTCCATCAATTTTCTTGTTAATTTACTTGCTTCTTCCTTATCTTTTGCTTCTTCTCTTGCATTAGAATAATCTATTGGTTTTCCTATATTTATAATCACTTTTGTAAATGGTTTAAAGCTTCCCTGTATTCCTATTGGTATTATAGGTTTGTTTGCTGTTGCTGCAATTAATACTGCCCCGTTTTTAGGTTTTACTCCTTTTGCCATGCCATTCCTTGTTCCTTCTGGGAAGATTAATAATAGTTCATCCTTTTTTAATAATTTCAATGATATTTTTATTGCTTGCATATCTGCTTTTTCTCTTTTTACTGGATATATTCCAAATAAATCTGCTATCCAGCATAAAAACTTATTTTTAAAAAGTTCTTCTTTTGCTAATACATTTACTTTTCTTTTAAACATTGCAACTATAATTGCTGCATCTAAATTGTGTACATGATTTGGGCAAAGAAGGGCTCCTCCCTCCTCAGGTAGGTTTTCTTTTCCAAGTATTTTAGGTCTATACATTATTATTGCAAATATTTTAAATATAAATTTTATAACTACTCTCATTTATTTTCTCTTTTCTTTAATAATTTGGATTATTTTATTTTCTACTTCTTCAATGTTCATGTTGGTTGTGTCTATAACAATACTATCTGGAGCTAGTTTTAATGCACCTATTTCTTTGTTTTTATCGTTGTAATCTCTTTTTCTTATATTATCTAAGACTTCTTCATAAGTCATTTTTATTCCTTTTTCTTGCATTTCTAATAATCTTCTTTTTGCTCTTTCTGTTTCAGCAGCGTCTAAATATATTTTTATGTCAGCATTTGGAAAGACATATGTACATATGTCTCTTCCCTCCATAATCACATCTTTACCTTCAGCCATTTTTCTTTGTAAGTCAACCATTTTATATCTTACTTCTTTTATTGCAGATACTGGAGATACCACTTGAGTAACGTCTTTTTCCCTTATTCTAGTTGTTACATCCTCTCCATTTAAGTATATTTTATCACCTAATTTAGAGTTTTTTATTTCTATTGATATTTTGTCTAAAAGCTTTATAATCTTTTTATTATCTATATTTCCATCTACTATTGCATTTTCTCTTAATGCAGCTAGTGCGACACATCTATATGTGCTACCTGTATCTATATTAATTAGTCCCAGTTTATTAGATATTTTTTTAGTTACTGTTCCTTTTCCACTTCCTGCAGTTCCATCTATTCCTACTATAAATCCCATTATTAATCTCCCTTTTCTGATTTATATATTCCTTTTGCTAATATTTGTACTTTATCTACATTCATTGCTGTTAAATTTTCTATTTCTTTTATACATTTCTTTTTAAAGTTTTGTAAAGAGGTTATTACATTAAAGCCATAGACTAACATAATTTCTATATAAATATTTATTCCTGTTGGTGTCTTTTCTATTCTTGTCCTATATATTTTGTGTATTGCATCTACTTTTACTGCTAAATGTTCTATTATATCTTTTAATGCAGTATCTGATATTGTATAATTACCAAGATAGCTAAATGTCGGTCTAATTATTGATTTTTCTGATATGTATGGTTTCTCATTTTTACCTTTTGATTTGAAAATTTGCAAAGGATCTAATATATATCCTGAAAAATCTTTCTTTATTTCAAAAGTTGGGACTGGTATTACATGTTTCCCTTCTGTTATTCTCATTCTCTTAGCTTCTTCCATCTCTTGTTCTGTTGCTACATCTGTTATATATATAGTTTTTTCTAAATTTTGTAATTCTAAGTTGCTCATTATTTTCTTTATCATGTCGTCTGATGTACCAAGTATAAGTAAGCTTTCTGGTCTATATTTTCTAAATGCTTTTTTTATTTTTTCTGCTTTGGCTGGATCTAGAAATAATGCACCTTTTATTGTTTCAATTTTAGTTGGTGCTTTTTTGGCAGAAACCCCTGCAATTACTTCATTATCTTTTATAAGAAGTCCATCATCAATTATATATCTTATATTGTATTCACTTGCAACCATCTGGGCTCTATAACTTTTGCCTGTTCCGGATGGGCCTACAAATGCATATACTTTTATTTTTGTTTCTAACAGTTTATCTATTAACATTTTTTACCTCATTTATAGATTATTTAATAAGTATATCATATATTTTTAATTAATACTACTAATTAAAGAAATTTTGTAACTAAAAAGTGTTTAGAAGTTTTTGAAATTTTTATGTTACTAAACTAAAAAAGCCCTTATGGACTTTTTATTTATTTTCATTTATTAACTTTTCATAACATTTTCTACATAATGGCATGTAACAATTGTCTCCAACAAGTACATCTCCTGTTTTATTTTTTCCTTTAAAATATGTATATATTGCATTATCATTATGGCATACTTCACATACTGCTGTAAGCATTTGTACATTATCAGCCATACATAATAAATCTCCCATTTTGCCAAATGGTTTCCTTTCTGATGTTAAATTTAATCCAGATATATAAAATTTTTTTCCCTTTTTAGCTAAATCATTAAGTTCTGATACGTCTCCATTTAAAAACTGAAATTCGTCTATTACATATACATCTGCATCATAGTTTTTTATTTCTTGTACATTGTTTATCTCAATAGCTTGTAGTTTATATCCTTTTCTACTTATAACCTCATTGCTTGAAAATCTATTATCTAATTTTGGTTTAAATACTTGTATATTTCTCCCTGCTATTTGTTGTCTTTGTGCTTCATCTAATATTTTCTGTGTTTTCCCACATTTCATTGGTCCTGTAAATACATTAATATCTCCCACAATTAATACATCCCCTATTTTTAAAATTGCTATGCATATTATATATATTATTTTAATTTTTGTAAATAGTTTTTGTAAATTTAAAATATTTTGTTATTTTAATTTTTGTCTTACATATTCGTACAGTACTACACCTGCTGCTACTGAGGCATTTAGACTTTCTGTTTTTCCGAGCATTGGAATTTTTATTTTAATATCTGACATTCCTTGTATTTCTTTTGAGACACCATTTGCTTCATTTCCTATTACAATAGCTGTTTTTTTAAGTGCAATATCATATAAGCTTTTATCTGTATTTAGTGTTGTTGATGTAATTGTATATTTATGTTTTTTTATTTCCTTTATTGTATCTACTAAGTTCTCACTCTCTATTACATTTACTCTGAATATTGCACCCATTGTAGAACGTACTACTTTTGAATTATATATATCTCCACTTTTTTTTGATACTACTATTTGGCTTAATCCAACACTGTCTACTGTTCTTAGTATTGTTCCTAAATTCCCTGGATCTTGTATGTCATCTAATACTACTATTATGTCCTCATTATAGTTTATCTGTTTTTCTTTATTTTGTTTTTCTATAATTGCTAATATTCCTTGTGGATTTTTCACTTCTGTAATTGTATTAAATACTTTTTCATCTACATATACACAATTGAGTTTTGCAACTTCATACATTGAGCTTTGATTTATGGCTTCTTTGTCGCAGTTATCACATATTATTATTGTTTTTACGTTTTGCTTTTCTCCTATCGCTTCATTTATTAGTTTTATACCTTCTACTATATATTCCCCGTATTCATCTCTATATTTTTTTTCTTTTAATTTACGTATGTGTTTTATAGTTTCATTGTCTTTGCTAGTTATTAGCATTAGATCAGTCCTTTCAAAAAAAATTCATTATTTGTTTTCTAATAATTCTTCTATTTCTAGAATTACATTTTTTGGATTTTGAACTTTATATGTTATATATGGAATAACTCCTGTTGAAAATTTTATCTTTTCATTATATTTATGAACCAGTTCTGCCATATCTAAACTAAACCTTGCTGGTTCAAAATATAGTATTATATTATTCTGCTTCTGAATAACTTTTATTATACCACTATTTTTACATATTTCTTTTAATTTTGCAATACTTATTAAATTTATAACTTCTTTAGGCATTTTTCCAAATCTATCAGTTAAATCCTCCTCGATGTTTTTAAAATCTTCCTCTGTTCTACATACGGCAATATTCCTATAGCTTTCCATCTTTTGGTCTGTGTTTTCAATATATGAATCGGGTATAAAACTTGATATGTTAATATCAATTGTAATTTCTGGATCCTCTTCAACCTTTATTCCTTTTTGTTCCTTTATTACTTCATCTAAGATTTTGCAATATGTTTCGTAACCTACTTCATCAATATGTCCATGCTGTATTTCTCCTAGTATACTTCCTGCTCCTCTTATTTCTAAGTCTCTCATTGCTATTTTAAATCCTGAACCGAATTCTGTGAATTCTTTTATTGCCTTCAATCTCTTTTCTGCAACTTCTGTAATCATTTTGTCACGTTTATATGTTATATATGCATATGCCTGCCTGTCACTTCTTCCAACTCTTCCTCGTATCTGATATAGCTGTGCTAATCCTAGTCTATCTGCATTTTCAACTATTATTGTATTTGCATTTGGTATGTCTATTCCAGATTCTAAAATTGTTGTACATACTAATACATCAATTTCTTTATCTATGAATTTTTGCATTATGTCTTCTATCTCGTGTCCTGTCATTTGTCCATGGGCATAGGCTACTTTTGCTTCTGGTACTAATTTTGATATCTCTTCTGCTTTTTTATCTATGTTCTCTACATTGTTATATAAGTAAAAGGCTTGACCTTCTCTTTCTAGTTCTTTTGTTATTGCTTCTCTTACAACCTCTTCATCATACTCTAATACATAAGTTTGTACTGGTCGTCTATTTTGTGGTGGCTCGTAGAGGCATGACATATCGCGTATTCCGACTATTGACATGTGAAGTGTTCTTGGTATTGGTGTTGCTGTCATTGTTAGTACATCTACATTTGTTTTTAGTTTTTTAATTTTTTCTTTATGCTTTACTCCAAATCGGTGTTCTTCATCTATTATTAATAATCCTAAATTTTTATATTCAATTTCATCATTTAGCAATTTGTGTGTTCCAATTACAATATCAACTTCTCCTGTTTTTAAGCCTTTTATTATCTCCTTCTGTCTCGCACTAGGAATAAATCTATTTAATAGTTCTATTCTTATTGGATATTCTTTCATTCTTTCTTTAAATGTGTCATATTGTTGACTTGCTAAAATAGTTGTTGGTGCTAAATATGCTACTTGTTTTTGATTCATACATGCCTTAAAAGCTCCTCTTAAGGCTACCTCTGTTTTTCCATATCCAACATCTCCACAAAGTAGTCTGTCCATTGGTCTTTCACTTTCCATATCTTTTTTCATTTCTTCTATACTTCTTAATTGATCATTAGTTTCAATGTATGGAAATTTTTCTTCAAATTCTTTTTGCCATTCTGTATCTTTTGAAAACATAAAGCCTTTTGCTTTTTCCCTTTTTGCATATAATTCTATCAAATCTTTGGCAACCTCTTGTAAATTAGATTTTACTCTTGCTTTTGTTTTTGCCCAGTCTTTACTGCCTAGTTTATTAAGTTTTGGTATTCCATCTCCTGAACCTATATATTTTTTTATATTGTCTAGATTGCTTGTTGGAACATATAAAACTCCATCATCTTTGTATTTTATTTTGATATAGTCTTTTGTAACTCCTGCTGCTTCTATTGTGTTTATTCCTACAAATTGTCCTACTCCATTAGTTCTATGAACTATATAGTCTCCTACTTTTAAATCTGAAAAGATTATTGTTTCTCCTGTTTTAAATTGTTCTGGTGTTTTTCTTCTTTTTTTTGGGATATTAAATAACTCTTCTATTGATATCACTAACAAATTAAAATCATAGCATTCAAAACCCTCTGTAAGAGAGCCTTCTGTTATTATTAGTTTTTCTAACTGTCTGGGATTATTTATCTTTTCTGATAATAATTCTTTAATTCTTTTTATATTGCTTTGTGCTCCACAAAGTATCGCTATTGTTGTTCCCTGCCCAAGTCCTTTTTGAATCTCCTTAAACAATAAATCCATTGAACTACGAAAAAAGTTGACCTCCCTATAGCTAAAGCTATATCCATTTCTTTTCGCATGCATACTTTGTTTATCTACAAAACCTATATCTTTATTTTCTAAGTATATTGTTTGTGTATTTTTTATTCTGTCTAAAAATTCTATATAATCCTCAATTTTTTCTAGTGAGTCTGGAACATAACGATTCTTTTCTATCAAGCTTTGTATTAGTGTTTTTGTGTCTTTTATTATATTTTCTGTTCTTGCTTTTAGCTTGCTTACTTCATCTAAGAATACAATGTAGTTATCTTTGATATAATCTATAAATGTATTATTTGGATTTTCGTAAAAACTATTCCAATATTTATCTACTTTGTTTATATAGTTTCCTGATAATATTTCTTCTTTATCCTTTTCATTTTCTATTTCTTTTGCAATTTTTTCTAATGGTTTGTCTAATATATATTCATGTGCTGGATAGATTGTTACATTTTTCTTTTTTTCTTTTGTTCTTTGTGTGTCTATATCAAATGTTCTTATAGAATCTATTTCATCTCCCCAAAGTTCTATTCTTATGCCTTCTTTTTCTGAAAGGGCAATATCTATTATTCCACCTCTTACACTGAATTCAGATTTGTTCTCTACTACCTCTTGCCTTTCATATCCAAGGGCTACGAGGGTTTGTTTAATGTTGTTTAAATTAGTAGTATCTCCTATTTTAAGTTCTAGGATACTTTTATATAGTACTTCTTCTGAGATAATTTTTTGACTAACTGCTTCAATAGTTGTTACTATTATTTTAGCATTTTTATTATATATATTGTTTAGACAATCTATTCTTTTGTATGTTATGTCCTTACTTTCTGCTAAATAATCATATGCCATAATTTCTTTTTTAGGGAAAAATTTTATATTATTTGAAAAATACTCTAGGTTTTTTATAATTTTCTTTGCTTGTAATTCATTATATGTAATTATGCATATTGGTTTCTCTGTATAAAAGTAAGTGGAATAGGCAAAATGCACCTTTCCACTATCTGTTAATCCAGAAAGCATAATTGGATTAGTATTGTTTTTTACATTTGAAATATAATCATTAAACTTCTTAAAGTTTGGTAATATTTTTACTATATTGTTATTGTTCATCAAGTTCTCCTCTTTCAAAAAACTCATTTAATGATTATATCACAAAATGGTAGGAATTTAAAGGGTTTGTGAAGAAATAGTTTTTTTGATTAAAATAATCTTTTTAAACTCTAAAAAAATCTATATGTTTATATATCTATTATTATTTATTAACATATAAAATTATACGTGATGAATGTCCATACCATGCTTCCCAACCTCTACGTCCTGCTGCTGATTTTGCAACACTAGACCAGTTTCCTCCTCTAACATCACGATACCACAAACTCCCACCTAGAGTTGTCCATTCACTCGTATTTCCTTCTAAATCATATATGTTTTTAGAAACATCCTTAAAATTTGGTATTCCTATTCCACCAGTAACTTTATAGCCAGAATGATCATGAGTAGCATTACCTACTTCTGTAACAACATATTCTTCTGTATTTACAAAATCTAGCATATGATCCCATGCAGCTCCTAAAATCATATAACTTTTTACTGAATTGAAATTATTATTACTTGAATACATTTTTTGCTCTGCATAACCTCTATACCAATTTACATCTTTTAAGGTCTCCATTGCACCAGCTACAATTTTTACTGTTACGTTTGTATTAGTATTCTCCATTCCTGACGTTTCATATCTTCCTACCCAAAAACCTTTATTATTATATATACTTTTAACTATTTCATTATATTCTAACTGTAATGTATTATTAAATTCGCTACTTGTATTATATCCTGTTTCAGTATTTAGTATTGCAGAAATTTGAGCCAAATCAGTAGTTTTATCGCTTGTAGATACGGGTTCTCTGTTTTGTATGAATTTTTGCTGTTTAAATTCTCTATTGTAGTCTTCTGTACTTGTTTTATATATCCTTCCTGCCATAAGTGTTGAATTATGTGTTATGCATTTTGCACTTTCTTCAGTTACTATTATATTACAACTATTATACTCATTATCATCAACTACTTTATTACCATTTGTATCTGTTCCTTCACTTTGGCACATAAACATTTCATTTATATTTGGAACAGGTATCCAAACAAATTGATCATAGGTTTCCTTTACATCTGGACATTCATTTTTATTTATATCTTCTTCCCAATCTATATTGGTTATATTTTGGGGAATGTTATATATTACTAATCCTCCATCTATGCTTTGTTCTCCCAGTATTCCTGATACCGTAAAGCCTTCTGGTATTACTGCAGTTTTATTATCTGAATAATATGGAAGAGTTTTTCTTGTTCTTTTTCCACAAACTGCTTCTGTTCTTTGGTTTTCATTTGCTTCATCTAGCTCTCCCATTAAATAGTCTACTCTTATTTGTTCTTGTCCTATTTTATTATTTGTTGCATTTACTGTTTTTTCAGTTGCTCCTATTATTTTTCCATCTATTATTATTTTTGTTCCTACACCTAATAATATTAGCATTATTATTATCATAACTATTAAGGTTATTAGTGTTACTCCTTTTTCTGAAGTTAAACCTTTTTTCTTTCTCGTATAAAAACTATAATTTAACATATTTTTATCCTCTTTTTTTCAATAATTCTATTGTATATCTTGTTTGTAGTCTGGTTTTGTTTCTAATAATTCTGGTTTTTTTAGATATCTAAATAACATTTTGAAGGAGTTTGCATAATAATAGCCATCACATATTCTTTCATCTCCCACAAATGCAAGTGTTATACACTTTTCTTCTTTTATTTCTTCATCTTCATAAATATATCCTTTTTTCTTTTTTCCCATTGAGAAGAACATACTTGTTGTACCAAAATTATATAAATGATGATATATGCTATCAATCCCTAATGATCCAACATTTGTTAGAAACACACTTGTATGAAATGGACTTGCTTTTATTAGAGCTTTTGGTAACATTCCATGATTGTCTAAAAATCTTAAAAATTTGATTGTTCCTCTAATTAGCCAAGTTGGAATTAAACTTAATGTTTTTGCTACTATATCTGTATCATTATCAGCTGATGTGTCTTTGTTTTGCTCTATTATTGCATCTATTTTCCTTTTGACTTCAAATATGTTTTCTGTTCCATTAAATTCTGCTTTTGTTGTGGTTTCTTCTCCATCATCTGTAAGATTCTTTTTAATAGCTAGAGAAACATATATTTTGTTTCTTGCATAAATTGCTCCATTTATTGCAAATCTATTTAATCTTGGTCTTTCGGCTATTATTCTTACTAATGCAGCATATACAATGTGCATATATGAAAATTTTATTCCATCTTCTGCTTTTTTATCTATATACTCATCTAAATTCTTTATTGATATATCTTGTTTAAAAAGAACTTGTGAGTCATTTCTCTCTAACATTATGTTAGGGATTACTTTGAAAAATGGTGGTAATGTTTTTAATTTTCTACCATCGCTTCTATATCCAAACATATTAAAATATCTTCCCCTTTATGTGATCAATGTTATTAATACACATACATTTTATATTTAATGTCGGAAAATGTCAAGTTTTGAAGATTGATTTTTAAAACATATCATCTGAATTGTCATTATTTAGCTTTTTATATATACTTAGATTGTTTTCTTGATCACATGTTGCTAAGAAGATTTTGTTTATGTCTTTTATTCCTTGTTTATTAGCTTGCTTTATGAGCCATTTTTTATCTTTGTCTAATATTTTTAGATTTTCTTCTAAGATAATGCCATCTAGTATTACATTTAAAACTATCTTTTCCTGTTTTATCTTTAGATTTAAATCTTCTGGTGTTACTGTCTTTGCTCCTACTTTTGGTAAAAAACTTATTTTCCCGTTTGATTCTAGTATTGCTGTTTGTATTTGGCTTATGTTGAAATATCCGTTTGTTCTACATTGCATTAAAAATTCATTTAAGTCTAGTTTGCCTTTTTTGAAGTTATTTCTATATAGTTTGCCATCATCTAATAAAATTAGAGTTCTACCTTCTACAATTCTTCTAGCTTTTAAACTATGATTTGATATACTTGATATAATTATTGTTACAATTGCATATACTGCCATTGCTGTTAGTGGCTGAATAAAGCTACTCTCTAGTGCTGTTGCCATTTCTGCTGCTATTGAGCCTATTGTTATACCTATACAATAGTCAAACATATTTAATTGTGACATTTCTTTATTACCCATTATTTTTGTTAGTACAAATAATGTTGCTATTGAAGCTAGTGATAGCCATAATATTTTTAATATTTCCATCTCTAATTCCTTTCTTTAAACGATGTCTCCATTTTTTTATATTGTTTCCCACAGAAACAGTATTTGTAAAATTTATCAAATTATTCACATTCAATTGGCAGAAATTACCTTTGCTTTTTATTTAGTTTTATGTTAACATAATTTTAGGAGGTTTTACTTATGATAAAGTTTATTAATGATTTTAAGAGTATTGATGTTTCAATTGTTAGAGTTATGAAAAATGGGTTTAAGTTTTCTTTTATTGTTTTCTTAATTGCTACATATATTTTATATTTATATATTTTAAATCCTGCATCTCATATAGCTTTTGAAGTTGGATATGCTATTATAAAAAGTAGCATCATGCTATTTGTTTGCTTCCTTGTAGGTGCTTTAACTAGTAATAAAATTCAACATAGGATACAAAAATAGCGAAGCTGAAGCTCGCTATTTTTGTATTTTTATTTATTTAATTCTTCTAAGAACATTTTATTTAGCATTTGAGGATTTGCTTTTCCTTTTGTTTCTTTCATTGCTTGTCCTACTAAATATCCTAAGGCTCTGTCTCTTCCTGCTTTAAAGTCTGCAATTGAAGCAGGATTTGCTTCTAGTATTTTTTGTACTACTTCTTTTATTGCTCCTTCATCTGATATTTGTATCCATCCTTTTTCTTTTATTATATCCTCTGGATTTCGTGGATTTTCAAATAATTCTTCTAGTACCTGTTTTGCAATTTTTGAGCTTATTGTTCCTTTATCTATTAATATTACTAGTTCTCCAAGCTCTTTTGCTGTAAAAGGAATATCACTTGGTTCTTGTTCTTTTTCATTTAATATTCTTGTTATATCTGTCATAATCCAGTTGCTAACTGCTTTGGGGTTGTTACATTGGGCAGTTGCTTTTTCAAATAGATCTGATAAGTGCTTTGAAGAAGTTAAAATGTTACTATCATATTCTGGAAGTTTATATTCTTTAATATATCTTTCTCTTCTGCTTTCTGGCATTTCTGGTAATGTTTTTTTGATATTTTCTATCATTTCATCTGATATATTTATAATTGCTAAATCCGGCTCTGGAAAATATCTGTAGTCTTGTGAATTTTCTTTATCTCTCATAGAGAAGGTTTTTCCAGATACTTCGTCCCATCTCAAGGTCTCTTGGTATATTTTACCACCTTGTTCTAAAACTTCAATTTGTCGTTTTGCTTCATATTCAATTGCTCGTGTAATTGACCTGAAAGAATTCATATTCTTCATTTCTGTTCTTGTTCCAAATTCTTTTGTTCCTTTTTTCCTAACAGAAACATTTACGTCTGCTCTCAAGGAGCCTTCTTGCATTTTACAGTCTGATACTTCTATATATTCTAATATTGATTTTAGTTTTTTCAGATAGTTATCCGCTTCTTCAACACTTCTCATATCTGGTTCTGATACTATTTCTATTAATGGAACTCCTGCTCTATTTAAATCTACTAGGCTTCCTCTTCCAAACTCATCATGATTTAATTTTCCTGCATCTTCTTCTATATGAATTCTTGTAATTCCTATTTTTTTAGGTCCTGCTTTGGTTTCTATTTCTACATATCCATGTGTACAAAGTGGCATGTCATATTGTGATATTTGATATGATTTCGGTAAGTCTGGATAGAAATAGTTTTTCCTATCGTTCTTACTAACTCTTGCTATATCACAATTTGTGGCAAGTCCTGCTTTTATTGCACATTCAACTACTTTTTTATTAAGTACTGGAAGTGCTCCTGGCATTGCCATGCATACTGGACAGCAATGTGTATTTGGCTCTCCCCCAAATTCAGTTGGGCATGAACAGAATATTTTTGTTTTTGTTGATAATTCTGCATGTACTTCTAGTCCTATTACAATCTCATAATCTTCTATTGACATATAATCTTCTCCTTCTATCTTTTCTTCCCAATTCCCTGCGTTGGGCTATATGCATTAACACTTAAACTCTGGTTTGTGATTTTCTCTAAAATTTATTTCCTGCTCATATGTGTATGCCGCTTGCAATATTGTTTCTTCTTCAAATGGATGCCCTATCAACTGTAGTCCTATTGGTAATCCGCTACTATCTACTCCACAAGGAATTGAAATTCCTGGAAGTCCTGCTATGTTTACAGATACTGTACAAAGGTCTGCTAGATACATCTCTAATGGATTGTTTGATTTTTCTCCAATTTTGTAAGCAACTGTTGGAGATGTTGGCGTTATTAGAAAATCATATTTTTTAAATAGTTTTTCGAATTCTTGTTTTATTACTGTTCTAACTTTTTGTGCTTTTTTGTAATATGCATCATAGTATCCAGATGATAATACATAAGTTCCAAGTATTATCCTTCTTTTTACTTCTTCTCCAAAGGCTTCGCTTCTTGAATTTATAAATATATCATTTAAGCTGTTATAGTTTTTAGTTCTATATCCATATCTTATTCCATCAAATCTACCTAAATTTGAGCTTGCTTCTGCACATGCAATAATGTAATATGTTGCTAATGATTGATTTGCAACATCTAAAGTACATTCTTCAACTGTTGCACCTAATTCTTTATATTTTTCTATGGCTTTTTCAATAGATTTTCTCACTTCTTGATTTGTACCTTCGCCTAAAAATTCTTTTGGAACCCCTATGGTAAATTTGCTTACATCTTTTACTAGACTTTTTGTATAGTCTTTTTTAGGCATATCTACTGAAGTTGAGTCTTTTTCGTCATGTCCTGCTATGATATTTAATAATATTGCACTGTCTGTCACATCTTTTGTAATTGGGCCAATCTGGTCTAGTGATGATGCAAAAGCTACTAGTCCATATCTTGAGACTAGTCCATACGTTGGTTTTAAGCCTACAACTCCGCAAAGTGAAGCAGGTTGTCGAATTGATCCTCCTGTATCTGAACCCAGTGCCCATGGTACCATATCAGATGCTACTGCTGCCGCACTTCCTCCACTTGATCCACCTGGTACTGTACTTAAATTCCAAGGGTTTTTTGTTGTTTTAAATGTAGAATATTCTGTTGAAGAGCCCATTGCAAACTCGTCCATATTCATTTTTCCAATACTTATTATACCTGCGTTTTTTAAATTTTCTACAACTGTTGCATTATATGGTGCAATGAAATTTTCAAGCATTTTTGAACTACATGTTGTCTTTACCCCTTTAGTACATAAGTTATCTTTTAATCCTATTGGAATTCCAGCAACTTTTGATTTGGTTCTATTGACACTCTTTGATTCGTCTAAAGCTTTGTCTGTTGTAGTAGTTACAAAAGCCTCAACATCTTTTTCTTTTTCTTCTATTCTTTTTGAATAACTTTTTATAATATCCTCTGATGTCACTTCATTTTTGTCTAGTTTTTCTATTAATTCATGAACTGTTAATTCATAAAGTTCCATTTTCTGCCTCCTTATTTTTGTGAAATTTGACTTTTTGTTTTAATCTTGATATAATTATAGTATCTTATATAGAAAGGATCTATAAACATGAAAAGGATTACAAACATTTGGCGGTTAATAACAAGTCTACTACTTGTAGTAGCACTTAGTTTATTAATTTTCTTCTTGGGTTCTATCTTAAGACCCATTTCTAGCTGGGTCGAATTTATTGCCTTAGCTATTTTCGTAATTATTTGCTTCATTTTTTGGTTTCTAGGCTTTATGTCTAGTAACAATGGCAAAAAAAATAGCTAGTTTGTGATTTTCACACCTTGAGGAAGACATTCCTTGGGGTGTGTTTTTTTATTGATTTTACTTTATTATTCATATTAAATCACTTTTGGTATATTAAACATATTATTCTGCTTTTCTGGTGCATTTTGAAGTAAAGCCTTTTTATCTTCAAATTCCTTTACTTGGTCCTCCCTAAATATATTAATATTACTAGTGCTTCCTATAGATTCACTAACATTATCTGTATTTACGCCATTTACTATATTAGCAAAGTTTAGAATATCTTGAAGATTTTTTCTATATTCTTCTATTTCTTCTTCTTTTATATTTAAACTTGCTAATTTTGCAATATGTAAAATTTCTTCTTTTTCTACTTGCATAAATTCCATTCCTTTCTCTTTTATGGCAACTATTATATAACCTTTTTAATAAAAAAACAAGATGAAATCCATATAATTTTTTCAAACTATTGATTTTTAGCAATTTATAATATAAAATAGTATTATTTATGGAGGCACATATGAAGAAGTCTAAAAAGATTATAAAAATTAATCATTCTAATATTAAAAAATTGAAAATTATGGAGGTATTTCTTTTTCTTTTAATGTTTTTACTTATAATTAAATTAGCATATCTTCAATTTATAAAAGGTCCTTCTTTAAGTAAAGCTGCTAGTTCTAGGCAAACCTCTACAATAACCATTAATCCTGCAAGAGGAATAATCTATGATGTTAATGGAAAGGTTTTAGCTATTAGTGCAGAAGTAGATACAGTTTCTGTTAATCCTAGCAAGATAAAGTATTCTAATGGTGATAAAGTGAAATTAGAATTTGTTGCACAGTCCTTTAGTGATATTTTTGGATTAGAGTATTCTGATATATTAGAAAAGCTTAATTCTGATTCCTCTACTGTAACTATTGCTTCTAAAGTTGAAAGTGATAAAATAGATTCATTAAAATCTTGGATGGAAACTAATAAAATCTATTCTGGAATTAATATCGATCCTTCTATAAAAAGGTATTATCCATATAACAATTTGGCTTGTCATTTGCTTGGTTTTACAGGTACAGATAATAACGGTTTATTTGGTTTAGAGAATTCTTTAGATTCTATATTGTCAGGCACAGTAGGTAAAATTGTAACACTTATAGACTCTGTTAAACAAGAAATTCCTAATCAGCAAAAATCTTATATTGCTGCTTTGGATGGTAGTAATGTATATCTTACAATAGATGCTAATATTCAATCTATTGTTGAAAAATATCTTTCACAGGCTGTTATTGATAATATTGCAGATTACGGTACAGCTATTGTGATGGAGCCTTCAACTGGGAATATTTTAGCAATGGCAAATTACCCAGATTATAATTTAAATACTCCTTTTACACCACTTTACGCTACTTCTTGGGATGCTTTATCTAGTCAAGAGCAAACTAATTACTTATATGATATGTGGAAAAATAAAGCTGTTCAGAATACTTATGAACCTGGTTCTGTTTTTAAAATAATTACTTCTGCTATTGCTTTAGAAGAAGGCATTGTTGAAGAAAATACACCTAATACATTTTATTGTGCTGGTCATGAGGTTGTTGATAATATAATAATAAACTGTTGGAGACATAATAATCCTCATGAAGGACAATCTTTAAAGCAAGCATTAGCTAACTCATGTAACCCCGCTTTTATACAACTTGGTTTAAAAATAGGAGCTCCAACTTTATATAAATATTATGAGGCTTTTGGTTTGCTTTCTACTGCTAATTCTCCTTTTTATGGAGAATCTAATAGTATTTTTTACAATCAAAACTCTATAAGAAAATTTGAGCTTGCAACAATGTCATTTGGTCAGGGAATTAATGTTACTCCTCTTCAGCTTATAACCGCTGTTTCTGCCATTGCTAACGAAGGGACTCTAATGAAGCCTAGAATTGTTGATAAAATTGTTGATCAAAATAGTGGTAGTGTTGCAACTAATGAACCTGTTAAAGTTAGACAAGTTATATCTAAAAAAACTGCTAGTGAAGTAATGGATATGCTTGATTATGCCGTAAGTAATGGTACTGGTAAATATGGTGATGTAAAGGGATATTCTATAGGCGGAAAATCTGGTACATCTGAAAACCTTGGTCAAGGAGATGGAACATATATTGCCTCATTTATGGGATTTTCTCCTACTGTTAATACTCAAGCTGTTGTATTAGTTGCATTATATAATCCAAAAGGAAAATCCTTCCAAGGTGGAGAAATTGCTGGTCCAGTTGTAGCTCAGATTTTCTCTGAAATCTTGCCTTATATTGGAGTTGCTTCTACTAATACAGCTTCTTCTGATTATAGAACAACAACTATACCTGATTTTAAAAATAAGACTGTTGGAGAGGCTAAACAACTTTTAAAATCTTATGGTTTCATTGTTAATGTAGATACATCTGTTTCAGACTCAGAGCTTATAACAAATCAAATGCCTAAAAAAGGTGCACAGCTTTTAGAAAACTCTTGTGTATTCTTATATACTGAAAGCAATAATGTTGCGACATCTGTAACTGTTCCAAATTTTAAAGGCATGTCAGTCTCAGAAGCTAAAAATGTTGCTTTAGAGCATAACTTAAACATTTCTCTTGATGGCTCTGGAATTGTAATAAGTCAAGATGTAGCTGCCGAAACACAAGTAGAAATAGGAAGTATAATAAGTTTAACATTAAAAAGCGAATTAAATGGTGGCTGGTAAAACAATGTCAATGGGGACGGTTTTAAATGACACTGTAACAGTGTCATTTAGAACCGTCCCCATTGACACCATTGACACATGGTATCCATACTCCTTTAAATTCTTTCATATATTATTTTTTTCCATTTTTTATAAGTAATATTATTCCCAGTATTAATATTGCAATGGAAAGTGCTTGTGATATTCTTATTGGTCCTAGCATTAGACTATCTGTTCTTAGTCCTTCTACTATCATTCTTTCAAACCCATATATAATAATATATATATATGTTAATTGTCCTGTAAATTTTCTTTTTTTGCTGATTTTCATTAGTATTATAAATAGTATAAAGGTTACTATTGATTCATATAAAAATGTAGGATGAACTTCTATATATTCTCCAAATTTATATATTCCCATTCTCCATGGTAGATTAGTTTGTGTTCCATATGCCTCAATATTTACAAAGTTTCCCCATCTTCCAATTGACTGTCCGAAGTGCTAAAGCTGGTGCCATATAATCCAGTAAATTTAATATTTTTATATTTCTTTTTTTGCAAAATATAATACTTGTAGCTACACCGCCTATAATCCCTCCATATATAGCCATCCCGCCTGTTCTAAGATTTAAAATTTGTAATGGATCTCCCATAAAAACTTTTGGGTTAAATATCACATAGTACAATCTTGCTGAGATTACTGATATTGGTATTAAGTACACTAATAAATCTATTACATCTGAAAACTTTATTTCATATAGTCCATCTCTTTTTTTAAGAATAAAAATCCCTATTATAATGGCAGATACCATTAAGATTGCATACCAATATATTTCTATCCCAAATATTGAAAAAGCTATATTATTAATTATGAGCTCCAAATTTAGTAATGGAAATTTGACTATTCCCATATTTTCTTTTCCCTCCAAAACCATTTATTAATTAATTCTTACACCCCTGGTTTTCCTAATAGTCTAAACATATTTTTCTTATATGCCTCTACTCCTGGTTGATTGAATGGATTTACTCCTAATATTTTCCCTGATACGCTACATGCTAATTCAAAGAAATATATAAGTTCTCCTAAAGCCTCTTCATCTAATTTTTTTATAGTTATTTTTATATTAGGTACTCCGCCTGTAACATGGGCTTCTATTGTACCCTCCATAGCTTTTTTATTTACATAGTCCATGGTTTTATCTGCTATAAAGTTTAATCCGTCTATATTTTCTGCATCTTTTTTTATTGTTATATCTGTTTTAGATTGTTCTATACTTATTACTGTTTCAAATAAATTTCTCTTTCCTTCTTGTATATATTGTCCTAGTGAATGTAAATCTGTTGTGAAAATTGCACCTGCTGGAAATATTCCTTTTCCATCTTTTCCTTCACTTTCGCCATATAGTTGTTTCCACCATTCTGTAAAATATTGCATTTTGGGTTCATAGTTTACTAGGAGTTCTGTCGTTTTTCCTTGATTATACAATATGTTTCTTGCTACTGCATATTGATAGCATTTGTTATATTTAAGCGATTTTTCGCAATACATATCTTCTGCTGTTTTTGCACCATACATCAATTTATTTATATCAATTCCAGAAACTGCAATTGGAAGTAAACCTACTGCTGTTAATACAGAATATCTACCTCCTATGTTATCTGGGATTACAAATGTTTCATATTCTTCTTCATTTGCTAATTTTTTTAGAGCTCCCTTTTCTTTATCTGTTGTAATGTATATTCTTTTTCTTGCTTCATCTATACCATATTTTGATTCCATAAATTCTCTAAATATCCTAAAAGCAATCGCTGGTTCTGTAGTTGTTCCTGATTTTGATATTACATTTATTGATATTTCTTTATTACCTATGCATTCTATTAAATCATTTAAATAGTTTGGGCTTATGTTGTTTCCGACAAAAAATATTTGTGGTGTTTTTCTATTTGGACACAAATTGTAAAATGTATTTGTTAAAGTTTCTATAACTGCTCTGGCTCCTAAATATGAACCTCCTATTCCTATTACTACAAATACTTCTGAATCTTTTTTAATTTTTTCAGCACACTTTTTTATCTTTTTAAATTCCTCTTTATTGTAATTAGTAGGCAATTTAAGCCACCCAGCAAATTCATCTTCATTGTCTGCAATATTGTGTAATTCATTATGTATTTCTTCTACTTTTTTATTGAATTTTAATAAATCCTTCTTTTCTAATCCAGTATTTTCTAAATTTACTTCTATATTTGGCATAGTGTTCCCTCCATTTCTATGTAATAATTTTATTACATTACTTTAATTTATGCAAGGGAAATGAAAAAAAGATTCCAATTTTCTTGAAATCTTTTTTCTCTTACATTACATTTAATTTTTTTGCTAAATTTGATTTTTTTCTTGATGCTGTATTTTTTTTGATTATTCCTTTTGAACAAGCACCATCTATTTTCTTAGCAGCTATTTTTAAAGCTTCTGTAGCCTTTTCTTTATTTCCTTCTGCTACTGCAGCTTCAAATTTTTTTACAGCTGTTTTATATTCAGATTTTATCATATTATTTTTTAGAGTTTTTGTCTCTATTACACTAACTCTTTTTATTGCTGATTTGATATTTGGCATTTTTGCCACCTCCCTTAAAGTCAAATTACAAATTTACTTTTCTATTGTAACACGTATTTAGTAAATTTGCAAGTGTTTTGGGAAGATTTCTTTTTTTAGGTTAGTTTTTTACTATTCCCCCTAAAAAATCGCCCAACGCAGGAGTTTTATATTTAGAATAAATTGAGGACCCCCGAAAAACATCGTAGGCGTATCCATCGTGGGCTCAATTTATAATAAATATAAAAGCTCCGACGAGATTGGGCAAAAATTTAATAGATTAAAGGGGAATAGTAACCTATTAATTATCTTGTGTCTGTTTTTCTTCTGTTAATTGTTGCTTTAATACTAATTTCTGTAAAGCAATATGGGCATATTTTTGTTGTTGGTGTTGTTTCTGGTTCTACTTCTTTATCTATTTTTCTTATGCCAAATCTTCCTTTTTTCTTTAGCTTTTCTATCTCTTCTTGTTTTATTTTTTCTAATTTTTTATTTAATTTATTCATATAACGAATAACTAAAAATATTGAAAAAGCTATTATTAAAAAGTTTACAATAGCTGTTATAAATGATCCATATTTAATTGAGCTTTCTCCTACTTTTACTGTTAATTCTGAAAAATCCACTTTCCCTGTAAATATTGCAATTACTGGCATTATAATATCATTTACAAGAGAATTCACAATTTTTTGAAAAGCTCCACCTATGATAACACCTACTGCTAAATCCATTATATTGCCTTTTAATGCGAATTCTTTAAATTCTTTAAACATATTTGTTAAATCCTTTCATTATTGAATATTTTTATTGTTCCTTTCAATATAATACTAGAAAAATCAAAAATTGTCAACAAATATGTGTCCTTTTTTGGGACTGTCCCAAAAAAGGACAACAAGAAGGAACAAGCCTTACGCTTGTTCCCCACATATGATTATACATTATTAGTTAAGATTACTTATTCCCCTAATCCAAAGCTTACTCCTAATGCATTGTTTATTTTAGTAATTACTGAATTATCATCTATATGTCCTATTTTTTCTTTTAATCTACTCTTATCTATTGTTCTTATTTGTTCTGCCAAAACTATTGAATCTGATTTTAATCCAAATTCTTCTGATGACAATTCAATATGTGTTGGCAGTTTACTTTTGCTTTGTTGTGATGTTATTGCTGATACAATAACTGTTGGACTATATTTGTTACCTGTATTGTTTTGTATTACTAATACTGGTCTAATTCCACCTTGCTCTGAACCTACTACTGGGCTTAAGTCTGCATAAAACATATCTCCTCTTTTTATTACCATTTTCTTCACTCCTGCTATTAATAGATTTGTTTTATATTTTAAATATAGGTAACAGAGATTTTAAACTTTTTAGAGCTTAGATGTTTTCTTCAATTGCTTTTGTTGAAAATGCTAATACTTCTTCTTTTGATAGTGTATTAATTTCTATCTCATTATATAATATGTAAATTCTAGCATTTTGTGTTATATCTATTATTTCCATTTTTTCAATTTTATAGTTTTCTCTATTTATATAAAGTTTTTTCTTTGATACATACTTATTTTCATTTCTTATATTTGCTTCTAATATTATTTTTCCATTTTCCTCTATACATTTTGCTTGCTCATCTTTTTTATAATTTTCTATAAAAGCTATTAAACTTAATTCATTGCTTTCTATATATTTATAATTTGTATATATCTTACTTAAATTTAATTTTGTGTTTTCTATTTTTAATGTTTCTCCATCATATATAAATTGTATTCCGGAAAAGTTTGATGGCTCTAGTACCTCCTGCTTATACGAATTATTTTTCTTATTGTATTTTTGTTTTATTTTATAATTGTTTTCATTTTTATTACTTTTTATTGTAATAGTTGCAATGGCTTGATATGATTCTATATTTAAAATATATTCTTTAATTTCATCAGCTGATTTATTACTTATATTATTTCCCTTTTTTAGAAATTTATAATTGTTTTTTATTAAAAATATAATTATCATTAAAAAAATAATCGCAAGTATTATCACTACTGTTTTTTTGTTTTTCATTTTGTGTTTTTCCTTTCTTTGTGGCTGGACGAGTAATACTCGCACCTACAATTATTGATTTTTTCCTATCCCTTATTATTTATATTTAAATGGTCAAAAAAATATGCAGACCATAGGTCTGCATTTATTATTCTATTCTTCCTCTTCTGACATATCTTTTATTAATTCAAGTTGCGATATCAGTAGAGATTCCATTTTGGCTTTGTATACACTAAATTGTTTTTTCAATTCATCTATTTCTTTCTCTTTTATCATAATTTGTGTGTTTAACTCATCTATTTTTGCTTTTGCTTGATTTTCAGCTTCTTTAACAATTTGTTCTGCTTGTTTTTTTGCTACACTTTGTATTTCATCTGCTGTTTTTTGTGCTATTACAAGTGTATTTTGAAGTGTTGACTCTATATTTTTATATTGTCCAACATCATTATGTAATTCTTCAGTATTGTCTTTTAATTCTTTATTTTCTTTATAAAGTTTTTCATAGTCAGTTGTTATTTCATCTAAGAATTCATCTACTTCCTCTACATTATATCCATTTACCATTTGTTTTGCGAATTTTTTATTTTCTATGTCTAATGGTGTTATCATAGTCTATGTCCTCCTACTTTTTCTATTTTAGCCAAGATACTGATAATTTATTTTTAAGTTCTTCTCTTGCCAAATCACTTTCTATATCATAATTTACTGGTGCTAATAGAAAGATTGAATTTGATACTTTTTGAATATGTCCATTTAGTGCATGTACTGCACCACTTAAAAAGTCTATAATTCTTCTAGCAACATCTTTATTTACATATTCTAAATTAATTATTATAGATTTCTTTTCTTTTAAATAGTTACATATTTCCTCTGATTGTTCAAAAGATGTTGGTTGTGTTATAACCATTTTAACTGATTGTACTTGTGGCATACTTGTTATTTTACTTTTTCTACCTCCAAACAAACCTCTCTCTTCTACTTCTTCTGAATCTTTTTCTTCATCAAATTCATATATATCCTCATTTTCTACTTCCTGCTCATCATTATCATTTGCCAATCCTAATGCATCTAAAAACTTATTTACTAGTGCTACTGCCATTTTTTACCCTCCCATACAATTCTTGGTTATATATAACAGTATATTATATAATTTTTAATAATTTGTCAATAGTTTTTTTTAATGTTTCATAAATGTAACAATTTTGTAACATTTGGATTTTACTTTTTTATGTTTTTATGGTATACTTATTATGTTGGGGGTAATAGATATGATTAAATTAGTCGCTAGTGATCTAGATGGGACTATTATTGATAAGAACAATTCTATTTACGAAAACAACTTTAAAGCAATCGCAGATTTAAATAATCGAAAAATGAATTTTGTAATATGTACTGGTAAAACTTATCCTGTTACTAGAGATATTTGTTCTAAAATTGATGCTTCATATGGTATTTTTGGGAATGGTAATCAAATTATAGATTTAAGAACAGGGAAAGAAATTTATAGTAATTTTTTGTCTAAATCCGATATTTTAGCTTGTATTGATATTGCTAAAAAACATGATTTGCATGTACATATATACACAAATACAACCGTTATTTCTGAAGAGTTACTTTATTTAGATTTAAGAAACTATAAATTACAATCATTCTCTGAAAATGCGTCCAAAATGCAATTTGAAATTGTAGAAGATATAAGAAGACATGTAGTAGAGCATAATGACCCAATATGTAAGCTTGTAATATCAAGCCCTACATCTACTGATGTTGTTAAAAATGAAATTTTGAGTGTTTTAGATGTTACTGCAACTACTATTAAAAAATTTGGTGATTATAAAGATTTAGTGATAGATAAGGAATATGAATATCTTGATATATCGCCCAAAAATGTTAATAAAGATACAGCTTTACAAATTTTAGGAAATTATTTGAATATTAGCACTAATGAAATGCTTACAATTGGAGATAATTTGAATGATTTTGATATGGTTAAAAACGCTGGTGTCGGAGTTGCTGTGGCAAATGCATATGATGAACTAAAAGAAGTTGCTAATTATACGACAAAGAATCCTGTTGAAAAAGGTGGTTTTGCAGAAGCAGTTTATAAGTTTGTAAAATTTTAGATATACTAAAATGGCGAGAGAACTATGTACTGAACCCAAAAAGTTGGACAGTATAAATTAGGCTACTAACATGGAATGTTTTCTGTATTGGACAGGGGACATTCCTTTTAGTTTGCTCTTAATT
>SFKS01000031.1 GCA_004554705.1 Clostridiales bacterium | reverse complement strand
TTTTACTGGATTTTAGGTGTTATGTAAAAAGGATGGTTTTATTAAAAAAGAGCATTTCGCTAAAATTATTTACTAAAAAAATAAAAAAAACCGAAACTCAAAAAAATACTATATGTCAATAGTTTGCGAAAATGTCCCAAAAAAAACTAAACATTAGCGGAAAAATTTATTCCAATTTCCTTATTGACAAATAAATTTAGCTTCATTATTTAGTAGCCATATTAACCTTATTCATCAAAAAAAATGATGCAAAATAAGTTTAATGGCCAAAATTGAAATTCGCAAAATTTATTTGTCAAAAGTTTTCTCGGCATAAAGTTTTCCTTAGGCATACACATGATCAGTGTGTGCTTTTTGCATTTGTTTTTTAAATGAAGCTAATTTCCAAGGATGAGACATTGGAGGAATATATTTTTTCTTTTCTTTAACTTCAATGGTTTTATCAAAATCTTTAGAAAATCTTTCATGTTTTTGTAATTCTTTTAATTCTAAGATTTGTTCATCAATTGATACTAAAAGATCACCATTATATGCTTCAATAACTAAACATTCAGTTTTTGGCATAAAGCATTTTAGTTTACCATTTAAGTATGGTTGATAATACTTATTTTTATATTTAATAGAATTGCCATTATCAATTTTTCTTTCAGTTAAAATTGCTAATGTATAGTTAATTTTTTCTTCACTAGGAGAAGCTTCAAAAACTGATTCAAATTTTTTATAGTCTAAAGCAAACTTTTGATTAAAAAAGGGTACAAATACTTCAAGTAAATATTTATTAGCCTCATCAATTGTAGTAATATTATTTAACCTTAATTCTTGAACTAATCTACCTTGAAAGGTACCATTAGTTCTTTCAATTAAACCTTTTGCTTGAGAAACAGATGTAGTATTTAATTCAATACCTAGTTGTTTACAAGCATATCCATATTGAGTTAAAACATCTTTATCACTTGTTCTTTTGTCAGGGTTTAGAGACATATAATTAAATACAGTTCGATTATCAGTTATAAACTTATAAGGAATACCATATTTGGTAAGTATTTGATAGAAAACATGGTAGTAACCATTCAAAGTTTCTTGATTATCAAACCATGCACCAACGATGATAGAAGTTGCTTTATCAATAGCTAGATGTAGGCAAGTTTTAAATTCGCCAAACCAATTATGAATAGAGCCATCTTGTTCTATTATTTCGCCAAAATACTTAGGTTTTTCTTTTCTTGGATGAGAATCTTCTAAAGTAATTTCATGATTAATAATATTATCTATTTGTTCATTACTCATAGCGTAATTTATTTTCTTTTCTTCTAACAATTTCTTTTTAGTAAATTCACGTCTTGTTTTCTTTCTAGCTTTAGGAGACAATATTCCATTTTGTGTTAATACTTTATAGATAAATTTATATGATACATCAATATTTTCTTGAGCTTTTAAAAATTCTTTAAAATGATTAAAGTTAAAATCATAGTATTTATTCTTATAAAGTAGTATAATATCTTCGGAGATTGTGCTATCAAAAGCATTAACAGGTTTTCTAGTTCTATTGCCGTGGACAAAACCAGCTTTGCCTTTCTCCTTATATTTGATTATAAGACGATTAATTTGTCTTTTAGATATACCGAGTTTTTTACTAGCTCGATTTTTGTTGCCATTGTGGTCAACTAATTCTTTAATAATTTCATATTTTTCTTTTTCATTCATTTTTAATTCTACCTTTCTCATATTACCACCTCGGTGGTGTATTATATCATGTTGGGACATTTTTGCGGAATAACAACTAAGACATTATCACAGAATAATCATAAAAAACCGAAACTCAAAAAAAGATAGTGTAAAATATTTTTGACAGAATTCAGCAAGAGATATTTCTAAGAAGATGAGAAAGAGATAGGTTAGTTGAATTAATAGCAGGCAAATTTGAAGAATTATTATCAAAAATAGAAAAAGATAATTCTTCTTTTTTTATAGTAACTATTTCAGTATTATGAGAAGAATTTAAATAAAGATTCAGAATATTGATACCATTCGCCTTGTATTCTTGAAGTTTAATTAATTTTTGGATATGTCTTTTTGAAAAAGCCTTAGGTTCAAAAGAAAATGGTTTAGCAACGTTATGAGAAATATGGGCTTCCATAGAAGATTTATATTTACTAGCTTTCATTTGATTAATAGGATCCCAATGGGCTAAAATATAATGTCTATATTGTTTTAAAGTTTTAGTTCTTTTTTCATCTTTATTTTTTAAAGTGCTATTAAATATCGAGTTAAAAGTTATTTTGTCATTATTTTCGATAGCATTCCATAACGACTTTCTTAGAATTTCATCTTTAGTACTTCTATTAATTTTTTGTTTAACATGAAAAATACATAAACATGGAATAACAATATTGTCAACAAATAGTTTTAAATTAGATATCCCAGCAGTAATCCAAGTTCCAGCATCTGACAAGACTTTAATTTTTTTAATTTTTTGAAAATCAAAAATTTTAGAAATAGTATTCATAAATTCATCCCAAGGATTATTACCAGTTGTTAAGAAAGTAAATTTATTCATTAAAGTTCGGCGATTTCCTTTAGTTTCAATGTCTGTAAAGGAAATAAACGCTTTACTCATTATGAAATTTTTTGATTTTTTCTTTGGTGGTGGTAATAATAATTGTTTATTAGGATTTTTTAAATAGTCTAAGAAATTTAAAAATTCATTTCTAATTTGTTCAACTGATTTTTCTTCAACATCATTATTTGAAAATTTATTAATAAATGGTTTTAATTGTTCATGAATATATTTTTCATCAATCATAATATAAAGTGTATCGCTATCAGTCTCAATTGCCTCATATTCAATACTCGGAACATTCCATTTATCAATCCAATTGTAAATATCTTGTCTTGAAATGACAAATTGTTGAGAATTGTTTAAATCAGAAAGAATTGAGTTAATTTGCTTTGTTGTTATTTCGGCTCCTTTCTTTTGATTGGTAGAAATAGCATTATCTATTGCAATTGCTTTTATAATGTCGTCGTATCTATCATATGATGGTAAATTAAATAAATTATCAATAAAGAAAAAATGTTTATTTCTATCTTTTTTATCGTAATAATAAATTCTATCAAATTCTAAAATGCCAAATATAGTTACAATATTTCTATGACATTTTCTGATACAAACATTAAATATTTTCTTTCGATCATTTGAATTTAAATATAAATTATCAAATATTTCGAAGGTTTCAATCAGTGCTTGTAAAACTGATTGTTTTATATTTTCTTCAAGATTTAACATGATTTTTTGATATTTATTATTTGAATTATAATAGAAAATATTATCAATAAAATCATCACTTATATTTTGGATAATTTTAGATAATTTAATTTTTAACAAATTTTTTGCTTCACTTTTTAAAAAATATGGTATCATATACATATGAGAACTTCCTTTACTATAATTGGTTATAATAGTAATTTTAACACGAAGTTCTCTTTTTTTGTACTTAGTCAAAACTTTTTTACACTATCCAATTGTTTAAAATATATTTTAGAATTAAAAATAATATGATATAATTAAATAGAAAGACTCTTATAATAAAAACTAGATAAGTCAAGTTGTACAAAATTTGATAAAATTAATCTAGGAGGATGATGTTATGAGAGTTAATGAAAAAATCGAAAGAATCACACCAGATACTTTGATATGTGGAATAGATGTTGGAAAAACAAAGTGTTGTGCTAGATTCTGCGATTACAGGGGATTGGAGGTGTATCACAAAGTTTGGTTTGATAAAACAGAAAATCTTGATGCGATAGGTTGTCAAATAACAGCTGCTATGTATAAAGAAAATAAAACAGATGTAATTATTGCTTTTGAACCGACTGGTCATTATTGGCTAAATATCGATAAATATTTTAAAGATTGTGGTCAAGAAACAGTTTTAATGCCTACATATACAGTAAAACAAGCTAAGGAAATGCATGATCAAAACCCAACTAAGAGTGATCCTAAAGATGCATTATTAATAGCTAGACTTACTAGTGAAGGCAAATATGTTAAACCTATTGAAAGAGATGAATTATATCAAAATATTTATTCAGGATACAGTATTTATGAAGATATTCAAAAAGAAATAAATCGAATAAGAAATAAAATTCATGTATGGAATGACAAATATTTTCCAGAAGTAGAAAAATTATATAAGATAGATTCTGTTGGAATTAAACCAATATATGAGAATCAATTGTTACCTAATGAAATTAAAAATATGACATTAGAAAATTTTATTGAATTAATGACTAAAGATAATAGTCGTGCAAATAAAAAAAGCATTATGAAATTAAAAGAATTGTGTGAAAAAAGTAATGGAATAAGTTCGGATGCTTTTACCAAGAAAGAAATAAAAAGACTATACGAAAGATTTATTGAATTGTTTAAAGAGTTAGAAGAATATGAAAAAGAATTAATAGAATTAGCAAGTCAAATTGACTATGTGGAAAAAGCAATAGAAATAACTGGTATAGGATATATGAGTATGGTAGGAATTATTGCAGAAACAGGCGATTTAAATAATTATGAACATGCAAAACAGGTGTTAAAGATGAGTGGATTAAGTCTTAAAGAAAGCTCCAGTGGTCAAAAAAAAGGAAAGAAACACATTTCCAAACGAGGTCGTTCTAAATTAAGGCGTAATTTAAAACAAATTGGCATCTGTCTCGTAGGGAAAAATAATTTCTTCCTGCAATTGCATAACTATTATACCACACAAAGAGAACATCCGTTAACAAAATTGATTTCAATAAATGCAATAATAAGAAAATTTATGTATATACTTATGGCTATAGTAAAAAGTGGAAATTCGTTTGACGAAGAGAAAGCGATAAGAGAAAGTTGCATAAGTTTTAGTTAATAATATCATTAGTGCTAGTTTAGTGAATTAAGATTATAAGCTTATATTTATAGTTTTAGTTCACTAAACTAGAGATAGATTAGTGATATTATGTGAAAGTGGAATTTGGTAAGCTCCTCCGTAGGACATGATCTAGAGAGAAAGAATCACCAAGGCCAGTTTCATATAATGCCGTATTAAAGAGTTTAGGTAGATAACAATGATTATCAATACAGAATGAAATGAGAGGATAAGCATATATGAAAACCACATTGGCTAGTAGTCCACTTAATTATAAATATAATAATTAAGTTAACAAAAATTTTAAAAAAAATGCCTATGTTAACAGTTTTCATAGTGTAAAAATTTAATAAAAACAATGATAAAAACTAGTAAAATAACTAGTTTAAGTAAAAAATAAAAAAATTTATAAAGTTTTGTATAGAAAATACTTGACTTTATTATGAGAGGAGGAAAAATATGACTGAAAACGAGTTAGTTGAAACCTTATCAAAAAAAGGATTTACCGAAACAACAATTAGTAAAGTTCAAAATGAAAGAATTTTTACAGCAACCGATATTTATGGTAATGAAATAACGATAACTTTTGATAAAGGAAAAGATTCTTATGACAAAGTTTCTATGAAAGGATTAGATAGAATTATTCAAACTCCAATAGACGTTGACATAAAGCAATTAAATGCAATTGATACGGGATCACCAAATTTAATGGATACTGGTGATAAGTCAGAGATTGATACAATCAATGAAAGGGCTGATGCAGAAGATTGGGAAAGATTTAAGGGGATTAGTCTTACAGCATATACAATTGATAAAATAACATTTGATACTGAAGCTTTTGAAGAATTTAAAAATATTATAGTAGTTGATATAGATGATATTAAAAAACTTCATAAATCTATTTGTGATG
>SFKS01000030.1 GCA_004554705.1 Clostridiales bacterium | reverse complement strand
ACTTAAGTCCTTTCTATGATTGTATTCGATAACTCAATTATAAGACTTAAGTCATTTTTTATATATAGAAATGTTTCACATCAATTGTATAACAACAAAATAAAATATAAGCCAAATAAAAAATAGTTGAAATATTCGTAAAAATGTGTATAATAACTTAGCACGGAGGGAATGTATGGAAAAAAATAGAAATATTGGTATTGAAAAATATATAAATTATGTAAGAGTGATGTTAAAAGAAGTATATCAATTTAATGAAGATGAAATAAACGATGCAATTCAAAACATTGAGTTAGCAAGATTAGAAGCATTAGCAAGAGGGGCTGATGTTGATAAGACATATTCTATTCTTAGAAAATCAACTTTATCTTTTGTAAATAAGAGATTAAAAGAAAAAACTGAAATTTCTAATTATAGTGAAGCAATTGAAAGATATGATGATAAAGATAATGAATCAAGTAAAGATTCAGATATGTTTATATTTGCTTTTGATGGTTTAAGTAAGAAAGAGCAAGGCATAATTTTAGGCAGATTTTTAAAAGGACAAATGTCTGGAATTGATATTTTAGAATATACAGATGTTATATACAAATTAACTGAAAAAATTGCTCAAACTGATCCAGAAATTGCTAGTGCTATTTATGATAGATTATGTACTATGCAAGATGGAAGAAAATTAGTAAAATAATATAAAAATAGCCAACATTTGTTGATACGCTATTTTTTTTTTGATATACTAAATGGGTAAACAAGGAAGGATGATTATATGGCAAAATATGTTTATGCTTTTGAAGAGGGTAAAAAAGAAATGAAAAATTTGTTAGGTGGTAAAGGGGCTAACCTAGCAGAAATGACGAATATTGGTATGCCTGTACCAAGAGGTTTTACTATTACAACAGAAGCTTGTACTAGATATTATGATGATAATAAAACAATATCTAACGAAATAGAAGAAGAAATATTTACTAAATTAAATGAACTTGAAAATAAAACAGGTAAAAAGATGGGAGATAAAACTAATCCATTACTTGTATCTGTAAGAAGTGGTGCAAGAGCTAGTATGCCAGGCATGATGGATACAGTACTTAATCTAGGTTTAAATGATGAAGTAGCAGAAGGATTTGCCGAGGCAACTAATAATAAAAGATTTGCATATGATTCATATAGAAGATTTATTCAAATGTTTGCTGATGTAGTTAAAGGATATCCTAAATCATCATTTGAAAGATATTTTGATAAAATAAAAGAAGAAAAAGGTGTTAAAAGTGATTTAGAATTAACTGCTGATGATATGGTTATGGTTACTGAAAGATTTAAAGCTAATTATAAAGAATTATCAGGAGAAGATTTCCCACAAAATCCAAGAGTACAATTATTAGAAGCGGTAAAAGCAGTATTTAGATCTTGGATGAATGAAAGAGCAATAGTATATAGAAGATTAAATGATATTCCATCATCATGGGGTACAGCAGTAAATGTACAAGAAATGGTATATGGAAATAGAGGCAATAACTGTGGCACGGGAGTTGCATTTACTCGTAATCCATCAACAGGTGAGAATAAATTATATGGTGAATACTTAATAAATGCTCAAGGAGAAGATGTAGTTGCAGGAATAAGAACGCCAGAACCAATTTCTAAATTAGAAACTGAAATGAAAGAAGTATATGAACAATTCGTATCAATTGCTAAAAAACTAGAAAATCACTATAAAGACATGCAAGATATGGAATTTACAATTGAAAATGGTAAATTATTCATGCTACAAACAAGAAATGGTAAAAGAACTGCACAAGCAGCATTAAAAATAGCAGTAGATTTAGTTAATGAAGGAATGATTTCAAAAGAAGAAGCTTTAATGAAAGTTGAACCAAAACAATTAGATCAACTATTACATCCAAATTTTGATGCTGAATCATTAAAAAATGGTAAAGTAGTTGCCAAAGGTTTAGCAGCATCTCCAGGAGCAGCATTTGGAAAAATATACTTTAATGCGGCAGATGTAATACAAGCAAAGGAAAACAAAGAAAAAGATGTATTATTAGTTAGGTTAGAAACAAGTCCAGAAGATATAGAAGGAATGAATTTAGCAAATGGTATATTAACTGTAAGAGGTGGTATGACATCACATGCAGCAGTAGTAGCAAGAGGCATGGGTAGATGTTGTGTATGTGGTTGTGGAGAATTAATTATAAATGAAGAAGCTAAGACATTAACTCTAAAAGATGGCACAGTTTATAAAGAAGGAGATTATATGAGTTTAGATGGCTCAACAGGAAACGTATATGGAGAAGCTATCAAAACGGTTGAACCTTCAATAAGTGGAGATTTTGAAACATTTATGAGTTGGGCAGATGAAGTTAGAAGATTAAAAATAAGAACAAATGCAGATACTGTAAGAGATGCAAAAAAAGCAAAAGAATTTGGTGCTGAAGGAATTGGATTATGTAGAACTGAGCATATGTTCTTTGAAGAAGATAGAATATTTAATTTTAGAAGAATGATTGCAGCAGAAACAAAAGAACAAAGAGAAGAAGCACTAGAAAAAATACTTCCTTATCAAAGAGGAGACTTTGAAGAATTATTTAAAGCAATGGCTCCATATTCAGTTACTATAAGATATTTAGATCCACCACTACATGAATTCTTACCACATACAGATGAAGAAATTAAACCATTAGCAGAAAGCTTAGGTATGAAATTTGAAACATTAAAAGAAAGAGTAGAATCATTAAAAGAATTTAACCCAATGATGGGGCATAGAGGATGTAGACTAGCAGTAACATATCCAGAAATAGCAGTAATGCAAACAAGAGCAGTAATAGAAGCAGCAATAAATGTTAATAAAGAAGGATATAAAATAACACCAGAAATTATGATACCTCTTGTTGGTGAAGTAAAAGAATTAAAATTTATAAAAGATATAGTGTGCAAAACAGCAGACGAAATAATTAAAAATGCAAATGTAGAATTAAAATACCAAGTAGGAACAATGATAGAAATACCAAGAGCAGCATTAACAGCAGACGAAATTGCAAAAGAGGCTGAATTCTTCTCATTTGGTACAAACGATTTAACACAAATGACTTATGGATTTAGTCGTGATGATGCATCTAAATTTTTAAAAGATTATTATGATAAACAAATATTTGAACAAGATCCATTTGCTAAACTAGATCAAATTGGTGTAGGTAAATTAGTAGAAATGGCAACAAAATTAGGGAGAAGTACAAGACCTGATTTACACTTAGGAATATGTGGAGAACATGGTGGTGAACCATCATCAGTAGAGTTCTGTAATAAAGTAGGACTTGATTATGTATCATGTTCGCCATTTAGAGTTCCAATAGCAAGACTTGCTGCTGCACAAGCTGCAATCAAATCTGGGGATAAAAATAATTAAATAAAAAAGATATATTTATGGTAAATATAGGTTTGTAATGTAATTAATAAATAATTTAAATGATATTTAATTAAAAAAATGATATAAGGTAAGTTGTTCTATAATTTTGAAATTTAATGTTAACAGTTTTATAAAGACATATATTAATAGAGAAAAAAGTTTTGACTTCCCCATAAATATGGCTACATCGCAAGTACAAGTTAAACAAAGTAAACGTGACAATCAATAATTCTACCTTAATATAAAGGAAATATATATTATTGATTACAATGCTAATATAATTAATTTAAATAAAAATATACCAAGGTGCACCTTGGTATATTTTTTTACTGAAATACATGGCAGAAAAGAGGTGAAAAACGCAATTAATATACTCTAAGTTTGTTTTAAATAATTTATTGTAAGAAACTAAAAATTTATTTATTAGACAATTTAGTCAGATGTATCAAATTTATGTACAAATTAATAGTGTGTGAAATGTTTAAATGGATTGTTAAAAGTGTGAATTTATGATACTCTTATAATAGGAGATGATACTATGAAGAATTTTTTGAAAAAAAAGAGTTTTATAATTATTATAATTGTATCTGTTATTGTTTTCTTTGCAATTTTAGCAGTTATACTTTTCAATAAAACAAAAGAAGATGAACCAAAAAAGTTTATTGAAGTATCTCAGATGAAAGTTTTAACGCCTTTAACTAATTCAAATCCTTCTGAAGCATCTGAATTAGTAAAGAGCAATATTGTAAAAGTAGTTAACAAAATTGATGCCGATACAAGCATTTTTGGTACTGGTTTCTTTGATAAATCTGGATATCTTGTAACAAATAGTCATATTGTAGATATTGAAGGTAATATAACTGTTGAATATTCTGATGGAACAATCTCAAAAGCACAGCTATATAGTAATGATATAACTTCAGATATAGCATTAATTGCAGTTGAAAATCCGAAGGTAAAAGCAATGTTTTATGGTGATACATTATCTTTGAAGATTACTGATGATATCTATGCAATTGGATATGCTTTTGCTTTAGAAGGTGAAGCAAGTGTAACTAAAGGTATACTATCTGCACGAAGATCGGCTGGAACTATAGGATTTTTACAATCAGATATTTCGCTAAATACTGGAAATTCAGGTGGGCCTCTCATCAATGATAAAGCAGAATTATTAGGTATTAATACATATGCTACTGAAAATGCATCTATTGGAATATCAATTTCATCAGAATCATTACAAAATATTATAGAAAAATTAATAGAAAAACCACAAGTTAATTATCTTGTAAATGAAAGACCGTCAAATGCTTTATCAATAGTATTAAACGAAATAGGATATGTAAAAACAGATTTATATGATGAAAATGAAATTATTGCAAAGAAAACTGGTAATGATGATAAAATATATAATGATGAAGGAAACAATAAAAATCATACCAATAATGGAAATGGCAATCAAAATACTGAAAATGTAAAAAGTTATAATGCCTTACTTTCATCATTAACAATAGATAATTATAAGATAGATTTTAATGCAACTACTACTGAATATTACATAGTCTTAAAGAACGATGAAACTTCTCTTAATATTAACGCATTGCCACAAGATAGTTCTTCTACATTTACAATAAATAATAATAGTAATTTTACTGATGGCCAAAATATAGTTACTATTACTGTAAAAGCAAAAGATGAAACAACAAATATTTATAAAATAAATGTTACAAAGCCATTACGTTATCTTGAAGGAATTGCTGCTATATTATGCTGCTTGGATGTACAAAAATATAATGGTGTTAATAGTTTAGTTGTATCTGGATGTGATTTTGTTGATTCAGATAAAGTAAGAATGTCTTCTAATATCCCTTTAGATATCATAGAAAGTGTTAAACTTAATGTTTATGCTGGATGGAACAATGATAATGTAACAGGTGCAAATACAATGGGCGCAAAACTAAATGATACAGGATTAAGATTTTTAAAATCATATACTTTTACTCCTGCATATTCATATGGAATGCCTTTAAGCGAATTAAGATCTTTATTGAATGATGAAGATTATGAAGGAGGTTATTATGAAGGCGCTGATTTAACAGTATATGCTACAATAAATACAAGGAAACAAGGTTCATTTAATCAAATTTTACCTTGGGGATTAAGTAAATAATTAAAACAAGTGGTAATTGCTTGTTTACTAAGTTGAAATGCATGAAAAAGATGATGAATAGTCATTTTTTATACATGAATTAAGTACTATAAAAATTGTCTTTAATTAACACAAAAAAGCAAGAAAGTGATTATCTAAGTTTTGTCAAATGGTAAAAAATATGATATTATAATCACGACAAAAAGAACTGAGCTTCCTCAATTTTTAAAAATTTTGGTTAGATTAGTCTATTTGTTTTCGTATAAACAATTCGAAGAACATAACTTGTATATAATTTTGCATAATTTGGTTTCGCATGCGATTATACACTTATAATGATGTTTACCTTCGGATTGTTTTTTTCTAAAAAACAAATAAATAGGATTAGTTTTATCTGAATGAGCTGATATTTGTAATATAGTTGTAACTATATTAAATAAAATGGTTCTACCAAACTTACAACCTGTTTTAGAAATTGGGCCATGATAAGCAGAAACTCCAGATTGTGAAGTAACTGAGTCAATTCCTATAAAAGATATAAATTGATATTTATCATCGAATCTAGTAATATCACCAACTTCAGCTAGAAACAAAGCAGTAGAAAATTCACCAAATCCAGGAATAGAATTAATAATTTTAAATAATTTTTTATTTTCCATTTCATTAATAAGTTGATTTTTAAGTTTATTAATTTCTGACTTGTGATATTGGATCATTTCAATTACTTGAACTAGATTTTGAACTTGATAAGAATTAAATGCAACAAAACATAAAGAATTGGAAGCCAACTTTTTCATTTTTAAAACTTTATTCTTAAACCTATAAGCTTGAGTTGTTCCATTTTTTTCCTTTAAATAATTCATTAAATAATCAATTCTACGATTAACAAATAATACTGGGTGAGGAAAATCATGGATAAAATTTAAAGCCAAATCATCATATAAATCGTTGAAAATTAAAGCGAATTCAGGAAAAATAATATCGATGAGTTGTTTGTATCTATTTTTTAATCTAGTTTGACTTTCGATTAAAGACCAATATTGACGAGCAAGAGGATTGTACATAAAATATTCATCTTGTTTTTGATAAAAATTATCAATAGTACCTAAAAAACATCTAGCAATTTTAAAACAGTCTAATTTATCAGTTTTAGATTTGTTTAAAGTATCTTTAAATTGTTTAACAAGTTTAGGATTCATAACAATAGTATCAATACCTTTAGATCTAAAATAATTTTCAACTGGTAAATGATAAATAGAAGTTGATTCCATAATAACAACTAGGTTAGGATAAGTTTTGACTAATTCGAATAAGTTATCAAATTCATTTTTGTTATGTTCAATTAGTGTGGCATCAATAATTGTATTTCTTAATTCATCAATAAAACAATAAACACTTTTTCCTTTAGCAATATCAAAACTTAAAATATGTTTCATAAATTTACACTCCTTTCATAAATATTTCGGTTAACACCATATTGAATTACCTATATTCCTACATGCTTAATCATCCGAACTCTAGTATTTATACTAGTTTCCATTATCTACAACCGAATTAATAAATAATCATATGGCAGACATTCACAAAAGCGCACTCTAAGTGCCTGATATAATCCGTCTTTACCGATGTTTGTTATAATAACAAAAAATATAAAGAAAACAAAATTTTAATCTTGAAATCTTTATGTTCAAAATTATACATGATATAAT
>SFKS01000016.1 GCA_004554705.1 Clostridiales bacterium | reverse complement strand
TGGAGTAAAACTTGCAAATGAAATATGGGGAGAAAGATTTCAAGTTATAGTAACAACACATTTGAATACAGAGCATCTTCATAATCATTTTGTAGTGAACTCTGTTTCCTTTAAAGATGGACTAAAATATTATAGTAATCATGTTAATACTGCAATATTAAGAAAAACATCAGATGAACTTTGTGAAGAATATGGACTAAATGTTTTAGAAGAGAAACCTTGTAAATCAGGAATCAACTATAATAATTTTTATCAAAAGTCTTTGCAAAATTCAGATTATTATAGATTTGCAAAAGAAGATTTAGACTATGCAATAAAGCATTCTTATGCCAGCAAAGATTTTCACAGGATATTAAGTTCAATGGGATATAATTATTATTACAGAGCTGATAAATTATCGATTAGAAAAGAACCACATAAAAGAAATATAAGAGTTGAAAGAGCATTTGGAGAAGGGTATTCAGTAGAAAGCATTAGACAAAGAATACTTGCAAATGATTTTGTTACTGAAGAAAAAATATATCCATATAAAACAATGAGAATTAAATTATATGGGACAAAAAGTATTTTTAAGAAAGCATACAAGCCTAAAGGAATAATTGCATTGTATTATTAATATAAACATTTATTAGGGCTTTATAAGAAGAATAATGTGCCACACAAATTAACAGAAGAAATGCGAAAAGATATTGCAAAGATGGATCATTATTCAGAGCTAATAAGATTTTTATGCAAGTATAAACTAGAGATAGCAAAAAATGTTGATGACTTAAAGGATAAGAAATTACGAGAAAAGCAAGAGATATTAAATACTAGAAATAGATTATATTACAAAAGAGGCAATACAGAAAATGAGAGCGAAAAAGACCAAATTACAAAGCAGATAATACAAGTAACAGAAGAACTTAAAAAAATTAAGAAGGAAATAAAGATGTGTGATGAGGTTGTAGATAATGCAGTTAAAATGAAGGAACAAATTAGGCAAGTGGAAGAAAAAGAACAGGGAAAAGTACAAAAGAAAAAGACGAGAAGGTATGAGAGGTAGGAGCTGGTAGAGAATGTATATGATTTATTAAATATGTGACTAAAAAAGGAATTTTGTGGAAAAAAGGCTAATTTTGTGGTATAGTATTTAATGAGGGGGAAAATATGGAAGATGGTATGCAAATAGAATTATATAAAATTGATAATGAAAGAAATATTATTATTGTAACTATAAAAGAAATTACTGATGAACTAAGAAAACAAATAGATAAATATATTTGTAGAATTTGGGCAGGACAAAACGAGAATGATATTAAGTATGTCAAAAAGGAAATTTTAGAATATATAAAAAAAAAAGATAGGAGCAAGCAAATTGGCGCTATTGCGGAATTTTTTGTTCATTTATTCTTAAATTACAAGGGATATACACCGTATTGTCTTTTTCAAAACTTAGAAGAGAATTCGTTTAAAAAAGGATTTGATGGATATTTTTCGCTAAATGATGAAGAATGGATTGTTGAAAGTAAATCAACAGAAGATAGTTCAATAAAACACCATAAAAAAATCAGTGAAGCATATAATGATCTAAATAATAAAGTAAAAGGAAAAACGCCTAACAATCCATGGAAAAATGCATATCATCATGCTTGTAATATAAATATATCGGTACCCGATAATGTCAGAAAACAGTTAGATATATTATCTAAGGAATTTATTGATGATAAGTTTCATAAATTATCAGAATATAATATAATTCCATGTTCTACAAAGTTTATAGAAGAAAAAGATATAGAAAAATCTGATTTTGTGCATAATACTGTTTTAGAAAAAATAAATTCATTTGAGTTTAATAAAATTTCAGTGATTTGTATGAATAATGAAGCAGAAAAATTGTTTATGGAATATTTAAGGAGTTAATTATATGGATAGTAAGGAAAAAAGAAAATTATCAAGTTTAAAAAATATTGAAATTTTTAGAAAAACAGTTGAAAAGTTAAATTTAAACGAAGCATTAACTGAGCAAGAAAAAGAATATGTACTGGCTAGTGCTATCATATTAACTAAAGAGTATGAATTAAATAAAAAATATACAGGCTATTTGGAATTTGCATATTATATTATACTTAAATATTCAATTAAATATAATGATTATAAGCCGTTATATGATTTTTCTATTAATTTTGGTTATTATCCTATATCTAATACAATTACTAAGTTAAATTTGATACAGATGGATTCAATAGATGATATAATTATTAAAAATGGAATAAGTAAATTTAAGAAACAGGATATTGTGGAGACATATGAACAAAAATATAATCAAGATAAATTTATAAATAGCAAGAATAACGAAATTGCGTATATTGCACCTACATCTTATGGAAAAAGTTCAATTATATCAGAGAAAATATTAACAGATAAATACAATAAAATTGGAATTATAGTTCCGACAAAGTCATTAATTAATCAAACATATAACTTTATAAAAAAACAAATATTAAACTATAAAATTATAATGTTTGACGAAATGTATGAAGAAGATGATGAAAAATTTATTGCAATCATAACCCAAGAGAGAGGGTTAAGATTACTTGAAAGAAACAATTTCTATTTTGACCAAATATTTATAGATGAAGCACATAATTTATTATTAGATGATGATAGAAGTATTCTTTTATCAAGATTAATTAATAAGAATTATTCAAAGAATCCTAATCAAAAGATTGTATATCTTTCGCCTTTAGTAGACAATAGTAACAATTTAAAATCATATAATGAAGGCAATGTAGATGAATACAAAATAAATTTCAATTTAAAAGAACCAGAGATATTTGAGTTGAGGTTAGATGGCAAAGTTCTAAAATATAACCGATTTATGAACGAATTTTATATCTTATCAGATGATAATAATGTTATAGATTATATTAGAAATTACGAAAAGAATAAAAATTTTATTTTTATAGCAAGACCAGTAAAAATTGAAAAATTTGCAATGGAACTAAAAGAACATAAAGAGCTAGAAATAAACAATGATGAATTAGATTTATTAGCAGATACTTTGAAAAAATATGTTCATGAAGATTTTAATGTAATAGATTTAATAAAACATGGAATTGTATATATTCATGGAAAGATGCCAGATCAGATTAAAGATTATTTAGAATATAAATATAAGACAATAAAGGAACTAAGATATTTAATTGCAAATCATGTAATATTAGAAGGTATAAATTTACCCATTGATAATTTATATATAATGACAGTAAATTCTTTGAATACTAAACAAATAGTTAATTTAATTGGAAGAGTAAATAGATTAAATGATGTTTTTACACCAGATACAAATAACCTAGATAAATTGTTACCTCAAATCCATTTTATAAATACAGAAGAATATAACAGAAAAGATTCTAATATGTCTAATACTATAGAAAAGTTGAGAAGCTTTGATTTAGATGATAGGGTTGAAAATCCTATACTAGTTGAATATAATGAAAATAAATTAAAGATATCTGATGATAAAAAAGAAAAAAATCGAGGAATTATTGAAAAAGAAAGTAAATTGTTTTCAGATGCTGATTCAGAAGATGCAACTATAGAAAAAATAATGATAGAATGTGGAATAGATTCATATTATGATAATATAACAGAAGTAATAGAAAGAATCAAAAAATTTAAAAAAGAAATAATAGAAAATCTAAAATGGAAAGATTTAAATATAATAGATAAAGTTTGTCATATTTTTATAGATTCTATTATATCTATTAATGATTATGAAATAAAGAGATTAAAATATATAGAAACTAAAGATTTTTACAGAAATTTCATTAAGATGCAAAGATTTCAATTAAAAGATAGGATTAAAAACCAATATGGATATTTTAAAAGTATTCAGTACAACAATGAAAAAAATGAATTTTATATAGGAAAGAGCTATGGAGAAATAGCAAAAATAACAGACGATTATAAAAATAATTTTAACAAAGTATATATTAAATTGGATACTAAAACTGATAAAGAATTACTTAATTTAGCTATAGTTAAATTAAAGATAGAAGATGATTTTATAAATTACAAAATTAATGGGTTTCTTCAGGCTATGTTAAAAATGGAGTTTATTAGTCAAGAAGAATATAATGAAATTGTATATGGAACAAATGATAAGAAAAAATTAAATCTAATGAAAAAAGGTTTAACATATAATTTAATAAACAAATTTGAAAAGGATAATCAAATTGAAAATTTATCATTTGATCAATATAACAATATTATTATAAATGATAAATTTAAAGAATATAGAGATAGTTTGGATGACTTTTTAAAATTTGAAATAAACAAATACATCTAAAATGGAAGTAGAAATACTTCTATTTTTTTAGAAATAAAGAGCATTTTATTGAGAAAATTGAGATTTTGTGATATATTTGTAAAAAATGGGATTCAGAAGAAAATTTATTTAAAGGAGGCAGAATGATGGATAAGTTAATGCAAGAAATAAAACAATTCAATGAGGAAAGAGATTGGGATCAATTTCATTCTCCAGAAAATCTTGCTAAGTCCATTGCAATTGAATCAGGGGAATTATTAGAATGTTTTCAATGGGATAGTGAAAATTATAATAAAGAAGAAGTATGCGAAGAATTAGCAGATGTTTTTACTTACTGCATTCAAATGGCTATGAAACTAAATGTAAATCCTGAAGAAATTATATTAAAAAAGTTAGATAAAACAAGGAAGAAATATCCTGTGGAGAAAGCTAAAGGAGTTAGTACAAAATATAATAAATTATAGAAAGTGTGATGTATATGACATATATAAAAATAGGCAATGAAGAATATCTTACTGTTAAAGACGTATATTTAAATCTATGCGTTGCAAGAAATGCAATATCAAAAAAAATAAAATTCTTAGAAAAGAATGGATATATATTAAGAGTAAAAAATAAAAGGTCTGAAATTTATATCAGCAGAAAAGGATATGAAAAACTAAAAGAAGAAAGAATACAGTATTTAGATAAAATGATTAATGATGAAAATAACAAAGGACTAAGAGAATATTATATGAATTTAAAAAAAGCAATAGAAAAACCTGAGTTATGGGATAAATTTCATGAAAAATCAATAATACATCATATAGTTTTTTGATCGGTAGCATTTTATAAAGACAATAAATTTAATGATTGAGAAAGAGGAATATATGCAAAAAGAAAAAATTGAAGAAATTTTAAATAAATATAAACTCATTAATTTAGATAATAAATTATATATGGAAAAAATAATATATAGTTTAGGTCAATTTGATAGAGGAGAATATATTTATCCATGCGATGATATTTATTGGCCATTTAGAGTAAATAAGGATCTTGTATATGCCGTATTAGATACACTTGAAAAAGAAAAAATCTTAAAAAGACATGTTCTTTTGAGATGTTGTAGATGTGGTATAGAAAAAACAATAAATACGTATCTAATGAAAAATGAAGAAATGATTTGTGAAGAATGTGGGGCCGATAATGATGATAGAGATTGTGTAGTGGCATATGAAGTATTATAAATTGATTGGGGGCAATTATTATGATAGTATATGAAGCAACAAAGCAACTATTTGTAGAAGATGTTGTTCAAGATAGAATTGAAGAAAATATAGATAGAAAGTTCTATGAAAAGATGGGATATCATACATCTCAGCCTGAAAGAAATGCATGGAAGAACTCTATGCAATATATGTTAAAAGTTTTAATAGATAATAATATACCTGGAAATGTAGGAATAGCAATTGAATTTAAAATACCAAACACATCTAAAAGAGTAGATTTTATTATCACAGGCAAAGATGGACAATTTAAGAATACTGCTATTATTATAGAGTTAAAACAATGGACTGAAGCCGATATTGTGAATGGAAAAGACGGAATAGTACAAGCATATACAGGACATGCCTTAAGAGAAGTAGCGCATCCGTCATATCAAGCATGGTCATATGCAACAACAATAGAAGACTATAATGAAACTGTACAAGATAGACAAATAGATTTACATCCATGCGCATATCTTCATAATTATTTAACTGTAACACCTCCAACATTATTATCAGATAATTATAAATATTATTTAGAAAAAGCACCTGCTTTTATAAAAGGGGATGTAGAAAAATTAAGAGATTTTATAAATAAGTACATTAAATATGGTGATGATAAAAAAACATTATATATGATTGAAAATGGAAAAATTAGACCATCTAAATCATTACAAGATGCATTATCAAGTATGTTACAAGGCAATGAAGAATTTATTATGATTGATGATCAAAAACTTGTATATGAAACAGCATTAGAAATGGCTAAAAAATCATATAGAGATGGAAATAAAAGAGTACTAATTGTTAAAGGTGGACCAGGCACTGGAAAATCAGTATTAGCAATTAATCTGTTAGTAAAATTAACAAATGAAAATATGGTTTGCTCATATGTAACAAAGAATGCAGCACCAAGAAATGTATATGCAACAAAATTGAGTGGAGATTTTAGAAAAACAAGAATAAATAATTTATTTAAAGGATCAGGTTCATTTGTTGAATCTGCTGAGAATGAGTTTGATGTATTGATTGTTGATGAAGCTCATAGGTTAAATGCAAAGTCTGGAATGTTTCAAAATTTAGGAGAAAATCAAATAAAAGAAATTATTCATGCCTCAAAATTTTCGATATTTTTTATAGATGAATCACAAAAGGTTACTTTAAAAGATATTGGAAGTGTTGAAGAAATACAGAAATATATAGGACAAGCAGAGGCAGAATCGGAAATAATGGAGTTAGAATCACAATTTAGATGTAATGGATCAGATGGATATATTGCTTGGCTAGATGATGTGTTAGATATTAGAAAAACAGCTAACAGTGATGGATTTGATCTAGATTACGATATTAGGATTTGTGATACTCCTAATGAAGTGAGAGATATAATTTTTGAAAAGAATAAAATAAATAATAAAGCTAGATTACTTGCAGGATATTGCTGGGATTGGATAAAGGATGGAAAAAATAAATCAGATGTATTTGATATAACGATTCCAGAATATGATTTTGCGATGAGTTGGAATTTAGGTAATAGTACTACATGGGCAATTGACTCTGATTCAGTAAATGAAATAGGATGTATACATACTTGTCAAGGCTTAGAATTTGATTATGTTGGAGTAATTATTGGAAATGATTTAAGATATGAAAACAACAAAATAGTTACAGATGTTACAGAAAGAGCAAAGACAGACCAATCAATAAAAGGTATATATAAAATGTATCAACAAGATTTTGATAAAGCTGAGAAAATGGCAGATGAAATAATAAAAAATACATATAGGACGTTAATGACTAGAGGACAAAAAGGATGCTATATTTATTGCACAGATAAGAATTTAGCTGAATATTTAAAAAGAAGATTAAATCAAAATGAAGGTATCGTTTATCCTGTTGATAAAGATGAAAATTATGCTGATTTAATGGTTGCAGAAGATAGTGAAGAATATAGATATGAATGAAAATTACATGGAATAATGATTATAAAAATAAAATATATTATGGAGATTAAATGAGAGAGATTAAAGAAATATTAGAAGACTATCCATCATTAAAATTACAGTATGAACAAGTGGAAAGAATGAGTTTAGTTAAATTTTTACTAAAAAAAGAACAGAGGAAAGAACTAGATAGAATAAAAAAAGAAATGAATAATTTAATAATGACTACCGAAGAATATAATAATAATTTTTCTGATTATGGATGGATTGCATATTCACTAATAAATGTAGAATTTATGAAAAAAGCTAATCAATTATTTAAGGACAATGGTATTACAGAAGCAGAAGAGTTTATTGCAGATTATTACATAGAAAACTCAAAGAAGGCTAAAAAATTTATTCAATATTCATCAAATGAATTTAGAAGAAGATCTAATATAATTGATGAAGCATTTCAAGCATATGAAAATAAACAGTATTATTCAGCAGTTACTTTGTTTTTAACTATTGCAGATGGAGTGATAAATGATTTTACAAAAAATAAAGGTTTTTTTACTGAAGGATTAGATTTAGACTGTTGGGATTGTTTAGTTGAGTGTGATAAAGGTTTAAAAAAAATTAAAGATATATATAATTTGCCTAGGAAAAGGACAAATGAAGAAATAATAAAAATGCCTTATAGAAATGGTATTCTACATGGAAGAGATTTGAATTATGGCAATAAATTTGTTTCTGGTAAATGTATTGTAATGTTATTAGCTATTTCAGAATGGATAAAAAATAAAAATACTGAAGACAAAAGGAAAGAACAATATATAAAGGATGCAAATCCACCAGCATTAGGAGAAAGTTTAAAAAGACTTCAAGAAATAGAGAATACAAGAAAAATAATTAATAACTATGAAAGTAAAAAAATTGTTGTAGGAAAGGATATTCCAATAGCTGGTAAGAAAGAAGAGTATGCTCAATATGATTTCATCTATAAATTTGTTGAAACTTTAGAAATATGGAAATCAAAAAATTATGGAGAATTAGCAAAACGATTTGAAATACTATTTAACTATGAAGATAGAGCAGGATATAGACCTAAAAGGTGTAGAGAGATTTTTGAAAAAAATATTTTGATAGAATTTAAATTAATTAATATTATAGACCAAGCAATATGTATGAAAGTTATAGAACTCGAAGTAAAACTACAAAAAGAGAATAAAATTGTTAAGGGTATAATGAAAATCGGAATGGTATATGAAGGACAAAAAGATGTTTTGGCTATTCCAAATAAAAATAACGGTGAGTGGAAAATTTACCCTAGAGATACAAAAATATTATATGAAAGTTAAAAACAAGGAGGATATTGTGATTTATATTACTGGAGATACACATAGTGATTTTCAACGATTTACTGAAGAAAAATTCCCAATACAAACAGAAATGACCAAGAACGATTATGTAATTATATGCGGAGATTTTGGAGGAGTATGGACATTTGAAGAAGAAAGTAGTAGAGAAAAAGGAGCACTTGATTGGTTAAATAATAAAAACTTTACAACCTTATTTATAGATGGAAACCATGAAAATTATACAAGACTATATAATTATCCAGTAGAAGAATGGCATGATGGAAAAGTACATAAAATAAGGGACTCTGTATTTCATTTAATGAGAGGAGAAATTTTTAATATTGATAATAAGAAAATATTTGCTTTTGGTGGTGCTAGATCACATGATATACAGGAGGGGATATTAAATCTTGATGAAGAAGAAAAGATATATGAATACCGTAAAAGGGGAGCATATTTTAGAATTAGAGATTTTTCATGGTGGGATTTAGAACTCCCAACAAATCAAGAAATGGAAAACGGAATAAAAAATCTAGAAAAAGTAAATTATAAAGTTGATTATATTATTTCACATTGCTGTCCTACAAATATTCAAGCACTTCTTGGTGTGGGAACGTATAAGAAAGATTATTTAACTGACTATTTGCAAGAAATATCTGAAAAATGCAAATTTAAAAAATGGTATTTTGGACATTATCATGATTATAGACAGGTAAATGAACAGTTTACTTTGCTTTATGAAGATATAGTACCGTTAGAATATGAAAGCATATTTTAAAAATATTGACAAATTAAGAGTAAAATAATAAACTAATATCAGTTAGAAAAAGTTTTAATACTTTTGCGGAACTATGTTCTATATGAGCATGGTTCTATTTTTCTTTATATTATGAATAAAACAATAAAATTGTAGAAAAATTAAAGATAATGACTAGAATTATTTGACTTAATATATTTTTTATGATAAAATGATATTGCCATCAAAAAGTGGCACTATTTTTAAGGAGATGGCATATGATGAATACAATAGGAGGTCAAATTAGAAGTCAGAATTTACTTAAAATTAAAAAGATTGTAGATGATGATAACAATGGCGATAAATTTATAATTGCCAGAAGAGATAAAAACATTGAATTTATGAGAGAATACGGTTTAAACCATGAAGATGTTAAAGACATTATAAGAGGACTTACTGTAGAAGATTGTTTTGCTGGTCCAGAAGAAGACCGAAATCCAAAGTATGACGGTTGGATATTTAAGTTTAATCCAATGTTTGAAGATACGCAGTTATATATTAAAATAAGAATAGAAAATATTGAAAAGTCAGTTTGTTTGTCAGTTCATGAATTTGGTAAATATGATGAGGTGAATTAAAATGAGAGTATATTGTCCATATTGTAAAAAAGAAGTAGAGTATAGAATTGAAAAAAGAGATTTAAAAGAATTTAGAGGAATTGAAGTAAATACATTTGAAAATGTAGCTATATGTAATGAATGTAATCAAGATTTATATGTTAATGAAATTGAAGATGAAAATAATAAAAGAATATATCAAATTTATAGAGAAAAAACAAATATTATAAAAGCTGAAGACATTATTAAATTAAGAGAAAAATATGATATTTCGCAAAGAGAATTAACATCTATTTTAGGATTTGGAAAGATGACTATTAATAGATATGAAAGAGGAGGACTTCCAACAAAATCTCAAAGTGATTATATTAAATTATTAATAGAAAATGATGATAAGTTTATAGAAAAAGTAAAAGAAGCATATGAAAAAAATAATATTAATGAAAAAACTTATAAGAAAATAGTATCTGAAGAAGTAGAAAAGGACATTAGTAAAAAAGAAGTGCAAGACAATATTAGAAGATATTTAAAATCTGTATTAAATAGAAAACCTGATATTTATAATGGATACAAATCATTAGATTTAGAAAAAGTTGAAAATATAATTTCATATATAGCAAGTAAGGTAAAGAATTTAACAATAACAAGTTTGAATAAGTATTTATGGTATATTGACATGTTATCATTTAATGAAAGAACAGTTGCAATTACTGGACTTACTTATCAAAATCAAAAATTTGGACCAACTATTGTATATAAGAAATATGATGAATTATCATTGTTAGATGATAAATATACAAGAGAAGATATTGAAACTGAAAATGGAAATACTACTAAAATTATAAGCAATAATAATTTTAATTTAGATAAAATAAGTAGTAGTGAAAAAGAAATAATAGATACAATAATAAAATTACTAAAGAATAAAAATGTGACAGATATATCTGAAATATCACATAGAGAGGATGGATGGAAAAAAACTAAAAGATTTGAACAAATATCATTTGAATATGCTATGAATTTAAAGTTAATTAAATAGATGATAGAAAGCAAAATATTTTAGTTTTTACTAGACTATTTTGCTTTTTGTTTGGAAAGGAGGACATGATGTACCAAATTATAAGTGCTTTAAATGGATTCATAAGAGAAGAAATGATTCCAAATCCATTTGATTTTATATCAGATAATCAATTAATGGTGATGTTGTTTACTTATTTAATTGGTAGAATGATATTACATATAATATCATTTTCTATGTGTGGAGTGTTTTATAATAGAGGACAAGCATCTGTGTTAGGAAGTATAGGTTATATGATTGCTTTCAGCTTTAATGTTTTGATTCTTATAAATATAAGTAAAGTATTTGATAGCATTTTAACAATAAGTATTATATATACCATTATTGTTATTGCAATATTTAAGCTGTTATATAAATTAAAAGAAATTGTATTTATGTCATAAAAATATAAAGTGTTACAAGATTCGACAAAAATATAAAAATTATTATTATATAATACAAAAAACTAAGTTAATAAAAAGTAGGGATTAATATGAAAGATATTAGCGGAGTATTTTTTAAACAATACAATCAAATTATAAAAGAAGCAAGAGCCGATTCGAAATTAGAATATTGTCTATGTTGTAATAAGAAAGTAAGTAGTTTTTGTAATTCGCATTCTTTACCTAAATTTATATTAAGTAATTTAAGTGAAATGGGAATGATATTAAATTCAAATCACTTTTTTGAAGCCCCATTTATAAAAGAAGAAAAAGGTGTTAACAATAGTGGTACCTTCCATAGGATTTGTAATGAATGTGATAATAATTTGTTTAAAGATTATGAAAATGAAAATAAATTATTAGAACTCCCAAGAAAAAAGATTATGGCACAAATAGATTTAAAAAACACTTTGAAAATGTATGATAAAAGACTAAATGAAATTTCTATTTATAGAAAAATGCTTAGTGAGACAGATGGATTTTGGAAAATGGAACTTTTAGAAAAGCAAAAAGTAAATTATCTAGATTTGAATGAAATAAAAAAAGAATTTCAAAGAGCTTTGGATATACTTAATAAAAAGTCAACGTCTAGTTATGAATTAATCTATTGGAATGTATTAGATTATGTTGCACCTATTGGATTTCAAGGACATATAGCATTGCATGGAGATTTGAAAGGTGGAATTATTAATGATATATATAATCATTCTCCTAAATATGTTATAGAAAACATTAATTTGTGCGTATTTCCCTTAAAAGAAAAAACTGTTGTAATAATGTTTATTAACAAAGAACATAAAAAATATAAACTTTTTATACAGCAATTTAAAAAATTAAAGGAAGAAGAAAAATTAAATTTAATTTCATACATTATAATTAATTATAGTGAAGAATTTTTTATATCACCAAATAGTAAAAAAGATATATTGGAAAATGATGATATAAAGGTAATAACAAGAAATGTTTCTGATATGATTGCTTTGAACGAAGAAATGGCAAAGAAAATGAAAAAATTGAAATTTTTAGAATTAATGGAGTATAAAAATTTTACTAATTTATTAGCAAAAGAAAATTCTTTAATAGATGGAAGATAGTAAATTTTATTAGATATCCAGATTAAGAAAGGAGAATAAAAATGATAAAAGAGTTAGAAAAATCAGATTCAATTATAGGCATAATTAATACAATAAAAAAATATTTTAGTGAATATGATCAAGATATATATTTGCCTGCAATTATAAAAGAAGGCGATTTTATGTATGAGAGATATGGAAATAAAAAGAAAAGGGAATCTAGTGATTTCTACGCTAAATTAATAATACGACCAATAAGTTCAAAAATAACACACTCTTGGTTAATACAAAATATGGTATATAATTTTTATAACGGAAATGAATATTCGGAAAATAAAATTGTTGATCCATTGGACTTTGTATATAACATAATTGTTCATAAAAATGTATATGGCAATTCTATATATACATTAAACCCTATGCTATATAACGATGAAAGTTCAATTAGTGAAGAAAATTATAAAAATAATGGTATTGCAAATTTATATTATTGTGATTCTTATCATAGTGAGAATAAGATAAATGTATTAAAAAATGAAAATGATGATATATATATATTAAAAGAAGTATTAGAAAATTATGTTTTTGCACAAAATCCATCACGATATGGAAATGGGGATTATATTTTATCTGTAGAATTTGAATATAGAAATACCAATAATCATATTAAAGATGTTGATAATTATCAAGATGATACTTCATTTATAGATAATATAAATAAAGAAAAAAAGGATTATTTATGGTTAATTGGAACTATTGATATTCCTTTTGTTATAAAAAGTGAACAACCTCTAAATATTGTGGTAAATGACTTAAAAGGAAACAAAAGAACACTAAATGAAAATAATTATAATGACGATACAGATGCAGGTTTAATTGTTTTCTCAGAAGACTGTTTTGAATATTTACGACAGAGATATATTATATTAGGATTAACAATGATAGATACATATAATGAAAATCAATCATATATAATTGATAACTTAGAAGATATTTTTGTGTTTTGGGAAGGAGAGTTTAATAAATTACCAAGAGAAGTAAAAGTAGGATTAGAGAAATATAATAATATTGAAAAAAGTACAGGAATAGTATCACCAGCAATGTTTGAATGGCAACTAAATGCTAATTGGGACTGGAAGAACAAGGCATATCCTTCACAATACTTAGGAGAATATTTAATAGAAAATTATATAGAACTTGTAAAAGAATATAAATGTAATATAGTTTTACCAAAAAACGAAGAAATTTTTAAAGAGCAAATAAATAATATATTGGAAATTTTAAATATTAAAATAGAAGATGTATATAAAAATGAGAATGGATATAGAGCAGTATTAGAAATAATGAATCAAGAAAAAAAAGAGAAAAATAAAGAAATATTAAAATCGTTGTTTGAATATTTTTGTTCAATAGTTTTAGAGAAAGTAGATAAAAATTATGTTAGAACGATACATCGCTAAAGATAATAACTATAAAACTTTTTTCTTGATTGGTTCTAATGGTGCTGGTAAAACTTATAATTTATTAAGAATATATGAAAGAGATACAACAAAAAATATATATATTTCTGAAGAAGGAGAGATACATAATAGGACACACAAAAACAAAGTAAAATTAGATTTAGATAATAAGGTATACATATTTGAAAGTGATGAAAGACAAAGAGGAAATAGAGAAGCTAATAATATTTCAAAAACAATAAGTATAAATCCGAGATTAATAGAATTATTAACCTTTTGCAATAAAGAACTAAACAATATAAATAAAATAAAGAAAAAATCAAAAGGACAAGCTAAGATATTAAATATTTTAGAAATAATGACATCAATTTTTCTAAATTCTGTTTCTGTTATTTTATTTGATGAGCCAGAGAATTATTTGGATGATTCTTATTTAAGAATTATTGCAAAATTATTTGCTCTTTTAGAAAAAGCTGAAATTAAAGTTATAGTAGCAACGCATAATCCTAGACTGTGTGAATTATGTAATATGTATATAGACAATGTAGTATTAATGGATATAAAAAATGTTGATGGGAGAATTGAATATATACAAGCAAATTTAACCATGGAAGAGGTTAAGAAAATATATATAAAAGTAGCAGATATAGTAAAAGGTATAGAAATTCAAAATAAATATAATCAAGATGCTGGAATATTAAAAAAATTGAACATGAGTGAAAATGATGTGTTGTTTGAGGATTTGATTAAATATTTACTGCAATCAGAAGAATTTTATAGAGCTTTATTTTATAAAGATATTTTGTTAGTGGAAGGGGAAACTGAAAAAATAATCTTAAAAAAAGCCTATAAAAATATATCGGATAATTCTTATTTTTTTGTTGTGAATGGTAAGGCTTTTTTACCTTTTTTTGTAGAGATTTTTAATAAATTAAATAAAAATTTAAAAATTGTTTTCGATAGTGACAGAAAGCCTGATAAAAATAGTAGTACTGCAGTTGCTATTACCGATTATTTTGAAATTAATTATAAAGGAATTTGTAGAATATTCGAATATGATTTAGAATCTAATTTTCGGTATAGATTTAGAGGGTTTTAGAGTAAATAACGGTTTTAGTAAAAAAGATAAATTTATGATAAAACAATTTGCTGCAGAAGAATTTTTTAAGGATAAAAATAATTTAGATAAGTTTATAAATTTTTTAAAATGAGAATATATTATTTCCAATTGTGCCACAAATTTGCAAAAATGTGGCACAATTGGAATTTTACATCTGTGCTTCAAATTATCAATATTGTAGCACAATTGTAAAATAGCTATTCCTCAAAACATCCCATAATTAGCTGAGAGCCATCTACAAATCCATTCCTATAATACTTTTCATTCCAATATCCAAGATAATCCAAAAAATTATCATCAAGAGAATTAAGTTGACGTCTAACAAAATCCCTATTCTGTTTAGGAATAGAATTCAAAATCTTATCAGAAATCTCATCAAAATAAACCCAATGTTTTCTATCCTCATCACAAGCAAGAGAAGAAAGCTCATCCTCTCTATATAATAACCACTCTTTCAAAATATCATCATTTACTTCTCTAAAATTAACCATTTGTTATTCCTCCTATACATATATAATTTCATTCAAAACAATTTCTTCAGCTCTATTTTTAATATTATTCATAGATTGAACCCATTCCATTTGATGATGTTCTTTTAATTGTTCATTAATATTTTCAGATTCAGAAAGTTGTTTTATAATAAGATTTACTTTGTTATTAGCATTTTCATCTATATCTAGCAGATATTGTTTTAAAGTACCAGTTATAAGTAATTCAGTATATAATCCTTTATCAAAATTCTTTAAATAATTTAATCTCAATTGCCCATATTTTCCAATGTGTCCTTTAGGTTGCATAGGCAAATACAAATCAGGAATAAAATAATCTCCTTCTCTGTGATAAGTAATTTTATTCATAATAAAAACCTCCAAAAATAAATTTTAGGTCTCCCATTAACATCAAAATTTTATACGAACATGTGTATTAAATCACTTGGGGAAAAGTTGGGGAAAAACTTCTCAAAAAAGTTCCAAAAAATACACAAATGTTCGAAAAACCATTCCCCCAATTTTTATTGAAATATCAGCTAAAACCCTTGATTTCACTAAATTACACAAACCTTTCAACTACAACTCATAACCCGAAGGTCGTAAGTTCGAATCTTACCCCCGCAACAAAATTTATCAAAGAATTGAAAGTTCCTTGTTTTTTTATTTGCCTAAAAAAGTGGCGAAAGTTTTTTTGAATGAAAATATTATAGCAATATTAAAAGTATCTAAGAAAATTATTTAAATATGTAAAGTGCAAATATTATAGGCAAAAAATTGACAAATGGAAAAATATGTGATATTATATAAAAGTAAATTGTATATGGAACATACAATTTATTATATCATATCAAAGTAGAATAGGTTACTATAATAAGACCTATGAGTCGTAAAGCTCTAGCTGTTCATAACTGAACAGCTATCTTCATATATGGGAGGTAATAATGAATTATAGGATAGGATTAGATTTAGGTATTGCATCTGTAGGATGGGCAATTTTAGAAGATGATAATAAGGGGAACCCAAAAAGAATTGTAAAATTAGGTTCAAGAATATTTGATGCAGCAGAGAATCCAAAGGATGGATCGTCATTAGCTTTAAATAGAAGAGAAGCTAGAAATACAAGAAGGAGATTAAGAAGAAGAAATCACAGAATTAAAAGAACAAAAAACCTTTTGGAAAAGTATAATATTATTACAATAAAAGAAATAGAAAATATGTATGCAACATATAAATTTCAATTTAATCCATACGAATTAAGAGTAAAAGGACTAGACGAAAAACTTACTAATAGCGAACTTGCAAGAGTATTGATAAGCTTTGTAAAAAGAAGAGGATATAAGTCAAACAGTAAAGCAGAAGAAACAAGCAATAAGGAAATGGGAAAACTTTTAGTTGCAACAAAAGAAAATGAAATTTTAATGAAAGAAAAGAATTACAGAACTATTGGAGAGATGTATTTAAAAGATGAAAAATTTAAGATACAAATGCCAGATGGCAGAGTACTTTTTAAAGTGCGTAACACTACAGATGAATATAAAAATACACCTCTTAGAAAATTATTATTAGATGAAATTAAACAAATACTAGAAAAACAAAAGGAACTAAATTCTAATATTACTGATAGCTTTATTGATGAATATATTAATATATTCACATCACAAAGAAACTTTGATGATGGACCAAGTCAGCCAAGCATATATGCAGGCAATCAAATAGAAAAAATGCTAGGTAAATGCACTTTTGAAAAGGAAGAAAACAGGTCAGCAAAAGCTACATATACATTTGAGTATTTCAAATTATTGCAAGATATAAATCATATAAAAATAGAAGAATATCATTTAAAAGAAAATGGAACAAGGGAAGTTATTAAGAGAACTTTAACCGAAGAAGAAAGGAATATAATTATTAATCTAGCAAAAACAAAAGTAACACTCACTTATGATTCCTTACGAACAGCACTAAAATTAACAACAAATGAAAGATTTAATATGATTAATTATAAAAGAACGGATATATTTAATGATGAAGAAAACAAGAAAGTTGAAAAAGATAGAAGAATTAAAGAATTTGAAAGCTACCATAAAATAAGGGTAGCCATGGATAGAATTGAAAAGAACTACATAAACAAATTAAATTCAGATGATTTAGATACAATAGGTACGGTTTTAACACTTTATAAGAATGACAATAAGAGAATAGAAAAACTAAAAGAAATTAATTTGCCAGAAGATATAGTAAATGAACTATTAAAACTATCGTTTTCAAAAGTTGGTAACTTATCAATAAAAGCAATGAAAAAAATAATACCATATTTAGAGCAAGGCTATACTTATGATAAGGCTGTAAACGAAGTATATGAAGACTTTAGAGGTATAATTAATACTAAAAAGAAGAAGAAGATAGCATTAAGAGATTTAGAACAAGAGTTGTCAAATCCTGTTGTAAAAAGAGCAGTGTCACAGGCTATAAAGGTATTAAATGCTATTACAACAACTTATGGGAAACCGGATATTATAAATATTGAACTAGCAAGAGAATTATCTAAAAAATTTGCTGATAGACAAAATATAAAGAAAAAACAAGAACAAAACATGCAAAATAATGATAAAGCAAGGGAAGAAATATTAAAACTTGGGAAGAATAATCCAACAGGACAAGATATAGTAAAATATAAGTTATGGCAGGAGCAAGATGGAATATGTGTTTATTCAGGAAAACATATTTCCATAGAAGATTTATTTACAGAAGCGGTAGATGTTGACCACATAATACCATATAGTATGTGTTTTGATGATACATATAAAAATAAAGTTTTGGTATTAGCATCTGAAAACAGGCAAAAAGGAAATAGAATACCATACCAATATTTAAAAGAAAAGGGAAGAAATTTAGAAGAATACGAGGTTAGGGTAAATAATATTATTAAAAATTATTATAAAAAGAAAAGATTATTAAGACAAAACTTTACAAGAGAAGATGCAACAGAATGGAAGGATAGAAACATTCAAGATACACAATATATAAGTAGATTAATGTATAATTTAATTAAAAATCATGTACAGTTTTCTGACAATGAAAATTTTGATAGAAAAGTATTTACAGTAAATGGTCAAATAACAAGCCATGTAAGAAAAAGACTAGGAATAAACAAAATAAGGGAAAATGGTGATGAACATCATGCAGTAGATGCAGCAGTAATTGCAATAATTTCACAAGGCATGATTCAAAAAATTACAAAATATTATCAATATATTGATGGAAGATATGAAAAAAATTCAGGTGAATATATTGATTTGGAAACGGGAGAGATATTGACAAAAGAACAATATGAAAAAGAAAATGGTATTAATTTTCCAGAACCTTGGCCAAAATTTAGAACAGAGTTAGATATAAGGACAACTTGCCAAACAAAAGAAAGAATGGAAGAGTGTTTAGTCGCAGAGAAAATATATTATGAAAATTATGATGATGTAAAACCAGTTTTTATATCAAGAATGCCAAGAAGAAAAGTAACAGGACAAGCTCATCTTGACACAATCAGAGGAATCAGAAAAAACGAGGAAGGAATAAAAACATTAACAAAGACTGAATTAACAAAGCTAAAATTAGATAAAAATGGAGAAATTGAAAAATATCCAGACAGTCAAAAACAAGATGATAAATTGTTATATAAGGCTTTAGTGGACCAACTTAGGAAGTTTGGAGGAAATGGAGAAGAAGCTTTCAAAAGACCATTTTACAAACCAAAATCAGATGGAACACCTGGTCCGCTTGTTAAGAAAGTAAAATTAGAGGATAAAACAACACTTGCGGTCGAGTTAAACAATGGAAAAGCTATAGCAGCAAATGGAGATATGATTAGAATTGATGTATTTAAAGTTGATGGAGAAGGTTATTACTTTGTACCAATTTATGTAAGTGATACAATAAAAAGTAAACTGCCTAATAAGGCATGTGTAGCAGCTAAGCAATATTCAGAATGGAAAGATATGAAAGATGAAAACTTTATTTTTTCTCTATATCCAAGAGACTTAATATACATTAAAAGTAAAAATAAAATAAAACTAACATCTATCAATAAAGAAAATAAAGAAACTAAAGAAACAAGCGAAATGTTTGCATATTATATAAAATCTGGAATTTCAACGGCTGCAATATCAATAATAAATCATAATGGCGAATATGAACAAAATAGCTTAGGAATAAAAACATTAAAGGAATTTAAAAAATTCGAAGTAGATGTTTTAGGAAACTACCATGAAGTAAAGTTACCAGAGAAGAGACAAAGTTTTAAAAATTTGAAAAAGAAAGGGGGAAGCTTAAAATAATTTTTTTTAAGCATTACAATGGCTTTTAGAAATGTTTATATTCAAAACGATGTAAAACTAAAGATAAAGAATGAACAATTAGTTATAATGAAAGAAGCTAATGAGTACACAATTCCTTTAGAAGATATTAACAGTATATGTATAGAATCACAAAGAACATCTGTAACAACATATATGTTAAAAAAGTGTATAGAACATGATATAGTTTTATATGTATGCGATGAAAAACATTTGCCAACAGGAATATTAATTGGTACTAATAATTATTCAAGACAGCTGAAAAATATTAAAATGCAATTCGAAATGAGTAAACCATTAAATAAAAGAATCTGGCAAGATATTGTAAAGAGAAAAATTGAGAATCAAGCAAAATGCTTGCATGAATTAGGAAAGGAACATGAGAGTAAAGTTTTGATGGATATGATATTAGGCGTTAATTCAGGAGATACAAATAATGTAGAGGCACGAGCAGCGGCATATTATTTTCGATTTTTATTTGATGAACCGTTAAATAGAAAAATTGATTGTATAGAAAATGCAGCATTAAACTATGGATATGCAATAATCAGAGGAATAATAGCAAGAACATTAATAATGTATGGATTTGAACCAGCACTAGGAATATTTCATCATAATCAATTAAATAATTTTAATCTAGCAGATGATATTATAGAATGCTTCAGACCATTAGTAGATTTATATGTTGCAAATAATATTGATTTAACAAAAGATTTTTTAGAAACACAAGACAAACAAATATTATATAATATTGTTAATTGTTTGGTTTTAATAGATGGTAAAAAATTTAATATACAAGGGGCTGTTGAATATATGATTAAAAGCCTATCAACCAGTATGAATAAAAATGAAAACCTTATTGTTCTACCAGAACTAATAGGAATACAAGAATATTGTTATGCATAAATATATGAGGATAATAGTATTTTTTGATTTACCAGTTAAAACCAAACAAGAAAGAAGAAAGGCAACTCAATTTAGAAATTTTTTAATAAAAGATGGATTCTATATGATACAGTTTTCGGTATATGCAAGAGTATGTAATGGAAATGATATGGTAGAAATTCATAAACAAAGGTTAAGAATGAATGTACCAGATGAAGGGTCAATAAGGACACTAGTCATTACAGAAAAACAATATGATAATGTTGAAATATTACTAGGAAAGAAATCATTTTATGAAAAACCGGTACAATACGAAAATTTATGCTTATTTTAAAACAAAAAAATAAAAAGAAAAGCTAGCAAACCCACTTGTTTACTAGCTTTTCTTGGAATCAATTATATCATATCAAAATACAATATGGAACTATAACTTATTTCTTAAAGGCTCTCCTATTGGAATTATTATATCATATCAAAATACAATATGGAACTATAACCATTAAATAATAAACGTTTTTATATTACAAATTATATCATATCAAAATACAATATGGAACTATAACTTATCCATACTACACCTCCCATTTTATTTTATTATATCATATCAAAATACAATATGGAACTATAACTCTGGTACTTCTTCTCCGTTTTGCTATCTTATTATATCATATCAAAATACAATATGGAACTATAACGGTTATATCCCAACGAAATTCTTGTTATAGATTATATCATATCAAAATACAATATGGAACTATAACTTGATAAGTCATCATTCCTTTCTTTTTATAATTATATCATATCAAAATACAATATGGAACTATAACTGCATAAATATTGTATCATTGAAAAAATTAATTATATCATATCAAAATACAATATGGAACTATAACTCAGATGAAAACTTTGTTTATTTCAAAAGTATTATATCATATCAAAATACAATATGGAACTATAACTTACCGTTAATTCTGAAATGGCAGATAGATAATTATATCATATCAAAATACAATATGGAACTATAACTCAAAATTCTCTACTATTTCTTTTGTAAATATTATATCATATCAAAATACAATATGGAACTATAACGTGTAGGTGTTGAAACAATTAGTTCATATTATTATATCATATCAAAATACAATATGGAACTATAACTGTATAACCCTTTCTGTTATCATATTTCCTATTATATCATATCAAAATACAATATGGAACTATAACATGTTGTGGAATGATATTATTGTTCCATTAATTATATCATATCAAAATACAATATGGAACTATAACTATGCTTCTTGGAATATCTGATAATGCTTGATTATATCATATCAAAATACAATATGGAACTATAACGCAGAGTCTCCACTTGAACCTATCTTTGCAATTATATCATATCAAAATATAATATGGAACTATAACTTTTAATAAAAAACTGTGTTATAATAGTAAATTATGTTTCCAAGGACACCTACCAAAAACAGGTTTAAAATACATCAAAAAAGCTGACAGAATTCTATCAGCTTTATTTTGAATAGTTTTATTTTAACATTTACACTTGATTTGTTTGTGATTTTAGATGCCTTATTTTTAGATTATGTCTTTCTTTTTCTTTCAAGGTTTCCTTTATCCAATCTGTTTCACATCATTGACTAACCCACAACACAAATATAAAATAATTTCAAATTATATATAAAAATACTTAGTAAATATGATATACTATAAGTATTAATAAAATTTTGTCGAGGTGTAACAATGAAAAATATTGACATAACAGAAAAAATAATATATATTGGAGCAGATGATAAAGATATTGATTTATTTGAAAGTCAATATATTGTTCCAAATGGAATATCATATAATTCATATTTAATAATGGATGAAAAAATTGCAATTATGGATACAATAGATAGAAGAAAAACTGAAGAGTGGATACATAATTTAGAAAAAGCATTAGATGGTAGAGAACCTGATTATTTAATAGTTTCTCATTTAGAGCCAGACCATGCATACAATATTGAAAACATA
>SFKS01000029.1 GCA_004554705.1 Clostridiales bacterium | reverse complement strand
CGCTTAATTGCTTTATAATGTCCTCTCTTTCTGCTGACATTTGTTGTTTTGTCTGCTTTGTTTGTGGCATTAAGTAATATTTTATATACAGATTTTCTATTTGCTCTATATCTTCTTGTTTTAAATTCTCTATATATGGTAATATATCGTTATGTTTTATTTCATTTAATGCGGTGTAGTCTGTTATATCATTATCGCTATAATGCTTTTTGCTTTCATCGGCTAACCGCTTTAATTCTGTGTTGTATGCTTTGAATATTTCGGTATAATCTATAATAACTAATTTGTCATTTTCATCGACTGCCCGCATACTATGTTTAGCAATAAAATTTAACTCCGATAACATTTCATATACTGTCGTATCTAATATAAAATCTATTATCTTGTTTCTTTGTTCTGCGGTTTGCTTTATTTGCTTTACTTCACTTTGATATTTTTTATAGTATAGCAAGCCTTTGTTTTGTATTAAGTCTCTTTCCCCTAAATCCCATAACGCCCAATAAAGCAAAGATAAATCATAAATATTATTACTTATCAAATCATTAAAAATTGCTTTTGCTTGTTCTCTATTGACGGCGGGCAGTGTTTGTCCGTATTCATTGACTAACTCAAAATACATTTGCTCTATTTTATCTTTTCTATTCATTTCCTTTTAACTCCTTAAAAGTTCCAGTTTATGGCGGTGCTATTGCCATTAACCTTAACATTTTTATTTTCATTCTCATTTACATTATCATTAACATTTACATTTAAATGCGGTGCGGTGTTTGCGGTTTGGTTTTGCGGTGCGGTGCGGTTTGCGGTGTCCGCACATTCAACTGTTATTTGATACTCTTTGATACGCCTTTGTATAGTATCAACGGAGCAATTATATATACTTGCTATTTCTGTTTGCTTTAACCCTTTGTTTAAATGTTCTTGTAATTCTTCTTTTGGTATATTTATTTTTTTACTAAACTTTTTCTTTGCTGTGCTTATACTTGCTATATCACTATCAATACCAAAGTCCCATATCTCGCTATCTTCGGCGGGTGCTTCGCCGTATAAACCATAATTCATTATTGCGTTGATATATTCTAATGCTAATTCCTTGTCTCTTTTTTGTAGTCTTTCAAAGTGTTTAAATACGCTTTCGTATAAGACAAAACTATTTTTATATTCCATAATACCTCTATACCTCCTTAATTTTATAAAAGTGTGTGCGGAATGTGGTAGAGGTTGCCACTATCATTGAGTTAATTACTCTCAACTATCCGCACACGGAGGAAAATCAGAAATGACTTTTTTTCCCTCTGCTATTAAGTAGTATTTGTTAGAGTTCTCTATAATTTTTTCTGTAAATTTTTAAAATTTGAGTTTGTATTAAATTAGATTTATACTTAAAAGAGATATACATACATGGCGGGCGGTGTAGTCTTTGTTTGTGCTTTGTCTCTGTCTATGTATATACATTGACTACACGCCCGCAGAGTAAATACAATAATTCACTTGACACACACTAAAACCAGAGGTAGAATTTACACAAATAATAGAAAGGAATTTATATAAAATGGCTAAACGGAAATTAAACCCTTTAACTGATACTCCTACAAGTTTAGCAGACTTAACCAAAGACTTTATGCTAAACTATGTCAAAGCAAAAGGAACGGAAAAAGATAAATCTTGGTTTAAAGAGACTGCTAATAAATACAAAATCGAAAAAGAGAACAAAGTAGGAAAAGGTGGTAAATGCTTCGGTATAAGTGATATTAAAGCATTAAGACAAGAGTATGCGGAAAGATTTTTCCCGCAACTTCTCAAAAGTAAAAATAATTGGTTTGATGATATAGACAACTTATAAAAAAAATAGCAACGGTTTGTTCCGTTGCTTTTATTTATTCTTCACTTTTAGCAAATAAGCGTTTAAACAGTCCTTTTGTTTTACTTTCCTTTTCTTTGAGTAATAATACTTGGTTATTATGGTTTAATTGTTGCGACTGCTCCAACAAATCCGCTAATCGTTTTTCTTGTTCTCTTATATGTTCGGCGTATTCTTGAATTGTTTTGTCCTTTTCTTTGCTCTGTTCTCTCTCTTTGTCAAGCATAGAGTAAAGCCTCTCTATTTGCTTGTCTTTTTCTTCAATTTGACTTTGTAAAAACGCTGTCAAATCGTTGTCAAATTTGACTGTAAATTGACTGTCAAGTTTTACAGTGTCCTTTACACCATAAAGAGATAAAGCCTGTATATCAAGCATTTTTATGCCGTCAATGACCTTTACAAAATCAGTCAATTTTCCTGTCAAGTCATTGTAAATTGTTTGACGGCTTACACCTGCTTTGGTCGCAAAATCGCTTATTTTTAGATAATTAGTCTTATCAATCATTGGCTTATTTTCCTAACGCATTTTCTATATCATCCCAACGGCTTATTTTTTCGTTTATATCGTCTATAAGCGTTATAACAAACTCTATGTGAGTTATCTTGTTTTTTGTTTTTATAAATATTGTGCTAACTTTTACATCTCCGTATTCTTCAATGTCCTTTAATGCGGGAAACAATACTTTTTTCTTAAAGTTGCTTGTATCTTTATAACTTTCGGCATTTAACCGCTTTTTTAGTTCGTCTATACTAATCCTTTTTGAACCTAAATTAGCGTATGATTTTAGTATTTCATAAAGTCTAATACCGTATTTTGACTTCATCGGCAATATATTAAAAAGCGGTATTTGTGTATATTGCTTTCTTAATCCTATTAAGTATGGTGCTAAATTTCGGCTTAAACTTATTTTTACTGACCCACTGCCTTTGTGAATAGATAAAGTATCAATCCACCTAACAAGTGTTTCTATATCAGGTTCAAACTCTATCCAGTTTGACTTATCTGCCAAATTTTTTAGTATTGATTTAACATAACTATATGTTGCTTTATTCTTTGTATAGTCTATTCCGCATACTTTACAAAAGTCAATAATTGATATCTCTGTTTCCTTTATCTCTGTATCATCTGGCTTTATTTTAGATATTAGATAAAGCAAAATCCTTTGTTCTTGTAGTGATAATTCATATCGTGTTTGCTGTATTAAAGCATTTGACTTTACAACTATCATTGAACGGCTTTTATCTATTCCGTCGCTTTTCTGTTCGTCGCGTTTTGCTATGCGTTCATAGAGTGCTACTTTTTCTTCGTGAGACAATTTAGGCATTGTTTATCCTTCTTCCTTTGGCGGTTTAGTTTAGTATAAAACAAAAACTCCAATTAGGCAAGTGAAAAGTTGGTTTTACTTTTGTGTTTTTCTCACGCGTGCGTTAAGAGAATATTTATATTTATTTATATTACTTATAGCAAACTCAAAAATGCCGAAAAACGCCGTTGTTATGCGGAAAATCAGATTTTCAAACTCCAACCTTTATAGGGTAAAACTCCAACCTTTATAGGGTAAAACTCCAACCTTTATAGGGTAAAACACTTTTTCAAGCTCCAACTTTTATAGGGTATTGTTGCCTTTATTTAAACTGCCGTTTTTGCCACATACGCCTCAAACGCTCTGTAAGCCGTTTTAAGCCGTTTTTGTGTGGAGGCGAACACTAAACCCATAAATTAAATAAAAACGGCGTAGAACGGATTTTACAAGGCTACAACGGCATTTAATCAAAATTGGGTATAGATAATTTTAGTTCCCTATACTTTGTCGCAAGAAAAATATTAGCATAGTGAAAACGGACAATAAAACGGCTTAAAATATCGCTTAATTTGTCCGTTTAAGCCGTTCTTTTCCTTTTGCCTTGTAAGTTATCGTTTGAGTGCTAAAACCGCCGTAATTGCCGTTTTCGGCGTTATAAGCCTAACTCCCTAACACGCCTATAAAAAGTATTCGGCTTTAACCCCATTTCTGCCATTGCGGAAACGGCGGTGATTTTGCCACTTCTCCAACGCTGACACACTTCACGCATTTTTAGTTCATCTATCTTTGTTTTTGGCTTGCCTTTGTATTTGCCTTGTTCTTTGGCAATAGCAATTCCCTCTCTTTGCCTTTGTAAAATGCTTTCCCGCTCCAATTCGGCTATTGCTCCAAATACAGTAAGCATAAATTTCCCCTGTGGCGTAGTGGTGTCTATCGCTTCTTTAAGAGAGACAAAACCAACACTTTTATTGTTTAGTTCTTCAACTATGTTTAGCAAGTCTTTTGTATTCCTTGCTATTCTGCTAATATCAGAACAATAAACAATGTCTCCCTCTCTAACATAATTAAGCATTTCTTTTAGTTGCTTTCTGTCCGCATTCTTTCCGCTTTGCTTATCAATAAATATTTTATCTGCGTGTGCTTCTTCCGCTTGCTTCATTTGTCTTGCTTCATTCTGTTCTTCGGTAGAACAACGAATATAAAATACTTTCATTTTGCTTTATCCTCTCTTGTATCAATCTTTAAGCATATTATATGTCATTAAGGTATGTTTGTCAATGACATATTTCAGTTAAAGCAAAAATAATTTAATTGAATTACTTTTGCGGTATTTCAATAGATTATAACCAAAAGCAATAGAGTGTATTAACTAAACCGCCACTTATAGAGAAAAGACAAGAGAATATAATCATTCTCTTTTTATATAAAATACCGCCGTCATAGTCTAACATATAAGTTATTGTGCTATGACGGCGGTTTGCTTATATTATTTATTTGTCTTTGCTATAATTCAATCTTTGTTTTGCTTTGTATATGTGTTTTATTGTACCACGCTAAACACTCAAAGCAAATCAAACTTTTATTTAATTGATATTCCTTTTATCTTGTTTAACTCATTCTTTAATTGCTTATACACGCTGTTTGTTATATATTCTTGGCATTTCTCGCCATAGAAAATATCTTTAATTCCGTTTATACCTACATTGACTTGGCTATATATATCCGTTTTTAAAACGCTGTCTAAACTGTTTATTAGTCTATCCCACACTTTCGCTCCATATTCTTCTATTGCTTGCGGTATTGCCGTTTCAAGTGTTTTCATTACTTGACTTAATTTGCTATCTATTATTTCATTTGCTATTGCTTCAAATTCGCTTTTATGTAGTTCTGCTGTTGTGTAGTCTGCTCCATGTGTGTTTGACATTCTATAACCGCTTTTCACATAGCCCCAATTTCCATTATCATCTATAAAATCAGGCATTTGCTTTATTCCCCCTTTGCTAATTCCTTTTCATACTGTAAAAGAACATATATTTTATTCATTTCTTCGGGATAATAACTAAATAGAGACGATAATATATAACTATACTTTTCTGCCTTTGGTGCTAATCCATTTCTATAATTGTATAACGCACTCGCACTAATGTTTAATTTTTTTGCTACTGTCGTTATACTTAAACCCATAGCGGGCAAATACTTTAAAATGCTTTGAAACTCTTTTAATTTATAATCACTCATTGTTTTAACCTCCATACTGATGGCGGGTGTAATTTGGGAAAATGCCTAAATTAAATCCCTTCTACTCCTTATCTCTGCTACCAAATCTTCTTGTAGTAGTTTTTCAACTCTTTCTTGTTCGTATTGTTTTGATAACTGTTGTATCTGTCTTTCGTCTGTTAAAATGCGGGTATAATCAAATATAACGCTTTTTAGATATTCTTCTACCTCATCTGGTTTTATGTATCGTATCACTTGTTTTAAAGCATTTAATGCCTTTGTATAGTTCTCTAAATGCTTTAATTTGTTTATGTGTTCGGCGGTTGAGGCGGTTATTTTCTCCATTACTAAATGATAATTTAGGTTGTCCTCTACTATGAGTTTAAGTAGATAAATTTTATAATCTACTAATGCTTGTTTTAGTTCGCTTAATTCTTTACTTGTCATTGTGCTATATCCTCCGTTATATAATCGTGTTTTGGTATTGTTTTATAATCAACAAATTTTTTTATATCGCTTAATTGCTTTATAATGTCCTCTCTTTCTGCTGACATTTGTTGTTTTGTCTGCTTTGTTTGTGGCATTAAGTAATATTTTATATACAGATTTTCTA
>SFKS01000028.1 GCA_004554705.1 Clostridiales bacterium | reverse complement strand
TATTGCAATAAGAGCAATTATCATCCATATTTTACTTTTCTTATTTTCGTTCAATTTGTTTTCCCCCTCTTATATTTTTTTAGCGTGTAAAACAACTCTATATTTGTTATTATTAGCACAAGTTGACAATGTTAATATATTATCATCTTTTGAAACATCTGTATTAAATTCTTTTATACTTCTTTTCTTTATAGTGTTTACAAATTGTTCAAAGTTATTATCATCACTAAATTCTTTTTTTATATAATAATCTTCGCTTTCTATTTTATAAATTGAGAAAACTTTATAAATACATTTCTCATTTTCGGTATATAAAATAATATTAGTATTTTCTTCGTTATCATACCAGTCAGAATTTAAAATGTTTTTTAAACTTCCAAACATTGAATTGTCTTTCATGTTATGACCATAAATCACAATATTTTTATCAGTGTTATCAAATTTATTTCTATAGTCTGCAAAAATCCATCCTGCTGAATTGTTACTTTTATCAAAACTATGATTTAGGTAAAAGCTATTATTACTTCCTTTTACTACAGGATATTCAATATTTGTATTATTTACTTTAATCCAAGCAACAGCATCACTATTTTGTTCTTTCAACTTATTAAAATCGACCTTGGATTCTTCCTTGTTTTCATCTTCGTTTTTTTCCTCAACAATTACAGTATCTCTTATTTGTTCTGCTATTTTGTTGTTATTAGTTTTATCTTTATACCATTTATAAATTTTAATTCCAGAATATAATAATATAGAAAGTAACATTATATATATAACAAGATTTAAAATTGCTTTCTTATATTTCTTACTCTTATTCTTTTTATTTCTCATTATTTACATTGTCCTTTCTTTTATAAAAGCTAGCTAATAACTCTAGCTAGCCTTTATATGTTATTTGTACTATTCTCTTACTTTTTTTCTGTTTATTACTATTAAAGTTCCAATAGTTGATATAGAAGCAACAAATAGAATTACACTTGTTGTTATATTATCTCCTGTTTTTGGATTGTTTGTTTCATTTTTAACTTGTTCTGTTTTTTCTTCAACATTTGTTGCCACAATTCCATATTGGCTTAAATGTGATGTTTCAAACACTATATATCCATCTTCTACTGTTGCTGGTATTGTTTCTTTTATTTCATCATCTAAAATATATACTACTTCATATTTATCAAATCCTTTTAAGTCTTCTGGTAAAACAATTCTTATTTTCATTTTATTATTGCTAATTTTAACTATTTGATTATTATTATCAAGAATATTAATATCTACTACATATTTAACATTTTTATCTGATAAATTTTTAATTATTTCAATTTGTTTAATATCCAATTTATAGTTTTTATTAACTTCTTTTTCAAAAACAATTCTTGCATTTATTGCATCTGTACTTTTGATTTCTTTTATAGTATCTTTAAAAGGCTCTGAAGATGTAGGTGTCATTATTAAATCTGGGTACATTCTCCACGTCGTTTGAAATTCATTAACATTTGTCTCTTCTTCCCAATCAGATACAGTATAATTATAATATTTACCATTTATTTTTAATTTAGTATCTCTTGTAAAAGTATACCCTTCTGCAGATTTAAAATATAAAATATACTTATATTCTTTTCCACTTTCAAAAGCAGTAATTTGGTTTTCATAGCCTTTATTGAAGAATTCAGCAGATGTTATACCAGCGCCATTTTTATCTTGCCAACATTCAAATTGATATATATATGGAGCATTATCAGGTGTTTTTCCTGTAAATACAGGTTTATCACCTACATTAAAACTGATTGTTGCATTATTTAATTCTATAGCATCAATTTTTTTCAATTCAACAGTTTTTGTAGGTTTTATTGTTTTTATTGCAGGTATAAAAAGTGTTGTATTATTCAAAACTGCCTTCGCATTTTCTACTGATACTCCTGAGCCACTTACTCTTACTGTAGTTTTATCTCCAAATTTATTTCCATCTTTTGCTTTAAGCGAAATACTATACATATAAGTTTTTCCTTCTTCAAAAGATGTTATTTTTTTATCTTGTGCTAGGGCATTATTTTTTGTTTCATCAGAGTACCAAAATTTTACAGGAACATCTTCTCCATCTTCATTAGTTTCCATCTCTTCCCAGTATTCGTACTCTATATCATATAGTTCATACCATGGATCACATTTGTAAGCAGTTGCTTTTGGCTTATCTCCAACATTATAATCTGCTTTAACACCTTCAATAGCTATATTTGCATTACTTAAGTCTAGATCATCTGCAAATACTGTTATTGGAGCCATACACATAGTAACTAAGAACATTACTACAGCAACAATAAATATTTTACTTCTCTTCATAACTTTTTCCTCCTCTTAATGTTTTCTTTCTTTTTTACTTTTTTTATTATTAATTATTACTAATGTAACAATTCCTAATATAGCAATTGCAAACAATACAGCATATACTATAACATTATCACCTGTTTTAGGATTTGTATTTGTATTATCTTTTTGAGCATCATTGTTAGTTACATTATTGTTCTCTGGTTGTTCTTCTTTTTCTGTATTCCCAGTATTCTCAGTATTTTTATTGTCTTCTTGTGTTTCATTTTGTTGTTTTTCTTTTATTGTGAATTTTGTTATAGCTTCTCCATTATCTGAAAAAGCAACTTTTAATGTATGTTCTCCAACAGATAATGTTTTTAAGTATTCATCTTTTAAAGTAATAACTGTGCTTCCTGATTTTGAGTCATAATTTGTAGAATCTACTAATTTATTGTCTACATATACTTTGTTTGTAAATAAACTATAGTCTGCATCTATTCTAAATGTTGCATTCTTTGATTCATCAATAGTATATGTTTGATTTGCTCCTTCAGTAAACTTATATTCTTTAGGACTAACTTCTTCTTTTACATATTGGAATGTAAATTCATAAGTACATCTAGTATAATAATCATATCTTGTTTCTCGTACGATTCCACCACTAGCAATGTCACCATCAAGGTCATCATAACTCAATTTAGAACCTGTATATTGCATGTGAAATCCTTTAAAAACTTCACTTTTTTTAGTTCCAACATTTACGGCAGTTAATATTGCTTTATTTTCTGACCTATTTCCAACAATCTTTATAACAGCTTCGTTTTCATTGTCTGTTACTAATAGACTTTCATTGAATTTTTGGTAATATAGTGTTTTATCTAAATCTGCAAATGATTTTAATCCTTCTGTTAATTCATCAGTTTTAGAAAAATCTATTACATATTCTTTTCCATTAGTCAAATCGATTACACCTTTTGATGATATATCATCATAAATATTTTTAACTGTTGTGTTAAAAGCAGTATTTCTTCTTTCGAATTCAATATCTAATTTACCATTAAATTTGCTTGAATCTAATTTGAATGTAGATTTAGTTTCATTTATTGCTATAATAGGATAATACCAATTATTAATTTTTAATTTTATAGATGTATTAGCACCAACAACACTTTTATCTTCAATTTCTTCAATTACAAACTTGTACTCTGCTTCGTTTAAATCAATTACCATATTATTTGAAATATCTGTAACTAAATCATCACCTTTGAATAATTGTAATTTTGCTTTCTTGCTATATTCTACATAGCCATCATGAATTGTTCCACCTTTAAAATTTAATGTTACTTCATTTTTGCTTTCTGCATATACTGTGGTTATTGGAATTATTAAACTAACTAATAAACAAAGTATAAGCATTATTGATAAAGTTTTTGTTTTTACCATTCTTTTCCACCTCCCATTTATACTTTTTTCTTTATTCTATCACAAATAAATATTTATTGCATTCTTTTCGCCAAAGTTTCATTTGTTTTTTTGGCGATTGTGTTTTTTATGTTTTTATGATATATTATAATAAAATGTGTATTGCAAATATGGAGGTTTTTCTATGACTTTTTGTGAACAATTAAATAAATATATAAAACAAATTGGTTGTTCTTCTAAAGAACTTGTAAATGCTTCAGGTCTATCTACTTCTGTTATTAGTCGTTATCGTAGAGGAGATAGAAAGCCTAGTATAAGAAGTAAGCAATTAGAGCAATTAGTAGATGGTTTATATAAACTTTCTGTCACAAAAAAAATGAATATAACTAGAGAAGAAATTTATACTGCTTTATCTGATACTTTAAATGATATTTCTATTGACTTTGAACAGTTAAGTAGAAATTTTAATGAGCTTATTACGACTTTAAATATTAATATGTCTGAATTGTCTCGCTTAACTAGTTATGACGCTTCGCTTCTTTCTAAAATTCGTACTGGTAATAGAAATCCAGCGCATCCTAAAGATTTTGCTACAGATGTATGTAATTTTATTGTTACAAAATATAAATCTGAAGATGATAAAAAATCTATTTCACTTCTTATAGGTTGTTCTTTAAAAGACTTAAATAATAATTCTAATTATTTTAATAAATTATCAAACTGGCTTTCTACTAATTCAGTTACAAGTAATAATAAAATTGATAGATTTTTAAATAATTTAGATAACTTTGATCTAGATAAATATATAAAGGCAATACATTTTGATGAAATGAAAGTTCCTTTTGTTCCATTTTATAAGTCTGGTTCAAAAACCTATTATGGAATAGGAGAAATGGAACAAGGAGAATTAGACTTTTTCAAGGCTACTGTGCTATCAAAATCTAATGAGCCTGTTTTTATGTGTAGTGATATGCCTATGGAGGATATGGCAGAAGATGTAGATTTCGGAAAAAAGTGGATGTTTGCAATAGCTATGACATTAAAAAGAGGATTGCATTTAAATATAATTCACAATCTTGATCGTCCTTTTAATGAAATGATGTTAGGTTTAGAAAGTTGGATTCCTATTTATATGACAGGTCAAGTTTCTCCATATTATTTAACAGGTGTTCAAAACTCTGTTTATTGTCATTTTAATTATGTATCAGGTACTGTTGCACTTACTGGTGAATGTATTAAAGGATATCATAATAAAGGAAAATACCATTTAACTAGTAACAAAACAGATGTCGCATATTATAAAACAAAATCAGAATGTTTATTAAATAAAGCAAAACCACTTATGGATATTTATAGAGTAGAAAATGGAAATGCTTTTGATGCTTTTATTTCATCTGATGAAAGTATTAAAGGAAATCGTAGAAGAATTTTATCTTCACTTCCTATTCATACAATTTCTGATGAGTTACTTTTGAAAATTTTAAAACGTAATAAAGTTAATGGTGAAAGTATAAAAGTAATACTAGATTCTGTAGAAAAGCAGAGACAAACAATTCAAAAGATTCTAGAGAACAATATTTTAGAAGATGAAATAGTTGGGCTATCAGAAGAAGAATTTGTAAATTATCCTCCTGTTCTTTCTCTTTCAGATACTTTCTATACTAATGACATTTCTTATAATTATGAAGAATATTTAGAGCATTTAACCGATACACAAAAATATATGAGTAATCATAATAATTATAAAATTTTAGAGAATAAGGCAAATATATTTAGAAATATTAACATTACTATCAATTCTGGTAAATGGGTAATGATTTCAAAAAATACTCATCCTGCAATTCATTTTGTTATACATCATCCTAAACTTCGTGATGCTATCCAAAATTTTATTGCACCAGTAATAGAATAAATTTATATGAATTATAAGAGCAAATAATTAGTTATTTGCTCTCATAAAATGTAGGCACTCTCAGCGATAAATTACTAGTTATCGCTAACATTATACCATATTTTTTAAATATTACATATATTTTTTGATATCAAATTATTTAAAGTTGCAAGTATTCCAATCTCAAAATAAATATCCTTCAAATAACTCCTTACTGTGCTTTTAGAAACATACAATTCATCTGCAATAATATCTTCAGGAATATTACCAAAAAACTTATATTCAACTATTTTCAGTTTTGTTTTATCACATTTTCTAAAATCCTGAAGCACATTATCTATTAACTCTTTCCACTTTTTATATTCATTTATTTTGCTATCTATACTAATATTTTTTATTACTTGTCCTTCAGTTGCTCTACTAATTTTATTTTTACTTCTTATTGAAGAATTTATATCTCCACCACTTACTGTATCTTTCTCAAGTTCTAACTCATTTATTAATCTA
>SFKS01000015.1 GCA_004554705.1 Clostridiales bacterium | reverse complement strand
TATGTGTACATTCTGTGTCTGGCTTATTTGCTCCACATTCACTACATTTTCCATTTACATATGTACAATTTTCTATTTTTGAATATGGACAACCTGTACATTTTTTAGTATGTGTTCCATTTCCATTACTTGTTGGTGTTCCAAATGTATGTTTTTTCCTACTTCCTTCTAATTCTGTTTTACATTTTGTACAATATTCCCAATGTTCTGTTTCATTATATTGTGTTATATAGTTATGTACACATCCTGTATTTGGTTTTGTTGCTCCACATTTTGTACATGTGTTTCCATCATATGTACATGCCTCTGTTAATTTATACTGACATTTTGTACATGTTCCACTATGTGTTTTATCTCCATTTGATATGTAATTTGTTATATTGTGATTTTCTCTAGTATTTGGAATCTCTTCTTGACAATCATTACATTCTTTCCAATGTTCTGTTTCATTCCATTTTGTTGTATAGCCTCCTGTATGGTTGCATTGTTTTATTATATTGGTTACTTCTATTGTTATTTTATTTGAATTTCCAGCCAAATCATATATTGTTATTTCATCTTGAGTATTTTCAAGATATGTTCTTTGTATTGTTCTACTATCTACTACTGTCCAACTTTCAGGTATTTTAGTTGTATCTATATCTTCATTTGATTTTATTGTAACTACTACACTTTCTGTAGTTTCTTGCGTTTGTGGTGGATTGTATGTTACTGTTAATATAGGTTTTGTAGTATCACTTGCTACATCTATTTGTAGCACTGTTCCATGAGCACCAAGAGTTCCTCCTATTGTTACTGTTGCTGTTGTTGCTCCATTATTTACTATTACTTTTTTACCATCTGAACTTATTGTACAATTTGTAAGCTGATAATCTTTGCCACTTCCTACATAGGCTTTACTTTCTGGATTTTTTGCATCTATTAATATTTGTGGCAAGGCTATCTCTCTTCCTGATGTTATTGTTTTACTTATTTTTTGATTAAAAAAACTAGTAGTTTCTAAAGAAAGGTTCGTGTTAAGAGGACTAATATCTTCAATTTTACAGTTGTCTGCACTTAGCCATTCTAATGGCAACTTTTCTAATGCACTTATATCGCTGATAGGATTTTTTTCCATATGTAATTCTTTTAACTTTTTTAAATTTGATAGTACTTCTATATCCTCTATTCCATTATATGATATATTTAACCATGTTATTTTTTCTAAATTTGATAGTGAATCTATATCAGTTATTTTATTATTCTTTAAACCTAAACTTTCTAGTTCTTTTAAATCTGATAATATAGTTATATTTTCTATGTTATTATCGGCCAGCTCTAGTTTAGTCAGTTTTATGAATTTTTCTAATCCTGTTAAATCTGATATGTCATTTTCTTGTAATCCAAGTCCTCCTATATTATTTATATTTTCTTGTGTCATTGTTAATGTTGTATTTATATCATCTGATGTATATTCTATATTATTTTCATCAAAACATCTTTTTATTGCATTATATAAGTTTTTATCATTAAATTGTATTGTTTGTTGTGCATTTGTTTCCTCTTCTCCTGTTCCTGTATTTGCTTTTGTTTTGTTAATTGTTGTTGTTAAAACAACTGCTGTTATTCCTAATATTATTAATACTGATATTAATATAATTAAGATTGTTTGTTTTTTGTTCTTCATTTAAACTTCTACCTCCTAATTGGTATTGTTTTATCACAATAATAATTCTTTTTATATATTTTATTCTATGATATAAAGCCATCTTTGTCAATATTTTTAGAGAAATGTCATGTTTTTGTAATATTCTTGTAATTTTGTTGTAATATTGTTTGGTGACCCGTACGGGAATCGAACCCATGATTCCACCTTGAGAGGGTGGCGTCTTAACCGCTTGACCAACGGGCCATATATAAACGACTTATGTGTCGTTTATGAATATTTTTTGTAATATCTCGTTGATTCTTTCATCTTGTTTTGTTAAGTATAAGTATCCTATTAAGCCCTCAAATGCTGTAGAATACATATAATCTGTAGAATTTGCATTTTTAGGTAGATGGTGTGTTTGTGTGTTTCTACTTCTCCTAACTACTTCTTTTTCCTCTTCTGTTAAGTTGTTTTGTAGTGTTTCTAGTATTTTTGCTTGAGCTCCTGCTTTTACGTATTTAATAGCTTCTTTGTGTAGTTTGTTTGGTTTCAAATTTGTTGTATCTATAAGGTGTTTACGTATGTATAGCTCATATACTGCATCTCCTATATATGCCCATGTTAATGGTGACATTGTTTTAATTTTTCCTATATTATCCATTTGCTTTTTCTAATGTTATCCTTCCTATTTTTCCTATTCTAAAATCATTTAATATTATTGAAGATACTTTTTCATAGTCTATTTCTCCACCGGAAATTATTGCTCCTCGCTTTTTAGCAATTAGGCTCATAAGTTCTAGTGCCATATCTTCTTGGTGTATTATACTATTAATTTCTTCATCTGTCAATTTATATCTTGCAAAAAATTCTTTTTTATGATTTTTTTCGAGATATTTTATTAAATTGTATGCAATATTTGTTTTATCAATTATTTCGTCTTTTATACTTCCTGTATAGGCAAGCTTTAAAGCGACATCTTCATTTTCAAATTTTGGCCATAAAACACCTGGTGTGTCTAATAGCTCTATATTGTTTGATATTCTAAGCCATTGTTTCTGTTTTGTAACACCTGGTCTGTTTCCCACCTCTGCTGATTTTTTATTTATCATTCTATTTATAAATGATGATTTGCCTACATTTGGAATTCCTACAATCATTATTCTAATATTTTTGTTTATTCTTCCTCTACTTGCTGCTTTTTCTTTTTCTTCTTGCATCATGTTTTGAATAGCCTTTAAGGTTTCTTTTATACCTTTTCCTAAATTTGAGTCTGTTGGAATTGCTATTATTCCTTGTTTTTTAAAATGTTCTACCCATTTTATAGTTTCTTTTTCATCTGCTAAATCGCTTTTATTTAGTATTATTACTTTCTTTTTGTTTTGTGTTATTTGCTTTATATCTGGGTTCTGACTAGCAACTGGTATACGTGCATCTAGAATTTCTACTATAACATCTATTAACTTTAGGTCTTCAATTATTTGTTTTTTTGTTTTTAACATGTGGCCTGGATACCATGAAATGGAGACTTTTGGAAAACTTTCTTGATTATTATTTTTCTTTTCTGCTCTCATTTTTCTTTTTTGATACATATCCATTTTAATCACTTCCTTTTTACAACTTGTAATTTCTTGTTATCTATTTTTCTTTCACGCTCTTAATATTTTGTAATTCAAATCTGTATTTTTGTTTTACATTTGGATATTTTTCGTGGTCAACTTCAGAAGCGAACATATCATAAGGTCTTATATATAATCCTGTATCTCCATATAGTGCTCTATATACTACATATTTTTCCCTCGTTTCACTATGTGTTGCAATATCTTCAACTAAATATAAATCACCTTTAAAATGTTTATAAATTGATTTAATTTTTATTTCATTCATTTTTATTCCTCCCCTCCAAATTACTATTTTATTTTCTCAAGTTTCTTTTGCTCTTTTATTTCTAATTTTTTCCTTTCTCTTTCAAGTTCTTTTAAACTCTTTTTAGGTTTTGGCATTTCTTCCGGCATCATTCCACCAATATCTGCAATTGCCTTTCTAACTTTTTTACCAACCTCATAATGTACATCTTTTGCTTCTTTTTTACCTTGTACATTATCTTTTAAAAGTTTTTGTTTAGTTTGATTTATCCTAAATAAATTAGCCACTAACTCATCTTCATTCATATTATCTAAAATATCTTCTCTATAACGTAATTTTTTTCTTTTAAAAATATCATCAGCAGTTTCACCATTATATAATCCTTTATATCCAGCATTATGAAATTCTGCCATATTTTTAACACCTGCAGCTGAAGCAACTTTTTGAAGTGTGTAATTGCCTTGTTTTGTTAATTTTCTTTGATAAAATCTTTTTTCATCATCTGATAAAGAATCATATTCTTGTTCTGTTATTTCTTGTTTTCTTGTTTGAATAGCAAAATATGTTTGTCCTAAGGCAATAACTTCTTTACTTGGATCAGCATTTTGCACTATCAAATAGCATATGTATCTTGATAGTTTATAATCTTTAATAATTTCTTCTTTTCCTTTACCAGTTTTTATTGGCTTGTTGACCTCAACAACCCAATCTTCTTCTCTTGAAACAGTATTATTTGCTGATAAAACTGCTTTGTCTATTACTTTTTGAAAATTTCTCCAATCCTTGTATTCCAATACTTTTTGTAATTCACGTGCATACCAATATTCATTTCCATAATCATCAATATGCTTTATATTTTCAAAAGTCTTGTTAGAATATTTATTTTCAAGTATCTTCATTGCTACCTCCATTCTATTAATTATATTAAAGTTTTCTTTATATCCCCACTACCCCATATTTTTATAGTTTTTTTATAAAAAATATAATAAATATGTAAAAAGAATTTAATGTTTTTTCTTTATTTATAAGGGTTTGAGTATGGTTTTCCTTAAGTCTCCATTACCCAGTTGATACTCATAGATGGTAAACTTTTTCCTTTTTTATCCATTATTTTCACTTCCATTCTCTATCATTCTTGCTTCATTTAAAAAGTTATCAAAATCTGATTTATATAATTTGTCTTGTTTAATTTTAAATTTATCATACTCTTTATAAGCCAATTCTTGTGCAACTTTTGAAGATATTTTTCCTGCATTGTGTAATATTTCTTTGCCATTAAATTGTAAAAATGCATTTAATTTTTCCACCCAATCTTTCATTGTCATCGCATTATGATCAATTTTAACATTTTTACCTTTATCAAATATATTTTACTTTATTTTATAATTTTAATAATGATAAAATTGTGCCTTGGAAGACTATTCCAAGGCAATTTTTAATATTTATATTGGTTTTGATCTGCTCTATCGTCCATTTTTCTTTCATATTCTGTTGTTCCATAGAACCAGTCTGTTTTTTTATGGAAGCCTGTACTTTTTTTGCCAGTACTTAATCCTATATTCATTACTGCAAGTACTGGTATAATTACAGCAATTGTTGATATGAATAGTGAAATATATGTCGTAGTTTGTGGCTGTGTTTCTATAATTGTTTCTATGTTTTTATATGCATCTACTCCAAAATATGCACATTGTGCAATTAAATAAATTACCGCTCCTAACATTTTTCTTTTTGCTATAAGTATTATACATACAAAAGTTATAAATAGCAATACTATCTCAAAAGTCACATTCATTGGAGCTATTGGTAATTTTGTTCCAGTTGTATACATTATCATAACTATTACTCTAAAAATCCAAAATATGCTAGCAAGGGTTGTAATTATATAACCAAACATGTTTTATTACCTCCTAGATAAATAAATTTATCTACATTTTACACATTTTTTTAATAATTGTCAATAATTATAATGTCTCTCTTTAATAAATTATTTTTTATTACTCCAATTCCTAGAAATTGCTCATTTCTATATATCCTATATATTTCATCTGGGTTGGCAGTATTTAATTTTACTCCATTTAGGAATAGTTGTGCTTGTTTGTTGTTTAATTCTATTTTGGGTTTTTTTATAAATATTTCTTCTATATTTATTAAATCTGTAGCCTTCAATTCTTTTAAATCAGTTGATTGTTCTATGTCGAATTCATTTACCCTTGTTCTACATAATTCCTTCATCAGTCCAACAGTTCCAAGCTTTCGAGCAATGTCTTCGCAAAGTACTCTTATATATGTTCCTTTTGAACATTTTACTTTAAATGTTATACTTCCTTTTTCAAAGTTTACTAAAGAAATATCCATTATCTCTATTTCTCTAGGCTTAAGTTCAATTGTTTGTCCACTCCTTGCATATTCATATGCCTTTTTTCCGTTTATTTTTATAGCAGAATATATTGGTGGTGTTTGCATCTGCTTTCCTATGAAGCTTTCAAGTACTTGCTTTATTTGATGTTCTTCCAAATTGGGTAACTCTTGCTTCTCTATTATTTCTCCCTCAATATCACCAGTAGAACTTTTTTCTCCTAAGGCTAGTTCTGCAATATAGGTTTTGTTATGTTCTATTAGATATTTTGAAATTTTAGTAGCTTTTCCTATTAAAATTGGTAATACTCCAGTAGCATTAGGATCTAATGTTCCTGTATGCCCCACTTTAGAGATATTTAGTTTCTTTTTAACAATATTTACAACATCATGTGATGTATATCCTTTTGGCTTGTTAATTATTATAATTCCATCCATATATTTAATTCCCTTATATGGTTATTTGTGCAAGTGTTTCTTGCATTCACTGATAACCTTCTCTTTTGCCTTCTCAAAAGACACCCCTGTAATTGTTCCTCCAGCAGCTCTCATGTGTCCTCCACCTCCTAGTAGTAGGCATATGTCTGATACATTTACATAGTCGTTTGATCTTAAAGATATTTTATATTCATTGTTATCATTTTGTCTTAAGAATATAGATATTTCAACGCCTTCAATATCTCTGCCAATTTCTACTATTCCATCATGGTCTTCTGAATTGGTTTGTTCTTCGTCTTCCTGTGTTATATATGTAAATGCTATTTTACCTTCTTCCAATAGTTCTATTCTATTTATTGCTCTTTTTCTTAGCTCAAATTTTTCTTTTGATACAGTCTGCAAGGTTTTTTTATATATTTCTGATACGTTTACTCCTTTTGACAAAATCTCTGCTGCAAATTCAAATGTTTCTGGTTTTACATTTTGATATTTGAAACCTCCTGTATCTGTTATAATCCCTGTGAGTAAGCAAGTTCCAATATCTTTTGTTATTTCTATGTTTAGTGCTTTTAAAACTGTTATTAAAATCTGACTGCATGCAGGTGCTGTAGGATTTACAAAGTTATAATCTGCAAACATTGTATTTGCTTCATGATGATCTATTGATATTTTGCAGTTTGCATTTTCAAAGTAGTTTGAGAAGCCATTTAGTCTTTTTATATCTCCACAGTCTAGTGCTATAGCTAAGTCATAGTTTTCTATTTTTCCTTCTGCCTTTATTTTATTTATACAAGGTAGGAAAGAATATGTTTTAGAATATTTAGGAATGACAATATCTACATCTTTGCCTAATTGTTTTAATCCTATATACATTGCTAAGCTACTGCCTATAGCATCTCCATCTGGGACCTCATGTGTTAATATTATTATATTTTTGCTATTTAATATTTCTTCTTTAATATTATCTAAAGTCATTTACTCCTCCTTGCTCATGTTTTCGTTTATTTCCTTCATAACCTCTTGTAAAATTTTGTCAATCTTTTCTCCATATACTAGGCTTTCATCTAATTCAAATACAAGCTCTGGTGTTATTCTTAAATTCATCTTTTCTGCAATTTTGCTTCTAATAAATCCTGATGCGGCTTTTAATCCTGCTAAAGTTTGTTTTATGTTTTTTGAATTTATAATACTTACACTTACTTTTGCATATCTAAAATCTGGTGTCGTTTTTACTTTTGTAACACTAATCATTCCTGTTACATTTGAATTTTTAACCTCATAATTGATTATATTACTTATTTCTCTTTTTAATTCCTCATTAACTCTAGCCATACGGTTTGAATTTGTATGTTTTTGCATTATACACTCTCCTAAATCAAAATTGCATTTATCAATGGGGATCTCAATAGTGTCCCCCATTCAATAAAATTATTAATTATTCATTATTCTTTAAATACAGAGTACTATTTAACCTGTTCCATAACAAATGCTTCAATAACGTCTCCTTCTTGTATATCATTGAAGTTTTCTAGTTGAATACCACATTCGTATCCTGCTGCTACTTCTTTTGCGTCATCTTTCATTCTCTTTAGGGAAATTAGTTTTCCTTCATGTATTACAACATTGTTTCTAAGGACTCTTACTCCTGCATTTCTTGCTACTTTTCCATTTGTTACATAGCAACCTGCAATTGTTCCAACATTTGATATTTTGAAGGTTTGTCTTACTTCTGCATTTCCTATTATTACTTCTTTATATACAGGGTCTAGCATTCCTTTCATTGCTGCTTCAACATCTTCTATTGCATTATAGATTACTGAGTATAGTTTTATTTCTACTCCGTCTTTCTCTGCCATATCTTTTGCTATTGGCTCTGGTCTTACATTGAAGGCAATTATTATTGCATTTGAAACTTTTGCAAGTGTAACATCTGTTTCGGTTACAGCTCCAACATTTGCATGTATTACTTTTACTTTGACTTCATCATTAGATAATTTTTCTAATGATTGTTTTACAGCTTCTACAGAGCCTTGTACATCTGCTTTTACTATAATATTTAATTGTTTTAAGTTTCCTTTTGAAATTTGACTAAATAAATCATCTAATGTTACTCTATGTGTAGCATTTAAAGCCTTATCTCTTGCTTGACGTTTTCTTTTTTCCATTAAGTGTTTTGCTGTTTTTTCATCTTTTACTTCATAGAAGGTTTCTCCTGCTTCTGGCACTTCTGTAAATCCTGTTATTTCAACTGGTGTAGATGGTCCGGCTTTCTTTATTTTTTTACCATTTTCATCTGTCATTGTTCTTATTCTACCTATGGTAGAACCAACTAAAATTGTGTCTCCAACATCTAATGTACCACGTTGTACAAGCATTGTTGCAATTGCTCCTTTTGTTTTGTCTAATTTTGCTTCTATAACAACACCTTTTGCTTGTTTTTTAGGGTTTGCTTTTAGTTCCTTCATATCGGCAACTAACAATACCATTTCTAATAAGTTGTCAATATTTTGTTTCTTTTTGGCTGAAATTGGAACAAATATTGTGTCTCCTCCCCATTCTTCTGGTACTAATTCATATTCCATTAGTTCTTGTTTTACTCTATCTATATTTGCACCTTCAACATCTATTTTGTTTATTGCTACTATTATTGGTATTCCCGCTGCTTTTGCATGATTTATAGCTTCTACTGTTTGTGGCATTACACCATCATTTGCTGCAACCACTAATATCGCTATATCTGTTATTTGAGCACCTCTTGCACGCATTGAGGTAAAAGCTTCATGTCCTGGAGTATCTAAGAATGTTATTTCTCTATCATTTATTTTTACTTTATATGCTCCTATTGCTTGTGTGATTCCTCCTGCTTCTCCTTCAATTACATTTGTAGATCTTACAGCATCCAAAAGTGATGTTTTACCATGGTCAACGTGTCCCATTACTACTATTACAGGTGGTCTTGGTACTAAGTCTTCTGTTTTATCTTCACTGTCATCAAATAAAATATCTTCATCTGTTACAACTTCTTTTTTGATTGCTGTTATTCCGAATTCTTGTGCTATTAAGAATGCTGTATCAAAATCAATTTCATTATTTATTGTTGCCATTATTCCATATCCAAATAGTTTTTTAATAATTTCACTACTTGTTTTCTTTAATTCTGTACTTAAGTCTTTTACTGTAATTGTTTCAGGTATTGTTATTTCTGTTAATTGGAATATTTTTTGTTTTGTTCTTTCTTCTTGATTGTTGATTTTCTTTTTGTTCTTTTTTCCTCTCGCTGTTGTTAAGTCATAATAATCTAGCATTGTGCCTTCGTCAAACATTCCTGATAATCTACGTTCTTGTTTTAAGTCTTTTAATTTATGGCTACTTATTTCGTCAAAACTACTTTTTCTTGTTTTACTCTTTTTATTTAGTCTTGTGTCATCATATTTGTTATTATTTTTTTGTTTGTCTATTGCTTTGTTTGCATATTCTCTTACACTTTCTTTTTCAACAATGTCTACAGACATTATATTTTTAATATTTTTTTCAATGCCCTTTTCATCTAAACTTCTATTTTGTCTGTTGAAACTCCCATTATTTCTGTTATTGAAAGGTCTATTAGTTCCTTGCTTATCTCTGTTGTAATTATTATTTCTATTACTGAAATCTCTATTGTTGTTGTCTTTTGACTTAAAGCCATTGCTGTTTCCATAGTTATTATTACGATTATAGGCTCTATTTTCCTGATTATTATTAAAGGGTCTTCTTTGATTGTTGTAATTGTTATTATAATTTCTATTCTGATTTTCTCTATTATAATTTCGAGTTTGTTCGTTTCTATTATAATTAGGTTTTTCAATTTTTTGTTCTGAAACTATGTCTTCTTTTTTTTCTGGCTCTACTTTTTCTATCTTCATTTCAGTAACTTCTTCTTTGATTTCTTTTTTAGGTTCTTCTTTTTTTCCAAATAATTCACTTACAGTAAGAGGTTTTGCTGGTTTGTTTCTGTACACTATGTTATAGTCCTTATTCCTGCCACGCTCTACAAAACCAACGTCTTTTCTTGTATTTTCTTGTTTATTTTCTTTCTTATTTTTTTCTTCATCTTCTTCTAAAATTACTTGCCTTCTAATTATTACTGGCTCATCCTTTGCTTCTTTTTTCGGCTTATTCTCTTTCTGTATTTTTACTTTGTTTTTAAAGCTTTCCTCTATTTTTTTTGCTTCATCCTCCTCAACTCCGCTTAAGTGTGATGAAACATCTAATCCTAAAGCTTTTGCTTTTTCTAGAACGTCTTTGCTTGATACTCCTATTTTTTTAGCTATTTCATGTATTTTAATCTTATTACCCAATAATATCACCCCCTATTTGATTTTTACTGGTTAGTTTGTTCTTTGTTTTCGTTATCAATAATTACACCCCTTATATTTTCATAAATTTTTTTATCTATATTTGTTTTTAAAATTTTTTGAATTCTATTTGTTTTAATAACTTTTTCTAAGCATTTTATATTGTTACATATATATGCTCCTCGTCCTTCTTGCTTTCCTGTTTGGTCTACAAGAATTTCGCCTTTTTTGTTTTTAACTATTCGTATTAAATCATATTTGTCTTTTTTCTCATTGCATGCCATACACGTTCTTTGGAAGGCTTTTTTCATTATTCATCATTTCCTTCTTCTTGTTTTTCTGCTTTTTTATTTTCTTCATATTCCATCAATTCTCTAAATTGTGTTTCACTTTTTATATCGATTTTCCAGTTTGTAAGTTTAACTGCTAAACGTGCGTTTTGTCCGCCTTTTCCTATTGCTAATGACAATTCTTCATCTGGTACTATTACTTGAGCAAACTTCTCTTCTTCTTTTGTATCTATTGCCATTACATGTGCTGGTAATAGTGCCGCACAGATGAAAGTAGCTGGATCTTCATTCCATTCTATAACATCTATTTTTTCACCATTCATTTCATTTATTATGTTTTGTATTCTTATTCCTTTTGGACCTACACAAGAGCCAACAGGATCTATATCTGGATTTTTCGAATATACTGCTACTTTGCTTCTATTACCTGGGTCTCTAGATACTGCTTTTACTTCTATTAATCCTTCATATATTTCTGGTATTTCTAGTTCAAATAGTTTTTTTATAACATCTGGATGACTTCTTGTAACTAATACTTGTGGCACTCCTTTTATTCCTTTTTCTACATTTAATACATATGCTTTTATTTTATCGTTTACATAATAGTGTTCTGTCGGAATTTGTTCTTTTAAAGGCATTATTCCTTCTAATTTTCCTAAATCTAGTATTACTGCTCCTTTATCTGCTTTTTGAACTATTCCTGTTACAATTTCACCTTTTCTATCATTATATTCTTGAAATACCATATTTCTTTCAGCTTCTCTAACCTTTTGTATCATATGTTGCTTTGCTGCACCTGCTGCTATTCTTCCAAAATCTTTTGGTTTTATTTCTATATTTATAATATCTCCTATAGTTGCTTTTTTTTCTATTTTTTTTGCATCTTCTAAAGATATTTGTAGTTTATCATCTTCCACTTGTTTTACTACTTCTTTTTGTGCATATATATGAATTTCTCCTGTTTTATCATCTATTTCTATTTTTACGTTTTCTGCAGAATCAAAATTTTTCTTGTATGCTGATGTAAGTGCTACTGTTAGTGATTCTAATACGTATTCCTTGCTAATTCCTTTTTCTTTTTCTAATTCTTCAATCGCCATTATTAATTCTTTGTTTTCATTGTTCTTCATTTTTTCAATTCCTCCCTTTAATTCCAGTCAAATATTGTTTTTATTTGACTGATGTTTTGCCTTTCTATTTTTAAATTTTGCAGATTTTCTATGGTTACTGCATTTTCATTAAAATCTTTCAAAATACCTTCATACTGCTTTTGACCGTTAAATGGCTTAAATAGCTTTATTTGAACTTTTTTACCTATATTTTCTTTTAGATGTTTATCTTTCTTTAAAATACGTTCTATTCCAGGTGAGGAAACTTCTAGAAAATATTGTTCTTTTATATAGTCCGCTTCATCTAAGAGTTCATTAACATTGTTACTAACTAATTCACAGTCTTCTAAGGTTATTCCTGTAGGTTTGTCTATGTAAATTCGTAAATAGAACTCTTTCCCTTCTTTTACATATTCTACATCATAAAGATTATATCCTAATTTTTGAACCTTATCCTTAACTAAATTTTCAACTTTTTCTTCAATTTTAGCCAATTTAACACTTCTCCTTATCTTCAAAAGTTAAGAGTGGGCAATGCCCACTCTTAACGTCTTTATTTAATTGCTAATTAATTATATCACATTTTTTATAAAATGCAAGTAGTTTACAACTTTTTTTGTCTTTTTTGTTTTTTAATGAAATATCAATGTGTGTATTTGATTATCAAATCTATGCTTTCAAGGGTTGCTGTGTATATTTACTCCTATGTTTCATTTTTATCATTTTTTGGATATTTTGGTTGACAAATCATGAATTTTGGGTTTATATTATATGAAGGTAGTTTGAATTTTTTATTTTTGAGTCGAATTTTAATAAATGCATAAATAATTAGTTTATAAGATTAGTTTTTATGTAAGGAGTGCTTTTTATGTTGCGTTTTGTTTTATGTGATGACAATTCTCAAGTCTTAAGCAGGTTAACAAAAACTTTGGAAGCCATATTTATTAAAAATGATATTGACGCACAAATATCTTATTCAGCTACTACATCTAATGAAATTTTACATTATGTTGAAAACAATAAGGTTGATGTTTTAATATTAGATATAAATTTAAAATCTAACATCTCTGGTTGTGATATTGCTAATATTGTACGCAAGAAAAATAAAAATGTCTATATTATTTTTTTGACTGGTCATCTTGAATATGCTTTGATGGCTTACAAATATAAGACTTTTGATTACTTGTCAAAACCTGTAACAGATGAAAGATTAGAAGATACTGTTCTTAGATTAGTTGAAGATACTAAAGAGGCACGTACAAAATTTATAAAGCTTAACAACAATACTATTATTAAGCAGGATGATATTAATTATATAAAAAAAGATGGGATGAAGTTGGTTTTTTGTACTTCTACTCGTGACTATGAAATTTATAGCTCTTTTTCTAAAATTCAAAATTGCCTACCAGACAATTTTGTAAGATGCCATAAATCATACATTATAAATGTTAATAATATTACCCATTTTACTATAACTGATAATATTGTGCTATTTGAACATAATTCTTATTGTTCTATAGGAGCTAAGTATAAAAATCAATTCTTGGAGGTTTTTAATTATGGAGATTTTTCAAACAATTTGGAACGCATTAATAAGTGAAAATGAATTTTTTATTAAGCTAAATGCTATACCATCAATCTTTTTAGAAGCATGTCTTTATATGTTAATGTTTCTAACTTTATTAAAAATTGAAAGTACTAAAAAGCAACAGATTATTTTTGTTGTGGTTTTTTCTATCATTTCAATATTTAATACCTTCTTTGGAATTGCTCCATATAATAATTTAGTAAATGTTCTTGCAATGCCAGTACTTGTTTTATTGATATTTAAAACTAGTGTGTTAAAAGCTGTTTTATCGCAAGTTATTGTCTTTATTATTGTTGTTCTAGTTTCTACTATCTCTATAACAATATATTCTACTATTTTGCAAGTACCATCTTCTGCTTCTTTAACCGTTCCTATACATAAAATATGTATTTCTCTATTGTTATATCTAGGCTTATATACAATTTATAAATTATGCAAGAAATTTAATATTAATATTTCTTTATTAGATAAATTGAAAAAAAGGATTACTTTTTTACTTGTATTAAATTTTGCAATTGGTACTATTGCAATTGGTACAGAATATTATTTGCTATTTAAATATATAGATTTTATGCCTAATGCTCTAGTGTTTTTTAGTTTGTTTGTTTTATCTTTATATTTTGGAATTAGTTTGTATAGCCTACTTAGAACTAATAAGTTAGAGATAACTGCTCAAAGTTTAGAAGATCAAAAAATGCATAATAAAACTTTAAACACTTTGTATGATAATATTAGAGGCTTTAAACATGATTTTAATAATATTGTTCAAGCAATTGGTGGTTATCTATCTGCAGATAATCTTGAAGGATTAAGAGCTTATTATAAAGACCTTTTAGAAGAATGCCAAATTAATAATAATTTAGCAGTATTGAATCCTGAGCTTATTAATAATCCTGCTATTTATAGTTTGCTTGCTGATAAATATTATAAAGCTGAAAAAGCTAGTATTAAATTAAATTTAGAAGTTATGGCAGATTTAACCAACTTAAATATAAAAGTATATGAATTATCAAGGATTTTGGGAGTACTTTTAGATAACAGTTTAGAAGCTGCTGCTAAATGCGAAAACAAGCTTGTTAATGTTATTTTTAGAAATGATAAAAAACATAATAAAGTTTTGATAATCATTCAAAATACATATATAAACAAAAATATTAATATAGATAGAATCTTTGAAAAAGGTTACTCTTCAAAAAAAGATGATACAAGTAATCAAAAACATGGATTAGGCTTATGGGAAATTAAGAAATATCTCGAAAAGAATACCAATCTTGATTTATATACTACTAAAAATGATGAATTTTTTACACAACAATTTGAAATTTATAATTAGTAAGTAATACCTAGATTTTCAACATTCTAGGTATTACTTATATTTTATACTAATCTTTTTTTATTAAAGATGCTGGCATTTTTGGTTGGTGCCAAGAAACAAATATATAAGATGCTGTATTTGTGCTTCTAGCATATTTTTCTGCTATTTTTGCTAATAATTTTAACATTATTGTTCCCCCCTTTCTTTTTTATTTTATGTGTGTTTTTTAAATAGACTATTTGATTATTTGTGTGAGTTTTTAATATATTCCTCATATCCATATTTATTTCCTGCTATTTTATACATTGGCCTTGTTATTGTTATTGTTTGTAACATTGTACCAAATAGTATTAGATTTGATATGATAGTGTTTTTAATTCCAAGTGATATTCCAAGCATGATTGTCATTATTGCATATGATAATATTTTTTTCATTTTTCTTTCTTTTTTTCTAAGTATTGGAACATCTTCTGTGTCTGCTGGTGCATATAAGCTAATCATACTTACCGCAAATATCCACACTATAGCAGTTATCATATATTGAATTGTTTTGTCTAATATAATGTATTTACTTAAAAGGGCATTTCCTATATAAAATGTTGCTGTTGCTAAAACACAGCCTATATGAGTTTTTAGATGTACTCCTCCTACAACTGCTCTGTATGGCATTATTATGAGAATTGATAATAGTGTTAAATTAAATACTCCTGCTGTCCATGCCATAAATAATATAATAAATGTTTTTGGAATTTCTCCAATGGCTAATTGTAATCCATAGTTTATTACTTGTGCTCTCTCATCATCTACATCAGGTATCTTTTTTTTGATTTTTAAGGTTAAATTATTGCAGATTGTTTCTACCATTTCATCACCTCAATTTGTTTCCCTTCGATGATGTTATTTTACATTATTTTTTTTATGTTTGATTATTTTTTATATCAAATGTGAAAAATCTTATATGAAAATTTGAAATCAAAATTTTCATATAAGATTTTAATTGTTTTATAAAATTTACATAACTTTATTTTTCCCATCTTCCATATATACCACATGGTAAAACTATATTTGAAGATGTCATTGGCAAACCTATTTCTCCTGCTGATATTTTGCCTTTATACTGTTTTAAATTAATTTTTAGAATGTTTCCTAATACTTCTGCTGATATTCCTGTTGTATATGAATTGATTAGGAAAAATAAAGGGTTCTCACTTAATACTTTTGTGCAAAGCTCCACTAACTCAGAAATATTTGTTTCAAATTGCCATACTTCTCCAGATGTTCCTCTCCCATATGATGGTGGATCCATTATTATTGCATCATATGTATTTCCTCTTCTTATTTCTCTTTGAACAAATTTTACAACATCATCTATTATATATCTTACAGGTTTATCTTGTAAATTTGATGATATTACATTTTCTTTTGCCCATGTTACCATCCCCTTTGAGCTATCTACGTGGCATACTGATGCACCTGCTGCAAGGCATGCTACTGTTGCACCTCCTGTATATGCAAATAAGTTTAAAACTTTGATTGGGCGTCTAGCCATTTTAATTTTACCTGTCATCCAGTCCCAGTTAATTGCTTGCTCTGGAAATAGACCTGTATGTTTAAAACCCATTGGTTTGATATTAAATATTAGATTTTTATATTTAATTTGCCATGAAGCTGGCAGTTTTGTTTTATAATTCCATGCTCCACCACCTGTTTTACTTCTTTTATATGTAGCATTAGCTGTTTTCCATTTATCTGGAAAAGTTTGATTTTTCCAGATGATTTGTGGGTCTGGTCTAATTAAAGTATATCCTCCCCAACGTTCTAATTTTTCCCCATTTGCCATATCTAATATTTCATATTCTTTCCAATTTGTTGCTATATTCAATTTTATCTCTCCTTTATAGTTTATTTAATAAGTTGAAAAATGCATATATTAATACTGTGTTTATAAGTGTGCATATTCCAAATAATATTAATCCTATCATTATTATTTTATTTGCAAAACTTATTTTTCGCTCCTTCTTATTTTCAAATTTTTCATCCCAATATCCTACATCTGTGACATCTATCATATTTGTACCTCCTTGTCCCATATTAAAAGTATATTCTTGAGTTTGTACAAATATGATAATTTTTAATCCAATTTTTCTTTGATTTTTCTAGCTAATTCGGTATTTATACCATTTATTTTTGTTATTTCTTCTATATTAGCCTTTTTTATTCCTTCTATGCTACCAAATGTTTTTAATAATTCTTGTTTTCTTTTTATTCCTATTCCTTTAATATTATCTAATTTAGATTTTGTTGCTTCTTTTTCTCTTAGTTTTCTATTATATTCTATTGCTATTTTATGCACTTCGTCTTGTAATCTTGTTATAAAATTCATTTGTTCTTCGGTTAATTTTATTACCATTCTATTTTCGTCTATTAAATCTCTTGTAGAGTGAGTATCATCCTTTACCATTCCGAATACTGGTATTAATAAGTTATATTTTTCAATAGCTCTTTTTATTGCTTTTATTTGTGTTATTCCACCATCTGCAAATATAACATCTGGTAATTCTCCGAATTCTCCTGTTGAATCTTTTATAGAGTGTTTTAGTCTTCTTGTTACAACTTCTTCTAAGCATCTTGGGTCATCCTGGGTAAATATGGTTTTAATTTTAAATCTTTTATTAAGATTTTTCTTTATAGTTCCATTTATTGCTGTACACATACCTGCTACTATATAGTCTCCTGATAAATTAGAAATATCATAACACTCTATTTTCTTTGGCAATTTTTCTAGGTTTAGAGCTTGTTTTAAGTGTAGAATCATATCTTGTTTTTCTTTTGTTTTATTTTCTAGTGTTATTTTTGCATTGTTAATTGCCATTTCTACAAATCTTAATTTTTCGCCTTTTTGAGGTGTTTTAAATTCAACCTTTTTTCCAGCATTTTGAGTTAATAATTGCTCTACAATTTCTTTATCTTCTATTTCTTCTTGAAGCATTATCTTACTTGGTATTTCTTTTTTTTGAAGGTAATATTGTTTTACAAAATCAGATAGTATTGTCTGTAAACTTTCGTCAGACATATTGTTTAAAAAATAGTGCTCTCTTCCTATCATTTTACTGTTTCTAACAAAAAATATTTCAATACAAACCTCAATTTCATTTTTATACATACCTATTACATCTATAGTTTTTTCATTAATATTAGAAACCTTCTGTTTTTCTGAAAAGGTCTTTATTGCATTTATCTTATTTCTTAGTATTGCTGCTTGTTCATAGTTTTGTTCTTCTGATTTTAACTTCATTTCTTTTTCTAATTGCTTTATTATATTTTCTGTTCTTCCTTCTAAAAGCATTATTATCTGTTCTATTTGTCTTTTATATTCTTCTTTTGAAACATAATTTACACATGGAGCTAAGCACTTTTTTATATGATAATTTAAACATGCCCTTTTATTTGATTTAAATGTCTTGCATTGTCTTATTTGAAATCTTTCTTTTATAAAATTTATCATTTCTTTTGCTGCTCCTGGATTTGCATATGGGCCAAAATATTTTGCTCCATCATTTTTTATATTTCTTGTATAAAATATATTTGGATAATCTGATTTAATATCTATTTTTATATATGGATATGTTTTATCATCTTTCAAAAGTACATTGAATTTTGGCATATTCTTTTTTATGAGGTTACACTCTAATATTAGTGCTTCCGCTTCACTATCTGTTACTATATACTCAAAATGGTCTATTAATGAAACCATTTTTTTTATTCTGTTTGTTTTATTTGTTTTTCTGAAATACTGACTAACCCTGTTTTTTAGGGATACTGCCTTTCCTACATAAATAATAGTGTCGTTTTTGTCCTTCATAATATAAACTCCCGGTTTTGATGGGAGTTTTTTAATTTCAGCATTTATATTAAACATTCTCAAAGTATCCTATATATGGAAGATTTCTATATTTTTCATCTACGTCTAATCCATAGCCTATAACAAATTTGTCTGGGATATTAAATCCTACATAATCTGCATCTATTTTGCAAACTCGTCTTTCCTTTTTGTCTAGCAATGAACATATTTTTAAGCTTTTTGGTTCTTTACTCTTTAAGTATTCTTTTAAGTATGATAAAGTTCTTCCTGTATCGACAATATCTTCAATTATTATTACATCTTTGCCTTTTATATCTCCTTGTAAATCTACCTTCATTTCAATTATTCCTGTGCTGTTTTCTCCATGATAACTTGAAACTCTTATGAATTCAAAATTAATATCACATGGCATTCTTTTTGAAAGCTCTACTGTAAAGAATATTGATCCTTTTAATATACATATAAATGTTATTTCTTGTCCTTTGTAATCATTGTAAATTTCTTGTGCTAGTTCATTGATTCTTTCATTTAGTTTTTCTTCGCTTATTAAAACTTTTAGATTTTTGATTTCCTCCATTTAAATATACCTCTTTTCAAAAATAAAATACAATTTTATTATACTCCTTTTCTTGAGCTTTGACAAGGCTTTTCTTATATTTACGTCTTTTTTTGTAGAATATATGTTATATTTAAAAATTTTTTAAAATTGAATTAAGTATCTGTATTTTCTTTTCCTGCTCTAATTAACCCTACAAATAGAGGATGTGGTCTGTTGGGTCTTGATTTGAATTCTGGATGGAATTGTCCTGCTATAAAGTAAGAGTTGTTTTGTAATTCTACTATCTCAACTAATTTTCCGTTTGGAGATGTTCCTGAACATATTAAACCTGCTTTTTCCATCTGTTCTTTGTATTTGTTATTATATTCAAATCTATGTCTATGTCTTTCTGATATCTCTACTTTTCCATATAGTTCTTGTGCTTTAGTGCCTTTCTTTAATATGCATGGGTATGCTCCTAGTCTCATTGTTCCACCTTTTTTATCTATATCTTTTTGTTCATCCATGATATGTATTACCTGATTTTCACTTTCTGATGCGAATTCTTCTGAATTTGCATCCTTGATGCCTAGTACATTTCTTGCAAATTCTACTACTGCCATTTGCATTCCTAAACATATTCCTAAAAATGGAACGTTGTTTTCTCTTGCATATTTTATTGTAGCAATCATTCCTTCTATTCCTCTATCTCCAAATCCTCCTGGCACAAGGATTGCATTATACTCTTGTAAGTTTTCTTTAGCATTTTTATTTGTGATTTTTTCTGAATCTACATAGCTTATTTCCACTTTTACATTATTCTCAAATCCGCTATGCCTTAAGCTTTCTGCAACTGATAAATATGAATCTTCTAGTTTGACGTATTTTCCTACTATTGCAACTTTTACTGTTTTATCTTCTACATTTCTTATCTTTTCAACAATTTTTTCCCATTCTGCATTATTCGGTTCTTGTTTTTCTAATTTTAAGTGCTTACATACCTCTTTTGTAAGCCCTTCCGTTTCTAGCATTAGTGGCACCGCATATAAATTATCTACTGTTTTATTTTGTATTACACTTTCTGGTCTAACATTACAATACAAAGCTATTTTGTTTTTTAAATTTTCATCTATTGGAAGTTCTGATCTACATACCAAAATATCTGGTTTAATTCCAAGTGATTGTAGCTCTTTTACGGAATGCTGTGTTGGTTTTGATTTTAGCTCATTTGAGCCTGCTATATATGGAAGTAATGTTACATGAATATATAATACATCTTCTGTTGCCTTTTCAATTCCTACTTGACGTATAGCCTCAATAAATGATAAGCCTTCAATATCACCTATTGTTCCACCAATTTCTGTTATTACTATATCTATGTCTTCATTTTCAAATTTATATATTCTTTCTTTGATTTCATTTGTAATATGTGGAATTACTTGAACAGTTTTTCCTAAATATTCTCCTCTTCTTTCCTTTTCTATAACTGTTGAATATATTTTACCTGTTGTTACACTTGAATTTTTAGTTAAATTCTCATCAATAAATCTTTCATAATGGCCTAAATCTAAATCTGTTTCTGCTCCATCATCTGTTACAAAAACTTCTCCATGTTCTATTGGGCTCATCGTTCCTGGGTCTACGTTTATATATGGATCCATTTTTTGAATGGTTACCTTATAGCCTCTATTTTTCAATAGTCTTCCTAATGATGCTGCAGTTATTCCTTTTCCTAGTCCTGATACTACTCCTCCTGTTACGAATATGTATTTTGTGTTCATCTTTTATTCCTCCTACTTCCTAACAAACAAAAAAGATTTAAAAATCACCTTTTGGGGGTTTTTTTTAAATCTACTTTAATAGTATAGCATTAAATTTTATATTTATCAATATTTTTTTGCAAAATTTTCGTCCCCATGCATAAAAAGACTGTTGACAAATTTTTTTAAATACTTTGTCAACAGTCTGGGAAGAGTATTACTCTTCCTTAGCTTGTTGTTTAATTTTCAGATATTTTTCCTTTGTTGCTTTACCTCCTCTATAATGCCGTTCTTCCTTGTTATTATCCAGAACATCTCTAACTTGTTTACTTAAAAATTCAAAATTATGCGGTATTCTTTTTGTTAAATCAAAGAATACTGTACTTTTAGAGATGCCGAACTCTTTAGCAATTTCTCTTACAGTAGCATTATATTTTACGCAATATGATGCTTCTGCAATAGCTCTAGATGTTAATGTTGTCATAAATATCTCCTTAAACAATATATTATTGCTTTCGCAATTACTTATATTATACACTAATTATGTAAAACATTCAAGTTTTCGTGTTCATTAGATAGTTCAGTATTTTCCTCTATTTGTTTTCTCTTCTTAGGACCTATGCTTAAAACAAGGTTTAATAATATTCCAAATATTGCTGCTCCTGCTACGCAAGGGATATCTAATCCAAAGAAAGGAATATTTCCTCCAAAGGCATATTGTCCACCAACACCTATAATCATTATTGCTGCTATTACAGCTATATTTTTTGAACTAAACATATCTACTTTTTTATCTATCATTATTGCCATACCTTGTGCTGCTATTGCTCCAAATAAGAAAACTTCAAGTCCTCCTATTACTGCTGTTGGCAGAGAGTATATTATATTAATAAGTGGTGTAAAGCATGATATTATCATTGCTATAATTGCTGCTACGATTAGTACTGAGGTTGAAAATACTTTTGTAATTGCCATTGCACTTATATTTTCTCCATAATTTGTACCAGCTGGTCCTCCAACAAATCCTGATACCATATCTCCTATACCATCACCAATTAAATTTAGTCCTAATTTATCTGCTAAGTTATATTTTTTTGTAGATTTTTTCTTTTTAGCCAAATCATTTATATATATGTCTAATTGATATATATGTGCTGTAGATTCAGGAATTGTTGCTATTGCTATTGGCATTATTGCTGCTACTGCTAGCCATGATGGTTTTGGCATTGTAAATATTGGAAGTGCAAATATTCCTGATGATGCTGTTTCTGGAAGTACTCTAAATAAGTCAATTCCAGTTGCTAGTTTTATAATTAATGCTACCATGCAACCTAATATTGGTCCAAAAAGTATTGGAAGTTGACCCCAAACACCTTTTAAGTATACTGAAAAGATAATAGTTGAAAGAAGTGTAACTAATGATACAACCCATGCTAAATTTGTTGCAAGACTTATTTGATTTTCAAGTACTGCTCCTGCACTTGCAAGTGAGCATGCATCTGTTATTGCATTACCTGCTAAAGTTAAACCTATTATAATTGCAACTGGTCCTGTAATTGTTGCTGGAAGTACTTTTTCAATTGCATTTCTTCCAAATTTTTTTACTATTAATCCTGCTATTATTGATACAAATCCAGACATTATTATTCCGAATTGTGCTACTGCAATTTTTTCGTTAAGAGTGTTATTAGCTAAAGTTTCTGATGCCATAAGGCTTCCTATTGCTGTTACATACGAAAAACTTGAACCATAATATAATGGTATTTCTCTTTTGGTAATTAGTATAAAGCAAATTGTTGCAAGTCCACTTGCAAATATTGTTGTTGAAATATGGAACCCTGTGATTAATGCAACTGCAACTGTTGCAGGAAACATTACTATAACTTGTTGTATAGCATATAGTAGTAATTTCCAAAACTGTGGTCTTTCATCTGGTAAATATCCTATTGTTTCTTTTTTTTCTTTTCTTTCTTTCATGAAAAGACTCCCCTTTCTTTTATTTTTTTGGGTTTTTACCCAACAAAAAAGCACTAATTAATAATAAAATTAGTACTTTGTAAATAAATATTAAATGGTGAATAAAAATCGAAAATAAATGAATATTTACTATTCATGTGTGTAAGATTTTTTAATTTTCTTAACCTTTTTCTTATCATTTTTTTCACCCTGTGGTCTATAATACCATATTTTTTTTTATAATGCAATACACAATTGAAATTTTTAACATTTTTTCTTTTTAACTGAATATCCAAATGTTCCTATTTGCTTTCCCATCTCAAAGTATTTACCATTTGCATATGCAATTAAATCACATTTTGTTATATCAAATGCCCCTTTTTCATCTATATATTTTTCATCTGCATCAATTGATAAAACATCTGCTATGAACATATCATGAGAGCCAAGTTTTTTTACTTCCTTTACTTTACATTCTATCGTTACAGGGCTTTCTTCAATTCCTGGGCATTTTATATGATTTAGCTTTTGCTTTGTTAAATTCATTTCTTTAAATTTATCAACATTTCTTCCAGATTTTACTCCACACCAATCTGTTGCAAATGCAAGTCTAGAATTTGTTAAGTTTATTGCAAATTCACCTGTTTTTTCTATTATGTCATGTGAATATCTTTCCGGTCTAACTGATATATATACTTGTGCTGGATTTGTATTTAAAATACCTATCCATGCAACTGTTAAAATATTTGAGTTTTCCATATCTCCTGAACTTACCATAACTGCTGGAATTGGATATATAAATGTTCCTGATTTCCATTCAATTTTACTCATTATTAACCTCCTTCAAAATCTGGCACATATTCCTCTTCATGTTCTCCCAGTTCTTGAATATATCCATTATCTAAGTCTAGTGAATATAAATAATCTTCAATTTCTTCATATTCTTCTTTTGTAAGTTTCCTATTAATTTCTGGAAATTCTTTTGCCATATGTGTTGGGAAATATTGTGCCATTACACTTACAAAAACGTTTTTATCCATATTATCATTTATCCACTTCAAAATATCTTTTGAATTTTGCAAATTGTTTGGCAACACCAAATGCCTAATAATCAAACCTTTTTTCATTATTCCATTTTCGTCTAAAACTGGGTTTCCTACCTGATTATACATTTCTTTTATTGCTGCTGTTGCACTTTCAAAGTAGTGTTTTATTCCCGAATATTTATATGAAATTTTGTCATTACTATATTTCAAATCTGGCAAATATATATCTATATAACCTTTTAGTTTTTTAATGGTTTCAACATTTTCATATCCATTTGAATTATATACTATTGGAATGTAGAGCCCTTTACTTCTTGCTATTTTAATAGCTTCTATTATTTGATATACATACATTGTAGGTGTAACAAGATTAATATTTTCAACATTTTTGTTTTGCTCATCAATAAAAATATCTGCAAGCTCTTCAATGCTTATTTCTTTTCCTAAACCCAGTTGGCTAATTTTGTAATTCTGGCAAAATATACATCTCAGATTGCAATTTGAAAAAAACACAGTTCCAGAGCCTTTTTCTCCACTAATGCATGGTTCTTCAAAATTATGAATAGATGCTAAAGCGACTTTTACTTTATCTGTTGCTTTACACCTTCCAACCTCTCCATTTAATCTATTAATTTCACAATTATGTGGGCAAATATTGCAACTAATTAATTCCTGCATCATTTAACTCCTTGTTTTCTTGTATATTTTATATCACAAATCTACCTGAATGTAAACATAAAAATATTAAAAACTCTTTCTTTATATTTCTATTAAGAAAGAGTTTGCATACTAATAAGAGTTTACCATTTTTTTGTTTTCTGCAGATAATTAAATTAATTACATATCTGCACCATATGACTCCAAAGCAATCCTAAAACCTCCTAGTCCACAGAATCATCCTCGCCTCCTCGGCTGTAACACCGATAGGTCGTAATAAAAAAAGTAGTAACTTTTAATTACTACTTTCTTTACTTTGGCTCCCCAAGTTGGACTTGAACCAACGACACCCAATTTAAAACTTTGCTTTTCGCGGCTTCGCTTTCGCTTAGCCTCAAAAAGCTAGTTTTTGCATCTTAAACGTTTTGCTGTTTCTGCCACCGGCAGCGCAAAACGTTTAAGCAGTTAACATCCTCGCCTCCTCGGCTGTAACACCGATAGGTCGTAATAAAAAAAGTAGTAACTTTTAATTACTACTTTCTTTACTTTGGCTCCCCAAGTTGGACTT
>SFKS01000027.1 GCA_004554705.1 Clostridiales bacterium | reverse complement strand
ATTAACCATAGTATAATAAATAATAGTAGTTAAAGTAGTTTAAGAGGAGATATTAAAGGGATATTTTACTTTAAATAAAAATTAACAAGGTTTATAATTTGTAGTAGTTAAAGTATTTAAAGAGGTGGGAACATGTGAAGGTTCAAAGGATAGAAGTGGAGAATAAGCCGTATCCATTGTATTTATTACTAGATAAAGAATACCAGCTAATAGAACCAGTAATGAAATTTATTAAATACTTAGATAATACTGGTAAGTCTCCTAATACCATTAAGGCATACTGCTATCATTTAAAGTTGCTGTACGAGTTCATGGAACAGAGAGGTGTTATTCTTAATGATATTAACTTTGAGTTGTTAGCAGACTTCGTAGGTTGGTTGAGATATCCTTCAGCATCAAATGTAATTGATCTTCAGTCAAAAAAAGCCATAAGAGAAGAAACGACAGTGAATACAATTTTAAATGTAGTTATGAGTTTTCTTGATTATTTAAGTAGATTAGGAGAATTTAAATCAATTGATGTATTTAAACAAGCAAAGGGAAGAAATTTCAAAGGATTTTTACATCATGTTAATAAGGGTAGATACCAAAAGAATGTCTTAAAGTTAAGGGTTAAAAAGAAACAGATAAGAACATTGAGATCAAAGGAAGTTAAGCAAATTATTGATGCTTGTCATACGAAAAGAGATAAATTAATTTTAATGCTTATGTATGAGGGTGGTTTAAGAATCGGTGAAGTGTTATCGCTTAGGCTTGAAGATATTGTCACTTGGGACAATCAAATCCATTTAACACCTAGAGATGTTAATGTTAATGAAGCTTATATTAAATTAAGGAAGGAAAGAACAATACATGTGAGTAAAGAACTTATGTCACTTTATACAGATTACTTGATATATGAGTATAGTGAGGAATTGGAGCATGATTATGTTTTTATTTCCTTAAAAGAAGGCTATTTTGGGAAACCACTAAAGTACCAAAGTGTTCTTGATCTAGTTAGAAGAATAGTTAAAAGGACTGGAATAGAATTTACATCACATATGCTTCGCCACACTCACGCAACGCAGCTAATTAGGGAAGGATGGGATGTTGCGTTCGTTCAAAAGAGATTAGGTCACGCACATGTTCAGACAACGTTAAATACCTATGTTCATCTTTCAGATCAGGATATGAAAAATGAGTTTAATAAATACCTCGAGAGAAAGGAGCATAAGAAATGAATGCTTCTAGTAAAAGGAAAATTATTAGTCAGAGTGAGATTAGCAAAAAAATAGCTGTAATGAATGAAGAAATGCAGGGGTTTTGGGCTAATAATAGTTGGGATATAAGAAAATGTCCACATCCTTCTGCCATAGAATTAAGTAAGAATCCTGCTTTAAGGAATCGTTGGGTTCGTTTTGAACGTGTTAAAAATCTGTGGTTAAGAACAGAATTGAAATATTTTTATTTTTACCATTTAAACAATGGAATATGGAATGCAAAAACTGTCTGGATTAGAAAAGGAACAGTAATTAATAAAATGTTAGATTTCTTAGATTTAAAGTATCCTAGCATTACTTCAATTACTGAAGTTCCTATTGAAAAAGCAATGACGGAGTATAGAACTTATTTGACAAAACGGGGTGTTAGAATTACCACTACTAATTATAAGATTACTGCTAATCAAGAAAAAACACCTGTAAAAGCTAATTCCTACTATGTTACTAATCTAAAACAATTTATGGAGTTTTATGAGAACTTTTATTTTGATGGAGAGGAGTGGGATAAAGACGTTTGGGATAGACGTAACTTACCTTTGCCAGATGATAAGGTTAACCCAACACAATATGAATATACAATTAACTTTAAAGGGTTTCGGAATACATATTTTAAACAACTTGTAAAAAGATATTGTAAGTTGAGATTGAACGTGGATAGCTTTTCCTATGTAAGTGATATTGCCCAAAGACTTAAAGAGTTCTTTAATTTTCTGGACATGAAATTTAAACAAGTTCAGAGAGTACACCAATTAACGAGAGTGGAAATTGAAGCATATTTAAGTGAACTAAACATGATGGGAATAAAACCTAGTACAATAACTGGGAGGATCTCTATATTGGAAGGACTATTTAGTACCCTTCTTAGGCTAGAATGGGATGATGTTCCTTCCAAAATATTAATTTATTCTGAGGACTATCCGAAAATACCAAGAGCAAAACCACGCTTTATAGATGAATTCGTCCTAGAGCAATTGAACAGTCATCTTGATAAATTACCCGAATATATAGCTACGATGACTATGATTGTTCAAGAATGTGGAATGAGGATAAGTGAATTGTGCACCTTGAAAAAAGGCTGTCTATTAGAGGACAAAGATGGAGATTTCTTTTTAAAGTATTATCAATGGAAAATGAAAAAGGAGCATATAGTTCCAATATCTAAAGAGGTAGCTTTACTTATTAAAGTTCGGGAAGATAAAGTTTCAGAGGAATTTCCAGATAGTGAATACCTCTTTCCAAGAAAAGATGGATCGCCATTAAAACAAGAAACATTTAGAGGTGAGTTAAATAAATTAGCTTATGAGCAAAATATAGTGGATAAATCAGGTGAGATTTATAGATTCCATGCCCATGCCTTTCGCCATACAGTAGGAACAAGAATGATTAACAACGGGATGCCCCAGCATATTGTGCAGAAATTTTTGGGGCATGAAAGCCCAGAAATGACAAGCAGATACGCTCATATCTTTGATGAAACTCTAAAAAATGAATTTACTAAATTTCAGGAAAAACTGGTTACCAATAATGGAGATGTGCTTGATCTAGATGAAGATAATGAAGTCGATGATGTAGAGCTTCAATGGTTCAAGAAAAATATAAATGCACAAGTGCTTCCAAATGGTTATTGTAGATTGCCAGTAGTAGCAGGTGGTTGTCCACATGCGAATGCATGCTTAGATTGCACTCACTTCTGTACCAGTAAGCAATTCTTACCACAGCACGAAGAACAGTTAGAGCGTACAGAAGAGTTATTAGCCATAGCTAAGGATAAACAATGGCAAAGACAAGTAGAGACTAATAGCCGTGTTAAAGAGCGTTTAGAACAAATCATTGGAAGTTTGACGGGGTAATTATCAATGGATAAACAAGTTAGAAATACAACAGAAATTGTACGTTTGGCGAAGCAGAAATCAAAAAAGACAAGGGAAAAAGTAGACAAAGCGATTTCTAAATTTTCGATTGAAGGTAAAGTTATTAATTTTAATTCAATAGCAAAGGAAGCTAATGTTTCTAAATCATGGCTTTATAAGGAACACGATATTAGGCAAAGAATCGAATCCCTTCGTGAGCGTCAAATAACAGCAAATGTAGTCTCAAAACCCAAGAAAAGTTCTCGTTCGGAGGAAATCCTTATTAAAACCTTAAAAAGAAGAGTAATGGAATTAGAAAAAGAAAATAAAAAATTACAGAACCAAATTCAAAAATTATATGGAGATCTGTATAATAAAGAATAATTATTAATCTGTAGACAAATTGTGAAAGGATGTACTTAAACGCTAACGGTCAGCTTTATTGAACAGTAATTTAAGTATATGTCCAATCTAGGGTAAGTAAATTGAGTATCAATATAAACTTTATATGAACATAATCAACGAGGTGAAATCATGAGCAATTTGATTAACGGAAAAATACCAAATCAAGCGATTCAAACATTAAAAATCGTAAAAGATTTATTTGGAAGTTCAATAGTTGGAGTATATCTATTTGGTTCAGCAGTAAATGGTGGTTTACGCATTAACAGCGATGTAGATGTTCTAGTCGTCGTGAATCATAGTTTACCTCAATTAACTCGAAAAAAACTAACAGAAAGACTAATGACTATATCAGGAAAGATTGGAAATACGGATTCTGTTAGACCACTTGAAGTTACGGTTATAAATAGGAGTGAAGTTGTCCCTTGGCAATATCCTCCAAAAAGAGAATTTATATACGGTGAGTGGCTCAGGGGTGAATTTGAGAATGGACAAATTCAGGAACCAAGCTATGATCCTGATTTGGCTATTGTTTTAGCACAAGCAAGAAAGAATAGTATTTCTCTATTTGGTCCTGATTCTTCAAGTATACTTGTCTCCGTACCTTTGACAGATATTCGAAGAGCAATTAAGGATTCTTTGCCAGAACTAATTGAGGGGATAAAAGGTGATGAGCGTAATGTAATTTTAACCCTAGCTCGAATGTGGCAAACAGTGACTACTGGTGAAATTACCTCGAAAGATGTCGCTGCAGAATGGGCTATACCTCTTTTACCTAAAGAGCATGTAACTTTACTGGATATAGCTAGAAAAGGCTATCGGGGAGAGTGTGATGATAAGTGGGAAGGACTATATTCAAAGGTGAAAGCACTCGTTAAGTATATGAAAAATTCTATAGAAACTTCTCTCAATTAGGCTAATTTTATTGCAATAACAGGTGCTTACTTTTAAAACTACTGATTTATTGATAAATATTGAACAATTTTTGGGAAGAATAAAGCGTCCTCTTGTGAAATTAGAGAACGCTTTATTACTTTAATTTAGTGAAACAATTTGTAACTATTGAAAATAGAAAGAAATTGTTCCTTCGATAGTTTATTAATATTAGTGACATTTGCATGCTTCAAAGCCTGTCGGAATTGGTTTTTAGTGAAAAGAACACGATATTCACGGTTTACCCACTTATAAACAAAAGATCGATACTTTTTGTAGTCCTTCTTTGAAATCAATGGTTGATGTCGTTCAAGAACAATCAATACAGAGTCTACACTTGGCTTAGGATGAAAATATAGTGGTGGTACTTTTTTGAGCATTTTTATATCCATCTCCACCATTAATAGTAAACCCAAAGCTCGTTGCAGATTTTGCAATCTTTTCGCAAATCCCTTCTCAACGATAAGATAGCTATATTTAGCCTGACTTTCAAAGGTAATTCTTTTGACAATATCCGTACTGATGTTATAAGGAATATTACCAAATATCTTATAGTTTATATGTTTTGGGAAGGAAAATTTTAGAATATCCGTTTGAATCACTTTTATATTCTCAGAGGGGTTTACCGCTTCTTTAGTCACTTGACATAAGCCTCCATCAATTTCTATAGCAGTAACTGATCGACTCATTTTGACTAGCTCTTTGGTAAAATGTCCTTTTCCTGATCCGATTTCTATTACGTTGTCTTGTTTACTGATATTCGTGTGATTCAATATTTCTTTTACATGCTTTTTAGAAGTAATAAAATTTTGCGTGTCTTTAGGGTTTTTCTGGTTAATTATAATCTTCTCCTTACTGGTTATAATGAACTGACATTAAGCGTTCATTATAACCAATTAATTTTGATTTGGTTGATAACGAACTTTATTAATAACAAATATAGAAAAAGTACCCATACTTTTATCTCCTTTCCATTTTTTTCATTATGAATGAGATAAAGTAATTTCTACTACTGCGATACTGGTGCACATAATTGAAACCTCCTTATGTAACTGAATATGATTGTATCATCTTTTCATTTTAGAATAAACCTTTATATGTAATTTTGCACTTGACACTTCAGATGGACGTTTTCTTCAAAATAATATGTTTTGAAACTTGATAAGAGAAGCCACTGTCTTTACTAAAAAGTAAAGGCTGCGATAAAGGACAGTGACTTTAATAAAGTTGCACTGTTGTATTGTCTTTGGATAAAATTGTCTAAAGGGAAGTTTTATCCCCAACGAAAAAACATCTAAAGTGGTAAGTAATGAAAGAATGTCGATAAAGTAGGAATGGGGGATCTTTTTGAATACAATAGAATCACAGTTTGATAAGGTTGCAGAAGATTACGATTTCGTGAATGAGCTTTTGAATGATTATTCATTCTTTGTGTCTAATATGTCTCCAAAGAAAGGCAGAGCATTAGATATCGGATGTGGCTCGGGTTTGTTAGTGGAGAAATTAGCAAGTTATTATGATGAAGTGGTAGGGATTGATATTTCTAATCAAATGCTCGATCTTGCCAAATCTAAACGTCAACTAACAAATACGGTCTATCTGAATATGAATGCAGAACAACTTAATTTTAATGAGAAGTTTGATTTTATTGTAAGCCGAACAACCTTTCATCATTTGGATGATATAGCCAGCGTAATACAGCAAATGAAGGAACTGTTGAATGAGGAAGGAAGAATAGTTATTCTTGATAATGTATCTGAAGTCGAGACACCGCCTACCTATGTTTATAAATTAGGGGCAATCCAAGAGTTTTTACCGCATTGTTTCAAATTTGGAATAAAAAATGCGATTAGAATTTATAATCACAACACATCTAAATCATGGCTTGAGCATTTAGCTTCAGATAAGTACCTATCTGAACAAAATTATTACGATTTATATGAAAAGTTGTTGCCTGGATGCCAATTCCATAAAATGGGTTGGGCAATGGGGGTTGTCTGGACAAAATAACTTAAAGCTGTGGCTTTGAAAAGTTGAATTTGTGATTGTTTTCAGAGCTATCGGGTGCTTTAGTATAAATAACAATGAATAAAAAATCAGCCTGTATCTTATGTTACTATTAAGTAATTTAAGATACAGGTTTTACTATTTTTGAAATAAGTACCTTCCACTTCAAATACATGTATTCAAAGTGAAAGTATTGATTTAAATGATTCTTTTGTAATTTACTCTTGATAA
>SFKS01000026.1 GCA_004554705.1 Clostridiales bacterium | reverse complement strand
GTAACATAAAAAATTGCGAAAATAAACATTTTTTATAAATTTTGCACTTTTGGTGCAAAATTTAATGAAAAATTGCACCAAAAGTACAATAGTAATTTAAGAAATTTTATGTTATAAAATTCTTATAATTATATTAATGATAGGAAAATGAATATTAAATTTTACAAAGGAGGTTAATCTTGAAAAAAACAGTTATAACAATTGCAATTACAGCAGTTTTAACAGCAGTATTAATGATAAGTGGATATTTTATCTATACTAAAATAATTAATAAAGACAATAATGCAAATAGTAATATGACAAAAAAGAATGAAAATAATTCTGAAAATGTTGAAAATCAAATACCAAATGACATTAAGAATATTAGTTTAGAAGAATGGAGAAAAGTAATAGCTCTTTTCTATAAAGAGCATTATGGCTATAAACCAGACAACGTAACCTGTACAGAAGTAGGACCAAATATAATATATGTAACAATATATCATAACACAGAATTAGTGGCAGAATACACTCTTGATGCAGAAACAGGAATTGCATCAAGTCCAACAGAAAGAACAGCAAATTTCTTTAAAGGAATATTTTTAGATAACTTATCAACAAAAGTTAATTTTAAAAATAATGAATGTATTGCAATAGGATATATAGAAAAGGGAAAAGAAGCACAAATTAAAGAAAAATACTTTAATTCTGATATTGAATATGAATCTTTAACAACTGTTGTAGAAGGAGATGAATATCAATTTATAGTCATTCCAAAAAGTTTAGATGCCACATTAAGAATTTGGAAATATAATGTATCAGAAAATGGAGAACTATATTCTGAAGAATTATTATTAGAAGCAGTAGGAACACCACTATTAATAAAAACACAATGTACAGAAGTGTTTCCAAGAGTTGGTGTAGAATATGAATTTGGCGATACAAAATTTACAATACCACTAATGATTAGTGGTATGGATGGAAAATTTACAATAACTGATTATAAAAACTTAGTGAAAGACATATCAATATATTAGTTTTTAATTTGAAATTATTATAAAAAAGGTGGTGGAAAAGTTATAAAAAAATAGAATATTAAAAGCTATCAAAAAAACTTGTACAAACGTATATTTTAGGAGGAAATAAAATGAATAAAAAAATAATTCTTTCAGTATTAGCAATTTTAATTACCTTATGCTTAATACTAACAGGTTGCGGTAAAAACAAAGAAGATGAAAACAAAGAAACAGCAAAATTAGTTGATGAATATGCTCCTTTTGAATTTACAATTAAATATCCAAAAGATGCAGGATATAAATTCGAAGCAGATTTAGAAAACACACCATATGTAGCAGGTAAACTTATAAACGAAGAAAAAAATATCAAAATTTCATTTAATTTTTCAAAAACATATGAAAGTTCAATGAAAAAAGAAAAAGAGAATAAGTCTAGCCAAGAAAATTATGCGGAAACAAATTATACTAAATTAGGTGGATATGAGTATTATGATAAATTCAACTATTATGGAGTAAGCTTATTAAACAAAAATGAAGAAGGTAGTTGCTTACAAGTTATAGTAAAAATAAGTAAAAACAAAAATAATGGAGCAAATTTAGATGTAACAGAATTTGCAAAAACAGAAGAATTAAAAAATATCTTAAGTTCTATGACATTAAATGATAAGATAGAAGGTAAAAAAGTTGATGGAATAATATCATCAAACCATAAATTAATAGTAAAAAACCTAGAAAATCCAGATGAAAGTAAGTATTATGTTAATCAATATCCAGATACAAATGGTGTAACAAGCATATATGCCTTAAAAGAAGTAAATAAATACAAAGGAGAAGGAGCTTCTTTCAGACTAACATATTATGGAAATGAAGGAAACTACAAAGATTTAGATACATGTCTTGCATACCAAGAAAAAACATTCAAAAGGAAATTTGAAGATTATACATTATTTGGACAAAAAGTTAAAGTAGATGTATCAAGACACGCAATAGGAGAAACTTCATCACCAGAAAAATACAAAACTTGGATAGCAGGTTATTTTGAAAAAGATGGAAAAGTATATGATTTTCTATATATTCAGTATGTTGGAGTTGATGATAGTCTTGGAGAAAAGTTAGTTAATAATGTATTAAATAACTTTACAACTCAAGATTAATATAATATAAGAATAGAAAGAGAGGAATTAAATATGGGATTTATTAAAGCATTTACAGGAGCATTAGGAGGAACATTTGCAGATCAATGGAAGGATTTTATTGTACCAAGAAGTGATGTGCCAGCAACAGCAGCAATTTTTGGAGCTGAAAGAAGAGGAACAGACAGTGGAAGAGGATCAAATACAAAAGGATCAGAAAACATAATAACAAATGGCAGTAAAATAGTAGTACCTGAAGGAACAGCATTACTTACATTCCAAGATGGAGCAATAACAGGATGTGTAACAGAACCAGGTGGTTTTATATATTCATCAGATGATCAAAATTCACAATCATTTTTAGCAGGAGATGGATTCTTTTCATCAACACTAAAAACATCTTGGGAGAGATTCAAATTTGGTGGAACACCAGGTGGAGAGCAAACTGTTATATATGTAAATCTAAAAGAAATACCAGGAAATAGATTTGGAACACAAGCTGAAATTTATTGGGATGATGCGTTTTTAGGAACACAGGTTGGAGCTATAACAAGAGGAACATATACAATGAAAATAGTAGATCCAATACTATTTGCAAAAAACTTTGTTCCAATGGAATATTTAAGACCAGGTGCAGAAGTATTTGATTTTGCTGATATGGATAATCCAGCAGGTGAACAATTATTTAATGAAGTAGTAGGAAGCTTATCAGCAGCATTTTCAAATTATACAAATGACCCAAGTAGAGGAAGCCGTATATCAAAAATACAAGGTGACCAGATAGGATTTGCTCAAAGTTTATCACAAGCAGTAGAAGAAGGATATACTTGGAAATCTGGAAGAGGATTAGAAATAGTAAAAGTTGCAATAACAGCAATTGAATATGATGAAGACACGAAGAAATTATTAAGCGATGTAAAAAAGGCAGATGCTCTATCAGGAGCAAGAGGAAATTCATTTATGCAACAATCAGTTGCTCGTGGTTTCCAAGCAGCTGGAGAAAATGGTGGAGGAGCTGGAATGGCATTTATGGGAATGGGCATGAATGCTGCTGGAAATGTTATGGGAGGATTTCAACAACCAGTTAACCAACAACCTCAACAGCCTCAACAACAAACACAACAACAAGAAGATCCTTATGAAAAATTAGCAAAATTAAAAAAACTATTAGATGATGGCGTTATTTCTCAAGAAGAATTTGATGAAGCAAAGAAAAAACTTTTGGGGGTTTAATAAATGAATGAAAATGAAAGTGTAGTTGAAAATCAAGAAGAAATATCTCAAGTACAAGAAAATAATGCAACTGTTATAAAAACAGATGTAGATGCAAAAGACGGGCAAAACAAATGCCCTAAATGTGGAGCAACAGATATCTCTTTGAACTCCAAAAATGGAAAATTAAGATGTAATTTTTGTAGACACGAATTTGAACCAGAAAAACTAGATGCAATGGAAAAAGACATAAGCAAACTAGAAGGAGAAATAGTAGGGTCAGGTGCTACAAATATAATAGCAGATACAAATGATATGGTAACATTTAAATGTAGTAGCTGTGGTGCAGAGGTAGTAGTAGATACTGCCAAAGCAACACAAGCTAGGTGTCACTGGTGTAGAAATACATTATCTGTAAATCAACAAATACCAAATGGTGCAGTACCAGACACAGTATTGCCATTTAGCATTCCTAAAAAAGAAGCAAAGGAAGCAATAGAAAAATTTGTTGGTAAAAGAAAATTCTTTGCACATCCAATGTTTAGAAAAGAATTTACAACAGATAACGTAATGGGAGTATATTTACCATATATGATAGTTGATGCAAATACACATGCAAATTTAAAAGGACAAGGAGAACATGAAACAAGAAGATGGACAGAAAAAAATGGGGATAGTTATGATACATACTATGATGCAGATTTATATGATGTAGAAAGAGATTTTGATTTAACAATAGAAGGATTAACTGTAGAATCAAGCAAAGATAAATTAGACACAGGAGCTAAAGATAAAACAAACAATATAATCAATTCAATAATGCCATTTGATACAGAAAATTGCGTAAAATGGGATGCAAACTACATTAAGGGATATACATCTGAAAAAAGAGATACTAATGTTGAGGAATTAAAAGGTTTAGTCAAAGAACAATCAAAAGATGTAGCAAGATTTGCAGCTAATAAAACTCTAGGATTTTATGACCGTGGTGTTAGATGGGATACTGAAAATTTAGAAGTAAAAGGACAACAATGGAAATCTGCATATTTACCAGTATGGCTTTACAGCTATCAACAAAAGAAAGGAAATAATAGTTTACTTCACTATGTAGCGGTAAATGCAAGAACTAAGGAAACAATGGGAAGTGTTCCAATACATATGCCAAAACTTGTGTTGATTTCAGTACTTGTTGAAATATTAGGTCTAATCGCAATGATATTTACAAAAACAGATGATAATAACTGGCCATGGTTATTCTTATTAAGTGGTATTATATATTTCTGGATGATGTATACAAGATACAGAAATAGTGGCGCAAGACATAGCCATGAAACAGAAACAAAAACCAACATGACAAATTTGAAAGAATATGATAAATTTGTTAAAAAAAGAAGAAGACTTGATAATTCAACAATGGAAGGTGCAAACAACACAAAAGTTACTGGAAATTCAAATAAACTAGATTTTAAGAAATATCTTAAAAAATAAAAAGCTTTTAATGTTTTAGAAATATAATTTAATTAAAAGGGGAGAGTAAAATTATGAAAAAAATTGTAAGTTTAATATTAATTACAGTATTACTTATAGCAACACTATTTATTCTAACAGGATGTGGAAAAGCTTCTGTAGTAGGAAAATGGTCAGGAAAAAACAACGATGATGTAGAAACAGAATGGGAATTTAAAAAAGGCGGAAAATGTACTATGAAAAATGCTTATGGATTTGAAGGAGAAGGAACATATTCTATAGAAGATACAAAATTAAAGATAAAATTAGAAAGCTGGGATGAAGAAAAAGTTTACGAATTCAAATTAGAAGGAGATAAACTATCATTAACACCAACAGATCCATATTCACCAAAATACCCAGAACTAATAAAAAAGTAGGAATTCCATCAAGAACTTAGAAACAAGAAACATATATGTATAGACTGTGAAAAAAAGTAGTACACTTACATATAAAAGCTTAGAATCAATTGTAAAGGGGAAAGTATAATATGGCTAGAAAAATAAAAATTGTAATATATATAATAGTTGTTATTTTTTCAGTTTTTCTAATAGCAAAAGCTATAAAACAGGAAAGTGGAGCAAATCCAGAAATATTAGATAAAGTAGTTATTTTGGATGAAGCAAAAGTACTTCCAGAAAACGAAGGCAAACTTGTTTTAGTTTCTGGAAAACTTAAAGCAAGTGAAGTATTTAAAGATAATACATTTGGAATAGAGCTAGATACATTCAGGGTAAATAAAATAGTAGAGATGTATCAATATAAAGCAGGTAATGATGAAGTTGGTTATGAATGGAACGACAAAGTTGAGAAAAAATCTATTACATCAGGTTCAGGAGGAATATATAGAAACCCAGAAAAATCAATGAGCAGTATAAATAAATGTGATAAAGCATATTTAGGAGAATTTACTGTTTCAGAAAAATTAACACAAAGAATAAATGACAATGAAAAAGTAGAACTACCAGAAATAGAAGGATTTAAGAGAAAAGGTGAATACCTAACAAATTCAAAATGGGGGCCTAGTGTTGGAGATATAAGAATAAAAATGAGCTATGTAAATTTAGAAAAATTAGGAGACATATCAATACTTGCTAAACAAGTAGGAGATGGATTTGAAGAGTATAAATTAGATACAGGAGCTTATGCTTTTAATGTATATCAAACAAAAATTTCAAACAAAGAAGAACTAGCAAAAGCACTAGAACAAGACAGTAAGAACATGGCTGGTGGAATGATATTCATAATTATAGTACTTATAATTATAGGAATAATCCTATTTAGAACCAACATAAAAAATTTAATTGATAAAATTAAAAATAAAACAAGCAAATGAAAGGAGAATGGTTTTATGAAAAATAAAACAAAATATTTAGTAGCAATATTATTAATGCTAGTTAGTTTTCTACTAATTGGAGCTACTAATGTAAATGCAGAAACACCAACTGCAGAAGTTAATAATTATTCAGACTTAGTTGATAAGATGAATGATAAAACAACAGATATAGTTAGACTTACTAGTAACATTACATTAGATGATACTGGGGATACAACTTTCTCTCTTGAAATATCAAAAACTTTGGATTTTAATGGCCATACATTAACTATACCAAAAAATTATAGGTTAAAACTATTGTACTACAATACTTTGGATTTAAAATTCATTAATTCAAATAGTTCTGAAAGAGCAAAACTTAATCTTTTAACTGATACTGGCTACACACCAATTTATAACGAAATTCAGAAGGCTGAATATACTGTTAATTTTGAAATGGATGGTATAGATGTTGAATATATAAAAGATTCTGACAGTTTTTGGCAAACCGCTGGTGATTATAGATTTAATAATGTAGTTTT
>SFKS01000014.1 GCA_004554705.1 Clostridiales bacterium | reverse complement strand
GAATTAGATTTGGAAATATTAAAAAATATTTTAGACAATCATTTAGGAGAATTGCGTGAATTTGCAAGAGAAATATTAAAGAAAAACAAAGGGGAATAGAAATGTATGCAAAATACATAAAAAGAATGTTAGACTTTATTCTAAGTTTAATAGCATTAATAGTATTGAGTCCATTAATGCTTATAATAGGCTTACTAGTTAGAATAAAACTAGGAAAACCAATAATTTTTAAGCAAAAAAGGCCAGGTAAAAATGAAAAAATATTTACACTATATAAATTTAGAACTATGACAGATGAAAAAGATCAAAATGGTAACCTACTACCAGATGCCGAGAGGTTAACAAAATTTGGTAAAACTTTAAGAAGTACAAGTTTAGATGAATTACCAGAATTATGGAATATATTAAAAGGAGAAATGGCAATAGTAGGACCAAGACCATTACTAGTAGAATATTTGCCTTTATATAATGAAAAACAAAAACACAGACATGACGTAAGACCAGGGTTAACAGGATTAGCTCAAATAAGTGGAAGAAACACTATAGACTGGGAAGAAAAATTTGAAGAAGATATAGAATATATTCAAAATGTGAATTTCGTAACTGATTGTAAAATAGTTTTTAAGACAGTAAGTAAGGTACTTAAAAAAGAAGGAATTTCTCGGTATAAATACAGAAACAATGAAAAAATTTGAGGGTAATATGAAGGAGAAAATGGATGCATAAAAAAGTTATTATAATAGGTGCAGGAGGACATGCAAAAGTTATAGCAGACATAATAGAAAAATCTGGTGATCAAATAGTTGGATTTTTGGATGACAAAATCGAAAAAAATACAATTATTGTTAAAGACTATAAAGTAATAGGAGACTTAAATAGCAGATTTTCGCTATCAATAGCTAATAAAGATTATGAGTTTATAACTGCAATAGGAGATAATAAAAGAAGAAAAGAAATTTCCACATCTCCTAATTTAAAGTTCTATACAGCAATACATCCAAGTGCTCAAATAGGGATAAATGTTGAAATAGAAGAGGGAACAGTTATTATGGCGAATGTATGTATAAACTCATCATCAAGAATAGGCAAGCATTGCATAATAAATACAGGAGCAATAATAGAACATGATAATATAATAGAGAATTATGTTCATATATCACCAAATGCAACTCTTGGGGGAACAGTAAAAGTGGAAGAACTAACTCATATAGGAATAGGTGCAACAGTAAAGAATAATGTAACAATCTGCAAAAATTGTACAGTAGGAGCAGGAGCAGTAGTAGTGAAAAATATAGAGAAAGAGGGAACATACATAGGAGTTCCAGCGAGGAAAAGGAAAAACTAAATGATTATTGTAAAAATAATTTTTTGGATATGTGTTTTTGTTATTTTTTGGGCTAATATAGGTTATCCAATGACAATAGTAGTACTTGATAAAATATTAAAAAAGAAGAAATTACCTAAAAAATTAGATTATGAACCTAATGTTACAATTATGGTTGTAGCTCATAATGAAGAAAAGGTTATAAAAGAAAAACTAGAAAATTTATTAAAGATAGATTATCCTAAAGAAAAATTAGAAATATTAATATCATCTGACAATAGTACAGATGCAACAAATTATATAGTGAAAGAATTTATTAGCAAACATAAAGAAAGAAATATTGTTTTGTATGAAGTTACAGAAAGAAAAGGAAAAACAAATGCTCAGAATGAAGCTGCAAGATTAGTTAAAAGTGAAATTTTAGTAATGACAGATGCTAATGCTATGCTAGAACAGAATTCAGTACGAGAATTAGTTTCAGCTTTTTATGACGACACAATAGTATATGTGACAGGTAGACTGTGCTATGTAAATTCAAAAGACAATGACACTAGCAAATCGGAAAATACATATTGGGATTTAGATACAAAAATAAGAGATATTGAATCAAAATTTCAAACAATAACGGCAGGAAATGGAGCACTATATGCTTGTAGAACTAAAGAGTATTATGATTTTGAACCGATAAAATGTCACGATAGTGCAATGCCATTATACTATGCGTTAAAACAAAAAAGAGCAATTGCTAATCATGATGCTATAGCATATGAAAAAGCTGGAGAAAACACGCAGGATGAGTTTAAAAGAAAAGTAAGAATGAATAGAATTATATTAGGTTCCATATTGCCCAATATTAAGATATTAAATGTATTTAAATATAAGTGGTTCACATTTTTTTATTTAGGTCATAGAACTTGCAGATATTTATTGTGGTTAATGCATATATTAGCGTATATTACAAGTGCCATTTTATTAAAGCAAAATTATCTATATTTGATAGCATTTATATTACAAACTTTAGCATATTTAGTTGCAATAATTAAGGTAAAATTTAAATTGAACAATAAGATTTTAAATATGGTTTATTATTATTGTATGACAATTGTTGCTCAAATTGTAGGAGTCAAAAACATATTAACGGGAAAAGCAAAGCCATTTTGGGAAAAAGCAGAAAGTACGAGATAGAATATGAATTATGAATTAAGGTGATAATATGAAAGTATTAGTATTAGTAGAAGATTATCCTTCAAAAAAAAGTCAAGCATTAATGTATGTTCATGTAAGAAATCAATATTACAAAAAAAAAGGTATACAAGTAACAGTATTAAATTTTAGGACAAAAGAGAATTACACTATTGACGGAGTAAATGTAATAACCTTGAATGAATACAAAACAAATTTGAAAAAATATAAAGATTATATATTGATTGCACATGCTCCAAACATAAAACATCATTATGTTTTTTTTAAGAAATATGAAAAAAACTTTAAAAATATAATGCTTTTCTTTCATGGGCATGAAGTGTTAAAAATTAACAAAGTTTATTCAAAACCATATAAGTATGTAAAACAAAATGCCATAAAAAAAATAATCCAAGATATTTATGATGATATAAAGTTATATATATGGAGAAAATATTATACTAAAATAGCATATAAATCGTATTTTACATTTGTAAGTAGCTGGATGTATAATGAATTCCTAAAATGGACAAAAATTAAACCAGAAGTTATTGAAAATAGATATAGCATTACATATAACGGAATAGGTAAAGAATTTGAAAATACATGCTATGATGAGTCAAAAGAAAAACGATATGATTTTATAACAATTCGTGCTAATTTAGATGGTTCAAAATATTCAATTGATATAGTAAATGAACTAGCAAAAATAAATCCACAGAATACTTTCTTAGTTGTAGGAAAAGGAAAGTTTTTCGAATATAATGAAAAAGCAGAAAACTTAGAATGGATGGATAAAGTTTTAGATCACACAGAAATAATTGAGTTGCTAAACAAATCAAAATGTGCACTAATGCCGACTAGAACAGATGCTCAAGGACTAATGATGTGTGAAATGGCAACTTTTGGAATTCCACTAATTACATCTGATATACCTGTTTGTTATGAGATTTTTGATACATTTAAAAATGTTGCATTAATTAATAACGAGAATATAAAAGAAAATAATTTACAAAAATTATATGAAAAAATAAAAGGAAAAAAAGAAAAAAATAGAAAATATTTTTATGAAAATACATGTAATAAAGAAATAGAAATATTCAAAAATATATTAGGAGGAATATAATTGGTAGGTTTATTAGGTATAATACAGTTCATAATTATTACAATTAATTGTATATATGAGTTAAAGAAGAAGTCAAATGCTGTCTTTTTATGGGCTGTATTATTAATAATGTTTGGAATTCCACATATGCTTTCAACACTAATGGGAACATATAATTATACTATTTCTACAATGAAAGAAGCTTCTATATTTGTAATTCTATTTAATATAGTTTATTGGCTTGTTAGGAATATTTTTAACAACACAAAAAACATAAAAGAAGATAAATTGCAATTATTAGAATATGAGCACAAGGAAATGTGTAATTTTATGTATGTATTATTTGCAATTATGGCAGTTACCGTTTTTATAAGAATAGTATTTTTATCAAAACAGGCAGGAGGCCTTTTTAATACTAGCTGGGAAACGATGAGACAAACAACAGGAGGATACTTTTCGTTTGCTCAAATATTTACTCCAATATTTTTTGTAAGTTCTTCTTGCATATTGCTAGCTATTAAGCTAAAAGATAAGAAAATTATAATATGTTCGATTATTATAATTTTAATAGAGGTACTAATTTCAAGGAATAGAATTGAGATATTACCAACATTTGTGGCTATCATATATGCATATATATTGAAAGAAAATAAAATTGGATTAAAGAAGATATTTATTCTGGGTTGTATTGGTATAATTAGCATTTATTGTATTTATGCTTTGAGAGTTTTTAGACATAGTGGGTCTGTAAGGAATTTTATTGATATGTATAATTTAAAAACTTTTAATTTAAAGGTTTTTGATTATCTAGAAAATGATGATGGAGAATTAGGATTAAGAAAATATATGTACTATTTCATAGAAAATGACAATAATTTTCAAAACTTCGGAAAAGGTCATACATATTTAAGAATGGCATTTGTCTTAATTCCAACAAAATGGTCATTTGGATTAAAACCAGACGATTTTGCAATTTCAATGGGAAAGGCAATTTTGCCCAATTCGACAGGATTTAGTATGCACCCAACACTGTTTGGAGATGTTTATGCTAATTTTGGATTTTATGGATTCTTGTGGGGGGCATTTTGGGCAATCTTTGTAAATACGATTGATAGAATAATAGAAAAAAGAAATAAAATAATATATTTACCATTGGTTTCCATATTTAGTATATCATATATTATTGAGGCAAGAGGATCAGTATATAATGGGTTTGTATGGAGTGTATATGGTTATTTATTATTGATAGCTATATATATAGTATTTAAAGTGGTGAAAAATAGTGTATCAAAAAATAATTGAAATAAAAGATAAAGTAATAAAGAAAATAAAAGATAATAATCTAATAAAAAGAATAATGCAAGCATTGATATTTGGAATAGGTGGTACAGTAATATCAAAAGCATTATTAATGCTATTTAATATAATTGTAGCTCGTATACTTGGAGAAAACCAATATGGAGTTTATTCAATTCTTAATAATACGTTACAAACATTTACAGTATTTGCAGGGGCAGGAATAGGGATAACACTAACTAGGTATGTGGCTTTATATAGAGATAAAGATAAACAAATGGCAGGAATATTAATTAAAACATTGCTATTTGTTAATGCAATGTTGTCTGCAGTAATTTCAATTATAGTATTTATTTTGTCAAGAAATATTTCGAATTTAATAAGTGAACAAATTGATATTACAATTTATATACAAGTTACATCATTTACAATATTTTTTACATCAATTAGTTTAATATTGCAAAGTGCTTTACAGGGATTTGAAGCATATAAAAAGATAGCAATTATTCAAATTGCATCAAATATAATAACACTAATAATAGGAATATTGATCACTGAAATATTTGGAATTATTGGAACCATAAGTGCTCTACTTCTACTGCAAATAATATCAACGGTATTATTTACTATAATTATAAGGAAAATAATAATTAAAAAAGGAATAAAATTACAATTTCAAATAAACGATACAGTAAAAGAAGCAATAAAAAAAGTGGCAATACCAGCCTTTTTGGCATCTGTTTTTGTAGTTCCGTTACTTTGGATCACAAATTTTGTTTTTACTAATAAAAATGGTTATAATGAATTCGCTGCATTTTCTGTTTGTTTACAATGGTATACAATATTAAATTATTTACCGCAACAATTAGGACAAGTTAGACCAATTTATACTCAGTTATATGCAGATGGAAAGATAAAAGAACTAAATAAAACAATAAAAAATATGATATTAATGTCTACAGGATTTGCAACTATTGTTTCAATTGTATTAATGATAGGCAGTAAACTTATATTAAAAACTTATGGAGAATTTTATACAGCATATATAATACCTTTTATAATAATGTTAGTTGCATCTATTTTTTATTCAATACAATCACAATATGGAAGTTTCTTTCAAGCGATTGGTAAGATTTGGCTATGCTTAATTCTAAATATTGTATGGGCAATATGTTTCATTCTATGCTTTGCATTATTACATGAAAAAGGAGCTTTAGGTTATACAATAACTTATTTAATATCATATGTAATATATAGCATGATATCATCAATTACTTTTTATAGAGTAATGAAAGAATCCTATAAAAAGGGAAAAAATATTGAATATTATAAAAATGAAATTTAGTAAAAAATGGAGGAAAATTAAATGAAAATAGCAATAGCAGGAACAGGATATGTTGGACTATCTTTAGCAACATTATTAAGCCAAAAAAATGAAGTAGTAGCATTAGATATTATAGCAGAAAAAGTGGATATGATTAATAAAAGAATATCACCAATTAAGGATAATGAAATTGAAGAATTTTTCAGAACAAAAGAATTAAATTTAAAAGCTACTTTAGATTATAAAGAGGCTTTTGAGGGAGCTAAGTTTGTTATTATTAGTACACCCACAAATTATGATGATACAAAAAACTACTTTGATACTTCTTCTGTTGAAGACATCATACAAAAAGTAAATAGTATGAATTTAGATACAACTATGGTAGTTAAATCTACTATTCCTGTAGGATTTATAAAAACCATAAAAGAAAAATATAATATAGAAAATATAATATTTAGTCCAGAATTTTTAAGAGAAGGACATGCTTTATATGATAATTTATATCCTTCAAGAATTATCGTAGGAGAAAAATCTGAAAGAGCAAAAGAGTTTGCAAATCTTTTAAAAGAATGTTGCTTAAAAAAAGAAGTAGATATTAAGCTTATGGACTCTACTGAAGCAGAAGCAGTTAAACTTTTTGCTAACACATATTTGGCTTTAAGAGTTGCATATTTCAATGAATTAGATACATATGCAGAAATTAAAGGACTTAATACCAAAGATATTATAGATGGAGTATGTTTAGATCCAAGAATAGGAACACACTATAATAATCCATCATTTGGATATGGAGGATATTGTTTGCCTAAGGATACGAAACAATTAAAAGCAAATTATCAAGATGTACCAGAAAATTTAATAAGTGCAATTGTACAAAGCAACTCAACAAGAAAAGACCATATTGCTGATGAAATAATATCAAGAAAGCCAAAAACTGTAGGAATATATAGACTAACAATGAAAAGTGGATCAGATAATTTCAGGTCAAGTGCTATTCAGGGAATTATGAAAAGAATAAAAGCAAAAGGAATAGAAGTTATTGTGTATGAGCCAACATTAAATGAAAAAGACTTTTTTAACAGTAAAGTTATAAATAATATAGAAGAATTTAAAAAAATGTCAGATGTTATTGTGGCAAACAGAATAAATGATGAAATAAAAGAGGTAAAAGATAAAGTATACACAAGAGATTTATTCAATAGAGATTAATTAAAATAATGTTTAATAAGGAGCACAAATGAAAAACAAAATTATTACAACCATATTAACAATACTAATAATAGCACTACCTATTGCAATAATGCCTGGTGAGACTACATATAACATACCAAAGGTCTGGACATTATTAATAGGTGGAGCTATTCTGTTAATTTTATTGCTTATAAATTACAAAAAATTAAAATTAGATAAAAAAGACTATGTAATACTAGCATTTGCAGTATTAGTTTTTATAAGCACAATGCTCTCAAGTAAAGTAAAAATATCAATTATAGGGGAAATAAACAGATACGAAGGAATGCTAGCATTTTACACATATATACTAATCTACTTCTGTGCAAAAAAGTTTCTAAAATACAAAGACAATAAAACACTATTAAATGTTTTATACGGTGTATACATTTCAATAAGCATTTTAGGAATATTACAATATTATATTAAACTTCCAACAAATGACTTGTATCCAATATTTAATAAAGGAGCATGTGGAACTTTTGGAAATACAAATTTTATGGGAAGTTTCATAAGTATGGGAATACCAATATTTATAATAACTTATATTATTAAAGGTGATAAAATAAGCTTTATAACTAGCTTATTAGTATTTTTCTGCTTAATAGCTTGTAGAGCAAGAAGCGGATGGGTTGCATTTGGAATTTTTAGTATTATTATACTAATATATCTCATAAAGAACAAAAATAAAAAGCTCTTTAAAAGAGCAGTTATTTTAGTAGTATGTTTTATTATGATATTTATGCTACTATATTTACCTGAAAAAAGTATAGTTAAACAAAAAATAAATCAAGTAAAAAATGATGTAACAATAGCAAAAACAAAAGGATTAAATGACAAATTGGGTTCTAGCAGAATCCAAGTTTGGAAAATTGTAATAGAATTGATAGAGAAATACCCAATATTTGGAGTTGGAACAGATAATTTAAAAAAAGGAATAGCTGACAATTTAACAGAAACAAGCATAAACTTTATATTAAGAGCTAAAGTTTCAATAGATAAAGCACACAACGAGTATTTACATATTGCAGTAACTTTAGGAATCCCATCTTTAGTTATATATTTGACATTCCTTTGTATGATTGTATTTCCAAAACTAAAAAACATATTAAAACAAGAAAAAACATTTATTAATTTAAGTGTGATAATTAGCTATTTGGCACAAGCATTTTTTAATATAAGTACAATAGGAGTAGCACCGTTATTTTGGCTATCTCTTGGACTTCTAGATAATCAGAATTTCAAAAACAGAATAAATGAATAAAAACTATTGAAAAAAAAATAATTTAAATATATAATATTTAAGAAATACAAATGAAAGAGGTTTTAAAAATGGAAGAATTAGATTTAAAGGAACTACTTACTATTTTTTGGGAGAGAAAAGCACAAATAATATTAATAATATTAGTATTTGCAATCATAGGTGTAGCATATTCATATTTTCTAGTTGAGCCAGATTATAAGGCAACTACTAAATTGGTTTTAACACAAAGCTCTGAAAATTCAAAAGATGGCTCTATAACACAAGCTGATGTAACATTAAATTCAAATCTTGTTTCAACTTATGGAGAAATTATTAAAACAGATAACATATTAAAAACTGTTGTAAGTAACATAAATAATCCAGAAATAACAATTGAGGATATTAAAGAAAATGTAACTGTAAAATCAGTAAAAGATACTGAACTTTTAGAGATTACTGTAAAAAATTCTAATCCAAATTATGCAGCTCAAATTGCAAATGAAATTGCGAAGGTTTTCTGCGAAAGAGTTGTAGATATATATAGTATAAGCAATACATATGTATTAGATAGAGCAGAACCAAGTGCAATACCATATAATATTAATCATATAAAAGATGTCATAATATTTGCATTTATTGGAGTAATAGTAGCTGTAATATATGTATTAATTTCAAATATTTTAGATAACACAATAAAAACTGAACAAGATATTGAAAAAATAGGTGGATTGCTTGTATTAACAACAATTCCAGATTATACATTAGAAAACAAAAGAGGAGGAAGAAGAAAATGAAAAAAGAACTTGTTGCTTATAGAAATCCAAAATCACCAATTGCAGAAACTTTTAGAACATTAAGAACAAATATACAATTTATGAATACAAAGAAAAACTTAAAATCAATACTAATAACCTCTACAATGCCGGGAGAAGGCAAAAGTTGGGTGTCAGCAAATTTAGCAACAACCTTTGCACAGGCAGGAAAAAAAGTAATCTTAATAGACGCAGATATGAGAAAAGGTACACAACACAAAATGTTTACAGTAGAAAGCAGACCAGGTTTGTCAAACTACTTATTAGATGTAAGTGATGATGGAAGAATTGATATTATACAATATGTAAAAAGAACTGGAGTTGAAAACCTATATTTAATAACTTGTGGAAATGTCCCTCCAAATCCATCAGAACTTTTAGCCTCAGAAGGTATGATTGATATGGTGGAAAAACTAAAAAAAGTATTTGATATATTAATATTTGATGGTACACCAGGAATAATTGTAACAGATGCAATGATTGTATCAAGATTAGTGGATACAACAATAATTGTTGCTTCACATAATGAAACTAAAAAGGATAATCTACAAAAAGTGAAAAAAGGATTAGAAAGTGTTGGTGCATCAGTTGCAGGAGTTGTAATTAATAAGATGCCAATTAATGCAAAAAAATATGAGGATTCATATTATTATGGCAGAAATTCCGATAGAACTTTTGATGAATATGAATTATTCGAAAAAAGAGAAAAAAATAATGAAGATGTATTAAACCAATTAGATAAATTATTTAAGAATAGGAAGGAGAAATAAATGATAGATATACATTCTCATCTTATTCCAAATGTAGATGATGGAGCAAAAACACCCCAAGAAACAATAGAGCTAATTAAAGAAGCAGAAAAAGTAGGAATTACAGATATAATATTAACACCGCATTATATAATAAATGCTTATGAGCAAAATGCCAATACTCTTATATTATTAAAAGACAAGTTACAACAGATAATTGATAAAGATAATATAAATGTAAAACTACATATAGGGATGGAAGTGTATATAATAAACAATTTAATAGATTTGTTAAAGCAAAATGTATTATTGACATTAGCAAATAGTAAATATTTATTAATAGAACTTCCTATGAATACTCATGTACAATATTTAGATATTATAATATTCAAACTAATTGAAAATAATATAATACCTATAATAGCACATCCAGAAAGATATAAATTTATACAGGAAAATCCAGATAAAGTAGAAGAACTTATAGAAAGTGGTTGCTTAATGCAAAGTAATATAGGTAGTATTTTGGGTATTTATGGCAATCACGCTAAACAAACAGTTAAATATTTATTGAAAAATGATTTGGTACATTTTTTAGCTACAGATACACATAGAAAAAATACAATATATCCTTTATTGAAAAAAGCAACTAAAAAAATAGAAAAGATAATAGGAAAAGAAAAAACAGAAGAATTGATAAAAATAAATCCACAAAAAATATTGAATAATACTTAAACGGAGAGTAAGTAATATGAAAAATAATATAAAAAGAATTTTTATTATAATTTTAATCATAATTAATTTTATAATTCCAACAACATTACAAGCGGTGGAAATTGATAACAATATACCAGAGGAACCAATACAAGAACCAGAAAATCCAAATCCGGGAGAAAATACTAACCCAGAAACAGACCCACCAATAGAAACACCAACAAATCCTCCAGTAACACCAGAAGAGCCTCAAAATCCAGAAAAACCTGTACAAGAACCAGAAAATCCACAATCTCAAATACAAGAACCAGAGACATCAACAGAACAGCCAACAACATATCATCAAGAAACATATACATATGAACAAAAGTCTGATAACAATTATTTGAGATTTCTAGAAATAAAAAATGTAGATATAGAGCCAGAATTTGATAAAAAAACAACAGAATATTATGTAGTAGTTGATTTGAGCGTAGACGAATTAGAAATTACAGCAACTGCAGAAGACAGCAATGCTACAGTTAAAATTTCAGGAAATACACAACTAGAAGAAGGCGAAAACACAATAATAATAGTAGTTACTGCTGAAGATTCAACAGAAAGAACATATAAAATAATAGTTACAAAAACGGATAATGCAGAACTAGTAAATGCAAATCTAAAAAGTTTATATGTAAAAGGATTTGAAATATATCCTACATTTTCTAGTAAAATATACAAATAAATACAACCTTACAATAAATGAAAAAATATACAGCTTAGAGATATTAGCAGAAGCAGAAAATGAAAATGCAACAATTGAGATTAAAGGAAATAATCAATTAAAAGAAGGAAATAACACAATAACAATAACTGTAACAGCAGAAGATGGAATAACCAAAAGAGAATATAGTATAAACACATTCATATCATCATTAACTGTCAAAGTAAAAGAAGAAAACAAATTACCAGCATTAATTGCAATGGGAATAGGGGCACTTATAGCATTAATATTATTAATACATATAATAAAAAATAAAAAATAAACTCTGCGAGGCAGAGCTTATTTTTTTATTGCTTTTTCATTTTTGGCTTTGAAACAAGCGAAGCAATATAACCAAAGAATATGGCGGCAGCAATTCCACCAGCAGCTGCTGCTGTACCACCTGTAAAGGTACCCACTAAGCCATCTGTTTCAGCTTTCTTTATTGCTCCTTTTGCAAGTAAGTTTCCAAAACCTGTTAAAGGAACAGTTGCTCCTGCACCTGCATAATCAACTAATTTTTGATATATTCCAAGCCCTCCTAAAATTGCTCCAGCAGTTACAAAAATTACAAGAATTCTAGCGGGGGTAAGTTTTGTTTTATCTATAAGAACTTGACCAATTACACATATAAGCCCGCCTACAACGAAAGCCTTTATAAGCATCATCCAATCTAAACCATTAAAAAAATCCTGAAACATAAATTCTCCTCCTCTAAATATCAGTTTCAATTGCTATGGCATGAGCAATTCCTGGAATACTTTCACCTTGCTGACTACTTGTAGAGTTTGTTAAAGCACCTGTTGCAATAAGAAGCACTTTTTTTAAGTTTTTTTGCTTTAGCTTATTAAATACATACCCAGAAAAAATTGTAGCACAACATGCACAACCACTACCACCAGAGTGTGTGTCTTGAGCTTGTTTATCAAACATTAAAACCCCACAATCATTATAATTAGATTTAATATTATATCCTTTAGTAAGAGCCATTTCTGTAAGAATCTCTTTACCTATATAACCCAAATCTCCTGTTAAAATTGCATCATAATAGCTAGGTTTTCTACCTGTGTCTTTAAAATGAGTAATCAATGTATCTAAAGCTGCAGGTGCCATAGCGGCTCCCATATTGTTTGCATCTTTAATACCCATATCAATTACTTTACCAGTTGTAATATATGTTACATAGGGCCCATTTCCAGATTTAGAAAGAATAGCAGAGCCTGCACCTGTAACAGTCCATTGAGATGTAGGCGGTCTCTGATTTCCAAGTTCTAAAGGAAAACGAAATTGCTTTTCCGCACTGCAAAAATGACTTGAGGCTGAACATATACACTTATCAGCTGCTCCACCATCAATAAAAATAGAAGCAAGTTGCATTCCTTCAACAAAAGTTGAACAAGCACCAAATATACCATAAAGGGGTATACCGAAGCTCCCTTAAACCAAAACTTGAAGATATACATTGATTTAATAAATCACCTGCAAAACAGTAATTAATATCAATAGAAGAAACACCAGCCTTCATTATATTCATATTAACAGTTTCCTTTATAATTTTACTTTCTGCCTTTTCCCAAGTTTTTTCTTCCCAAAATTCATCCTCTAAACATTTATCAAAATAATCCGCCATAGGACCTTGAGCCTCCTTTGGACCAACAATAGAGGCAGTTTCTAAGATTGTTACAGGATTATCAAACTTTAGTGTTTGTGCTCCAAATCTTTTCATTTAATCACGTTCCTTTCAAAATTTATATTAAATCCCCATAAATATTAAATAGCAAATCCCAACTAAAATTGATGTAGAAATACCATATACAAGTACAGGACCTGCAACTGTAAACATTTTTGCACCTACTCCCATAACATATCCTTCAGATTTATACTCCATAGATGGTGAAACAATAGAATTAGCAAAACCAGTAATAGGAACAAGTGAGCCTGCACCAGCGAACTTACCAATTTTATTAAATATGTTAAGTGCGGTTAAAAAAGCACTTAAAAATATTAAGGAAATAGAAACAATAGTAGCACTCATTTCGGTATCAAGACCTCTATATTTACAAATTTCCATTATAATTTGCCCTATTGCACAAATTAATCCACCTACCCAAAAACTGTTAAAACAGTTTCTAAAAATAGGTGAATTAGGAGATTTCTGATTCACATATTCTTGATATTCCTTATTAGTATTAATTTGATTCACAAAATCACCCCCTAGTAGTATCAACAGTAAACGTTAAATCTATTGTTGCATAATATTCAATAATTTTATTACCATCAATTTTAGCCTTTTGCTCCAAAATGGTAACACTAGATAAAAAATCAATTGTTTTAGAAGCTTCGCTAATAGTTTTCACAATGGCATCCTTCCAAGATACATCAGAAGAACCTGTCAACATCAAGTGCTTTTCAGTATTCATAAATGATAAAACCTCCATTTTAATAATTAATGTAATACAAAAATATTTTGTGCAATAAAAACGAAAAAATACATAAATATTACAAAAAAAGAAATGTTGCAAAAATATTACAATTATGTTACATTTTCGACAAAAATATTGACTAAAACAAAAAATAGTTTAAAATATAATTAAGAAATTGTTATAACTAAGGAGATAAAAATGCCAAGCTGTCTAGGAATTTATATAGAGAATAATTTAATAAAATATGCTAAAGTTAATAAAGACCGCAATAATTTTAAAGTAGAGGCTTATGGTGTAAAATTTTACGAAGACAACATAGAAAAAACAATTGAGCAAATAGTAAAAGAAACATATAGTTACCAAGTACCAATCAGTGTTAATATAAATAAAGAAAATTATACATATTCAAAGATATTTAACTTGTTAAAAGATAAAGATCTAGAAAAGGCCATAGAAACTGAATTTGAATTTTTCTGCAACAATAACAACAAAAATAAAAACACATTAGAATTTAGAAGAATAAAAACAAATGACTTAGAAGATAGGGACAAAATAAGAGTTATATATACATATATAGATAAGGCAAGTGTAGTAGAAAGATTACAACTTTTAGACAAATACAAAGCAAGATATGTTTTCCCTATAGCAACTATTATACAAAACTTAAATAGAGCTTTAGTACAGGAAAACAGTATAATTGTAAATATAGAAGAAGAAACTGAAATTACAACATTAGTAAATGGAAAAGTCTATAAAGTAGATAAAATCGAGCAAGGAATGGCAAATATATTAAAGGTGATTGCTGAAAGAGAAAACTCTATAAAAAAAGCATATGAAATATGTAAAAATACTACTGTCTATACAAGAACAGGACAAAATTTAAAAATAGAAGGAAATGAATATTTAGACATAATAATAGAAGAATTACTTGCAATTATAGACAAAGTAAAAGAAAATATTATAAGCAGTGGATTAGATATAAACAACATATACATAACTGGAATGGGATTAAATATAAACAATATAGATTTGCTTTTTCAAGAAAATTTTCTTGAAAAGAAATGTGAAATATTAGTGCCATATTTCATAGAGAAAACCAATGTTAAAATAAATATAAAAGACTATATAGAAGTAAATTCAGCAATTTCATTAGCACTACAAGGGTTAGACACTAAAAACCAAGAAATGAATTTTAGTGATGAAGGAACTACTATTCAAAAAGTATGGACACTATTAACAAGTGATGTTGGCAAAGGAACAATATTAAAAACAAAACAGAAAAAGCAAAAACCTACTTTAAATGAAATAATGAATTTAGAACTAGATTTTACAGATAAAATGTTATTAAGAGTAGCTACTGCATTGGTATTAATTATAATATTGTATCTTGCAACAACAGAAGTTTTAGCAGACAAAATAAACGAAAAATTGAATCAAGTAGAACTTGCAATTGAACAAAGTAATACAGAAATTGCCAAAGTAAAAGAATATAATACATTAGTTAATACAAGAGAAAGAGAATATCAAACAATGCTAGACAATATAGAACAAGCGAATTCAATGGTAACTGAACAATTCTCAAGTAAAAATGCAATACCAAATTTATTAAATAAGATAATGTATGTAATTCCAAAGGGAGTACAGCTATTATCAATAGAAAACACAACAGGAAAAAGTATTGTAATAACAGCACGAGCAGAAAAATATGACCAATTAGGATATTTTAAAGCTGCTTTGGAAGAAGAAGGAATATTAACAGAAATTACATCAACAAAAGGTGTAAAAAAAGAAGGCATGATAGATATAACAATATCAGGTAATTTGCCATATTAAAAATATAAAGGAGATAGCATGAGAAAAGTATTAATATCTATTTTAATATTATTGCTAGTTTTAATGACATATTATGTTATCATAAAAAATATCACATTTTTAAATTGGAGAAGTAAAAGTATTGGTAATATAAAAACATTAAATGAAGATTTAACTACAAAAATTAAAACATTAGAACAAAAAAACAATTCAGAATATCCGCAAAACATTGATACTCTCGAAGAATCAATCAGAAATTTAAAAGTGTCAAAAGAAAAATATGAAAACAAAATAAAATATGTTACAGATAAAGTTGAACTAGGGGTAATACAAAAAAAAGAATATAAAATTGAAAGATTATGGATAGCTTTAGAAAACTATGCTAGAAAAGAGAAGATTGAATTAAAAATAGACATAAAAAATTCTACTGCTGACCAAGATACTTATAATTTAGACATTACATTATCAGGGCAATATATAGGAATAACAGACTTTTTATATGATATTGAAAAGGATGACACTCTAGCATTTAAAATTTTGAACTTTAAATTAACTCCAACAACAACTTCAGAAACAAGCAATAAAGAGGAGGAAAAAACACAAGAAACTTCAAAGAAGGCAGAAGAAGAAACAAGCGAAAAAGTATATGCAGATTTTGATAAGCTAAAAGCAACCTTTACAATTGAAGATGTTAGAATAAATTTTAATTAAGGAGAGCAAAAATATGATTAAATCAATAACAAAAGAGATTTTTATAATAATACTTTTGATTTTAGCCATATTGCTGATACTATGCATTTTGTTCTACGACTACAGACCAAGTACTAAAAAAATACCTGTTCCTGTGGCAGAATACATATTGCCAGATACAGTACAAGAGGAATTAAATGAAACAATTAAGGCTTTAGAAACACAAAATATAGTAAAAACATATTACATAGATGCAAGTGACTTAAAAGGATATGAAAGAACAAGAGTATATGACAAAGGAAAACCAAATCCATTTGAGGGAATTAAATCATCTAGTGTATCAGCTAATACATCGGGAGGAAATTCTGCAAATGAAACTTCTCAAACTGGAACACAAGGACAGATTTTACCACCAACAGCCAAATAATATAGGTAATATTTATTTAAATAAATATATACAAAAGACAAATATAAAGAGGAGGTGAATCTAATGAAAGAAGAAAAAGGTATAACATTAATAGCTTTAATTATAACAATTATAGTTATGTTAATCTTAGTTGCAGTATCTGTAGCAGTTGTAATAAATTCAAATTTAATTGGTGCAGCAGAAAAAGCAGCAAATAAATATAATGCTGCTGATAAAAGTTTAGATAATTTAGCAACAGATCAAATTGTAAATAAAACAGAATCAGAAGCAAGCCGTAACAGTGTAGATGAATATTTAAATGCTGCTGGCATAACACCATAATTATGCAAAAAGATTTAAAAAATAGGCATATGCATGAAATATGCATATGCCTTAGACTATAAAAAGGAGAATAAAAATTTGAATACAATAATTTACTTCTTTATGTTTGCACTAGGAACTGTTTTAGGAAGTTTCTACACACTTGCAGTATATAGAATTCCACTAAAACAAGATATAACTCATACAAGATCTTATTGTCCAAAATGTAATCACAAATTAAACTTTTTAGACTTGATTCCAGTATTAAGTTATATATTCTTAGGAGGAAAATGTAGATATTGCAAAAATAAAATACGTCCTAGATATATTATTCTAGAAATATTATCAGGTATAGTTTTTCTATTATATGCAATGTTATTAGATATCAACATACTAAATATAGAATATGAAAAAATCATGGCTTTAATATTTGGAGTTTTATTCTTGAGCACAATATTTATTATAATAGGAATATTTAAAGAACACAAACAAATAGAGAAAGTAGTATTCAATTTTGGAATAGTAGTAGAAATAATCTATATGATATATCTATACATATTGAATACAAGTATATATAGATATATTATATATATAATAGGATTAATATTAATAGCAATATTAAACAATGAAAAAAAAACAACTCAAAAATTAAAAAAAATACTATTTGTAATTTATATAGTTATAGGAATTATTGAAATTATGATTTCAATATAATAAAAATTCAGTATGTTTTAAGAAAGGAAAATATGTTTAAAAATAAAATTTTAAAAGCAAATAAAGGAATAATGATATCAGATGCACTTATTGCAATGCTAATAATCTTGCTTTTCTCTGGAATTGTAATTGCATTAATAACCAATATTACTGTAGAAAAGACAAAAATTAGCCAAAACAGTATGATAATAGATTTTGCAACAAAAATGTTGGAATATGTGGAAAAATTACCTTATGCAGATGTAACCGAAGAGAACCTAATAAACTATGTGAATAGTAAAAATTTAGAACATATTAGTGCAGGCAGAACAACAGATAACTTAACAACAGAATATAGAGTAATAGTTAATGTAGAAAATTATAATCAAACAGAAGGAAATACAGATAAATACGATTTTATTAAAATAGTAACAATAACAATAGAAAGCAGTTTAGAAGGAAAAGCTAATTCAATACAATTTTCTAAAATAAAAAAAGCAAATATGAAAGAAGTAGAAACGATACTAAATAATCTTAGAACGGAATAATTGGTAGTTTTAATTGGTAGTTTATGAAAATATATAAAAAACATTTCAAACAGACTAAAAATGTATTATAATAAATATATACTATAAATTGAACAAGGGGAGATTATTATGGATGCGAAAAGAAAAGGTCCAATAGGAATAGAATTGGTTAAAAGAGGAGTATTGACACAAGCTGATATAAATAAGGCTCTAGAATATCAAAGAAGGAACCCAGGAAAAAAAATAATAGAGATAATAAGTACTTTAAACCTATGTGATCAATATATACTTTTACAGGTATTAGGCGAAATACTTAACGAAAAAGCAATAATGTTCTCATATTCTGATGTTAAAATAGATGTGAAAAAATATATATCATTTGATATGGCAAAAAAATATCAAGCAATTCCATTTGAAATAATTGGAGATAAAATAAAAGTATGCTTTGCAGATAGCAGTACTGACGCAGCAACTGAAGCAGTTAGATTGATATTACTTAATAAAGGTTATGTAATGGATAAATATATAACCTTTGAAAAAAATATAAGAGCCATATTAAATACCTTAGAGGGAACAGATTCAGAAAATATTGATACTGCTGAAGATGCCACAACTCTAGTGGACAGTATTATAAAATCAGCAATGAGAAAAAGAGCAAGTGATATACATATAGAGCCATTAGAAGATTCTGTTAGAGTAAGATATAGGATAGATGGAGAATTAGTTAAGGCAACAGAAATAAAAAAAGAAAAGCAAGGACAAATAATAGGAAGATTAAAGGCAATATCAAATATGTTCCAAGAAAAACAAGAATCACAAGATGGTAGAATTCTGTTATATCCAGATTACAATATTCGTGTTTCCTCACAAAAAAATATATTTGGAGAAAAATTTGTTCTAAGATTATTAAAGAAAAACATGAATATTAGAGGGTTAGCGGAATTAGGCTTTAACCAAACAGATGAAGAAATGAGACAAAAACTTAACAAAAGAAATAGTATAACAATAATAGCTGCTCCTACAGGTGAAGGTAAAACAACGACATTATACAGTATAATAGATTATCTAAATAGTCCAAACATAAATATAACTACTATAGAAGACCCTGTAGAAATTCGTATACCAGGATTAAATCAAATAGAAATATCTGAAAAACTTAGATTTTCAGATTCTTTAAGAACAGTATTAAGACAAGATCCAGATGTAGTATTAGTAGGAGAAATAAGAGATAAAGAGACAGCAGAAATCGCAATGCAAGCAGGACAAACAGGACACTATGTTTTATCAACAATACACACTATAGACAGTATAGAAGTTATAACTAGATTAAGAAAAATGGGAATATCAAACTACGATATAGCAAGTACTTTAGCAACATCTATATCACAAAGATTAGTAAGAAGAATATGTCCAAAATGTGCTACAAAAAGAGAATTTACAGATAAAGAAAAAGAAATAATACAAAAAAACCTAAACAAGTATGATATAAATATAGACTTCAGCGACAAATACACATATACACCAGTAGGATGCAAAGACTGTAACAACACAGGATATTTTGATAGAATAGGAATTTTTGAAATATTAACATTAACAGATGAAATAAAAGAACTTATTGTACAAGGAGAATCAAGCTTAAGTATTAGACAAACTGCAATAAAGGAAGGATATAAACCACTAGCAGTAGACGGTATAAACAAAGTATTGCAAGGTATGACAACACTAGAAGAAATAAATAAAAAAGTAATAATATATTAATTACAAATAAAGGGGAAAAAGATGATCAATATAGATAATATTTTCAAAGAAGCGATAGAAAAAGGAGCTTCAGATATCCATTTAGTACCAGGCAAAAAGCCAATGTTAAGGGTAATAAGAAATCTTATAGAAATAGAACAAGAGGATATACTTCATGAAGAAGATATGTATGAAATGTATGACTATTTTGTAAGAGGAAATGTATCAAAAGACGAAGAATATAATCAAACTAAAAAAATAGACTTTTCATATGAATTTGAAAAAACAAGATTCAGAGGCAACATTTCTTCTACAGATGGTGTTCCTATAGCAACATTAAGACTAATAAAAAATGAATTACCAAAGTTTCAGGAATTAGGTGTTCCAGATGTTGTAAGAAGAATGATGTATCAACCACAAGGATTAATATTAGTGACTGGAAAAACTAATTCAGGAAAAACCACAACATTAAATGCACTAATAAATGAAATAAATCAAAACGAAAACAAAAAAATACTTTCCCTAGAAAAACCAGTAGAGTTTAAACATACATCAAATAAATCATTAATCATCCAAAAAGAGGTAGGAGTAGGAAAAGATGTATTAACATATCGAGACGGAGTAAAAAATGCATTAAGAGAAGACTGTGATATCTTAGTAATAGGAGAGATTAGAGATAAAGAAACAATGGAGGCAGCAATAGATATGGCAGAATCAGGACACTTAGTGTTAGGAACTTTACATACAAAGTCATGTGCCGAAACTATAGATAGGATAATTAACTTTTATGAGATAAGAGACCAAGCTTCAGTAAAATATCTAATATCTTCACTTTTGAAATTAATAGTATCACAAAGACTTATAAAAGGTACAGAAGATAAACTAGTTTTATTGCCAGAAGTAATGGTGGTAGATAATGTGATTGCAGGCTGTATAAGAAAAGAAAAATTCAGTGTATCTGAATTAGAAGATGCAATACAAAGTAGTCTAGGAAAAGGAAATGTAAGCTTAATTAATTCTCTTGCTGAACTTTATGTAAAAAATAAAATAACATTAGAACAAGCTAAATCACAATTAGAAGAGAAAAATTTAGAAATTCTTAATAGAACAATTATGCAAATGAAAATGAAGATGCAACAATAAACAAGATAGAATGGAGGTAAATATATGCCTTTATATAAATATAGAGCTGCAACAAGAACAGGAGATATTGTTGAATATAAGACAGATGAACCTAATAAATATGTTCTGCTAAAAAAATTAAAAAGCAATGGATTATATCCTATTTCAGTAACAGTTTTGAATAAACGAACAGATAAAAAAGTAAATAAGCAGAAAAAAAACATAGAAACAAGTAACAGTGTGCTAAAAAAAGTAAGAGCTGAACAAATAGAAAAAAACATGAATAAAAAAGATAGTTTATATAAAAGAATAAATGATTCATTACAGAAACATCAAGCAATCAAGAAAAGAGACATATTAGTTTTTACAGAAAATTTCTATTTACTAAAAAAAGCAAACTTTAATAACATTCATGCATTAACAACAGTTATAGAAACCATAGATAATCCAACACTTAAGGCAATAATAGAGGACATATTATTAGGAGTGGAAGCAGGAGAAAATATGTATACTACAATGGAATATTATAGTTCAATATTCCCTCCAATATATATTAATATGATTAAAGTAGGAGAATTATCAGGGTCACTAACAAATGCATTACAACAAGCAGTAAAATATCTAGAAGATACAGAAGCTATGAACAAAAAACTAAAAGAAATATTAATTCCAAATTTAGTACAATTTGTTTTATTATTCGTATTAGCAATTGTAGGCACATTGATATCAGTTCCAATGATACAAAATGTATTTGATAGTTTTGGATCAAAAGAAAAATTACCACCATTAACAATAGCTTTTTCTAATTTTTTGAATTACATATCAAAAATATGGTACATACCTGTAACAATAATTGTAGTTGTAATATTAGCAATATTAGCATATATTAGAACGCCAAAAGGAAAGTATAATTTCCATTATTTTAAATACAGAATGCCAATTTTCGGAAAACTTATATATGCAATAGACTTTTCAAGACTAGTTCAGTCAATATTATTAAATTTAAAAAATGGATTAAGAATACAAGAGGCATTAGAAACTAGTAGAAACATATCAAACAACTTAGTTATGCTGTCACTAATAGAATCATCAATAAACAATATACTAATAGGTCAAAGCTGGATAGAACCGTTTGAGAAATCAGGTTTATCAACACCAATGATAACAGAGATGCTTAAAATTGGAATGCAAACAGATTTAACAGAAATGATGGAAAAATTAAATGACTATATGCAAATAGATATAGACAATATTATAAAAAGAGTAATAAAGGTATTACCACAAGTAGTACAAGTATTTGTTGGAATTGTATTAATATTCGTAGTAGTTGTAGTACTTGTACCAATGATAAATGTATATATGGGAGGCTGGATGCTAGAAGGATATGTTTAATAATGCAAAAACCAACAAAAAAATCTGCACATGCAGATTTTTTTGTTCTTCGGCTTGTATAAATTATAGTTATATGATACAATATATCCGTATAATTTTAAATATTAGAAGGAAATATATGTTAAAAGAAAATATAAAAAACTATGATTTAGATGAGCTAAAAGCAAAACTTGAAGAATTACGGAGAAAAGAAGTACAGGGCAGAGCAAATTTTCCACTGGATATATAAAGAAAACGTTATAACATTTGACGAAATGACTAATATTTCAGAAGCTTTAAGAGAAAAATTAAAGCAAAATTTTGATTTACATGTTTTTAAAATTATTAAAAAACAAGTATCAAAGGATGGAACAAAAAAATATTTATTTGATGTCTTAGACAATAATGCGATAGAATCTGTTTTAATGGAATATAAATATGGAAAGACAATTTGTGTATCAACGCAAATAGGCTGTAAAATGGGTTGTAAATTCTGTGCATCAACAGGCGTTAAATTCGCAAGAAACTTAGAAGCGGGTGAAATTGTAGAACAGCTATTGGCAATAGAAAGAGATGAAAAAATACATATTTCTAATTTAGTATTTATGGGCATAGGAGAACCATTAGATAATTATGACAATGTAATTAAGGCAGTGAAAATATTAAATAATCCAAAGGGAATAAATATGGGAGCAAGGCATATAAGCATATCGACAAGTGGACTAGTTCCTAAAATATATAAGTTAGCAGATGAAAACTTGCAATGCACATTATCAATATCATTACATAGTGCATCAAACGAGAAAAGAAGTAATATGATGCCAGTAAATAATATATACAATATTCAAGAACTAATCAAAGCTTGTAAATATTATATAGAAAAGACAAATAGAAGAATATCATTTGAATACGCATTAGCAAAAGATAACAATGACAACCTTCAGGATGCTGAAGAACTAGTAAAACTATTAAAAGGAATGTTATGCCATATTAATTTAATACCGATAAATAAAATAGAAGATAGAAAATTTACAAAAAGTACAAATGAAAACATAATAAAGTTTAGAGACTATTTAAATGAACATGGAATAGTAGCAACAATTCGTAGAGAATTAGGAGCTGATATTGATGCTGCATGTGGACAACTAAGAAAAAAAGAGGTGAAAGGATGAATATATATGCTGATACAGATATAGGAATGGTACGAAAAATGAATCAAGATTCTTATTACATATCAGAAGAAAACGATAACTATAAACTGTGCATTTTAGCAGATGGTATGGGCGGATATACAGGAGGAGAAATAGCAAGTCGCTTAGCATGTGTAAGCACGGCAGAGTATATAAAAGAAAATTTAAAAAATGATAACCAATATAGGAAAGAAAAGCTGATTAAAATAATACATCAAGCAATGCAAAGAGCAAATGAAATAGTATTCGAAAAATCAAGAGAATATGAAGAATTGGAGCAAATGGGTACTACACTAGAGGTATGCTTAATATATAATAACAAAGCATATATTGGACATATAGGAGATAGTAGAATTTATAAGATACAACAGAATTCTATGAAAAGAATAACAACAGACCATAGTTATGTTCAAAAACTAGTAAAGGATGGAACAATAACTCAAGAAGAGGCTATCAATCATCCAAAGAGAAATATGCTTATGAAGGCACTTGGATGTGAAGAAACAATTGAACCAGATGTAATGGTACAAAATTTTAATCAGGGAGACATAATTCTAATTTGTTCAGATGGTTTAACAAACATGATAGCAGAACAAGAAATATATAATATAATAACAAGAAACATTGCAGAAGCACCTCAAAACCTAATAAAAAAAGCAAAAGAATTAGGTGGATATGACAACATTACAGTAATTATAATTGCAAATAACTAAATAAAACAACTTTTTTCGTGAAAGGAATGTGAAAAAATGAATTTAGAAGGAAAATTGCTGGGAAGCAGATATGAAATTATAGAAAAAATAGGAAATGGTGGTATGGCAACAGTATATAAAGCAAAAGATTTGGTACTTAAGAGATGTGTTGCCGTAAAAATATTAAGAGAAGAATATACAACAGATAATGAATTTATAAAAAGATTTAATACAGAGGCAGAATCGGCAGCAAGCCTTACACATCCAAATATTGTATCAGTTTATGATGTTGGAAAAGAGGGTAATTTATATTATATAGTAATGGAGTTAATAAAAGGAAAGACCCTAAAAGAGATTATAAATGAAGATGGAAAAATGGGTTGGAAATGGTCTGTAAGAATTGCAAAACAAATAGCTCAAGCTCTAGAAGTAGCACATAGAAACAATATAATTCATAGAGACATAAAGCCACACAATATAATTATAACAGAAGAAGGAGTAGCAAAAGTAACAGATTTTGGAATTGCAAAAGCAGTATCAAATTCGACTATTACAGCATTTGGGACAACAATTGGTTCAGTACACTATTTTTCACCGGAGCATGCAAGAGGAGGATATACTGATGCAAAATCAGATCTTTACTCTTTAGGCATAGTATTATATGAAATGGTAACAGGTAGAGTCCCTTTTGATGCAGATACACCAGTATCTGTAGCTCTAAAGCATATGCAAGAAAAACCAATACCACCAATAGAGTTAAATCCAGCTATCCCACAAAGCTTAAATGATTTGATAATGAAAGCTATGGAGAAAGACCCTAATATGAGATATAGTACAGCTACAGAAATGATACAAGATTTAGATAAAATAATTAAAAATCCAGAAACAGGAGTAACTAGAAATACGGTATCTGATATGACACAAAGAATAAAAACTGAGGAAACCAAATCTACTGAAACCAAAAAAAATAAGAAATTCCAAAAATTTAAAAAATTTTTAGAAGAACATAAAGCAGTTAAAATTATGCTAATAGTACTTATATGCCTAATAGTATTTTTTGCAAGTATAGGTATAACATTATTTGCATTAAATTTAGGAAATCCAAAAGATGTTACATTAATAGATTTTGTTGGATTAACAGTTGACGAAGCAAAAGTAAAAGCAGCAGAGGCAAAACTTCAAATTAATATTTTGGAAGAAAAATATGATGTAGAAGTAGAAGAAGGCAAAATAATATCACAAGATCCAAAATATCAACCAGATTTTACAGTAAAAGAAGGTACAACAATAAATGTTATAGTAAGTAAAGGTCAAGAAATAATAAAGGTTACTAAATTAATAGGTAAAACTAAAGATGAGGTAAGAAAAGAGGTAAAAGAATTAGGGCTAGAATTAGAAATAGAAGAAGAATATAATGACGAGGTTGAAGCAGGAATCGTTATAGAACAAGAAATACCAGAAGGAGAAGAGGTACTAGCTGGAAGCAAAATAAAAGTCAAAGTAAGTCTAGGAATAGAACAAATAGAAGTACCAGATTTAACAGGACTTTCAGAAGATGAAGCAAAAGCAAAAATAGCAGAAGCAAAATTAAAATGGACCAGAACAGATAGAATAAAAGACTCAAGCAAAGGAACAGGAGTAGTTGAACAAAGTATATCACCAAAGAGCATGGTAGACAAAAATTCAGAAATAACTATAACAATAAATGAATTTCAAGAAATAAAACATGGAGTAATAAATATAAATATAGCAAAACTTACAGGATATACTGCAAGATATGAAAAGGTACAAAATGGCTTTGATGATGAAGGAAATCCAAAATATGAAGAAGTTTTAGTAACACCAAATAAGGTACATTTAACTGTAACAGTAGATGGAGAACAAGTAGAATCAAAAGATGTAAGCCAAGATTTAGAAAATGTTTCAGTAGGATTTGACAGTACAGGAACAGTTACTATAAAGGTAATAATTGATGGTAGCACAAAGGCAACAAAGACAATGAATTTAGACATAGAAACTACAATAAACATTCCTTAGAATTTAATACTTAAAGAATTAATAAAAGCCCCTTTAATAAGGGGGCTTAAATATAGAGACTGAATGTCCTTAAAGCAGTAATTTAGGAGGAAAAGCATAAATGGGATTTTTTGACAAATTGAAATCAGGTTTAGATAAAACAAGAGACTCTTTAAATAATAAGATAAATAATGTATTTAGTAATTTCAGAAAAGTAGATGAGGAACTGCTAGAAGAATTAGAAGAAATACTAATAATGTCTGATATAGGAGTAGAAACATCTACTGAAATTATTTCAAGATTAAGAAATAGGATAAAATTAGAAAAAATTTCAGATGAAGAAGGTGTGAAAACTGCTTTAAAGCAGGAAATACAAGCAATATTAGATAAAGTAGCAAATAACCTAGAATTAAAGACTACTCCTGCAGTAATTTTAGTTGTTGGAGTAAACGGAGTTGGTAAAACAACATCAATAGGGAAAATTGCAAACAACCTAAAAAAACAAGGTAAAAAGGTAGTAGTTGCAGCAGCGGATACATTCAGAGCTGCAGCAGTTGAACAACTAGAAATCTGGGCTAACCGTGCTGGTGTAGATATAGTAAAAAGACAAGAAGGCTCAGACCCAGCATCAGTAGTATATGATGCAATAAAAATAACTAAAGAAAAAAATGCAGATGTATTAATATGTGACACAGCAGGAAGACTGCACACTAAAAAATATTTAATGGACGAGCTTCTAAAAATAGGGAAAGTAATAGAAAAAGAACTTCCAGGAGCCTCAAAGGAAACTTTAATGGTAATAGACGCTACAACAGGACAAAATGCAATAATACAAGTAAAAGCCTTTAAAGAGGTTGTACCAATAACAGGATTAATACTGACAAAATTAGATGGAACAGCAAAAGGTGGAGTTGTAATAGGCATAGTAAATGAAAATTCTATACCGGTTAAATTTGTAGGAGTTGGAGAAAAAATAGACGACATGGAGGTATTTAACTCCGAAGAGTTCGTAAATGCAATTATAGGTTAGGAGGTAGCAATGAAGAAAAAAATTAGAAAAAGAGTAATATTTGTAACACTATTTATAATAGCATTTGCAATATATAGCTATATAAACATCAGAGGTGAATATTTGCAAATACTTGGAATAGGTGATAAATATGTAGGAATATTTAGAACTAATCTAAAACAGAGAATATATGTATTTGCAATAAGTTTTGCAATAATATACTTACTATCATATATAACAACAGCATTTATAAAAAAAGGACTAAAAAAGTTCTTTATTGATGAAAACAAACAAATGCCAAAACTTCCTAATAAATCAATATCTCTAGCATTTGCAACTATAGCAGGCATAATATTCTCAGAAATAATAACCGAAAAAGTGATATTAGCTTTCAACAATACACCTTTTGTAGAAGCCGAACCAGTATTTAATTTAGACATAGGGTATTATATTTTTCAGAAACCATTTATAGAAGCTATTTTATACAGCTTTATAATTGTAATGGCAGTAATGTGTATATATATAACAACATATTATTTGATATGCTTTCATAAGTTTTTCAAACAAGGCATAAGTATAGAAATATTAAAAAAGAATATATTTATAAAGCAAATTGTAGTAATTGTATTTTTTATAATGCTTGCAATTGCTATGCTTGCCATAATTATGGTACAAGATATAGTACTTGGTAAATTTGCAAGTACAAGAAATGGAACATCACTTTATGGTGCAGGATTTATTGATGTAACTATAAAAAAATGGGGATATATAATATTTGCAATATTTATAATGATATGCACGATAAAAGCTTTGATAAAATCCAAAAAAGGAGAATATAGGAAAGCTTGCAATACATTACTAGAGGTGCCAATTTATCTAGTAATATTATTCATGGTAGTGTTTTTGGCAGATGTAATATATATAAAACCAAATGAACTTGATAAACAGAAGGAATATATTAACACAAATATTAAATTTACAAAGCAAGCATATGGAATCGACATAGATGAAATAGAAATAGCAAATACAGGAACTATTACTGTTGAAGACATAGACAAAAATCCAGAAGTAATAGATAATATAAACATATATAATAAATCAAGAGTACTATCTCATTTAGAAGAATATCAAACAAATTTAGGATACTATACTTTTGAAAATACTCGGTATAGGATTGTATGATATAAATGGGAAAAAAGTATTATCATATGTAAGCCCTAGAGAAATTTTAAGTAATGATACAAGAACATATAACAACAAAACATATAAATATACACATGGATATGGTGCAATTATAACAGCAGCTTCAAACACATCGGAAACTGGGACTTTAAAATATGTAAATAGCAGTTTTGAAGATTCTGAAAATAGTGTTAAAATAAGTGAGCCAAGAATATATTTCGGACTTCAAACAAATGAAATTATTGCAACAAATCAAAATGAAAATGCTGAATATGACTATCCATTAACAAGTACAAAAAATAGCTACAACGCATATGATGGAAAAGCAGGAATAAAACTAGGATTTTTTGATAGATTAGTTTTAGGAATAAAAGAAAAGAATATAAAGATAGCTTTTTCAAAAGATATAACATCAGAAAGTAATATAATAATAAAAAGAAACATATTAAACAGAGTAAAAAAGGTTATGCCTTATTTAGAATATGATGAAAATCCATATATGGTAATAACAGACAGTGGCAAAATGGTATGGGTAATAGATTGCTACACAACTTCAAATAGCTATCCATATTCACAAGTCACAAATTTAGCACAAGATAATGTGAGAACAAAGAAAATAAATTATATAAGAAATTCAGCAAAAGTGTTAATAGATAGCTTTAATGGTACAATGAACTTCTATATAACTGATAAATCAGACCCTATAATAATGTCTTATTGGAAAATGTATCCAGAGTTGTTTGAAGACCTAAAAGAAAAGATTCCTGAAGACATTTCAAAACACTTTGTATATCCTAATTATTTATATAGTATTCAGGCCGATATATTAAAACAATATCACCAAATTCAACCAGAAGTGCTTTATAGAGCAGATGATGTTTGGGATACAGCAAAAGAAAATACAACAAAAGTTACAACACTTACAGGAACACCAATTTCTCCGTATTATACAATAGTAAAAACTATAAACAAAAGTAATCCTATCTTAGGCTTAGTATTGCCATACACAATAAATGAAAAGCAGAACATTAATGCATATCTAGTAGGGTCTTATAATGAAAAAGGAGAAAAAGAGCTAACAATATATAAATTCAACAAAGATGTAGCAATACTTGGAACATTGCAATTAGATACATTAATAGAGCAGGATGAAAAAATATCAGCAGAACTAAAATCAATTGAGGTAACAGGAACAAAAATAGAAAAAAATATAATAATCGTACCAATAGATAATACTTTATTATATGTAGAACCAATATTTCAAGTCTTACAAAATGAAAATAAAATGTCCCCTATATTAAAAAAGGTAATAGTAGCATCAGGAAATAAAGTAGCAATAGGAAACAATATAAAAGAAGCACTGATAAATCTATTATCGCAAGAAGCAGTAAGCATAAAAATAGAGACAGACAATATAGACGACCTAATAGAAGAAATTATAAAAGCAAATAATAATTTGAAACAATCAAATCAAAGCAATGATTGGTCACTAATAGGACAAGATATAGAAAAACTACAGAGCTTAATAAACGAGCTTGAAAAATTAGTAGAAGATACAAAAAAAGAAGAAAGTACTAATACAGTAAATAAACTTGTACAAGAATAGTATATTAAATTAAAAAAACATCCAAAATAACTCAGGGTGTTTTTTTATGTTTAATAAAAAAATAAATAAAAAAATAGATAATATAAATGAAAAAATAGATAAATCTAGGATCGTAGAAATCTCATATATTATTGGAAACAAAAAAGAGATAATTAAAAGAAACTTACTTGCAGGTATATCACGCGGAATAGGTATAGGAATAGGTATAACATTAATATCTTCAGCAATTGTATATTTATTACAAAAAATAATAAAGCTAAACATACCGGTATTAGGAGAATATATAGCAGATATAGTTGCAATAGTGAAAGGAAATTTATAAAATATTACAAAAATATTACAAATTTAAAAATCCATTGCAATTTATACTTTTTTATTATACAATAAATTTAAATAAAAAATAGAAGACTCTCTAAAAGATTAAACACTCTAAATTTTGAAGGAGGAAAAAATATGGTAGAAATTTCAACTTCAATTTTAAATGTTGACGAAGAGGAAGCAATGAAAACTTTTTATGATTTAGAGATTGCAAAAACAGATTATTATCATATAGATGTTATGGATGGAAAATTTGTAGAAAAGGACACGGCTTGTCGTATGTATAGCTATGCAAGTAGCATAAAACAGATGTCTAACATACCACTAGATGTACATCTTATGGTTAAAGATGTTAAGGAATATATAGATCAGTACATAGCATTAAAACCTCATTTTATAACTATACATTATGAAGCACTAGAGGATAAGAAACAGCTAAAAGACACTTTAGATTATATAAAGAAAAATGATATACAATGTGGATTATCAATAAAACCAAAAACAAAAATTGAAAATATATATGAGCTACTTCCTTACATAAGTTTGATTTTGATAATGACCGTAGAGCCAGGAAAGGGAGGACAAAAACTAATTCCAGATACAATAAACAAAATTAGAAAATTAAAAGAATACATATATCAAAACAACTTAGAAACATATATAGAGGCAGATGGAGGAATTAATAATTGCAATTCTAAAGAATTGCAAGACGCAGGTGTAGATATAATGGTAGTAGGTAGCTATATAATAAATTCGAATGATTATAAGAAAACAATAAAAGACTTAAAAAAATAATAGTTTTCCACAGGTTAACCTGTGGAAAACTATTATTTTTTTAAGTCAATTTGAATTTTCTACTATTTGTTTTTTTTGAATAGACCAACTAGTATTTGTCCTATGCCAATGAACATAGAGATAAATACTACTAATGAACCTAAAACTGGAATTAAGCTTATTAAATAAAATACGAATGTTACAATTAATAATTTTATATATAAATTTAAATTTAACTTAATAATTTCTGCAATTCTGTTTAGGAAAAGTGGAATTGCTAATCCGAACAAGAACAAGTATCCAGCAATAGTACAGAAAGCTAAAGAAACTCCCACTCCTGATAAGCACAAAAATATGAAGATAACTAGTACTACAAACATTGAAGCAAGACCAATTCCTAAACTAATAAGGACACCTGAAACATTGAATTTTGGCAATTTCTCTAAAGCTTTTGGTGCAACCCATTTAGATAAGAATACAACAGCAAATACATAAATTAACAATGTAAACAATTTCAAAATTAGAGAACTAACTGAAATTTTATTTGAAGAAATTTCTATGTATTTTGAATTTGAAATTTCTCCAGCAACAATTCCATTAGGAATTTCCATATTTGTTGCAGTGGCATAATCTAGGTTCCCACGAATTGAGCACATATTAGAAGCTTCATTTTTAAAGCCCAAATTTTTAGCATTTATCTTTGCATTACCACTAACTTTTCCAGAGAAGGTAAAATCTTTTGCAAAAATTACTTTTAAATCTTGATTAACTTTAAAATCAGACATTGTAGTTAAAGCATTATCTATTGTAAGAAATGCATTTCTATTAATTACTCCATATAAAGTAGCATTCTGTGAATTTAAGTACAAGTCCTTATCAATATAAGAATATAAATTCATATTAACATCTTTTGAGTTAATATAAGCAGATAGTTTAATCTGACCATTTAAGTTTACTTCGCTAGCAGTAACAAAAAGATTACCATGAATAACTACATTTGGCTCTATATTAACTTGTGTTGCTACTATATATAAATCTCCATAAATTTCCGAACCAGATTCTATTGTAACAATATCAGATAATGCATAAACGTTACCATATATCTTAGACTTTGAGTTTATAGAATTAATAAGAAAATTATTATTTTTATCCTTAGACTCAGAATATGTAACATCAGAGCCGATAACAACCTCATTAGAAATTAAAAATAAGTTGCCATATACAATTCCACCATTATTTCTAGGGTTTGTAACAAACTTTTTAGCAGATGCAAAAATATTTGCATAAACAATATCACTTAATGTATAAGAATCAGTATTATAAATATACAGATCCTCATTAATATTCTTCACTTGAGAAGTTGAGCTTGTAGCAGAATCTTCAACTACAATGTTAGAAATTTCAGGTGATGATAAAACTGTCATTTCATCAGTTGCAAATACGACAGATGATAATAAAATAAGTGTTAGTATAAAACTAACAAAAATTTTGTTAAGTTTAAACATAAAAAACCTCCTAAAAATTTTTAATAATATGGATATATAATATAACGAATACCTAACTTTGTCAATAGAGACGAGGTATTTTGACAAACATTTTGCTACCATCCAAAAAATTGCAAATAGGGACGGAGATTTTTGTCAATTTCTTCTTATTGCCAAAAATCTCCGTCCCTATAATATTAATCCTTTTTAACTATTTCTTTAATTGCACCTAAACTTGAAAGTGTATTTGTTGCTTCAAAAGGAATAAAGACTTTATTAGCTTCTCCTTTAGCAATTTCTTGTAAAGCTTCTAAAGATTTTAATTGGATTAATTTGTCATCTGGATTTGTCTTCTTAATAGAATCAAAAACCATTTGTACTTCTTGAGCTTTAGCAACCGCAATTTCACGAATTGCTTCTGCTTCACCAGCAGCTCTTCTTATTCTAGCCTCTTTATCTGCTTCAGCTTGTAAAATAGCTGCTTGCTTTTGTCCCTCTGCAAGAGTAATAGCTGCTTGCTTTTCTCCTTCTGCTTGTAAGATTGCAGCTCTTTTATTTCTTTCAGCATTCATTTGCTTTTCCATTGCATCACGAATATCTGCTGGAGGATTTATATCTTTTATTTCAACACGATTTACTTTACAACCCCATTTATCAGTAGCTTCATCCAATAAAACTCTTAATTGATTATTTATTAAATCTCTAGAACTGAAAGTAGAATCTAAGCTTAATTTACCAACAATATCACGAATAGTAGTAATAGCTAAGTATTCGATACCTCTTTTTAAAGATTGAATTTCGTATACTGCTTTTGCTGGATCTGTTATCTGATAAAATACTACAGTATCAATTGTTATAGTGACGTTATCTTCTGTAATAACTCCCTGTGGAGGAATATCCATTGTTTGTTCTTTTAAACTTACAACACTACGAACATGGTCAACAAATGGAATTATTATTGTAAGTCCTGCATCTGCTATTTTATGAAATTTACCTAATCTTTCAATAATGTAAACTTCAGCTTGTCTTACGATTTTAATAGATTTAAATGCTATTATTAGCACAATTAGTAAAAAAATTATTAAAGCTATTGTCATAAAATTTACCTCCTATAAATTTATAATTAAAAACTAATAACTAATTTAACACTGGTATTTTAGGCTTAACAATAAGCTTAACACCATCAATTCTCAAAATTTCAACTTCAGTTCCTTTAAGTATATTTTCTTCAGCTTTAGCAGACCAAATCTCACCATTTACCTTAACTTGACCACTTCCATTTAACACATCAATATCGAATGTTACGACACCAATCTGACCAATAAGACTATATGCATTAGTCTGAATAGATTTTCCATCATCAATGTATTTATTTACAAGGGGTTTAGTTAAAGGAATAAGTATGCTTGAGGAAATCACAAAAACTGCAGTTTGAATGGCAATATTAGAAGTGATAAAACTTGCAACCATAGCTAGAAGTGCTCCAACACCTAACCAAAAAATTAAAAAACCGTACAGTCGCAATTTCAATTATGAAAAAAATTCCAGCAACAATAAGCCATATATACCACATAAAAATCTCCTCCTTAAATATTATACTATAAATTAGTAAAAAAAGGAAGAGAAAAACTAAAAAAATTAACATAAAACTAAGATTCTGCAATTACTTTAGCAACATTATAAATTAAATTAATTTTTTCTGTTGGACAATTTTTAAGTAAATCACTAAAAGCTACATTTAAGTAAGAATTAGAAGTTGGAATAACATCATCTAAAATGCAACCAGTTGAAATTTCCAACAAATTACAAATTTGAATTAACCTTTTTAAACTTAGCTCTGTTGAACCACGTTCAACTCTACTTACATAAGCAACAGAAACATCTAATAATTCGGCTAACTTTTCTTGAGTTATTTTTTTATCAATTCTTGCTTGTTTTAATTTCATACCAATAATACTGTAATTAGGTCCCATAAAAAGTTTCACTCCTTTACATTTTGTAATATAGCACCAATAAGTAGAAATAAACAGAAATACAACAGTAAATGTTTACTGGCAGTAAAAATAGGATATGCAGAAAACAAAAAAATATATCAACTATTGATAGAATATTTTTCTCATTGACAAAATTTTATTTTTCTTGACTATTTTCGATTTTTGATATATTATATTAAAATCGAAAGAAAAAGGGGATAAAGATGTATTTAAAAAGATTAGAAATGCAAGGATTTAAGTCTTTTGCAGATAAAACAGTATTAGAATTTATGCCAGGAATAACTACAGTTATAGGACCAAATGGATCTGGCAAAAGCAATATTTCAGATAGTATTAGATGGGTTTTAGGAGAACAGAGTATAAAATCTTTAAGGGGCAGTAAATCTGAAGATATTATATTTTCAGGAACACAAAGTAGAAAATCCTTAGGCTTTGCAGAGGCTTCTATTGTTATAGATAATTCAGATGGAAAACTTCCAATTGAATTTGCAGAGGTGGTTGTTACTAGAAGAATTTTTAGAAATGGAGAAAGTGGATATTTTATAAACAAAACACCATGTAGATTAAAAGATGTTTTAGAATTATTTATGGATACAGGCATTGGAAAAGAAGGGTATTCAATAATTGGACAAGGTAAAATTGATGAAATTTTAAGCAATAAATCAGAAGATAGACGTAATATCTTTGAAGAAGCCGCTGGAATTGTAAAATATAGAGCAAGGAAGAATGAATCTGAAAAAAAACTAGAACAAACAAAACTAAATCTATTAAGGATAAATGATATTCTATCAGAAATAGAAGCAAATATTGAACCACTTAAGTTACAAGCTGAAAAAGCTAAAAAGTACTTAAAGCTAAGGGAAGAACTAAAATCAATAGAAATAGGGCTATTTATATACAATATAAATAATTACAAAGCAAGATTAGAAGAGCTTATTAAAGATATGGAAATAGTAAATTCTCAAAAGGCAGAGCAAGAAAACAGCCTTATAACTTTACAAACCTTGAAAGAAAATCTAAAGCAAGAGCTAGAAAAAACTATATCAAAAATAGAAGAAACGCAGAATTTAAGCTTTGAGAGTGAGAAAAAAATAGAACAAATTAATTCTGATATTAATGTACAAAATGAGAAAATTGCAAATAATACACAAAATCATGATACATATGTTAGAGAAATAGAAGAATTACAAAAACGAAATGAAGAAATAAAAGAGGAAAAAGAAAATAGAATAAATAAAAAAGATAATCTAATGGCAAATAGAGAAAAATTTGCGAAAGAGCTAGAAGAAAAAGAAACAAAACTAAATGAATTATCAAGTAAGCTAACAGAGGAAGAGAAAAAAATAGAAGAAAAGAAAAAAAAGGTAGAAAAAAATACAGAAGCTAAATATGAAAATAGAGAAAAAATAAATACAATTGAAATAAACAATGAAAACTTAAACAAACGTGAAAAAACAATAAAAAACGAAATTCAAGACACAATATCAAAACTAGATGAAAAAAGAATGATAAAATCTGATTTACTAAAGACATTCAATGAAAAAGAAACAAAAAGGAATGATTGCAAACAGAGATTAGAAACAATAAAAGTAAAAAGAGAAGAAGCAAATTTAAAAATAGCAGAATATGAAGAAAAAATAAATAGCTTAACATCAGAGTTGAGAATAAAAGACTCTAAGCAAAAATTTTTAAGTGAAATGGAAAAAGAAAAAGAAGGATATTCAAGAGCAGTAAAATCAATACTTATAGAGTGCGAAAAAAATAGCAAGCTAAACAAGGGAGTTAAAGGAGTTTTAGCGAACCTTATAACTGTTTCAAAAGAATATCAATTGGCAATTGAAACAGTACTAGGGCAAACACTTCAAAATATAGTTACAGAAACAGAAGAGGATGCAAAAAAATTAATAGAGTATCTAAGACAAAATAATTTAGGAAGAGCATCATTTTTACCAATATCATCAGTAAAAGGTAAAAATATAGATAGACTTATAACAAATGGTACTCAAGGTGTAATTGGAATTGCAGCAAAGCTAATAAAAACAGATAAAGAGTATGAAGGAATAATCTTAAATTTACTAGGAAGAACTGTATTAGTAGAAAACATGGATACAGCAATAGTGCTTGCAAGACAAAACAATTATAGCTTTAGGATAGTTACACTAAAGGGAGATATAATAAACCCAAGTGGTGCAATTTCAGGAGGTTCTAGTATTCAAAAAACAACAAGTATCATGGGAAGAACTACACAAATAAAAGAACTAGAAATAGATATTGAAAAATTGAATAAAGATATTGAAAAAATCACCACAGAAAAAGAAGAATATACGAAATCAATAGAAAGTTTGCTAGAAGAAATTACTACAATAGAACAAGCAACACAGGAAATTGAAATAGAATATGCTACAGAAAAGCAACGAATAGAATCTTTAGAGGAAACAATTTCAAGCTTAGAAGCAAAACTAAAAAAATTGAGAGCAGAAGCAAATGAAATAGAAACAACAATTTCAACTAATGAAAAGCAAAAGCTTGTAATAGAACAAAATATAGCTGATTTAGAAAAAGAAATATTGACCTTAAGCTCAGATATTCAAAGCTTCGCAGAGAAAAATAAAGAAAATCAAAAATATATAGATGACTTAAATTTTGATATAACAAATCTAAAAATTTCTGTAAGTTCATTTGATGAAAGTAACAACTCATTAGAAGAAATTTTAACAAGAATAGAAGAAGAATTGCAAGGAAATACGAACAAAATAAACAACAAAAAGCTACAATGTAAAGAATTGTTACAAGAAAATGAATGTATAAAACAGGGAATTGAAGATTATAAGCAAAAAATAGAACAAATCAAGATAAATGTCAGCTTAAGCTCAGAAACTGTAGAAAAATTAAAACAAGAAAGAATAAACAAAAATACTGCAATAACCAAAACTGAAACAGAAATTGAAGACAAATACAGAATCATTGAAGAAATTAAAAATCAAAGCACTAAATTAGAGGTAAAAAAATCAAAAATAGATATTGAATTAGAACAAATTATAAATAAAATGTGGGAGGACTATGAAATAACTCCTAACAATGCAAGCGAATATAAAAAACCAAGCAATATACAAGAAACAACAAAACAGGTAAAAACTTTAAGAGATGAAATAAAAAATTTAGGAAGTATAAATATTGATTCAATAGAGGAATATAAGCAAACAAAAGAAAGATACGACTATATGTGTGAACAGCGTTTAGACTTAGAAAATGCAAGTAGTAAACTTAAAAAAGTAATTCAAGAAATAACAAAAACAATGAAGGAGCAATTTGAAAAACAATTTAAAGTAATAAATAACAACTTTGGAGAAGTATTTATAGAACTATTTGGCGGAGGAAAAGCAGAACTAAAGTTAACAGATGAAGAGGATATACTAAACTGTGGAATAGAGATAGCAGTACAGCCACCAGGGAAAAAACTGCAAAGTATGAGCTTATTATCAGGAGGAGAAAGAGCATTTACCGCAATTGCTTTATTATTTGCGATACTAAAAATAAATCCAGCACCATTTTGTGTACTAGATGAAATAGAAGCAGCTTTAGATGATGTTAATGTATATAGATTTGCAGAATATTTAAAGAAATTTGCATCTGAAACACAGTTTTTAGTAATAACACATAGAAAAGGAACGATGGAAGCTGCAGATACAGTATATGGAATAACTATGGAAGAAAGTGGAATAAGCAAATTGCTTTCAATGAAGCTTGCAAAAGGTTAATAAAATAATTAGTAGATAATTAAAGTAGTAGTTTAAAAGCTACTACTTTATTTTTCTCAAGTAGAACAAAAGACTTACATTAAATTACAAATTCCATATAAATAGGATAATGATCAGAAACTTGAGTAGGGATAGTTTCAAACTTAGCAAGCTTCAAATTATTAGAATAAAAACATGAATCTATACAGCCACTACTTTCTTTAGAAAACCAAGTTGGTGAATTATTATCTATAAAATTAAGTTTTTTCTTTAAAATATCATATTCTTCATATTTGTCTTTTTCTTCAAAAATATATTTGTGATTACCAACTTTAGAAATACCAACATTAAAATCACCAGCAATAATAATTCCTTCAGATTTATTAATGTTAGATAAAATACGTAAAAGAGCATTACTAGATAAAATGCGCTCATCTTCAAATACAGATAAGTGAAGAGAAAACAAGTTTAATTTAATAGTTCCAACAGTAACTTTTGTACATAAAAAACCTCTTTGCTCATGCTCAGAAGAAGTAGTTGGAGATAAATAATTTGCAGAATATTCAATAGGAAAACGAGATAAAATACCATCACCATAGAACCCATTTTTATATTTAATATTAGTTCCCATTGCTCTGTACTGCAATCCCGTATATTTACTAAAGGTATAAATTTGATTTTTATTATAAGCACGCTTAGTATACAAATCTATTTCTTGCAAGAAAATAATATCAGGTCGATACTTCTTTAAAAATATTGCTTGCCTTCGAACATCAATTTTACCATCGAGACCTTCTCCATGACACATGTTAAAAGTAATAGCTTTTAATATCATAGAATCACTCCTCTTTATAATTATATCAAAAAAATAAAAAAAAACAACAAAAATAAAAAATTTACAAAAAAACAATAGAATTTAAAACTTTTGTTTGACAAAAATAAAAATGTATGATAATATATTGGCAAATATTTGAAGTGGAGATGATTATAAATGAGAAGAAAAGATCCAAATGAACTAAATAAAAGAGAAAAAGCAATATTAAAATTTATAGAGAAGCAGGTTAAAGAAAATGGATATCCACCATCAGTTAGGGAAATTGGAAAGGCTGTAGGTTTAAGCTCTACAGCGACAGTACATACATACATTCAAGGTTTAGCAAAAAAAGGATATATTAAAAAAGAAGACCAAAAAGGAAGAACTTTAAAACTATTAAAAGGTGGATTAGAAGGACAAGAAAAAATAGAAGATAAACCAGTATATAATGGAAAAGAATTAGTAGAGGTTCCAGTTATAGGAAAAATAACAGCAGGTGCACCAATATTAGCAGTAGAGAACATTACAGATACATTCCCAATTCCAGTAGATTTTATAGGAAATAGTGAAAGCTTCATGCTTACGGTAAGAGGTGAAAGCATGATAGAAGCAGGAATATTAGATGGAGATTATATATTAGTAAAAAAACAAGATATAGCTATGAATGGAGAAATTGTTGTTGCATTAATAGGAGATGAAGCAACAGTAAAAACATTTTACAAGGAAAAAGATCATATACGTTTACAACCAGAAAATAGTACAATGGAGCCAATAATAGTACCCGACTGTAAAATACTTGGAAAGGTTGCGGGAGTATTTAGAAAAATATAGAAAAAATAAAATGCGAGCAAGAAATTATTCTTGCTCGCATTTGAATAGTCATTTAATGTCACTTAAATGACTATTCCAGACCTCTTCGCGAAGGTCTTCGGGCACAGTAGTATTCAATTGGTCGTAGATTTCCCGAAGCTTTCCCTCAGCTTCGAAAAAATCACCAATTGTTGTTTGAGGAGAGTTAATCACATCAAACAATTTTCCCCAGAACATTCTTATAGCTTCGTTCCTGGTCATTTTACAAACCTCCCTAATTCGGCTAATGCCGTTTTTTTTACAATAAAAATTATATTACAAATAAAAACATTTGTCAATCTATTATTTCTTTACAAAGTTGGGTAAAGCTCCGACGAGATTGGGCGAGAATTTAGTAAATTAAAGGTGAATAGTAACGGGTAAAACATTTAAGTTATATATTTCAAAATTTAGAACATAATAATATTAGAGGTGTTTATATGCAAAAAGATAAAAAAACGCAAAAAAAAGAAGATACTACAAAATACGGAGAATTTGTATGCTCAGCTTATCACTGGATACCTATTGAAAAACAGAAAGAGCAGGCTGAAAAAATGGAAAACATAACAAAAAATTCAAAAAAATAGTAATAATAATTATTTCCCCATAATATACATTAACTAAAGTTTAGTACAAACGTTAAATTATGGGAGGTAATTATTTTTATGGAAAATTTGGAGATATATGAAGACATTAAATCAAGAACAGATGGTGACATATATGTTGGAGTAGTAGGTCCAGTAAGAACAGGAAAATCAACATTCATAAAAAATTTCATGGATTTATTAGTTATACCAAATATTGAGAATAGTTATAAAAAAGAAAGAGCAAGAGATGAGCTTCCACAAAGTGCTGCAGGAAGAACAATTATGACTACAGAGCCAAAATTTGTGCCAAATGAAGCGATTGAAATCACAATAGGAGAGAATTTAAAATTAAGAACAAGATTAGTTGATTGTGTAGGATATCTAGTAAATAATGCATTAGGGTACATGGAGGAGGATGTTCCAAGAATGGTAAAAACTCCATGGTCAGATACAGAAATGCCATTTGAAGAAGCAGCTGAAATTGGTACAAGAAAAGTTATAACAGAACACTCAACTATAGGAATATTAGTTACAACAGATGGAAGCATAACAGAAATTCCAAGAGATGACTATGTAGAAGCTGAAAGAAGAGTAGTTAATGAATTAAAAGCACTTAATAAGCCATTTGTAATTGTTTTAAACACTAGCAATCCATACAATCAAGAAACAGAAGAACTTGCAAAAGAACTAGAAGAAAAATATGGAGTATCTGTAATACCAACAGATTGCACTAATCTAAATACAGAAGACATAAACAACATCTTTGGTAAAATTTTATACGAGTTTCCTGTTGAAAGAATAAATATAAACTTCCCAGAATGGATAGATGGTTTAGATGATGAACACGAATTGAAAAAAGAATTATACTGTGAGATAAAAGAAGCATTTAAAGATGTAAAAACAATAAAAACAATAAATAATGGAGTATCTAGAATAAGCAAAACAGAAATTATAGTAAAAACAACAATTAATAAAATAGATTTAGGCACAGGAGCAGTTTCAATAGAAATCACGCTAAATAATACTTTATTCTATAAGATACTTACAGAAATAACAGGTATAAATATTACAAATGAGGCTGAATTATTTACCACCATAAACAATCTATCTAAAATTAAGAGGGAATATGATAAAGTTGATATGGCATTACAAGAGGTAAAACAAAAAGGATATGGTATAGTAATGCCAAGTATGGATGAACTAATTTTAGATGAACCAGAAATAGTAAAACAAGGTTCAAGATTTGGTGTAAAATTAAAAGCAAAAGCACCATCAATACATATGATAAGAGCAGATATAGAAACAGAAGTATCTCCAATAGTAGGAAGTGAAAAACAATCAGAGGAATTAGTAAATTACTTATTATCAGAATTTGAGAGCGATCCAATTAAAATATGGGAATCAAATATATTCGGAAAGAATTTGCATGAATTAGTAAATGAAGGACTACAAAATAAGCTATACAGAATGCCAGAGGATGCACAAGGAAAATTACAAGAAACACTTGAAAGAATAGTAAATGAAGGAAGCGGAGGACTAATCTGTATAATACTTTAAAAGATGGCGTATAGCCATCTTTTATTAAAGCAAATATAAGGTTAATTTTTAGATTTTATAAACAAAGCTATATTTTGCAAACTTTCAAATGCGGGTATAATTTGAGTTTTATCAATATTATCAAAAACGTGTTTTAAATTTTCATCTGTTATATTTTTCTTTCCAAATAAAAGATAATCAGCAGAAGTATTTGTTTTTTCGCAAAGGATAATAGCTCTTTCTAAGGACAATCCATTATCTCCTGACTCTACCGTACCTAGAAATTGACCACTAATACCTATTAGTTTTGCAAATTGTTCTTTATTCATATTTAAACTTTTACGTATTTCACGAATTCTTTCACCTATTTCTTTTCTCATATTAAATTTCATCCCTTTCAAGAGGTATATATAGTTACAAAGAGTAGCATATCCTTTCAAATTACATCTCTTTAAATATTATATTCTAAAAATCAATATGTAAATGTGAAATAAACAATGCAAAATATGTAGAAATTTGTGGAAAAATGTGTTATATTAAATACATAGTTTAATTACCAAACTAAAGTTTACTATGGAGGTAAAATTAACCATGACTAATATAGAAAAACCCATGACTTTGTTATTAATTGAAGATAATGAGTTCGAAGTAAACTCTTTTAAAGAATATCTAAAAAATATAAATGATGCACAACTTATAAAATACACAAATTCTAGTTATGATGGGATAGAGTACGTTAAAACATATATGCCAGAAGGAATTATATTGGATTTGGAACTTCATAATGGTGAAGGCTCTGGAATAAAGTTCCTAGAAGAATTACAAGAATTAAATTTAGATTTTAAACCATTAATAGTTATTACAACAAATGTTTCATCAGATATTGTATATGATCATATTCGAAAGCTAGGTGCAGATTTTATCTTTTACAAAAAGCAAAGCGATTATGCTCCAGAAATAGTAATAAATTCAATGCTTGCATTACGAGAAACACTATATACTAGCAGAAATAATATACACACATGTAAAGTGACAGATGAAACACCAATAGAAAAAGAAAATATAATAAAAGAAAAAATAAATAATGAACTAGATTTAGTTGGGATATCAAATCACTTAAAGGGAAGAAAATATCTTTTAGACGCAATTTTTTATCTAGTAGACAACAAAGATAAAGACCATAGCTCAGTATTTTATTACTTGTCAAGTAAATATAAAATTGGTAATAGCAGTATAAGTAGAGCAATGCAAACAGCAATAAACTATGCATGGAGAATATCAGCAATAGAGGACTTAATGCTGCATTATAAAGCTAGAATAAACCATGAAACAGGAGTACCTACACCAACAGAATTTATATATTATTATGCAGAAAAAATATTAAAAACTTTATAAAATACAAAATAAAACTTCAAGTTTAAACTTGAAGTTTTATTTTGCATTTATTTGCATATTTTTTCCAACACATAACCACTTAAGATTTTAGTCTTAAGTGGTATTTTTTATATATACAAAATTAAGATTCAAATTACCAAATCTAAAAAAGGAGGAGGTGATGGGTATGTGGGAATGGTTAATGGAACTACTTTCTTATTGGGGCGGAGTATAAAAGAAACAAATCATATGTTTGAAAAATAAGCATATGATTTGATTTTTTTTAAAATATATTATATATTATAAAAAGAGGTAGCACAATATGGGAACAGTAGATATTATAAATAAAATTATAAAAATTTTTTTTATAAATTTTTTAACTTATTATGTTATTACAAAAATAATTAACTATAAAAATACTAATATAATAAAATACATTGCGATTTTGATAACGAGTATAATGTTAGCAATAATAGAGGTTTTATTAGTACAAGTTATGCCTACGCTACCAGTAATAGTATCTATGTATGTTATCTATGGTTTTGTTAATTCAAGGATAACAAATCATACAGTAAATTATTCTATAATACTAACATTTACAGCTCTAACTATAACGTATTTAATATATATCATTAATATATTTATCGTTGGTGTGTTTGTAAAAATTATAAACCCAAATATACAAATTAATGATATAAGGATATTTTTTTACGTAATACTAGTGGAGGTTATAATTATATATAAAATATTTAAGGTAAATAGATTTAAAAATGGATTTGCTTTTTTACAAAACAAAAAAAAAGCAAATAATATAGGATTAATAGGCTTTGCATATATTGGCATTGCAATATTAATATATTCTTTATTAGGAAATTACAGAGGATATAAATTTAACACATACTTATTTATCGGCATAATTATAGAACTTATATGTATGACAATTTGGATTAAACGCAAAATTACAACTTACTACAAACAAAAATTAAAAGAAAAAACAATAGAAGAATTAGAAATTGAGATAAAAGAGAGAGACGAAGAAATTAATAAAATATTAGAAGAAAATAAAGAAATAGCAACAATAAATCATAAATACAGCAATAGAATAAAATCATT
>SFKS01000013.1 GCA_004554705.1 Clostridiales bacterium | reverse complement strand
AAGGGTTCGGCTGTTCGCCGATTAAAGTGGTACGCGAGCTGGGTTCAGAACGTCGTGAGACAGTTCGGTCCCTATCTGTCGTGGGCGTAGGATATTTGAAGAGCGCTGTCCCTAGTACGAGAGGACCGGGATGGACGCACCGCTGGCGCATCGGTTGTCATGCCAATGGCACGGCCGAGCAACTATGTGCGGTTTGGATAAACGCTGAAAGCATCTAAGCGTGAAGCCATCTCTAAGATAAGATATCCCATAGCATAAGCTAGTAAGACCCCTCAAAGACTATGAGGTTGATAGGCTGCGTGTGTAAGTATGGTGACGTATTTAGCTTGGCAGTACTAATAGGTCGAGGGCTTGACCTTTGAAGTTCCAAAGCGAACTTTACAGTTTGAACACTTTTTCCTCAGTTTTTCCCAACGCTTTCTTCTTACCCCTTCCCCTTTGTTCAGTTTTTAGGGTGTAATTCCCAAAAGACTTTCCTGAATCGGAAAGTCTTTTTTCTTTTATGTGGATTATGTTGGATTTTTTGCATAAACGCCGTAGGGAACGACCTATGTGTCGTACCGTAAATTGCATCAAATCTGTGGTGTGGATAATTCTCCGAATTCTGTACCAAGCGGCGGGGGTAAAGGGGGCGTCAAGGGCTTTGGTATCCCCGGAGTGTTTGCTGAGGCATAGACACAGCAGCAATAACAGCAGACGGCGAAAGAAAGTGCAACTACCTCTTGGAAATTTGCGCCCGATGAAGGAACTTTTAATTTATATAATTTAAACAGTATTTGTTACATAAGTATCCACAATGAACGGACAATAAAAAGAACTCTCTTCCTTTGGGCGGGGAGTTGTTTTTATTTTAAAGGGCAAAAACAGACGAAGTTTGCCTATATATAATCAAGAACAGAAAAAATCTTGCAATTTCCAATTATTTCCTTAAAAAGCCTTGACAAATCTTGCAGCGTGACTTACAATAACATTATAACATAAATATTATGAAAATTAACTTAAAATATCCAATATTTTAAAAAAATTAGCAGTCTCCTCTTGACATTGCTAAAAAAAGGTGTATAATATATTTGCAATTGGAAATAATAACATTAAAGTACATATGTGCAAACCTTTTAGGGTATCAACACATAAAAAGTTAAAAAGGAGGAATGAATTATGATGATGGTACCAAGAAAAAATGGATTTGATATTTTTGATGAGGTTTTCAATGATCCATTTTTTACAAAAAAAGAAAACAAATTAATGAAAACTGATGTAAGAGAAAAGGATGGAAATTATGTGCTAGATATTGACCTTCCAGGATACAACAAAGAAGACATAAAAATAGACTTAACAGACGGATACTTAACAGTTACAGCAAAAAGAGAAGAATACAAAGAAGAAAAAGAACATCACAACACATATATTCACAAAGAGAGATTCTTCGGAGAATGTTCAAGAAGTTATTATGCAGGAGAAAATGTAAAAGAAGAAGACATCAAAGCAAGCTTCAAAAACGGAACACTAGAAATTACATTCCCTAAAGAAGATGTAAAAAAACTAGACGAAGGCAAAAAATATATAGAAATTGAAGAATAAAAACCCCCCTTAATGAACTTTACTTTTTGAGGCATAGTTCATTAAGGGGTTTTTCTACTATAAAACCGCACTTTCCAACAATGTAATTTTTTTGTTATCACAATCAATCTCACAATTAACACCATAAGGAAGTATTCCAATAGGTTCACTATGACCAAAGTTTGCATTATAAATAATTGGCAAATCAGGCCTATGAGCTTCTATGCCTATAACGGTTTTTAAAACTTCTTTATAATCTTTATAATAGATTTCACCTCTAGGCTTACCAACAATAATTCCATTTATAACATTTATAATTCCTTGAGCTTGCAAGGTTCTTAAAATATATTTAACATTTTGTGGGGTTGGTTTTTCCTCACTAGTTTCAATAAATAGAATTTTATTTTTCCATTCATCTAAAGAAGGCCAAATTTCAGTACCATTAATCATATCTAAAAGTTCAATACAGCCACCTAAAAGCTTTCCAGTAGCCTTACCAACACCCTGCAAAACTTCATAACCCTTATTATCTGGGATTCTTTTCTTTTGTTTATTTATATTCTCCTCACACCACTCAAAATGTTCATTTGTCCAATAATCGCATTTTTTAATTTCAAAATTTGGATTAGCATCAAAAAATACGTTGTTTATTGCATCAACAGTATAATCAAACATAGAACCATACTGGGCAAAATCAGACAATATACAAGGTCCATAAAAAGAAGTAACACCAGCTTTATACATCATAAAATGATTAGCAGTAGTATCAGAAAAACCAGAGAAAATTTTGGGGTTATTTCTAATTACATCATAATCAATAAAAGGAAGCAAACGAATAGTATCATCTCCACCAATAGCGGAAAAAATAGCCTTAATACTTGGATCTCTAAAAGCGTCCATCCAATCTTTAGCTCTAAGTTCAGGATGATTATAAATAAATTCGGTGCCTTTCAAAGCATTTGGTGTAGGAATAAGCTCCAATCCAAATATATTTTTAAGTCTTTCCTTTGCAAGATAATATTTATGAATAATCTCTTTATCACCCAAGCCACCCCAAGAAAGGCTCACAACAGCGACTTTATCGCCCCTTTTTAATCTTTCAGGTTTAATCATAAAATCCCTCCTAAAAATACTTTAAAATATTTTAACATAAGATGGATAAAAAAGGCAAGAAAAAAATATTTTATAGTGTTTTTTATCGTGCAAAAAATAGTTTTATGATATATTAAAGATACCTTTTACAATAATAAAACATATTATTGTATGAGGTGTTTTTATGCGAAAATATAATAGAAAAGAAGCAGTAGAATACGCAAAAATATGGGCGTATAAACGAAATCCTAAATACTATAACTTTGATACAGTAGGAGGAGATTGTACATCATTTGTTTCTCAATGTATATATGCAGGAGCTAAAGTAATGAATTATAATACTTATGGATGGTTTTATAGAAATGGATATAACAAATCAGCATCATGGTCAGGAGTGGAATATTTATACAAATTCTTAGTTAATAATAAACAAACAGGACCTTATGGTAGAGAAGCAAAATTAGAGGAATTAGAAAAAGGAGATTTAATACAACTAAGCTTTGATGGCAATGTGTTTGGACATACACTAATAATAACAGATATACGAAAAAATCATATTTATATTGCTAGTCACACAGAGGATAGTTATGATAGGGATGTACTAACATATAGTTTTAGAAAATTAAGAGGGATAAAGATCGAAGGAGTGAGATAAAATAAGGTATTAGTATAAAAACTTTCCAAAAACCTCTTGTTAAACCTCGAAACTTGTGATAAAATGCTAATATATCGCAAAATAGAGAAGTTTATTAGTAATAAGTTTAAAGTTTATGTTTGTAGGAGGTTACTGATAAAAAAAATGACAACTGAAAGTAATATAGCAACAAATTATAACAAAATGACAGATGAAGGAATAATTGAAGAAATAAAGCATGGAGATAGAAAAGCATTAGATTACATAATGAACAAATATGCTGATCTTGTTAACATGAAAGCAAGCAAATTTTTTATAGTAGGTGCTGAAAAAGGAGATATTATTCAAGAAGGTTTAATTGGGTTGTATAAAGCAACAAAGTCATTTAATACTAACAAGCAAAATTCTTTTAAAACATTTGCAAATATGTGTATAGAACGCCAAATAATAACAGCAATAAAAACTGCAAACAGACAGAAAAACATTCCATTAAATTCTGCATTCTCTATAAATGCTCAAGTTTATGATGAAAATGAAGAAAATGATAAAGAAGTTGTAGATGTACTAAATGCACATTGTGTAGAGGATCCATCTGAAGAAATTGCCAAAAAAGAATATTTCAATATTATAAATAAAACAATTAATGAAAACTTAAGTGAACATGAAAGAAATGTTTTAAGATATTATCAACAAAATAGGACATATGAGGAAATTGCAAATAAACTTAACTGCAAAACAAAATCAGTAGACACAGCAATGACAAGAATTAGAAGAAAAGCTAATAAAATAAAAAAACAAGTAGATGAAAATGATAATCGAGTTTGAAAAAACAAACTCGATTATCGAAATGCATTTATAGCTCAGGTGGATAGAGCGCTCCCCTCCTAAGGGAGAGGCCGCTGGTTCGAGTCCAGCTAAATGCACCATATGGTTGAAGGGAAGGTATCCTAATCGGATGCACAGAATATCATTTTACTCAAGCGGTCTTTGTATAAAGACCTGAACTTGAGAAAATTTTCTGTTGCTCGGGCGTTGGCTGGAGTTGGATCCAGTTTTATTGGTGGTACTTTTTCATAGCCAATGCTATATAAAAATTTAATTACTTTTGAATCAAAAGGAGTAACTCGTAAAACTCCAAATTGATCAAAGTATCCAATCCCATAAATTTTTTTCCCGTGTTCTTTAAAACACAGGTTGAAAAATATTCTTGGATTGTCATTCCGATGTTGCACAAATCGTGCACTGAATGTTCTTAAGTCTGCTACGCTGACGACGCTGAAGTTGTAATCTTCCATAATTCCCTTCCTATCCACAATTCGTGGATTTAAATTTTATTTATAGTCAAAATTGACTATATACTAATTATACCACATTATGTTAAACTTGACAAATTATTAACAGTTATACAACTTAAAATTTAGTTAAATTATTTTAAAAATAAATGTATATTATATAACTAGTCTATGAATTCTATTTTATTATTTTTTAATGAGTTAATCCTAGCTAAAGAATAAACTACATAACCGGCTTTATCTAAAATTTCTCGACCGGGCTGAAAAGACTTTTCAATTACAATACCAATTCCTGCTACACATGCACCCGCATTTTCAATCAATTTAATAGCACCTTTTGCAGCTTCACCATTGGCTAGAAAATCATCAATAATTAATATTCTATCATTCTCAGAAATATAGTCCTTAGATAGAGTTAAATTATACATTGATTGCTTTGTAAATGATTTTACTGGAGTCTGATAAAAGTTTGTATCTAAAGTGTTTGGTTTTTGCTTTTTTAATATAACCATTGGAACTTTAAACTCACTAGCTGTCATTATTGCAGGGGCAATTCCGGATGATTCTATCGTGAATACTTTTGTTATATTATATTTTTTAAAATAATTAAAGAATTCTGAACCAATTTCTTTCATTAAATGGTAATCTACCTGATGATTTAAAAAACTATCTACTTTAAGTATATCCTCATTAACTACGCGACCTTTATTTAATATCATTTGCTTTAAAATATCCATAAAAACCTCCTAATAAGTATTTTAATCTATTATACAACAAAATTAATTTATTATAAATAAAAATTTAAAAAATATTGCGAATTTATTAAGAAAATGTTATACTTTTTATAAATTTAAAAGGAGAAAAGTATATGATAAAAGAAGAAAAAATTATAGTTATGGATTTTGGAGGCCAATATAATCAGCTAATTGCAAGAAGGGTTAGAGAGAATAATATATATTGTGAGATTGTACCATATAATACCTCAATAGATAAAATAAAAGAAATGGAACCATCTGGAATAATTTTTACGGGAGGGCCAGACGTTGTATATGAAAAAAATGCTCCTATATGCGACGAAAGAATTCTTCAACTAGGCATACCTGTTTTAGGCATTTGCTATGGGGCACAATTAATTGCTTATTTAAAAAGAGGAAATGTTGAGAAAGCAAAATCAAGAGAGTATGGAAAAACAAATATTAGATTTGATACAAATTCATTATTGTTTAAGAATTTAAAAGATAGAAGCATTTGTTGGATGAGTCATACTTATCAAATATCAAAATTACCAGAAGGATTTATTGCTACAGCAAATACAGACAATTGCCCTATTGCTGCAATGGAATTACCTGAAAAAAAATTGTATGCTGTGCAGTTTCATCCAGAAGTTGTACATACAGAACAAGGAAAAGAAATATTGTCTAATTATCTCTTTAATGTATGCCATTGTAAGGGAACATGGAAAATGGATTCTTTTTTTGAAAAAAGTGTAAAAGAAATAAAAGAAAAAGTAAGAAATGGAAAAGTGTTATGTGCACTTTCTGGTGGGGTTGACTCTTCTGTTGCAGCTGTACTGTTATCAAAAGCTGTTGGCAAACAATTAACTTGTGTTTTTGTAGATCATGGATTTCTTAGAAAAAACGAAGGAGATGAAGTAGAAGCTGTTTTTGGAAAAAATGGGTTATATGATTTGAATTTCATAAGAGTAAATGCGAAAGAAAGATTTTATGATAGGTTAAAAGGCATAGAAGATCCAGAAACAAAAAGAAAGATAATAGGGGAAGAATTTATCCGTGTATTTGAAGATGTTTCAAAAAAAATAGGACAAGTAGATTACCTAGTACAAGGAACTATATATCCTGATGTTATTGAGAGCGGATTAGGTAAATCTGATGTCATAAAAAGTCATCACAATGTAGGAGGTTTACCAAGTGTTGTTAACTTTAAAGAAATAATTGAGCCATTACGTTTATTATTTAAAGATGAAGTAAGAAAATTAGGATTAGAAATGGGAATACCTGAGAACTTAGTATATAGACAACCATTTCCTGGACCAGGACTTGCAATTAGGATAATAGGAGATATAACTGAAGAAAAAATAAGAATTGTACAAGATGCTGATTATATATTTAGAGAAGAAATTGCAAAGGCTAATTTGGATAAAAATATAAATCAATATTTTGCAGCATTAACCAATATGAGATCAGTGGGATGTATGGGAGACGAAAGAACTTATGACTATGCGATAGCATTACGAGCAGTAACAACTTCGGATTTTATGACTGCCGAAGCAGCTAAAATACCATACGAAGTCATAGAAAAAGTTGCAAATAGGATAGTAAATGAAGTTAGTGGTGTTAGTAGAGTTTTATATGATTATACAACTAAGCCACCTGCTACAATTGAATTTGAATAAAAAATATATCAATTATAATACTAAAAAGATATTAAATTTCATTAGTATCATATAATAAATTAATATCAAATGACAAATTTATTATACCCAAAAAAACATATAAGTTTACTTTATTTTAATTTCATGTTACAATACAAAAATGAGAGGAAATATATGGAAGAAAAATTTATGAAGGAAGCTTTAAAAGAAGCAAAAAAGGCTTATGAGAAAAGAGAGATTCCAGTAGGAGCAATTATAGTAAAAAATGGAAAAGTTATTGCTAAAGCTTATAATTTAAAAGAAACAAAGCAAACAGCACTTGCACACGCAGAAATACTTGCCATACAAAAAGCCAACAAGAAAATGAAAAATTGGCGTTTAGCAGGATGTGACATGTATATTACTCTAGAACCATGTGATATGTGTATGGGTGCAATAATTTCATCAAGAATAAAAAACATATATATAGGAACATTAGATCCAAAAAAAAAGGAAAAAATAGACATTCAAAAATACAAAGAAGAATATGATATAAATATAGAGTATGGAATAATGCAAAGAGAAAGTGAACAAATCTTAAAAACATTTTTTAAAGAATTAAGAAATAATTCTAAAAAGTAATCGGGGGTTTTAAGCTTTAATAAAACACAGAGGAGAAGGAACTAAAATGATAATAAATAAAAATAAGAAAATAAATGTAGGGGCATATATATTAACTTTAATAATAGTTATAACATTGATTATAGTTTTCTTTATAATGTATAAATATCATGTAGAAGGAGAAGTAATTCCGCCATTTAAAATATCGAAAATGATAGTAATTAGTTCTGCTAAAACAGAAAACTTGGAATTAATAGATGGGGTATATAATGCAGATGTTATTCAAAATAATGATATAAAAATATCGATTGAAAAAAATCAAGCATATAAAAAAGAGGCAATTATTAAAAAAGTAATAATAAATAATATTCAAATAGACAATAAAGGAACAGAAGGAAATATAGAAATATATAGACCTTCAATGTCTACCAAGCTATATGAGTACAAAGAGGAATATAAAATTAAAGATATCTTAGAATATGAGGGAGAACAGGAAACTCACCTAAAAGGAGAGGAACTTCAAATAGCTAATCAAGGAGGAATAATAGAATTTTCAATAATACTAAACGACTTAGGAAAAATCAACTATAATGAAAATGAAAGTGTAAAAATAGATGGTACTTTATTGAAAAAAATAGGTATAAAAAGACTATCATATCAGATAAAGTTTGATTTAATAATAGAATTAGAAAATGATTTGAAATTAAAAACAAAAATAACATTAGATTTACCAACAGGAAATATTTTAGAAAATGGAATAGAAACAATAGAAGAAACCCAAATGAAAACAGTCTTTAAAAGAATATAATTTTTTCGTAAAACCTATTGCTAAATTCTGAAACACAGTATATAATATTTATGAAGTTAACCTTTGTATGGAAAGTAATTCAATAAAAAGCTATGAACCTCGTCAGGTCCGGAAGGAAGCAGCGATAAATGGTAAAATTTATGTGAGTTGCTTTCCATAGAGAGGTTAACTTGAGTTATAGGAGGGAAACTATGTCATATACTTCCTTGTATAGAAAATTTAGACCAATAAGCTTTAACGAAATGGTTGGGCAAGAACATATAACAAAGACATTGAAAAATCAAATAATTGCAAATAGAGTGGGACATGCATATTTGTTTAGTGGAGGAAGAGGCACAGGAAAAACAACAGCTGCTAAAATTATGGCAAGAGCTATCAATTGCTTAAATCCAAAAGAAGATGGAGAACCCTGTAACGAATGTGAAATATGCAAAGCAATTTTAGAAGGTTCTTTAACAGATGTAGTGGAAATGGATGCTGCTTCAAATAATAGTGTTGAAGATGTTAGAGCAATTAGAGATGAAGTTAATTTTTTACCAACACTTGCAAAATATAGAGTATATATTATAGATGAGGTTCATATGCTGTCAACAGGAGCATTTAATGCACTTCTAAAGACGTTAGAGGAGCCACCAGAACATGTAAAATTCATATTAGCTACAACAGAACCTCAGAAATTACCAGCAACGATACTTTCAAGGTGCCAAAGATTTGATTTTAAGAGAATAACAGTAGAAAATATAGTTAAAAGATTAAAGATAATATGTGATGAAAGCAAAATAAAAATAACAGAAGAAGCTTTAAAAATGATAGCAGTTTTAGCCGAGGGTGCTTTAAGAGATGGAATTAGTATATTAGAAAGATGTAGTCAAGATACAGAAGGGATTATAGACGAGAATAAGATAAGAGATTTAGTAGGAATGCCAAGACTAGAATTAATAAAAGAACTTGTAAAAAACATGATAGATAAAGAGCCTGAGAGAGCAATTGAAATAACAAACACAGTAATTAGAGAAGGCAAAGACTTAGACAATTTCTTATGGGAAGTAATAAAATATGTGAAGGATACATTAATATATAAGACAACACAGAAATTAGAATTATATAGCAAAGAAGACATAGAATTTATAAAAGAATTGTCACAAAAAGCTACAAAGGAGAGATTACTAAATTTAATATATGAATTGTCAGAACAAGCCAATAATATGAAAGCCTCAACACAAAAAAATATTATTTTCCAAGCAGGAATTATAAAAGAGTGTATGGAATTAGATATTAGAAGTGAGAAATTAGAAGTTAGAAATCAAGAAGAAAAGGTAGCAGAGAAAAAAACGGTACAAAAGCAGGAAGCTAGACTAGCACAACTAAAGCAAGGAACATCAAAAAAAGAAGAAATAACACAAAATATTAGAACTTCAGGCAAATATGTTTCATACTGGCAAAATGTTTTGGATAAGATAAAACAAAGTGGTAAAATGACAATGTATGCAAACCTAATAGGAACAAAAGGTGTTTTGTTAAATGATTTAGTATTGGGAATAGAATTCCCAGGGAAGGTTACAGATTTTGCAAAAAAAGTTATAGAAGAAAATGAAAATAAGGCTCTAATAGAAAGAATTGTTTCGATAGAGCAAGGAAGTAGAATGCAAATAAAAATATTAGATAAAACAGAAAATTCAGAATTCGTAAAAAAGCAAGGGATAGAAAGATTTGCAGAAGAACAAGATTTACCCTTCAACATAATAGATGGGTGAAAAATTTATTATTTATTAAACCAAAAAGAAAGGATTGAAAGATTATGTCAAAAAGAGGTGGATTCCCAGGAATGGGTGGAGGTTTTGGTGGAATGAACATCAACCAATTAATGAAAGAAGCAAAAAAAATGCAAGCAGATATGGAAAAGTCACAAGAAGAATTACAAGCAAAGGAATTTGAATCAACAGCAGGTGGAGGAGCAGTAAGTGTAAAGGTTTCAGGCTCAAAACAAATATTAGAACTAAAACTAAACAAGGAAGTTGTTGACCCAGACGATGTAGAAATGTTACAAGATTTAATAATAACCTGTGTAAATGATGCAATGAGAAAAGTAGATACAGCACAATCAGCACAATTTGGAAAATACAATATACCAGGACTAATGTAGGAGGAAACAGTGTCATATTATTCACCAACAATAGAAAAATTAATAGAAAGTTTTGAAAAATTACCAAGCATAGGGCATAAAACTGCAACAAGATTAGCATTTCATATGCTAAATCTAAATGAAGAAGACACAAAGGAATTTATAAATTCAATAATAGAAGCAAAGAAAAATTTAAGATATTGCTCAAAATGTTTTAATATAACAGAAACAGACCCATGTCCAATATGTTCAAGTACCAAGAGAGATCCAAGCACAATTTGTGTTGTAGAGGATGTAAAAGATGTAGTTGCAATGGAAAAAACACATGAGTTTAAAGGAGTATACCATGTTTTACATGGCTCAATATCACCAATGAATGGAATAGGGCCAGAGGATATAAAAATAAAAGAGCTGTTAGAAAGATTAAAAGATACAGATGTAAAGGAAATAATAATTGCAACAAACCCAAGAGTAGAGGGAGAAGCAACGGCAATATATTTATCAAAACTAATAAAACCAATAGGAATAAAGGTAACAAGAATAGCACATGGAATACCTGTAGGTGGAGACTTAGAATATACTGATGAAGTAACTTTAAGCAAGGCACTAGAGGGAAGAAGAGAATTATAAAGCCAAAAGTGCTAAATTATCACCTATAACTGTAAAAAATGCAGCAAGAACCAACAAATCTTCTTTACTTACTTGATTAGAAATAGCAATAGATATGGCATTTGCCAAAGCTAATAATTCACAATTAGAAAAATCCGAAATACACAAAAAACTCACCTCTAATAAATATATGAGGTGAGTTTTAATTTATCCCAATAATGTTTTGCATATATCTCTAGTTGAATCCTTTTTAGCTATGGATTTAACTTTAGATTTCATTTCTTCCAACCTAGAAGAATCTTGGAATATATTTAACAAAATTTCTTCAATCTTGTCATTTTCCTTTACCCAAACTCCAGCACCATTTCTCTCAATAAATTCTGCATTTTCTTCCTCTTGACCAGGAAGAGGATCTATTATGATAAGTGGCAAGCCAGAAGCTAGGCTCTCTGTGGTTGTGAGTCCACCTGGTTTTGTGATAACTAAATCGGAAATACTCATAAGTTCTGGAACTTGGTTTGTATATGACAAAATTTTGACGGTATTTTCAGTATGGGTATCTTGTACTAAATTATCAAAACGCTCCTTCATTTTTTCATTTCTACCAGCAATCGCAATTACTTGCAATTCTGGAATCTTTTCTATGATAGATTTTAATCTGTTAAAGGTTTTATCTTTTCCAAAACCAAACTCGCCGCCAGCGAAAAATAGTATTGTTTTTTTATCATAATTCAAATTATATTCATGTAGAATTTTTGATTTATCATACTTAAGTAAAAATCTACTTGAGAGAGGAATACCAGTTGCAAAAATCTTTTTACGTTCAATTCCCCTTCTAATTAATTCATCTTTCATACCTTCATATGCTACAAAGTAGTAGTTAATAAAATTGTGTTCTACAATCCATTGATTGTGTGGAGCATAATCAGTCATAACAGTTGCAACTGTGCAATCGAATTTCCCTTTTTTCTTTAAAATGGCACACATTTGACTACTAAATGGGTGTGTAGAAATAATTAAATCAGGGTTATATTCTTGAATTAATTTATTTAATTTAATAGCCATTAATCTATTTATAGAATTACTTATTCTAGACAAACTCCCTTTTTCAGAGTCATAGTAAAGATGCTTCCAAATCCATCGAGCATTTTTAGAAAAATCGGTATATGCTTTAGTAGTGAGTTTGTTAAGAAATTTATTAACATATTCAACACAATCCACAAGCTTAATCTCATAATCTGAATAATTCTTTTCTATGTAATCTTTGATACTTCTAGCAGCAGACAAGTGACCACCACCATATGAACCATAAAAAATTAAAATTTTCTTCATAAAATTCACCAAACTCATTATAACATAAATTTTACAAAAAAAGAATATTTTAAAAAAATTAGGAAAAAATAAATGAAGATTGAAAATTAAAGGAGAGTTATGAAAAAGATATTTATTTTGACGATGAGCATTTTGATTGCAATAGCTTTAATTATATTTTCATATTCCAAAAAAGAATTTGCACAAGGCGGAGGACAAACTTCAGACATACAACTTTTAGCCAGAGCTATAAATGGAGAAGCAAGAGGAGAAGGATATGAAGGACAAGTTGCAGTTGGAGCAGTAATTTTAAACAGAGTAAAGCATCCTGATTTTCCGAACACAATAGCAGGGGTAATATATGAACCAGGAGCATTTACAGCAGTATCAGATGGCCAAATAAATCATCCGATTGATGAAACTTCAACTGTATACAAAGCAGCTCAAGACGCAATGAATGGCTGGGATCCAACGAATGGGTGCGTGTACTATTTTAATCCAAACACAGCGACAAATAAATGGATATGGTCAAAAACAATAGTTAAAACTATTGGAAAACACCATTTTTGCAAATAAATTTAAGAAAATAGAGCTGTTTTTAAAAGAAAGTAGCCCAACGCAGGAGTTTTATATCTAGAATAAACATAAAAGCTCCGACGAGATTTGGCATATTTTAAGAAAATATATGTAAAGGAGATTAGAATGAAAAACAAAATTTTAAAAACAATGAAAAAAAACTATATGTATGGAGTAGCAATAGTTTTGATAATTGGAATAATAGTAATGGGAATATTATTATATAAACAAAGAAACAAATATGTAATTGCTACAGAAAATAGCTATAATTTAGCATTATATGAATTAATTGATTATATAAATGATACTGAAAATTATTTGGCAAAGTCAATGATATCAAGTTCATCAGAACAAGGAGCAGAAACACTAATGCACATATGGAGAGAAGCGAACTTGGCACAAGTATATTTAGCTCAACTTCCAATATCAACAAATGAATTAGCAAATACTGCTAGATTTCTAAATCAAGTAAGTGATTATAGTCATAGTTTAGCCAAAAAAGCTATAAATGGCGAAGATTTATCACAAGAAGAGCTAGACAATTTAAAAAAATTACATGATTATTCAGCAGATTTGCAAAGTACACTAGAACAATTAATAATAGATATGGGAAATGGAAAAATAAGCTGGAAAGAACTTACAAAGGATGTTGATACAGCATTTGCACAACAGGTAGATAATTTATCTGCAACAAGTTTCAGCAATATAAATGAAAACTTTGGAGAATATGAAGGACTAATATATGATGGAGCTTATTCAGAACATATGGAAAGCGCAGAAAAGAAGGGCTTAGTTGGAGATGACGTAACAGAGGAGGAAGCAAAACAAAAAGCAATAAGTTTTATAGGTCAAGATAAAGTTGAAGAAATTAAATCAAATGGTTTAATTGAAAATGGAAATATTGTAGTTTATGATTTTACCATTACAATAAAAAATGGAGATAAAAATAATCCACTTACGATATCAGTATCAAAAAAAGGCGGGCATATTGTACTTGCAAATTATAACCGTGAAATAGGAGAAGAAAAAATACAGATAGATGAAGCAAACAAAATTGGTAAAAATTTCTTAAATAATTTAGGAATTCCAAATATGAAGCCAACTTACTATTTAAAACAAGGTGGGGCAGTAACAATAAATTATGCATATGAACAAGACAATGTAACTATTTATCCAGATTTAATCAAAGTAAAAATAGCACTAGATAATGGAGAAGTTTTAGGAATGGAAACAACAGGTTATTTAAATAACCATACGGAAAGAAATATAGAAAAGCCAAGTATTAGTATGCAGGAGGCCAAATCATCACTAAATAAAAAATTAGAGATAACAAGCGAAGGACTAGCAATAATACCAACAGAATGGAAAACAGAAATATTTTGTTATGAATTTAAAGGAAAAGTAGATGCTACAGACTTTTTAGTATATGTTAATGCAAAAACTGGAAAAGAAGAAAACATACTTGTTATTATTGACACACCAGATGGAATATTAACGCAATAGACTAGGAATATTTGAAAACAAATAGAACACTAAATGCTTTAAAAAACTCGGTTCAGTTGTCTAGCAAATGTTCGCAGAATTTCTAAATACCTTTTATGGAACCCTTTCAATGTAAAATTGAACTATTTCCATAAAATTTATTAAGAAATTCTAGGCTCCATTTGCTAGAACTCCTCACTTCGTTTTTTAAACATTTTAGTGTTCTTTATTTGAAAAAATTTCTAGTGTATTTTATGCGTTTCTGAGCAAACTAATTTTAAGAAAAATGAAATTTCATTTTTCTTAAAGGAGGATTGCTGATGTCTGGAAATAAAAACTTAATGTCTGAAAACTTAAAAACAGAGATAGCAAAAGAACTAGGAGTATATGACATAGTTAAACGTGATGGTAGTTGGGGAAATGTATCTGCAAAACAATGCGGTTCTATGGTTGCGAAGGCAATAGAAATCGCAAATAGAAATGTGTAACTAAATACAACCTACAATTTACGTTAGGAACCCTTACGGGTTCCTAAATTTTGCGTAAAAAATAAAGTCAAAAAGGGTTGATTATTTATATGTTTTGTTATATAATTTAGACGAAAAATCGGAGGGATAGTATGTTCATAAAAAACGTTATGATAAATCTAAAAAAATATTCATTTCTATTACAGCAATTAGTATCAAGAGATTTTAAAGTAAAATATAAAAGATCAGTATTAGGAATAGTATGGAGCTTATTATACCCAATATTAACAATGATAGTAATGGCAATAGTATTTTCAAATGTGTTTAAATTTAGTACACCAGATGTAAATTATTTAGCATATTTACTTTCAGGTTTAGTTATGTTTAATTATTTTAGTGAAGCATCAAATTTATCTATGAGTTCGGTAGTTGCTAACTTTGGATTATTAAACAAGATATACATACCAAAATATATATTCCCATTATCTAAATGCTTATTTGTGGGTATAAATTTCTTACTCACACTAATTCCACTATACATAGTGCTTTTAGCAACAGGAACAGGTGTAAATTGGTATCATATATTTTTACCATATGCGTATTTATGTTTATTTATGTTCACACTAGGTATGGGATTTATATTATCAGCAGTATCAGTATTTTTAAGAGATATGTTTTACATATATGGAATAATAGTAATGATGTGGACATACTTAACACCAATTATGTATGATATAAAAATGATTTCAGAAGAATTACAGCCATGGCTTAAATTAAATCCACTCTATCATTATATCAATTTTGCAAGAGAAATTATATTATATGGGAGAATCCCACAACCTTTTACTTGGACAATTTGTTTACTATCATCAGTAGCAGTATTACTAATTGGGGTTATAGTATTTAAGAAAACTCAAGATAAATTTATTTATTACGTATAATAGGAGGAAATATGATTAAAGTAGATAATGTATCAATGAAATTTAATCTTGGAATAGAAAAAAACTTCTCACTAAAATTATTCTTTATAAATCTATTTAAACCCAAAAGTAAAAAACCTAAAAAGGAGGATTTCTGGGCATTAAAAGATGTTTCATTCGATGTTAAAAAAGGAGAAGTAATAGGCTTTATTGGAAGTAATGGAGCAGGAAAATCAACATTATTAAAAGTTATAGCAGGAGTAATGAAACCTACAAAGGGAAAAGTAACAGTAAATGGAAATATTTGCCCAATGATAGAACTTGGGGCTGGATTTGATATGGATTTAACAGCAAGAGAAAATATATATTTAAATGGTGCAGTATTAGGATACACCAAAGAATTTATAGAGCAAAAATTCGATGAAATAGTTGAATTCTCAGAATTAAAAGACTTCTTAGATGTGCCAGTAAGAAACTTTTCATCAGGTATGACAGCAAGACTAGCATTTTCAATAGCTACAGTTGTTGACCCAGAAATATTAATAGTAGACGAAATTTTATCAGTAGGAGATATATCTTTCCAAAAGAAAAGCGAAGCAAAAATGAGAAGTATGATAGGCGGAGGAACAACAGTTTTATTTGTATCACACTCATTAAATCAAATAGAAAAAATATGTGATAGAGTAGTATGGCTAAATCACGGACAAGTAGTTAAAATAGGTCCTGCAAAAGAAATTTGTAAAGAATATAGAGAATCAGTTGGATTATAGAGAGGAGTTTTTAGATTGAACTTATTAAATAAAAAATGGATAAATAGTAGCAAGATAAATGTTGCATATGATGAACAAAAAATGATAATAGAAAACAATACTAATGTACATCAATTCCTTGTATACCCCCATGTATTTAAAAGCAATTCAGAAAAAGAAATATATATAAAATTTGAGGGAAATGTGATAAAAGGAACAGGATGTACATTAAAAATATTGAACAGATATAAAACAATATTAGGGCAATGTGGATTAAATTCAGTATTTGCTAATAAATATGATTATTTAAAATACTATATTGTTGCATTATATGTACCAGCAATGACAAAAATAGAAATTAGCAGAATAAAAATGGATAATTTTATTGAAAATGATTTCTATAAAGATTTATTAAAAAATGACACACTACTTATTACTCCAGGATACCCCTCTTTAGAAAATAAATATAATACAGCTTTTGTACATACAAGAGTACAAGCCTATAAAAAAGCTAATTTTAATGTGGATGTAATTGTTTGTAATGAGATATCAGATTTGAAGACATATGAATTTGAAGGTATTAAAGTATTAAAATGTGATTATGGCAAGTTAAGAGAAATTTTACAAGTAAAGAAATATAAAAAAATTCTTATTCATTTTTTCGATGAAAGGTATGCTAACGTTTTAGAATCAATTGATTTATCAGATACACAACTATACTTCTATTTACATGGAGCTGAAACTCTTTATCGTGATTGGACTAAAATAGCTAGTCCATATTTTGGAAGTCCGGCACATATTGATGATTATTTAGAGCAAAAATTTAAAGTTAAGGATTTCTTTATAAAAAAATATAATAATATTAAAAATGCAAAGTGGATTTTTGTGACGGAATGGACCAAAAATAGATGTGAAGAACTTCTAAATATAAAATTTAATAATTGGGATGTTATACCATGTTTGATAGATACAGATTTATTTGCATTTGAAAAGAAAAATGTTGATCTAAGAAAAAAAATATTTGTTTTAAGAAAGTTTGATGATATTAATTCATATTCTTTAGACATAGTTGTAAGAATTATTTTGGAACTAAGCCGTAGACCGTTCTTTGAAGATTTACAATTTGATATATATGGAGATGGTTCTTTACATGATGTTATATTAGAACCATTAAAACAGTTTGATAATGTATATATATATAAAAGATTTTTAAATCATAAAGAAATTAGAGAAACACATAAAACACATGGAATTGCTTTGTTCCCAACAAGATTTGATTCACAGGCAGTTTCGTCTTGTGAGGCTGCAGCTTCAGGTTGTGCAGTAGTAACTTCTGATATACCAGGAGTAAGGCAGTTTATTCCAGAGAATTTAGGTGTGTTGTGTGCTGTTGAAAATTATAAACAATATGCTGATGTGATTGAAAAAATGTATTATGATAGTGAATATTTTTTAAATGTAGCAAAAGCAGAAAGTCAATCAGTATCTAATAGATTTGATTATGAACATACTATATCCAAAGATTTACAAATGTTACAAAATGCAATACCACAATTTGAATTACCTTTTAAAGAAATTGAAAAACCAGTTCTAAGTGTTATCATTCCCTCATACAATGTTTCTTTGTATTTGAGACATACAGTATATTCTTTATTAGATCATAGAAATGCAGGGAAAATAGAAATAATTATAATAAATGATGGATCTAAAGATAATACTGCAGATATTGCAGAAGAACTAAAAAACAAGTATACAATAAATGATAAATCAGTTATAAAAGTTATTAATAAAATAAATGGAGGACATGGTTCTACGATTAATGAAGGAATAAAAATTGCAACAGGCAAGTATATTAAAGTGGTTGATGGGGATGATACGGTTGACTCAGAAGAATTTGCTGAACTTATAGATATTCTAGAGGTGGAAAATTCAGATATTGTTTTAAATAATTATATTGAAGATTTTTCTAAAACGAATAACCCTATTATAAGAAAAATATACGATAATTTAAAGCCAGGCATACAATATAAATTTGATGATTTGTGTTATGAAAATTATGGATTTTCTTCTTGGGGACCAATATTAGCATGTTCAAGCTATAAGAGCAGTATGCTAAAAAATAATCCGTTTAAATTATCAGAAAAAATGTTTTATGTGGATATGGAGTTAAATATTAATGTTGCAATTTTATGTAACACAATAACTTATTATAATCTAAATATTTATAGATATTTATTAGGAAGAGAAGGACAATCAGTAAATAAAGAATCATATAAAAAACATTATAAGGATCACGAAAATGTATGTATCAATATGATTAATATATATTATAAGAATATTAATAATATTTCAAAAAGTAGGAAAAACTATATTGAAAACAAACTTATTTTACCAATGATTTCAACACAATATGAAATTTGTATAAATTATCATAATTCATTTAAACCATTTAGAGAGTTTAATAAAAGATTAAAGGAATATAGATATTTTTATCAAAATGAAAATATTACAATAAATAAAGTGAAATTTCATCGTAGAACATATGGATATTTGATATTTTTAAATACCATATTAGTTCGATTGAAATTAATATTAAAAAAATTTTTTAGGAGGTAATATTAATTGAATATTAAATATTTAATAATTGGTGCAGGAATATCAGGATTAACATTTGCAAATTATATAAAAGATGATAATTATGCAATATTGGAAAAAGAGTCTGAAGTTGGAGGATATTGTAGAACAATAAAAAGAGGTGATTTTATTTGGGATTATGCTGGCCATTTTTTCCATTTTAAGACGGATGAGTTTAAAAAGATATTTATAGATAATGTGAATCCCGAAGATATTATTTATAAAGATAAATGTACTAAAATTTTATACAAGAATTCGTTAATAGATTATCCTTTTCAGACAAATATACATGAGCTAGAAAAAGAAGAATTTATAGATTGTTTATATGACTTATTTAATAAAGAAGAAAAAGATAATTATGATAATTTTTTGGACATGCTATATGGGAAATTTGGTAAATCGATAGTAGAAAAGTTTTTAAAGCCATATAATGAGAAACTATATGCCTGTGATCTGAAAAAATTAGATAAAGAAGCAATGGGGAGGTTTTTCCCTTATGCAGATTTGAAACAAATAATAAACAATATGAAAAACAATAAGGATTCATCTTATAATAATACTTTTCTATACCCCAAAAATGGAGCAGGTTCTTTTATTGATATTTTATATAATAAATTGGATAAAAATAAAGTTTTATTAGATACTACTATAACTTCAATAGATTTGAAAAACAAAATTGTAACAACGAATGCAGGTGATAAATATAAATTTGAATATTTAATTAATACAGCACCTTTAAATCATTTCTTAGAACTATTTGGAGACGAAGAGTTTGAAAGATTAAAAGATGAATTATCATATAATAAAGTTCTTGTATTTAATTTAGGTTTTAACAAAAAGTCTAAATTTACTAAAGAACATTGGATGTACATACCTGATAAAAAATGTAATTACTATAGAATTGGATTCTATGATAATATATTAGATTCAGAAAAATTAAGTATGTATATAGAAATAGGTTATGATAAAAACGCAGATATTAATGTAAAAGAACAATTAAGATTAACTTTGGAAAATTTAAAAAAACAAAATATTATAGATGATACTATGAAATTAGAAGAATATATGTCAATAATAATGGATCCTGCATATGTTCATATAAATGGAATTACTTATGAAAAAATATTAAAATTAAAGCAATACTTAAGTCAAACTAATATTTATACAATAGGAAGATATGGAGGATGGACATATTGTTCAATGGAAGACTGTATGATAGAAGCAAAAAATCTGTGTGAAATCTTTGAATAATGGGGGAAATATGAAGTCCTTTAAAAAATTATTAAAAAAGTCTAAAATTTATAATTTTTTTAGTTATAATTTTAATTTAATAAAATATAAAATTAATCAATTGGAATTGGAAAATAATAATATTTCTAAAGAAATTTTATTATTAAAAGAAAGTTTAAATAATTTACAAAATAGTAAAGAAATAAAATTATTAGATGAACGTATGAAGCAATTTGATTGTATAAACACTGAATTATTATTGCTATCTAATAATGAAGACAAGTTAAAAGTGTTAATAGTAGGATTTTATGGTGCTCCAAATTCTGGAGATGAATTAATGCTACAATCTATTTTAGAAAAAATAGATACTTCTAAGTATTCTATTACAATAATGCTAGCAGATAATCCAAACTACAAAATAGATAATTATAGAAATGTAAAATTTATTCATTATCCAAAGACTAATATGGATTTTAATATAATTGCTAACTATTTTGATAAAGTTATATTTGGTGGGGGAGCATTGTTAGAAGACGCTTATTTTAATGAGGATAATTCTTATAAATACAGTACGGCTACTATTTTAATTAATTTATCACTTGCATGTATAATGCATGATAAACCATTTTATTGTATAGGACTTAGTAGTGCAAATGCATTTACAAATATGGAATATCTTTCTAAATTGGATTTTATAATTAGTAAAGCTAAACATTTTTCTTTAAGAGATACGAATAGCATAAAAACTTTACAAGAAGCTGGAATAAAAAATATAGATAAAATTAGAATTGTTGATGATTTAGTTTTTTCTTTAAAAGATATTCATTATAATATTTCCAATAAATTAGATGATGATAATTTTGTCCTAGGTCTCGTATTAATAGGATTTTCTGACAACAACAAATTAAAAGAAATTTTAATATGGATAGATGAGTATTTTCAAAATATAAATAAATCTCTAAAAATAAAATTAATTCCATTTTATGATTATAAACATTCGGATATTTACAATTTAACTAATATAACAAATAATATAAAAATAAATAGTAGTATTGAAATAACGCAATATTATCAACAATATGAAGATATTATGAATACTTTTAATAGTTGTAATTTAATTATTAATATGCGTTATCATTCAACTTTGCTATGCTTAAAAGCGGGTATACCTGCAATTAATATTATTTATGACATACATTCTCATTATATAAATAAAATGAGTTTTTTAAGAGAAACATATTCTATTAATAATTTATTTTTATCATATAAAGAGTTAAATAAAGAACATTTAGAAGATTCTTTAAATTTTGTAATAAACAATATAAAACAAATTAATATAATAGAATCTAGGATTTCAAAACAAATATATGAGAGGGCCGTAAAAACACATACTGAAATAATTAATAATATTTTAGAAAACTAACCAATAGGAGTTGAAAATGAAAGATAAAGTATCTAAGTTTATTAATGTTTTTAAAAAAGATGGAATATTGAAAACGACAAAAAAAACATACAAATATTGCATGGCAAATTATATCAATAAAATAAATTTTATTAGAAAAATAGAATTTAAAATTAACAAACAGAAAATTTTAAGAAATATACAAGAAATTTTAGAGTATTCTGATTATGAGAGAATACTTGTGTGGAGAGGTTCTTTTGGCTGGAATGTGCCTTTATACCAGAGACCACAGCATATTGCAAGATGTTTAAGTGATAAGAAGTGCTTAATATTTTATGAAGTTACAAGAATGACTGATAAAACAAGATTTATTGAAAAAGTTAAAGATAATCTTTTTTTGATAAATTATGAGATAAAAGCATTTGATACTTTATTATGGCAAGAGTTAGAAAAAATTAATAATCCTAAGTATTTGCAATTATATTCTACATGTTGGGATGTAAGTGAAGACACATTGAATAAATATGTAAATAATGGTTTTACTTTATTGTATGAATACATCGATGATTTAAATCCGTTATTAGCAGGAACTAAAGAATTGCCAGAAAATGTAAAAAAAATACATAAGTATGTATGTGAAAACATTGACAGTGCATTGGTGGTAACCTCAGCAGATACTTTATATAAAGATATTATGCAAAAAAGAAAAAATAAGAAAAATATTATACTTTCAACTAATGGCGTTGAATATAAACATTTTGCAAATAACAAAAATAAAGAAATAAAAAATTTAAAATATAAGAAAATTATAGATGAAAAAAAGATAATTGTTGGTTATTATGGAGCACTAGCTAGTTGGTTCGATTATGAATTGTTAAAATACATAGCAAACAAAAACAAAAATATAAATTTTGTTTTAATAGGAATAAAATACGATAATTCATTTGATGAGAGCAAAATAGAAGAAATTGAAAATATACATTATTTGGGGAAGGTAGATTATAAAGATTTACCAGATTATGCAAATTATTTTGATATATGTATAATACCATTTATAATTAATGAAATAACATTATCTACCAATCCAATTAAGGTATTTGAGTATATGGCAATGGAAAAACCTATTATTACAACAGATATGCCAGAATGTAGAAAATATAAAAGTGTTATTATTGCAAAAAACAAAGAAGAATTTGATGATAAAATAAAGAATATCAATATATTATATAATAACGATATGAAAAAAATAGAAATAGAAGAAGCTAAACAAAACTCTTGGGAATACAAAGCAAATGAAATTTTAGAATTAATAAAAAATAAAGAAAGATTAAGTAAATGAAAAAAGAAAAAATATTAGGGTTTAATGTATGCTCAATTGATGAAAAAGAGCTTGTAAATAGAATATTTTTAGATTACCAAAACAATGAACAATCATTCATTGTAAATATTAATCCTGAAATAGCAGTTACTAATTACAACAACAAAGAATTCAAAGAAATACTAAATGAGCAAAAATATCAGATTCCAGATGGAACAGGAATTGTATGGGCATCTAAAAAAAATAAAGGTAATATAAAACAAAGAATTACAGGAATAGATTTGATGATAGATATTTGTGAAAAATCACAAGGTTATAATGCTAGAATTTTTTTATATGGTTCAAAACCAGGTATTGCAACGCTTGCAAAAGAAAATTTAAAAAATAAATTTCCAAAAATTAATATTGTTGGTGAATGTAACGGATATTGTGATGAGAAAGAAGTAATTTACAAAATAATAGAGAGTAATGCAGATATTGTTTTTGTAGGAATAGGAAGTCCAAAACAAGAAAATTTTATAATAGAAAACAAAGAAAAATTTCCAAGCGTTAAGATATTTATGCCAGTTGGAGGTTCATTTGACGTAATAAGCAAAACAAAAAAGAGAGCACCAAACTGGGTTATAAAATGCAATTTGGAATGGCTATACAGATTTTTTCAAGAACCATCAAGAATAGGAAGGCAAATGAAATTATTGAAATTTATGTATCTAGTAAGGAGAGAAAAGAATGGGAAAAATTAAAGTAATGACCATATTTGGAACAAGACCAGAAGCAATAAAAATGGCACCACTTGTAAAAGAATTAGAATCAAGAAAGGAAATAGAATGTATTGTCTGTGTTACAGCACAACATAGACAAATGCTAGATCAAGTTCTTGAAGTATTTGAAATTGAACCAGATTATGATTTAAATATCATGCAAGAACGGACAGACTCTAAGTGATATAACAAGTAGAGTTCTTAAGGGATTAGAAGAGGTAATTAAAGAGGTAAAACCTAATATTATACTAGTGCATGGAGATACAACAACAACTTTTGCAGGTGCTTTAGCAGCATTTTACAATCAAGTAGATATTGGACATGTAGAAGCAGGATTAAGAACTTGGAATAAATATTCTCCATATCCAGAAGAAATGAATAGACAAATGGTAGGAGTATTGGCAGATATGCATTTTACACCAACAGAGAATAGCAAAAATAGTTTATTAAAAGAAGGAAAAAAACCAGAAACGATATATGTTACAGGAAATACAGCAATAGATGCATTAACAACAACAATAAAAAAAGATTATAAACATCCAATTTTCGAATGGCTAGGAAACGATAAATTAATATTACTTACAGCGCATAGAAGAGAAAATTTAGGAGAACCAATGAGGCATATGTTCAAGGCTATAAAAAGAATAGTAGATGAATTTAATGATGTAAAAGTAGTATATCCAGTACACTTAAATCCAAAGGTAAGAGAAATTGCTGATGAAGTTCTTGGAAATGATGACAAAATAAAACTAATAGAACCCCTAGAGGTAGTAGACTTCCATAATTTTATAGATAAATCATATCTAATACTAACAGATAGTGGAGGAATACAAGAAGAAGCTCCCTCACTTGGAAAACCAGTATTAGTGCTACGTGATACAACAGAAAGACCAGAGGGAATAGAGGCAGGAACACTAAAACTTGCTGGTACAAATGAAAATACAATATATGACATGATTAGAGAATTATTGACAAATAAAGAAATTTATGAGAAAATGAGTAAGGCGACAAATCCATATGGAGATGGGACAGCAAGCAAAAAGATAACAGATGCAATTATAAAAAAATATTTGGCAGAATAATATAAAAAAGTTGTATAGGTCGCTTTTAAAGCGACCTATTTAAGTTATTAGAAAGGGATAAAAATATGATGAATCAATTGATAGGACTTTTATTACCAAGTATGATAGGTTTAAAAGCATATGATAAAATTAATGGAGAAGAAAAAACATTAGAGTAAGAATCGAAATATATTTAAGAAGCCTTTTATTTGTAAATTTAATATCATATATAATAACTGTATATATATTTAGAACTCCAAATTTTATATTTACAAATCAATTTACAGTAAAATATGTAATTTTAGCAGTAGTAATTGCTATAATAAATCCATTAATAGAAAAAATAATTAAAGACAATATAAAAATAGGATTCAAGGTAGAAGATAATGAAGAAAAGGATTAAAAATGCAATAATATTTATTATTTTATTAATATCTTCAATAGTTATTGTTGGAGACCATTTAGGAATGCAAACAGAATTTTATACAGAAAAGACTAAAAATGAATACTATATAACAATATATAATGTTGTAATAAATCCAGCAATCGAAAAAAACAACAATATAAATAGAATATTTACTGCAATGGATATGTATCCAACAATGCTTGCAAGTATAGGGGCAAAAATTGAAGGTGAAAGGCTAGGACTAGGAACGAACCTATACTCTGGAATACCTACACTGGCTGAAGAATATGGAATCTCATATTTAAATGAGGAACTAGTGAAAAACTCAAGATTTTACAATGAAAAAATATTAGGTGATGATTACTACATAATGAAGAAAAACGCTCAAAAAGAAAGCGAGGTAAATAATGAAGAAAATATCAATAATAATACCAATGTATTATGAAGAAGAGGTTGCAGAAGAATGCTATTCAAGATTAGAAAAAGTACTTATAAACCTAAAAAATTACGAATATGAAATAATATTTGTAAATGATGGAAGTAAAGACAAAACCCTAGAAATATTGACCAATATTGCTAAACAAAATGAAAATGTAAAAGTAATATCATTTTCAAGAAATTTTGGGCACCAAGCCGCAGTTACAGCAGGATTAAGGTTTGTAACAGGAGATGTAGTGCTAATTATAGATGCAGACCTTCAAGACCCACCAGAATTATTACCAGAAATGTTAAAACTATGGGAACAAGGGAATGAAGTGATATATGGGGAAAGAAAATCAAGAGAAGGTGAATCTAAATTTAAGCTATTTACAGCATCAATGTTTTATAAAACATTAAATGCTTTATCAGATGTGGAAATACCAAAAAATACTGGAGATTTCAGATTAGTAGATAGAAAGGTTGTAGATACTATAAATTCAATGCCAGAGCATAATAAATTCTTAAGAGGTTTATTTAGTTGGGTAGGATATAAGCAATATGCTTTTAAATATGAAAGAAAAGAACGTTTTGCAGGAGAAACAAAATATCCACTAAAGAAAATGTTAAAGTTAGCGGCAGATGGGATAATAGGATTTTCTACTAAACCACTAAAAATATTAGGAGGACTTGGAATCATATCAATAATAATATCCTTCATAATTCTTATATACTCACTACTTTCATTTGCATTTAAATGGAATGATTTAGCACCAGGGTGGACTTCTATAATGGTATCAATAACATTCTTTGCAGGAGTACAATTACTTGCAGTGTGGATTTTGTCTGAATATATAGCTAGGATTTATGATGAAAGTAAGCAAAGACCAGAATATGTAATAGAACAAAAAATAAACATAAAATAAAAGCGTTAGTAAAAGTGTACTGAACCCAAAAAGTTGGACAGTATAAATTAGGCTACTAACATGGAATGTTTTCTGTATTGGACAGGGGACATTCCTTTTAGTTTGCTCTTAATT
>SFKS01000012.1 GCA_004554705.1 Clostridiales bacterium | reverse complement strand
TTTAAGTCTTACTAATTCTTTTCTTAATATTTCTGCTTGTTTTTGATTATAGTTTTCTGTCTTTATTAGTTTGTTATATTCTTGCTGTTTAGTATCTAATTCTTTTTTTGAAACGTCTAATCTGCTTTTATAATTTTGTATGCTTTCGCCTATATTTACCGTTCTTGTTTGAGTATATAATTGTATTGGATATCTTAATGTGTTTAAGAATTGTACAAATCCAGCTTCAACTGCTGTTTTTTCAACTTGTGACATCAAATCATAGTTTACACCTTCACACTCTATTACCATTAAATATTTTTGGCCGTTATCTTGTACTATCATATTGTCTTCAATTTTATCAAACTGCATGAATTTAAATATTGATTTCTTAGTGTATGTTGTTGCCACTTTTATGTTGCTTGATGGATTTGTATCTTGTTCTTCCTCTTCCTCCATCTGTTTTTTGCTTTTACGCAACATATACCAATATATAAATGCTAAAGCTATTATGCAAAATATTAAAAACACTAAAATTATTGTTAAAACATTCATTAATTTATCCATTACTTTTTTCCTCCTTTGAATCTAAATAAGTATATATTATATTGCCTCTTTGTTTGAATTTTAGCCATTTTATAAATGCTTTATCTATATATTCTCCCCCTGCTTTTCTAGTTATTTCCATAGCATTTGTATCTGGAATTTTGAAAGTTCCTATCACGAACCCTATTCCTGCAAAAAGCAATGCTAATCCTATTCCTAGCCATGTTAATCCTAATAGTTTTCCAAATATAAAATAAAATATTAAACCTATTGCTCCTGTAGCACATGTATATATTAGTGATTTTGTTGTAAAAATCATTAATATTCTTCCGTTCTCCCTTTACATTTCTTGGTATATTATATGTTGCCAATCCAATTCCTCCTTTGTCTTTTTTATAGTTAATTGTATTATAACATATAATGTATCAATTTGTTATATTTTAAGGAAATGTAATATAAATTTAATATTTTTGTAATATTTTTGTAATGTTCTTATGGTAAAAGGGCATAAAAAAACTGATCTTCTGATCAGTTTTTTTATTTTATTAAGCAAATATACTAAATATTAATTTTGCAATTTGTGGTGCTGCAATTAAAACAACTGCACCTACTATAAGTGGTATCATAGATTTTTTGTATTCTGCTTTTTCTTCTAAGCTTCCCATCATATATTTAATACCCAATATTGTTATAATAAGAACACCTGCAATTGCTCCTGCCCATTGTAAAAATCCTATAATTTTACCAACTTTTTTTGCAAAATCAGTATTTCCACTATAGGTAATATCTCCTGCCACCGTGTCTATTGCTGTGCCCGGATTAACTTCTGCAAATACTGGTGTTGCTACCATTAACATCATAATAGCCATCATTAGTATTGAAACTATTTTCATGGTTTTTTTCATGTTTTTCTCCTTTCTTTTTATTTTTTTATTTTGAACTTTCTTAAAGGTTTTAAGAAAATGTTAATAGCGAATTATGGTTTTTAGGGATTTGGGGTACTTACATAATAAGTAATACTTTGTCCACAATTCCAACATGTTATAGAGTGATCTTGTTTTTGTTCTATTAGTGTTATTTGTTCTTGAGTTAGTTGTTCTCCGCATTTTGGGCAATAGCCCACATTTACTGCTGGAGCTGATGGTGCATTTGGAGTAGGAGATACTTGTTCACCTATTGTAACTACTATTTTCCAAATTGTAAAAGCACCAAATATTATACATACGCCTATTATATAAGGAACTAAGGTTTCTTTTATTTTTGCTTTTTCATCTACGCTTCCTACTATAAATTGAATTCCTATTATTATGCCTATTGCAAAAGCTATGACTACCGCTATTGTAAATAATACATTATATATGTATTTCGAAGTGGTATTTAATGCATCTTTGTCTATTGTGTCTGTTCCTCCCTGACCTATAAAATCATCTCCTTGACTAATAATTTCGCTCATTGCATATGTTGTACAAGGAAAACATATTGGAATTATCAATAATATTATTAAAATAGGAATTATTTTTACTATAGTTTTCATACTACCACCTCTTACTTCATAACTTCTTCAATTAGTGCTAAAATTATTGATATTCCCATAATCATAAAGCAACCTACTACGTATGGAATCATAGTTTTTTTGTATTCTGCTTTTGCTTCTACACTACCTAACATATATTTTAATCCTATTATTACAAGTACAAGTACTGAAGTTACTATTCCTATATATTTTATCCAACCTAGAACTATCCCTACCTTTTCTAAAAAAGGTCCTTCTTCTATTTCCCCTGGACCTGGATCCCACTCATTTGGGTTAAATGCAAGTACTCCTCCTGCTAATATAAAAACTAATATTATTATCAGTGCTATTGAAATTATTATTTTTTTATTTGTATTCATTTCTAAAAGCACCTCCAGTCTTCATTACATTTTTATTATAACATTTTTTTATATTTCTTGCAACTTTTTATGTTTATTTTTCTTTTTTTATTTAATTTTAATTATATTTTAATGGTTTTGTCAATTTTTGTCAAGTTTTTCAAAACAAATTTTTTCAAAAATTTTTAAGAATTTTTTGAAAAAGTATTGACATCTTGTTAAAGATACATTATAATTATAAACTGTGAGTGGGAAATGCAGGTGTAGTTCAATGGTAGAACCCCAGCCTTCCAAGCTGGCTACGTGGGTTCGATTCCCACTACCTGCTCCATTTGAAAATAACCTACTGACTATAAAAGTCAGTAGGTTTTATTTATAAATTAATAAGGTTGTTTTTTTGTTTTATTGAGTTAATGATAAACAGGGCAGAGGTTTTATTCTCTGCCCTGTTGTTTGTTTGGAATTGTTTTTAAATTTTTATTGCTGTTTCTAAAGCTAATTTTATCATGTTTACTAATGCTGTTTGTCTTTCTTGTGGTGTTAATTGTTCTGGTTTTACTAATGAGTCTGTAACAGATAATATACATGATGCTTTTTTATTTAAGTGATTAGCTATTGCAAATAGTCCAAATGATTCCATCTCTGCTGCTATGCATCCATGTTTTTCATATAATTCTTTTAAGTCTGCTGTTTCTGAATAGAATGCGTCTGTACTGTGTACATTTCCTTGAACAACAGCCAAGTTCATTTCTTTTGCAGTTTCTAATATTATATCATTACAAGAATTCTTTGCAGCTATTGAATGTTCTTTGCATCCATTATAAATTTCGGCAAATGTAGATTCACTGTATCCTTCATTTACTACAATTATGTCTTTTAAATTTAAGTCTTGAATATATCCTCCACAACTACCAATTCTTATTATGCAATCTACATCATAAAATTTAAATAATTCATGTGTATAAATTCCTACACTTGGAATTCCCATTCCATGTCCCATTACTGTTATTTCTTTTCCTTTGTATGTTCCTGTATAGGCAAACATTCCTCTAACAGAATTTACAAGTCTCGCGTTTTCCATAAAATTTTCCGCAATATACTTTGCTCTTAATGGATCTCCTGGCATTAAAACAATTTTTGCAATATCTTCTTTTTTTGCTTCATTGTGTGGTGTCATATTCAATTACCTCCCTTTATTTTTTATATTTTTATGCTCTTGGGTTTCTAATTGCTGCTTGTGCTGCTGCTAATCTTGCGATTGGAACTCTAAATGGTGAGCATGATACATAAGTTAAACCTATGTTGTGGCAGAATTCAACACTTGATGGTTCTCCACCATGTTCTCCACATATTCCAAGTTTTATGTCTGGTCTTGTTGCTTTTCCTTTTTCCACAGCCATTTTAACTAGTTGTCCTACACCATTTTGGTCTAATTTTGCAAAAGGATCTGATTCATATATTTTTGCTTTGTAGTATGCGTCTAAGAATTTTCCTGCATCATCACGGCTAAATCCAAATGTCATTTGTGTTAAATCGTTTGTTCCAAATGAGAAGAATTCAGCTTCTTCTGCTACTTCGTTAGCTAAAAGTGCAGCTCTTGGTATTTCTACCATTGTACCAATATGATACTTCATATCTGATCCTTTTTCTTTTTTAACTTGTTCTGCTACTTCTACTACTATATCTTTTACAAATTTTAATTCTTTCTTTTCTCCTACTAATGGAATCATTATTTCTGGAACGATGTTGTATCCTTCTTCTTCTTTAACTTCTATAGCTGCTTCCATTAATGCTCTTGTTTGCATTCTAGCTATTTCTGGATATGTTACAGCTAAACGACATCCTCTGTGTCCCATCATTGGGTTAAATTCATGTAGTTCTGAACATTTTTCTTTTAAATGTTCTACTGTAACTCCCATATCTTTAGCTAAAGCTATTATATCTTCTTCCTCTGTAGGTAAGAATTCATGTAGAGGTGGGTCTAAGTAACGTACTGTCATTGGTAGTTCTTTTAATTCCTTGTACATTGCTTTAAAGTCACTTTTTTGGAATGGTATTAGTTCATTAAGTGCAGCTTCACGAGCTTCTACTGTTTCTGCTAATATCATTTTTCTTATTTTTGGTATTCTGTCTTCTTCGAAGAACATATGCTCTGTACGGCAAAGTCCTATACCTTCTGCTCCTAAATGAACAGCATTCTTGGTGTCTCTTGGGTTGTCTGCATTTGTTCTAACTCCAAGTTTTCTGTATTTGTCTGCCCAAGCCATTATTCTTCCAAAGTTTCCACTAACTGAAGCTTCAACTGTTTTGATATCTCCTTTGTAGATTTTTCCTGTTGTTCCATCTAATGAGATATAGTCTCCTTCATGGAATGTATATCCACCAAGTTCAAATTTCTTAGCTTCTTCATCTATTTTGATTTCTCCACAACCTGATACACAGCATGTTCCCATACCACGTGCAACAACGGCTGCATGTGATGTCATTCCTCCACGTACTGTTAAGATACCTTGTGCTGCTACCATACCTTCTATATCTTCTGGTGTTGTTTCTAGTCTAACTAGTACTACTCTTTCACCTTTTCCACCTTTTCCTAATTCTTTAGCTTCTTCTGCTGTAAATACTACTTTACCAGCAGCTGCTCCTGGTGATGCTGGAAGAGCTTCTCCTATAACTTCTCCTGCCTTTAAGCTTTCTTTATCAAATGTTGGGTGTAATAATTGATCTAAAGATTTAGCATCTATTCTTAAAACTGCTTCTTTTTCATCTATCATTCCTTCATCAACTAAGTCACATGCAATGTTTATAGCTGCTGGAGCTGTTCTTTTTCCATTTCTTGTTTGTAAGAAGTATAGTTTTCCTTCTTGGATTGTGAATTCCATATCTTGCATATCACGATAGTGTTTTTCAAGTTTTGTTGCTATTTCCATGAATTCTTTATAACATTCTGGTAAATCTTCTGCAAGTTTTGTGATTGGTTGTGGTGTTCTAACACCTGCAACAACGTCTTCACCTTGTGCATTAATTAAGTATTCACCATATATTCCTTTTTCTCCTGTTGATGGGTTACGTGTAAATGCAACACCTGTTCCAGATGTTTCTCCCATGTTACCAAAAACCATAGCTTGTACGTTTACAGCTGTTCCCCAGTCTCCTGGTATGTCGTTCATTCTTCTGTAAACTATTGCTCTTGGGTTATCCCAACTTCTGAATACGGCTTTAACTGCTCCCATTAATTGTTCTACTGGATCTTGTGGGAAGTCTTCACCATTCATATTTTCTTTATATACAGCTTTGAATCTTTTTACTAGTTCTTTTAGGTCTTCTGTTGTTAATTCTGTATCAAAATGAACTCCTTTTTCGGCTTTTAATTCATCTATTATTTTTTCAAAGAATGATTTTGGAACTTCCATAACAACATCTGAATACATTTGAATAAATCTTCTGTATGAGTCGTATGCAAATCTTGGATTTCCTGTTTTTGCTGCGAACCCTTCAACAGCAACATCATTTAGACCTAAGTTTAATATTGTGTCCATCATACCAGGCATTGATGCTCTTGCACCACTTCTTACTGATACTAATAATGGATCCGTATTATCTCCAAATTTCTTTCCTTGTATTTCTTCTAGTTTTTTTAATGCGGCAAAGATTTGTTCTTGAATTTCTTCATTTATTTTTTTACCATCATTGTAGTATTCTGTACATGCTTCTGTTGTAACTGTAAAACCTTGTGGGATTGGTAAACCTAAGTTTGTCATTTCTGCTAAGTTTGCACCTTTTCCACCTAATAATTCACGCATATTTGCATTTCCTTCTTTAAAAAGGTATACGTACTTTTTGCTCATAAATTATTCCTTCCTTTCATCTTTATAAATTTACCGATATATTATATCTCACATTTCCCTAAAAGTAAAGAGATTTTGGGAAATTTTTTCCTTGCTCAAATTGTATTTATCTTCTATTTCTTTAACTGTTCCATGTTCTACAAAAATGTCATCATATCCAAATGTTTTTACTTTTATGTTTTCTATACCACTTTTATTCACTGCTTCTATTACTGCTGAACCTAGTCCTCCCTTTAATACGTTGTCTTCAATTGTTATAGCTTTTTTTGTTTTTTCTATTGATTTTAATATTGTCTTTTCGTCTAATGGTTTTAAGAATCTTGTATTTATTATTTCAATACTTTTTTCTGGAAGTAAATCTGCTATTTCTTTTGCTCTTCCCACCATATTCCCTATTGCAATTATGCTTAAATCTGTTCCTTCCACAATTGTTTCTGCAATTCCATATTCAATTTTTTCTGTTTTTTCAAACTGATAGTTTTCTCCTCCTCTAGGGTATCTTATGAATACTGGTTTGTTTAAATTGACTCCAAATTCTAGCATCTTCTCTAGCTCTTCAAAATTTTTTGGAGCCATGATAACTACATTGGGTATTGATGATAGAAATGATAAGTCAAATATTCCTTGATGTGTTTCTCCATCATTTCCAACTACACCTGCTCTATCAACACATATTGTCGCAGGTATATTTGATAATGCGATATCATGTATTATTTGGTCATATCCTCTTTGCAAAAATGATGAATATATTGGCATTACTGGCTTTAATCCTGCTTTTGCCATGCCGGCAATTAAGCCAACTGCATGTTGTTCAGCTATTCCAACGTCAAAAAATCTGTCTGGAAACTTTTCTGCAAACTCTTTTAGTCCTGTTCCATCTTTCATTGCGGCAGTTACAGCTACTATTTTTTTATCTTTTTGGGCTAGTTCTATGAGTTTATTTCCAAAGATTTTTGAATAGTTGTTGCTTTTTTTTGTTTCTCCTGTTTCTTTGTTATATGCTGAAATGCCATGAAATTTATCTGGATTTTCTTCTGCTAGTTTATATCCTTTACCTTTTTTTGTTACAACATGTATAAGTACAGGTCCTTTTATTTTTTTGCTTCTTTCTAGTATGTCTTCTAGTTTCTTTATATTGTGTCCATCTACTGGTCCTAAATATGTGAAGCCTATGTCTTCAAAATACATATTGTGAATTACTGCCCTTTTAATAATTTGTTTTGTATAGTGTGCAAAGCTTACAATTGGTTTGCCTATCACTGGTATTTTATTTGTTATTTCTTTTATTTTTCTATTTGATCTTGTATACCCTGTTTTTGTTCTTATTTTACTTAAATATAGTGGTATTCCACCAACATTTTTTGATATACTCATTTCATTATCATTTAAAATGACTGTCACATTTGTTTTGCTACTTCCGGCGTCATTTAAAGCCTCAAGTGCCATTCCTCCTGTTAAAGAGCCATCCCCAATTACTGCTATTACTTTATAATCTTCCTTTAAGATGTCTCTTGCTCGTGCCATTCCAGTTGCAACTGAAATTGATGTACTACTATGTCCTGTATTAAAACTATCATATTCAGATTCACAAATTTTAGGGAAGCCTGATAATCCTCCAAATTGCCTTATGGTTTCAAATTCTTTTTTTCTTCCTGTTAAAATTTTATGTACATAGCACTGATGTCCTACATCCCAGATTATTTTATCTTTTGGTGTATTAAACACTGAGTGTAGTGCTACTGTAAGCTCTACTACACCTAAATTGGATGCTACGTGGCCACCATTTTTTGCAGTTACATCTATTATTAATTCTCTAATTTCTTTGCAAAGCTCTTCTTTTTCTTTTAGATTTAGTTTTTTTAAGTCTTTGGGTAAATTTATTTGTTCTAATATTTGGCTCATAATATTCCCTCTCTTCCAATATATTGTATATGTAATCAACTTAAAAGTCAACACAAATGTAATATATTCTGCTCCTCTTGTATTGGTTTTTACGGTGAAAATTGACTTTTGTTTAATTTTTTGTTATTATATTTTATTGGAAAGAGGGCTTTTTTATGGATATTTATTCACGTGATTTTACTGTTACTTTGTCTGATGTTGGTGAGAATAATTGTATTACTAATAAAGGTATTTTGCGTATCTTCCAAGAGGCTGCTTGTATACATTCTAGTTTGGTTGGCTTTGGGCTTAATGATGCTAAAAATACTGGTTTGTTTTGGTTTCTGCTTAATTGGAAGTTACAAGTATTTAATAGACCTATTTGGAACTCTAGTTTAAAAGTTAGTACTTGGTGTACAGGGCATACACATACCTGTTTTTATAGGGATTTTAAGATGTGTGATGATAGTGGTAATGTTGTTGCTGTTGCATCTTCTAAATGGATTCTTTATGATTTTATAAAAAGTTCTATCGTTAAAATTGATAAAGGTATAGAAGCTAAGTATTATAAGGATATTGATGACCATGTTTTTGACAAGCCTATGGTTGAAAAGCTTCTAGAACCTTCTGATAGTGAATTTATATCTGAATATACTGTTTGCAAAAGAGATATTGATTCAAATCATCATGTGAATAATTTAAATTATCTGGATTTTGCTTATGATATTTTGCCTAATGATTTTGATTTTAAGAATATTGAGATAATGTATAAGCATGAAGTTAAGTTTGGAGAAACTATAGATTTATTTTATGCTGAAAAAAATAATACTGCGTTTGTGACTATGAAGAATCATTTAGATAAAACATTACATTGTATTATTAAGTTATATTAAAAAAAAGGCCCTCGCAAAACTGCGAGGGTCTTTGGGAGGGAATTATCTGTAAATGCGTTCGCATGTACAGCCTTTTGCTTCCAATCCGGCTTTTTCTTCTTCGTCTAGATATACAATAACCTCTTGATCTCTCGATTCTCTAATACGCCGGATATGGAATGGTTCACTTTCAAAGTATTTTTTATGTTTTTTCCGAGAGTTCGGAACAAACATATGAGTTTTATCGACTCTGTACAAACACTTTGTATTGTCCATGGGTCTCCTCCTTTTATTTATTTTCTACCATTTACGATAGAATTATTAATATTTTATCATGTTTTTTTAATTATGTAAATGTTTTAGGTGAAATTAATTTATATGAGTGTGAATTTTAAGAAAATTAATTGTTTTATGCTGTCTTTAATTCTAATCTTAATTTATCAGCTATCATTGCTATAAATTCTGAATTAGTTGGTTTTCCTTTTGAGGCTGAGATTGTATATCCAAAGATGTTTTCTACTGCATCGTTTTTGCCTCTTGACCATGCTACTTCTATCGCATGTCGTATTGCTCTTTCTACTCTTGATGGTGTTGTGTGATATTTTTCTGCTATTTCTGGATATAATTGTTTTGTTATTTGATTGATTACGTCTATATCTTGTACCACCATCATTATTGCTTCTCTTAAATATTGATATCCTTTTATATGTGCTGGTACTCCTATTTCATGAATGACATTTGTTACCAGTGCTTCTAAATTTTCTTGATTTTTTTTATTTATTTCATCAATTTCTATGTATTGTGTTTTTGTTTCTCGTACAGTGTAACAGTTTTCTGTTGTTGATGTTGGTGTTGGTTTATAATTTTTTATATCTCTTATTCTATTTATTAGTATTTCAATATCAAATGGTTTAACTACATAATATTCTGCTCCTAAGCTAATGGCTTTTTGTGTTATTTTTGTTTGTCCTACTGCTGATAGCATTATACATGTTGGAATTTTTTCTATTTTTGTTGCATTGATTTTTTCTAGAACTCCTAATCCATCTAAATATGGCATTATTACATCTAATAGTAGTACATCTGGTTGTAAGTTTATTACTTTTTCGTAAGCTTCTTTTCCATCCTTGGCTACTCCTATAACCTCCATATCTTTTTGTTTACTTAAGTGACCTACTAAAGTTTCTGCAAAGTCTGAGTTGTCATCTGCAATTAAAATAGTAATCTTTTCGTTCAATTTGATACCTCCTAAAAAAATAATTGTAAAATATTTACAATTTGCATTATAATACGTTTTTATCAATAATGCAAGCCTTTTTTGAAAATTTTTCCAATTATGTTGTTTTTGCTTTATATTTCAACGAATTTTTCTTTTATGATATCATATTTTGAAATTTTAAAATTATTATTGTTATAATTGTTGTTAAAATGTTTTGATGCTTCTTCTATAATCTCTATAACGACTTCTATTTGCTCTAAATACTCTATTTTTATTATTCTAATACCCTTTTTTTCTAAATAATATTTTAATGGTTCTAAGTAATTATATTCTATTTGTATTTTAGCTTCATATCCTTTTGCCTTTTGTATTATCTGTGCTTTTTCTAAGGCTGCTTCTACTGCTCCTGAATATGCTCTAACTAGTCCTCCTGTTCCTAAAAGGATTCCTCCAAAATATCTTGTAACAATCACTAAAATATTTGATAAGCCTTTTTCTAATATTAGTTTTAATATTGGAGCACCTGCAGTTCCTTGAGGCTCTCCATCATCATTATATTTTACTGCAACTCCTCCGGTCTCTAGTTTCTATCGCATATGCAAAGCAATTGTGTCTAGCATCATTGTATTTCTTTTTTATCTGTTTAATATGGTTTTCCGCTTCTTCTATACTCTCTACATAAAATATATTTGCTATAAATTTTGATTTCTTCTCTACAATTTCTGATGATATATTTTCTTTTACTGTTCTAAATTTTACATATTCTTCTATCTTTCATCATCTCTTTCTTTTAAATATTCAATTTTGAAGCAAACTGCTGAATAATCATCTATTGCCAAAAATTTTTCTCTTTCACTTTGTCTTACAGCGTTTCTGACAGTTTTATTTTCATTTATGCCTAATGGATCCTTTTGTGCTAGTTTTCTATTTTGTCTGATTGCATATCCTAAATCCTTGTCATTATTTAGTATGTTCGTTGGAAATCCATCTGAGAATAGTTTGATTTTTTTTACATCTTTTGGTAAGTCTTGTACTCTGCAATTTTTTGGTTCTGTTTTTATACCATTAAAAACAGAATATCCATATTCACCTGCATTAGGATTGTTCTTTAAATATTCTTGCAATTTTCTTGGATTATTATATTTTTCTAATAGGTGTTGTTCTGTGATGTCTTGTTCTGTGAATCCACTGTGTAAAAGTGTTTGTTTCATAGTGTCTGTTATATATTCTTGCAGTTCCTTTGCTACTTGCTCATTTTTTATGTATTGTGGAATATCCTCTGAATTTGCTATAATCGGTTTTGAAATATCGTTTTCTAATAATTGCTCCTGCGTATATCCTGCTTCAAGAAGTGTCTCTATAACCTTTGCTCTTATATCTTCATAGACTTTGTCTATTTTTAGTTCATGCTCTAATGCACATTTATCATAAATTGCTCTACAATCTCCTACTAGCCATATTTGATTATAGTATTTTGAGTATATTGCACCTGTTGCCTCTAGCATTCTTTCTTGTAATGGGAAGTTCATGTTGTCTAAATATTTTTTTATATACATGTTAATAAAAATAACAAATTCTTCGAATGTTAATTCTTTTGCATAAACTGGAGCAGAAGGGCTATCTATTTTCTTTATTGCTTCAGTAATGATGTTAGCTATTTTGATTTCTTTTCCATCAATTTTTATTGTACTTTTGTGTGAGACTCCATCAATAACTGCAACAAAATTTTCTCCAGTATAGATTCCATCATCATTTTTTCTTGATGTTTTTCCTATAGAAGTAGATTCAATACTTTTTATTTTTCTTTCTCCCATATTTTTCCTCCTTCAATAAATTTTAAGCAAGTCCAGATACATAACCTGTAGACCAGGCTATTTGCAAATTAAATCCTCCTGTAAATGCATCTAAATCTATTATTTCTCCTGCAAAGTGTAGTCCTTTTATGATTTTAGATTCCATTGTTTTTGGATTTATTTCTTTTATGTTTATTCCTCCTGATGTTATTATTGCTTCTTCTATAGGTCTAAATCCATTTATTGTTAATTCAAAATTTTTAAGAATTTTTATTATTCTCTTTCGTTCCTCCTTTGTTATTTCATTTATTCTCTTTTCTCCATCTATTTTTGTTATTTCTATTATAGGCTCTATCATTTTTTTGGGTAATAGCTTGTCTAAACTATTTTTGAATTGCTTATTTTTTAATTCTTTAAAGTCTCTTAATATTCGGGCATCTAGTTTTTCTTCATCTAAAGCTGGTTTTAAATCTATGCATATTTTAACTTTGTTGCTTTGGATTAGATTTTCTATGTTTTTATATCTAATTAAAATCGCTGAAGCACTTAGTATTATTGGTCCTGATAATCCATAGTGGGTAAATAGCATTTCTCCAAAATCTTTATATATTACCTTATCTTCACATTTAATCTTAATTGCAACATTTTTTAATGATAGTCCTTGCATACTTTGGCAGATTTTTTTTGATATTCCTTCACAAATTAAAGGTACTAGTGAGGGTTTTAGTGTATTTATAGTATGTCCTACTTCCTTTGCCATTTTATATCCATCCCCTGTAGATCCTGTTATTGGATAGCTTTTACCTCCTGTTGCAATAACTACTTTGTCTGCAATTATTTTTTCACCGTTTTTTCCTTCAATTCCTTCTACTTCTCCAGATTTAGTAATAATTTTTGAAACTTCAAAATTTGTTTTTATTTCTACTTTTAATTCATTTAGTCTTCTTTTAAGAGCATTTAGTACATCTTGAGCTTTGTCCGAGTTTGGAAATACTCTTCCTCCTCTTTCTATTTTAGTTGCTACTCCTTGGTTATTTAAAAAGCTTATTATATCCTTGTTTGAGTATTGTTTAAAACTACTATACAGAAATTTAGAATTTTCTGGTATGTTTTGCATAAATTCTTCTATTTCTGCTGAGTTAGTTATATTGCATCTTCCTTTTCCTGTAATTAATAGCTTTCTTCCTAAGGCTTCCATCTTTTCTAATAAAATTACTCTATTCCCTTGCTCTGCAGCTGTTATTGCGGCCATCATTCCTGCTGGTCCACCGACCAATTATTATTACCCTCATTTTGTCTCCTTTTTTAGATTAGTTTGTATTTAAGTTTTGCAGTAATGCAACTGCTCTAAGTACTCCTGCTTTTCCGTATTCGTATGTTAGCCCACCTTGTAAGAAGGCTGTATATGGTGGTCTTATTGGTGCATCACATGATAATTCTATTGATGATCCTTGTATAAATGTGCCTGCTGCCATTATTACTTTGTCTGTGTATCCTGGCATATCCCATGGCTCTGGTATTGTATTTGAATCAATTGGTGAACCCATTTGTATTCCTTGACAAAACTTTATCAGTTTTTGCTCATCTTGGAAGTTTATTAGTTGTACTATATCTGTTCTTTTTTCATCATATCTTGGAGAAACATTATAACCTAGTTTTTCTAATAGTCTACTTGCAAATATTGCTGTCTTTAATGCATTTGATACCGTTTGTGGTGCAAAGAATAGTCCTTGTAATATTTGTCTGTTAATTCCTAATGTTGGCCCTACTTCTTTTCCTTGTCCTGGTACTGTTAGTCTTTCTGCAGCAAGTTCTATCAGTTCCTTTTTTCCTGCTATGTATGCTCCATTTGGTGCTAATCCTCCTCCTAAGTTTTTTATCACCATAACAATTGTCTATCATTATAATTGCTTCTGTGTTTACCTTTCTTATTTCTTTTATCACATCTTGTATGCTATCTAGTGATAAACTTTTTCTTAAGGAATATCCTCTTGAACGTTGCATACATATTAGTTTTATACCACCTTGTTTAGCTCTTTCTACTATTTTTTGAGTATTAAAATCATTACCTATTAAGTCTATTTGTTCATATTTTATTCCATAACTTTTTAAAGAGCTTTTATTTTCTACTATTCCAATTACTTCATCTAAGGTATCATATGGTTTTCCATTTATACTGAGCATTGTATCACCTGGTCGTAGCATTGAAAACAAAGCTACTGTGAGTGCATGTGTTCCAGAAATAAATTGATTTCTAACTACTGCATCTTCTGTGCCTAATACTTCTGCAAATATTTTTTCAATTGTATCCCTTCCTATATCTCCATATCCATATCCTGTTGTTCCTCCAAAATGCATATCTGCTAGATTGTGTTTTTGGCATGCCATTAGTACTTTTAAACTATTGGCTTCTTTTATTTTATCTACTTTGTTAAATTCAGGTTTTATTTCTTTTTCTACTTCTTCTGATAAGTTTATTAGTTTTTGTGGTATTCCAAAATTCTGATACATTTTTTCCCCTTTCTAAAAACGGACGACTACTCGTCGCCCTACTCATCCTCTTCTTCCTTTTTTTCTTTTTCTAGAATTTTATTTTTACATGCTTTTACCCAAAGTATTCTTTTGTCTTCATATTCCTCTATTTTGTATGTTACCTTTTTTGTTTCTATTACTGGTTTTTCGTCATCTTGTGGAATTCTACCTAATAATTCTATTAGGTATCCTGATAATGTATCATAGTCTCCATCTGGTATATCAACTTCTAGAATTTTTCTTAAGTCATATATGCTTACACTTCCATCTATCATAAATGTATTTTCATCAATTTTTTCAAAGTCTTTTTTTTCATCATCGTATTCGTCAAATATATTTCCAACAAGTTCTTCTATAATGTCCTCCATTGTTATAATTCCTGCGGTGCCTCCATATTCATCTAATACTATTGCTAGTTGCTGTTTGTCTCTCTGCATTTCTTTAAAAAATTCATTTATTGGTTTGCTCTCTGATACAAAGTATGCTGGTCTCATGAGTTTTTTTATCTTTGCTTCTTTTTTCGTATATGCATATGCTAGCAGGTCTTTTATAAATAAGACTCCTACTATATTATCTATATTCTCTTCATATACTGGAATTCTACTATATTTGTACTCTTTAAGTTCTCCAAGAATATCTTCAATATTAGATGTTATATCTATTGCATATACTTCTGTTCTATGAATCATTGCTTCTGATACTGTTTTATCATTGAATTCAAATACATTGTTTATAAGTTCTTTTTCTTCTTCCTCAATTGATCCTTTTTCTTCTCCAACATCAACCATCATTCTTATTTCTTCTTCTGTGACTGTGTTTTCATCTTGAGGTCCTACTCCAAATAGTTTACAAACTATGTTTGTTGAAAAGTTTAAAAAATTAACAATTGGTAATGTTATAAAGTGTATAAATTTAATTATTCCTATACTTCCAAAAGCAATTTTCTCTGGATTTTTCATTGCTATTCTTTTTGGAACCAATTCTCCAAATACTAGTGAAAAGTATGATAATATAAGTGTTATTAGGATTATTGATATTGTATTCCATGTTGATATTCCTAATTCAATTATAGTATTTAGTTTTGGAGCTAATTCACTTGCAAATGCATCTGCTGCAAATGCACTTGATAAGAAACCTGCTAAAGTGATTCCTATTTGTATTGTAGCTAAAAATTTGCTTGGTTCTTGAAGCATTTTTTTTATTTTTTTTGCTTTTCTATTTCCCTCTTTTGCTTGTCTATCAATTTTGGCATCATTTAAAGATATAAATGCTATTTCTGCTGATGCAAAAAATGCATTTACAAAAATTAGAACAACTAAAATTATGAGTGAAATCATTCGTTTGTTTCACTTACTCCTTTCTCGTTTAAAAACAATATTATTATATAATGTATTATATGAATTGTCAATAGTTAGGTCAAAGGAGTAGAGTTGTCCCTCTACTCCTTTGACTTGTTTTATATTAACGTCCTTCATTGTCTTTATATTCTCTATGTGGTTTTGCTTGCTTGTCCACATTATGAAAATTTTCTTTTTGTTTAGCTGTTGGTCTGTAATATCCATTTTTCTGGTTCATTTCAGCTAGACGTTCTTTAAAGGTCCTTTCTTTTCCTTTTTGTGTTATTTCATATAGTGTTTTGTCCTCTTCATTATAATCTTTTAAATTGTCATCGTCCAATTTTTTATCTTCTTCCTTGTTTTTAAATATTTTATTTCCAATGTTTTTAAAGAAGTTAAATACTTTTGCTAATTTTGGATGTTTTTTCTCAAAGTCACTAATTCCTACTAAGTTTTTCTCCTCTTCCTCAAATTCCTCTTCATAGTCATCAAAATCTCTTATACCTACTATTTTATCTTTTAGTTTCTTGAAGAAAGGTTTCTGGTTATAACCATATTTTCTATAATTACTTCCATCAGTAAATCCATCCCTATAACCTTCTTTGCTATCTTTACTTGATGCAAAATCATATTCTTCATTATATTCTTTATCTTGTATTCCATCATCATATCCATTGTTATATGCATTATCGTATTCCGTCTCATCTTCTTTGGCTTTCTCTTTTTTTGATTTTTCAAGGTTTCTAGAAGCTTTAGTTGTTTTAAATAGTTTTCCATCTGGTGAGGTAAATCTTTTTCCTTCTGGTTCAACTTTCAAATCAAAATCTAATAGTGATTTTCCTTTCATTAAATTAGCTGCTATTATATTACATTTTGCTATTTTTCTTTCATAAGTAATTCTTTTATCTTCTGCTATCTTATCAAAACCTTTACCTTGTTCTTCTAATGTTCCTATTTGCATATCTAAGTCACTTTGTCTTGTTTGTAGAGGTTCCATTGCTTCCATTTTTGTTTTTAATGTAAATAAAAGGATTTGTCTTTCTTCTTCTGGCATATTGGTTTTTAATTGTTTTTTCATTTCTTCAATTTCTTTTTGATATTGTGTTACTCTTTGCTCTACACCTGATAATTCTTGTCGTTTTTCTTCTACTTCCTGTCTTGTGTCTTTAGGTAAAGCCATTAATCTATGTTCTAAGTCCTTTCTGTATTCAAATATATTTTCAATTTGTTGTTGGTTATTTTTGAAGTTTTCATATCCTGCTAATTCTTTTTTAATTAAGTCTATTTTTGATTTTTGAGTTTTAATTTCTTCTTGTATTTTACTTTTTGCTGCATTTAAAGCATTTTGATATTCTTCTTTTGTTTTAAAGTCTCCCTTAACTTTTACTTCTCCACCTTCTAATGTTGCCATTGAAGCTTCTAATTTTGCAATTGTAGCTCTCATTGTTCTGTATTTTGGTTCTTCTGCTTTGTATTTTTCATATTTTATTTCCCATCTTGGTTTTTTTTCCATATATAAATCCCCTTTCATTCTTCATTTCGTTTATATATAAAATCTCTATTTATTATTTTACCATATTTTTATAAATTCTGCAAGTTTTGTTATGAATTTATGTGAACATAAAGTTATAATTCAGACTTACTACTAAAAAATTCAAGGTACTTACTCTGAAAATTTGCAAAATGCAAGGAAATGTGGTATTATTAACATAATGGCAGAAGCCATTTTGAAACCGATAAAATAAATAAGGAGAAATGACTATGGAAAATCGGTATAAAAATTTTGTTCATGAAAATGAACCAGGTACAACTTACTCCAAGAACTATGTAAATCCGCCGATTCCGGAAGGATATAAGCATGTTGAAGGAAGATGGAACAATGGTTTTGTAATTGAAAGGACTTCTGACGGAAGTCAGTTTGTATGGGTTCCTGTAGGAAGTCTGGATTCTAATGGTACTCTTGACGGAGTTTCTTTCAATGAAAAATTTGGAAGAAGGATTTATCGAAAAAATCCAATTTTTTTGGAACAGTTTACTGAACCATTGGTGGATGAGCTTAGTATAACATTTCTAAAAACTTGGAGACTGGCAAACCACAGTCTGTGAAAGGTAGTCTCCCTTGTGCATACATTGATTTCAGTGATGCACAAGAACTTGCCTCTACTATGGAAATAAGTGACACCATAACGAGTCATCTGACTTTTGGTGCCGAATATGATTCAGTCTTAGAATGGTTTCTTCATTCTGGAGCTAGAACTTTTGTTGAAATTGCAATGTCTTCTACTTATTGGGGTAACTATAAAAATACTAGCTATTCTGTGAAAAATGGAGACTATATGTATACGAAATGTTCTCCCAACATGATAGCTAACACTGGATATTGGGAGGAATGGAAAACGAATAACATCTATGACTTTGCTGGAAACGTGAGCGAATGGACACAGGAAAAGTTTTATGATTTGTGTCCTGTTGTACGCGGGGGTTCTTACTACTGTAATGGACTATATTTCCCTGCAGCCTATCGTTCGAAATTTTCGCCTACAAAGAATATAGATGAAAGTACGGGTTTCCGTGTTGTACTTCTATTATTGTAATGGACAAAGGAAAGGAGGCTCTGAAACTTCAGAGTCTTTTTTCTTTTTCTTGATTTTACTCAAATAAATCAAAACCCATATATTTTTGTAAATCTGGATCTATTATTTTTCTCACATATAGTTTATTTTCTTTGCAATATTTTTTTATTGCTTCTTCTGTAGCAGGACCAAATTTTCCATTTGGTGTGTCTTTTAAAAATCCTAATTCTTTTAGTTTCTTTTGAATTTCAAACACGTCTGAACCATACATACCAGGTTTTAAATATCTTAAACCCTTTCCAAATGCTCCATATGGACCATCTACTATTGTTACTTTTGTTCCTATTGGAATAATGCTGTATAATTCTGCTACATCATTATTGTCCATTCTTATACATCCATGTGAACTTGCCCATCCTAAAGAATCTGGATATATCGTTCCATGTATCCCAAATTGTCCCCATGGTACATTTAAGCCCATCCATCTGCCTCCAAACCCTTCACCCCATGTGTCTTTTCCTACTATTTTCCATGTCCCTATCGGTGACGGAGTTGACCATTTTCCGTCCTGAGCATTTGTACGTTTTGCTTAAAATACTATCTTCAAGTAAATATAGTTTAGATTCCTCAACATCCACTAAAATTTCATATTTTGAAGCTTTTGTGCTTGTTTGTATTGCTTTTTGTGGTATTGTTTTAACTATATAGACTATTATTAGTGTTAATATAAGTATTGTACATATTATAATTATTTTGTTTCTTTTTATTACTATCATATTATTTATTTTATGCAAAATATATCTTTTCAGAACTGCTAAGTTACATTGATTCGTTCGAGCGTAGCGAGTAACATATGGCAAAGCCACTTTTCTTATTTTTTATATTTTTCTCTTTTCTTATATGTTGTATGCAAATATTTGTGGGCTCTGTAGCTTCCTGGTTTTTCTAAAAATTCCTCATATAGTTTTTTTATCGCTGGATTTTCATGTGATTTTCTTATTGCACTTTGTTCATCAATTTTGTATAATGCAGTTGCTCTTGCTGCTCTTACATCTGTTTCGTTTCTTGTTTTTGAGCTAACTATTGGTTGTCCTCCGCCCATTATGCAACCCCCTGGGCATGCCATTATTTCTACAAATTGATAATCAGCTTTTCCTACTTTTATTTCTTCTAATATTGTTTGTGCATTAGCTAAGCCATGGGCTACTGCTACCTTTATTTCTTTGTCTCCCATTTGTATAGTGGCTTTTTTAATTCCGTCTTTGCCACGTATTTCTTCAAAGTTTAATTTTTCTAGTTCTTTTCCTGTAACCCATTCATATGCTGTTCTTAATGCTGCTTCCATTACCCCTCCTGTTGTTCCAAATATTGCTCCAGCACCTGTTGCCTCTCCCATTGGGTCATCAAATTCCGAATTCTCTAGTGATTTGAAGTCTATATTGGCTTGTTTTATCATTCTTGCAAGCTCTCGTGTGGTTATAACTGCATCTACATTTTTTAAGCTATCATTTTTCATTTCTTCTCTTGTCTTTTCGAATTTTTTAGCGATGCATGGCATTACTGAAACTACATACATTTTTGTCGGATCTATTTCCATTTTTTTTGCATAGTATGATTTTAGTATGCTTCCGAAACATTTCATGTGGTGATTTACAGCTTGATAAGTGGTCTAATAATTCTGGATAATTCATTTCTATATATTTAATCCATCCTGGACTACAAGATGTAATCATTGGAAGAGTGCCACCTTCTGTTAATCTGTCTATTAATTCATTTGCTTCTTCTATTATTGTTAAATCTGCACCTGTATTTGTATCAAATACTTTATCAAATCCTATTCTCTTTAAGGCTGTTACCATTTTTCCTGTTACACTTGTTCCTATTGGATACCCGAATTCTTCACCTAATCCTGCTCTTACTGCTGGGGCTGTTTGAACAACTACAAATGCGTCTTTATCTCTTATTTTTCTCCAGACTTTTGCTGTCTCATCCTTTTCTTTTAATGCTCCTACTGGACATGCTGTAATGCATTGACCACAAAAAGTACAGTTTACATTGTTCAAGCTTTCATCATTTTCTGTAGCAATTCTTGAATGGAAGCCACGTCCTGCAACATCTATTGCTCCTACTTTTTGAATGTTTTTGCATGTTGCAACACATCTTTTACACATTATACATTTGCTGTTATCTCTTACTATTGATGGAGAAATCTCGTCTAGGTTTGATTCTATTTTTTGCCCTTCATATTCTATTCCTGTTACACCAAATTTATCTGCTAAAGTTTGTAGTTCACAATTTCCATTTCTTACACATGTTAAGCAATCTCTATTGTGTGTGGATAAGATTAAATCTAACATTATTCTTCTTGAATCATTTAGTTCTGGAGTATCTGTTCTAACAATCATTCCCTCTTCTACTCGAGTTATACATGCCGGAACAAATCCTCTTCTTCCTTCTATTTCAACAATACACATTCTACAGTCTCCAGCTTCATTTATCTCCTTTAAAAAACATAAGGTTGGTATATCTATTCCTATTTGTTTTGCTGCTTGAAGCACTGTTGTTCCTTGTTCAGTTTCTATTTTTTTACCATCAATGGTTAATTTTACTTTTTCTGACATTTACGTTTTTCTCCTCTCATTTTATGCTTTGTTATATTGCTTTAAAATTGCACTTTGAAGCACACAAGCCACATTTTATACATTTTGTTGAATCTATTTTGTAGCCTTCTTCTCTGTTTCCTATGATTGCTCCAACTGGACAATTTCTAGCACATAGTCCACATTTTTTACACTTTTCTGTATTTATTTGCATCTTCTTTAATGCTTTACATTCTTCTGCTGGACAGTTCTTATTCTTTATATGTTCTTCATATTCGTTTCTAAAATAATGTAATGTACTTAGTACTGGGTTTGGTGCCGTTTGACCAAGTCCACATACAGAGGTTCTTTTTATTGTTTTGGCTAATGTTTCTAGTTTCTCAATGTCTCCTTCTTCTCCCTTTCCTTCTGTTATTTTTTCTAGTATTTCTAACATTCTTTTTGTTCCTATTCTGCATGGCGTACATTTTCCACAACTTTCATCTACTGTAAAGCCTAGATAGAATTTAGCTAGATTTACCATGCATTTTGAATCATCCATTACTATAAGTCCACCTGAACCCATCATTGAACCTATTTCGGATAAAGATTCATAATCTATTGGTGTATCAAGGTGTTTTTCTGGTATACATCCCCCTGAAGGTCCTCCTGTTTGTGCTGCTTTAAATTTTCTACCATTTGGAATTCCTCCACCAATGTCAAATACTATCTCTCTTAAAGTTGTTCCCATTGGAACTTCTACTAAACCTACGTTTACTACATTTCCACCTAGTGCGAATACTTTTGTTCCTTTTGATTTTTCTGTTCCTATGCTTGAATACCATTTGCTACCATTTAAAATTATTTTTGTTATATTTGCATATGTTTCAACATTGTTTATAAGAGTTGGCTTCATAAATAGTCCTGCATTTGCTGGGAATGGTGGTTTTAAACGTGGTCTACCACTTTTACCTTCTATTGATTCGAGTAAAGCAGTTTCTTCTCCACAAACGAAGGCTCCTGCTCCGAAGTCTTACTTCTAAATCAAATTCAAAGTCAGTTTGAAATATTTTTTTTCCAAGTATTCCATATTCTCTTGCTTGATCTATTGCTGTTTGAAATCTGTGGACAGCTATTGGATATTCTGCTCTTACATAAATATATCCTTTATTTGCACCTACTGCATACCCTGCTATTATCATAGCTTCTACTACTGAGTGTGGATCTCCTTCTAATATGCTTCTATCCATAAATGCACCTGGATCTCCTTCATCAGCATTGCATACTACATACTTTTGGTCTCCTTTTGCCATTCTTGTAAATTCCCATTTTTTACCAGTTGGGAAACCTGCTCCACCTCTCCCACGAAGTCCTGATTCTGTAACCTCTTTTATTACTTCTTCTGGAGTCATTTCTAGTAAAACTTTTTCTAATGCTCTGTATCCATCAAATGCAATATATTCATCGATGTTCTCTGGGTCTATTATTCCACAATTTTTTAGAGCTATTCTTTTTTGTTTTTTATAAAAGTTTAATTCATCTAGTCTTTTTACAATTGTTTGATCTATATCTTTACAAAGCAGTCTTTCAACTATTTTTCCATCTATAATATGGGTATTTACTATTTCTTCGCAGTCTTCAGGTTTGACATGTGCATAGAATACATCCTCTGGTCTGATTATTACAATTGGGCCTTTCGCACATAGTCCAAAGCAACCTGTTTGAATTATTTTTACATTTTCTATACCTTTTTCTTTTAATATTTTTCTAAAATTCTCGATTATTTTTGGGGATTTTGAAGATGTACACCCTGTTCCATGGCATACTAATATGTGTTTTTCTCTTGTATTTGCTTTTAAATTTACTCTTAAATCCAATTCCTGCCTTTTTAACTCTCTAATTTTTTGTATTTCCTCTAATGTTTTCATTTTCTAGTCCTCCTTTGCCATATATTCATCTATTACTTTATCTAATAATTCTGGAGTTGCTTTTCCATATACTTCGTCATTTACTGTAAATACAGGTGCTAGTCCACATGCACCTATACATCTTGTGGCTTCTATTGAAAATTTACCATCTGGTGTTGTTTGTCCTACATCTATTCCTAATTTTTCTTTTAATTTGTCTAAGATTTTTTCTGAACCTTTTACAAAGCAAGCCGTTCCTAAGCATACTGATACATTATATTTTCCTTTTGGTTTTAAGCTAAATCTTGAGTAAAATGTTATTACTCCATATATTTCTGCCATCGTTAGTCCTAGATGCTCTGATATGCTTAGTTGTGCACTTTTAGGTATGTATCCATATACTTCTTGAACTTCATTTAATATTTGTATTAAATTACTTTTATCTTGTTTATATTTTGATAAGATTTCTTCCATTTTTTTATCATTTTCTCTACCTTCACATTCACAATTCATATTGTTCCTCCTAAAATTTCAATTTTGACTATGTTATTATTATAATATATTTTTTAAAAAAATACATCTTTTTTTTTGAATTGGTAAAATTTGATTGCTAATATGCAGACTTATTATTAAAAGTGCCAAGATTATATTGGCACTTCATTATACTATAAATTTCAATAATTGCATCATTTCTATGAAATAGTATATTACGCCTTTTCTTGCAACTTCTTCTTTTGTTTTTATTTGTATGGTATCTATTTCTTCTGTTCCTTTACTTACCGTTATAGTTCCTACAATTGTGTCTTGTGCTAATGGTGCTTCAAATCTTGTGTTAGCTGTGCTTTCTGTCTCAATATTTTCGTTCTTCCTTATTGGATATTTACTGTATTTGCTTTGTTCTAAATATATTGGTGGTCTTTTTTTTGTTCCTTTATATACTGTTATTCTTTTTTCATTTATACTACACCATTTTTCATATTCTGTATTTACTAGTTCTTGAATATTTATTAATTTATAATTTTTGTATGTATATTCTACTAATTTTATTGTGTCTTGTGTTCTTATCTTTCTTGTATCTGCACCTAATACTACTGTTATTATATCAAAGTCATCCCTTGTTACAGATGTTACTAAACATCTTCCTGCTTTACTAGTATATCCGGTTTTTACTCCATTTACCCCATCTAAGTATCCTAGTAGTTCATTTGTGTTTGTTATGGTTTTCAAATTTCCATTTATGTTTACAGTGTATTCTCTTGTAGATACTACCTGTACTATTTTAGGATTTTTTAGTGCGTAATCTGTAATTATTGCAAGTTCTTTTGCTGTTGTATAGTGCCCATCTCTATCTAATCCATGAGGAGTTACAAAATGTGTGTTTTCTAATCCTAATTCCTTAGCTTTTTGATTCATTAGATTTGCAAAGTTCTCTACACTTCCTGCTATACTTATGGCTATTTCTACTGCTGCATCATTTCCAGAGCAAATCATTAAGCCGTATAATAAATCATTATATGTTATTTTATCTCCTGTATGTAGTCCTAATCTAGATCCTATTGTATTTGCCGCTTCCTTTGATACAATTACCTCCTCATTTAGTCTTTCTATTTCTATTTGCTCTAGCATAACAATTGCTGTCATTATTTTTGTGGTGCTTGCCATTGGTACAGGTACATCTTCATTTTTCCCCCATATTACTGTTCCAGAGTTTCTATCATATATTATTGCAACCTTTGACAAAACTTTTAGTTCATTTGTGCCTTTTACTTCGTCTATAGCTTCGTCTAGCCATACATAATCCCATTCATCTGGGTCTTCTGTATATGCAAATGTAGTTAAATTAATGCTTAATAATACTATTAATAGAATTGTTGATAAGATTTTCTTTATTTTCATTTTAATTCACCTTGTATATTTATATTCATATCTTTCTTGTTTTACTATAAAAATTTTATCATATTAAAAATTTTTATTCAATATGTTTTTATATTAAAATTATTGACTTATTTATTCTTTTTGTTATATAATAAGTCTCAATCTAGGAGGACTGTTATGCAAAAAAATTATGGTTTGAATGATGTTACAAAATTTAATAGTATTAATGAAATGCTTGAAATTGCAGTAAAAGAAGCTAGTGATAAGATAGCTTTTAAATATAAAGATGGTGGAAAGATTAAAGAGGTTTCTTATAAAGATTTTCAAAATGAAACCATTGCTTTAGGCACTGGTTTGCATTGGCTTGGTATAAATGATTCTCACATAGCTGTCATTGGAGAAAATTCTTACAACTGGCTTACTGTTTATTTGACTGTTTTAAAAAGCAATTCTGTTATTGTGCCTGTTGATAAAGAACTTCCTGTAAAGGATATTATTCATGTTTTGGAACATAGTGACAGTCAGGTTTTATTTTATTCTAAAAAATTCGATAAGTGTATTGAGGAGTTAGTAGAGAAATTACCTAATATTAAGTATTTTATAGGGTTTGACTCTGCCGAAGATAATGGTAAACTTTTATCTTATTCTAAACTTTTAAAAAAAGGAAAAGAGTTGTATGAAAGCGGAAATATATCTTATTCTTCTATAAAGAAAACTGATACTAAAAAGTTAAAAATGCTTGTTTACACATCTGGCACAACTGGTATGGCTAAAGGAGTTATGCTTTCTGAACATAATTTAGTAAGTAGTGTTTATTATGGTCTTCAAGTTTCTACTGTTTATACTTGTTGTCTTTCAGTACTTCCTTACCATCACACATATGAAGCTGTTTCAGGCATTTTAGTAGCTCTTCATCATCATTGTACTATTTGTATAAATGATTCTTTAAAAGCAGTTTTGAAGAATTTGCAATTATATAAACCTGATTATATTTATTTAGTTCCTGCTTTTGCTGAAATTTTCTATAAAAAGATTTGGGCTAATGCTAAAGAAACAGGTAAAGATAAAATTTTAGAAGTAATGCTAAAGATAAGTAATGGATTAAGAAAAGTTGGAATAGATTTAAGAAAACAATTATTTAAGTCTATTCATGGAGCCTTTGGGGGGAATTTAATTAAGATAGTTTGTGGTGGAGCCCCTATCAGACCTGAACTTGGTAAGTTTTTTAATGATATTGGATTAAATTTGATAAATGGTTATGGAATTACAGAGTGTTCTCCTCTTGTTAGTGCTAATAGAGATTATTTTAATGACTGTGCTACTGTTGGTGTTGTTCTTCCATGTTGTGAAGTCAAATTTGAAAATGTAACACCAGAGGGCGATGGCGAAATTTGTGTTAAAGGCGATATTGTAATGATGGGATATTATAAAAATCCTGAACTTACAAATGCAGTTTTAGTTGATGGTTGGTTTAAGACAGGAGATTATGGTAAATTTAATGATAAAAAACAATTGATAATAAATGGTAGAAAGAAAAATTTAATAGTTTTAAAAAATGGGAAAAATGTATTTCCTGAGGAAATTGAAAATTATATAATGGGAATTTCTTATGTTCAAGAGGTTATTGTGAAGGGTATAAAGGATGATGTTGGTGCAGAAATTGGTCTTGTTGCAGAAGTATTTTTAAATGATGATAAATTAAAAGAATTAAAAATTATTGATAAAGAAACTTCACTTAAAAGAGATATCGCAGAAGTTTGCAAGAGTTTGCCTGTTTATAAGCATATTAGTAAAATTATTATAAGAGATAAGGAATTTGATAAAACAACAACAAATAAGATTAAGAGATAAATTAATTCTTGAAAATTTATCCACAATTTATCCACTTTTAGTGGATAAATTGTGGAATTTTTATGCTTTATTTTAGTTTCCATATCATACTTATACTCTCTGCTACATCTATAATTCCTGTTGTAAGTAGTAATATTCCTGCTAGCATTGTTATTGAAATCATCGTTTCAAATGGATCTACAAGTATAATTATTCCTATTGCTAATGTGATTAATGATGATATTAATATTAGTACCCAACTTTTTTCATTTACGCTTCTTACATTAAATGAAAGTTGCATTTTTGTTATGCTCTTTATTATTATCCAAATTCCAACTAATACTGGTATTATTGCTATCATAACATTTTTGTTAATTAATATTAGACTTGCAATAATTATTCCAAATATTCCTTCTACTAATGCATTACTGTATATTTTTTGTTCTCTATCTGTTATAATATATAGTATTATGCTGAAAATTCCATCTAAAAGTATTCCTATTCCAAATATTGTTACAAATGTATCTAGCATTGCTACTGGTTTTATTATTAGTAGTATTGCTATAAGAATCATTATGATAGAAGTTAATATTGAGCGTTTTTCATATTTTTTTATGTATTCTAAAATCACTTTTTTTCACCTCTTTTCTTTCTTTTGTCTTTTAATAAATTTATTTTAGTATATGCTTTTGTGCTTATATTGAACATTGCATTTATAAATGGATTGTACACAACATACATTTCATTTATAAATTCCATAAATTCTGGATTGAAGCCTTTTTTAAACTTGTATACTCCGTATTGTGGATCATTTTCGTTCTTGAATCCTGATACTCCTCTAAAATCATACCAATCACATTCATTTTCAATTGCCCATTTTATCATTTCCCATTGTATTAAGTAGTTTGGCATTAAATTTCTATGTTCATTTGAGCTTCCTCCATACAAGTACCAAACTTTATTGCCATAATATATTGGAAGTGTTGCTGCTATTGGTTTTCCTTCATATTCTGCAATGTATATTCTTGCATGTTCTTCCCCCATTTCATCATATATTTTTTGAAAATATGATAATGGTCTTATGAAGAAATCGTCTCTTGAGCCTGTTGTTTTCATTATATCATAAAAGATTGGTAAGTCTTCTCTGGTTCCAATTCTAACCTTCACACCTTTTCTTCCTGCTAGTCTTATATTGTATCTGGTTTTTGATTCAAAGGATTGCAAAAGCTCCTCTTCTGTTTTGTTTTTTACATTTAGCCTGAATACATATTTAGGTTGTAATACCTGTCCTATGTTTTTTATGTTTTTTTTCGTTTTATATCCAAGCTCTTTTATTATTTTTTTAAATTCTTCATCATTTTGTAAAACATCAGGGTCTAGTCTGAAAATAAAGGCTTTATATTTTTTGGCTATTTCTCCGAGCTTTTTGGGTAAGTTCTTTTAAGGTTTCTTTATCGTGTATGTCACATACGAATCCTCTTGGAGCATACATTATATGTCTATTTATAACTGGTACCTTTCTAAGTAAAATACTCATTGTTCCTTTTATTTCTCCGTTTTTGTCTTTTACAATTATAAATTCATTTTTCCATTCTGTTTTAACTTTTGCCCATTCTGGTGATTGCATAAAATTTGTTTTTGGGTTTGTTTGTAAAAATTCTTTTAAATCCATGTTTTCTCCTTTTTTATTAAATATCATGTCTACTTAATATTTGTGCTGGTGTTTTTCTTACAACATTATATACTGGTAGTAAACCTATTATTAAGTTGAATATATATATGAATACTATTGTTGCTATTATTGACAACATATTTACTAAGAAAAAGCATGAAAAGTATGTTATTTGTGATAGTGATTTTAGTATATATGCCATTAATATTATTCCTGGAACGCTTGCAAGTGTTGTTATTGCTATGGTTTCTCCTGCAAACATTTTGTATATGTCTTTTTTCTTTATTCCTATTGCTCTTAATATTCCTATTTCTTTTATTCTTGATAGGAAGGATGAGCGTATCATTAAGAAAATCTCAATTAATGATATCGCAAGTATTATTGCTGAAACTATTATGCTTGTTTTCATGCTTTCTCTTTTTTGTCTTAAGTAGTCTTTTTTAGTGCTTTCATATGTATTTACAATGTTTAAATTTAAATCTCTAAATTCACTTAGAGCTTTATTTTTATCTTTTGCATATACCATAAATTCTTGTTTTTCTCTTATTAGTTTGTATTTTACTGTGTTATTGTTTACCAGATATTTATCTATACCTTCCTGACTTTCATAGTATCCTACTACTGTAAGTTTTTTATCATTTACCATTGTTGATATTGTTTTATTTAAACGCATATCGTATTTGTGTGATATATTTACAATTACTTCATAATCGTTTTCTGGAAAACGTCCTTTTTTTAGTGTTATTTTGTCTTCATATAGCTTGTAATCTAATATTGGTATTGTTTCTTGTTCTCCTTCATCACTTATATATATTCCACCTATCATCTCCATTTCGCTTGAGTCGTATGCATTTTGAACAATGTTTATTAGCATTGTTGGATTTACATATATTGAAGGTGTTGAAAGGTCTACAATTCCTACTACTGTAAAATCTCCAATATTATCTAGTGTAAGTTGTTTACCTATCATATCTTCTGGTTTTAATATTCCAATCATTTGAAAATAACCGTATTCTTGATCTATTTGTCTTTGAATAATCATTTTGTCTAATATGATTTGTTTCTCGTTTTCAGGCATTACTCCACTTATTATATTTTCATTGCTTATCATATCTGTGCTTGAAAGTGAACCATTTACAGATAAGGTTATATCATTTGTTTGGTAGTATTCTCTTGGATTAAATTTAAATGATACCAGTGAACTACCTGGCAATATGTAGTTAATGTTTTCATTTTGTTCTAATGTTAAATACTCTTCTAGTGTCATATTTGGTTTCCTTATTTGTAAATAATTACTATTGTATTTTATAAAGTCCGTGTCTTTTACATTTAAGGTTGCACAAATACTACTTACGGCATACATTATAAACATTGCTGATATGAAAAATCCTATAAGTAGAATTTTCTTTAATACGGAAAAGTCAAATACCTTTTTAAAGCCATTAATTACAAGAGTTATAGGGTTTAGTATTGAGGAATATTTCTTTTTTACATTTTTATCTATGATTTTGTCAAAATCAAATTTATATTTTTCTAATTCTTCTTTGCTTAATTTTTTATAGTGTTCATCTACCATTTCAATTCCAGAGTTATTGTCTATTACTTCTATTTTTTCATTTTGGTTTGTTTTAATATATATATTTCCATTTTTTAAAACGATATTTAAGTTTATTTGTTGCTTGTCTTCTGAATATACATTTACCTCTGTGTTTTCTGTCTCTATTTTTTGATGCTCCTTAAAATCTTTTAGATAAAATTTATTTTCTATTCTGTAATCTAGCTCGCTGTTGTGTTTATTTTCATAGTCTTTTACTATTTTTCCATCTTGAATTTCAACTATCCTACTTGCATAAAACTCAGCTAATTCTCTTTCGTGTGTTACTAGTATTACTAATTTTTCTTTTGATATTGCTTTTATTATATTCATTACTTCTAATGAGTTTTTGCTATCCAAATTTCCCGTTGGTTCGTCTGCTAATATTATATCTGGAGATTTTACAATTGCTCTTGCAATACCTACTCTTTGTCTTTCTCCTCCTGATAGCATTGCTGCTGGTCTGTTTTTATATCTATACATTCCTACTTTTTCTAAGCAATAGTATACTCTCTTTTTTATTTCCTCTTTGTTTTTTATTCCTATCATTTTTAAAACAATGGCAACATTATCATATACGCTCATATTTTCTATCAATTTATAGTCTTGAAAAATATATCCTATACTTAAATTACGTATTTTATCTACTTTTGATGGAAGTTTTGATGATATTTTTTTATTGTTTATATATATTTTTCCTTTTTGTATCTTATCTAATCCTCCTATTACATTTAACAAAGTAGTCTTTCCTGAACCACTTGGCCCTAGAAGTGCAACTAGTCCGGTGTCTTCCATTTTTAATGAGATATTGTTTATAACGTGAATTTGGTTTTTCTTATGTCTGTTAAAATATTTGTTTACTTTTGAAATCTCAATCATAGTTACACCTCCCCGTTGTATGTTTTAATGCTTGAGTTTTTGAATAGTTTTTTAGCATATTTTAGGCTTATTATATATGACATTACTATGAGTATTATATATAAAATTATATAGTCTTTTATTTTTAGATAGTCTACAATTGTTTGTATAAAGCTCAAATTAATTATTTGTTTTGCCTGAAGTATTATTACTACGACAGAAATTAAATAGGCTAAATTCTCAACTATTAATAATTCTATTATTAGTAATTGTTTAGATATTTTTCTAGTTGCTCCTAACATTCTTAATGTTGCAAAATATGTGTTTCTTGATTTTAGGATAACTTTTATTATGAAGTAGGTTATAAAGAATAGTGTTATTATTAGAAATATTGTTACTATTGTTTGGAATATCTCAACCACCTGTGCTTGTCCACTCTTTGTTAGAGTATCTTTAATAATTAAAGTGGTATATCCTAAATTTTCTAGTTCTGCTCCGGTATCTCTTAATAGTTCTACCTCCTTGACAAATACACTTGATTGATATGAAGGTTTATCAAATAGTTTATTATAATCTTCTGGATTTATGTATATTGAGCCATTGTTCATTTCGTATTCTTCACCAACTAGTGATTTTATGTTATATTTTGTATATGTTCTTGCTATTTTTAGTTCTAGTTCTTCTTTATAATATAAGTTGTCTATTTCAATTTTTATTGGTTTGTTTTTACATGAACCACTTGGTACTTCATAGTTTAAATCATTACTTACATATGCTTTTCCAACTGGTACATTTTCACTTGTTTTTATCTTAAAATATGGGTTATATATGTTTGATTCATAGTACTTGTTTTGGAAAAGTATCTTTATTTTGCTATATCTTTGATTTATTTGAAATCTCATTTGATTTAGTATGTTATCACTTACATATATATTATTGTTACCATAATATAAGCTTGAATCCATATATTTTATACCAACTATTTGCATTGGTATTTTTTCATTTATAGCTCCAGTATATAAATCCATTAAATATACTGTTGTGTTCCCTAAATTTTCGGCTAATTCCTTTATGTAATATCTATCTTCATATTCTTCTATTATTACTTCATTATCATTTTCTGGCATTCTTCCTACATCTACATTTCCTTTAAAGCCTTTTATGCTTGATGCATTTCCATATATGCTTAAGTATTTTTTGTCTGTTAAACTTATTTCATTATCTAATAAGGCATCATCTTTTACTATATAATCTATATTGTTTAAGTTTTCTATTTGTGCATAATTTTCAGAACTAAATGGTGTATTATCTTTCTTTTTTATTACTATTCTGTTCTCACTACTGTTTCGGAATAAATAATTACTTCCATCTATATCTGATAAATGTTTTTGCTTTCTGCTGTTTGCATATTGTGTCATTATTGCAGAGGTCATAAATAAGAATACTATAAATAACAATATAAATTTTGTTTTTATATTGAAGGTGTTTCTAATTCCTAATCTTAATCTATTAATTTTCGTGATGTTTTTATATTCAACTTCATTTGCTTTTGCTGTACTTTTTGTTTCTTTTATCTTCTTGTCTTCAATTATTCTACCATCATGCATTGTTATTTTTCTTGTTACATATTTTTCAATTTGCTCATAGTTATGTGTAACTATTACTACTAATTTGTCCTTTGCTATTTCACTAAGTAGCTTTATTGTACTTTCAGCAGCTTCTTTGTCTAGGTTTCCTGTTGGTTCATCTGCAATTATTATTGGTGTTTCTTTTGCTAAAGCTCTAGCTATTGCTACTCTTTGTTTTTGACCTCCAGACAATTTTGACACCTTTGTATTTCTAAATTTGTATAAATCTACCTTTTTTATTAATTCAATAACTTTTTTCTTTATTTTTCTCTTTTTATAACCATTTAATAGAAGCACAAGTTCTATATTTTGGTAAACTGTGTAACTGTTCACTAAATTAAATGTTTGAAAAATGTTTCCTATGTATTTTCTTCTAAAATCTTCGAAATCCTTTTCGCTGTAATGGCTTGTTTCTTTGCCATTTACATACATTTCTCCTTCTTCATAAGTATCTAGTCCACTAATTACATTTAATAGTGTTGATTTTCCACTGCCAGATTCTCCTGTAATTGCTATAAATTCGCCAATATCCAGTTTTAAGTTTACTTTTGAAAATCCAGTTGCAATTACACCTTTGTTATAGTAAAATTTAGAAACATTTTTTAACTCTAACATTTATATCCTCCAATTTCTATATACTCTTTAGCATATCATACAATTTATGTATTGGTAATCCCATTATTGTGAAGAAGTTTCCATCTATTTTTTTAATGTGAACTCCAAATTCACTTTGTGCAGCATATCCGCCTGCTTTATCATATGGTTTTCCTTCATCTATCCATTTTTCAATTTCTTCATCTGTCATTTCTTTGAAGTACACGTCTGCTATATCATAGTCTAATTGTTCCTTGTATTCTCCGTTTTTTTGAGATATAACACATATACTTGTAATTACTTGATGTTTGCTATTGCTTAAGTCTCGTAGCATTTCTATAGCCTGCTCTCTTGTATGTGGTTTACCATATATTTTATTATCTTTAATTACCATTGTATCTGAACCAATAACTGCTCTATCTCCTGTAGTTTCGTCAAATACAGATTTTGCTTTTATATATGCTAATCTTTTAGATTGCTCCGTAATAGATAAGCCCTCTTCAAAAGTTTCATCACTGTTGCTTGGTTTTGTTTCAAACTTTATTCCCATCATTTCTAAAAGTTCTCTTCTTCTTGGAGATTCAGATGCCAATATGATTTTCATTTTATTTCATCCCTTTCACGAGGTGATTATATCATAATTTTAGATAAAAAAATAGTGCGATGTTAAAAAAATTAACATTGCACTATTTTTTTACATTCCTGTTTTAGGTAATTTTATCACCTCTCTTTCTATCTTTTTTTCACTTTTTATTTGTTCTACTTCTAGTTCTGTTTTTGGTTTTTCTACTTCTACTACTTCATTATTTTTTAGGTTATTTACTGTTATTTTTGTTTCTTCATTTAGTTTTAAATTTACTTCTATTAATTTATCATACTCTTCATATCCTTCTAAGGTTTCCATTTCTTGTATGTAGTATTTGCCTGGTAGTAAATTTTCTATTATGATTTTACCCTCTTCGTTTGTTTTTAAATTTGAGTATATTACTTCTTTGTTTTGATTTAGTAGTTGAAAATTTACTCCTGCAAGTGCTTTTTTGTTTTCTTGATTTTGTTTATATATTATTATTTTAGTTGCATTTTCAAAGTAGTATTCTGTTTTGCTTCCGCTTCCCGTTTCATATATGTTTCCAGTTACTGCAACATTTTGTAATGTACGGTCTTCAGAAAGTCCAAATAGTATTGGTTTTGTAGCGACTTCTCCTGTTACATTTATTGTAAAGGTTCCATCTTTTTCTATGTTTTTTATGGGGATTAATATTTTAAATTTTTCTTTGCCTTTGAATTCAGTTTTTGGAGTGTTTTCTAAATCTGTTATTTTCATTTCTTCAATTAAGTCTCCTAATACTTCTATTTTGTAACTACTTATTCCAGCTGCTGCTGTTACTGTAAATTCCTTTGATACAAAGTTTGAATTAATATTATCTACTTTCCAAGCTGAATTACTAGCATTTATTTTAAGTGTACTACTTGGCTTAGTTTCTTTTGATGTTCTTGCAACATTTACTATGTGTTTTAATGCGTTTAAGGTTCTGTCTCCTGCTCCTGCTCCTCCTGAAAAATAACTATTAGGATCTCTTCCATACACAGCACAGTATACGGCTTGTCTTGTTGCTAAATATGCCTCCTCTTTTGTTTCACAACCTAATTCTTTAGGTGTTTTATATGGATATCCATTTATTATTGTTCTCCAAATTTCCATATTGGTAATTTCATTATCTATATTTACATTATATGAAAAGTTTTCTGTTGCTCCTTCTAACTCTAAATTTAGACAATATACTGGATGTTCTACTCCATCTTTTGTATATGCAAGTGGAATACAAGTTAAATCTATTCCCTCTCTTATTAAGAGATTATTATATCGTGGTTTTCCATAAACTGTTATTGTGTTACCTGCCGCATTGCTTACTATTGGAAATATTACGGCTAGTAGTATTATCATTAGTATTAGTATTACACCTATTTTTTTTATTTTCTTCATATTAATTTCCTTTCTTTTAATTTTGTTATACTTTCTCTATTGCTTGTACGCAAAGTCGTTTGTTAGGTTTATTTCTTACACATGTTATTAGTGTGATTTTGTTTTCCTCAGTTTTTTGCAAATATGACCAGTCTGTTTCATCAATAATTGTAGATAAGATTACTTCATAGGTCTTTGTTCCATATTGTGTTTTATAATATATTTCATCACCAAGTTTTAAGTCTTTAATTTTTTCAAAATAATTAATTGGGAATCCGCCTGTTATGGGCAGCAAGTCCTACATTGCCTTTCCAAAAGGCTGTATTTATAAAATGTCCTACGTATTTTTTCATAACTTCTTGTGTTGTATCTTGTGCTATTGGAGCTATTAAGTTTATATTAGGAATTTCAACCTGCCACAACTTTTCATTCAAACCACTTGTATTTTTAAGGAGGGTTTCAATTTTTTCATCTTCATCTATTACTATAGTTTCTTCTTTTTGTGTTCCTTCATAACTATTTTCTTCTGTATGTCTATTGTTTTGTAAGCTCTCATATGCTAAGTTTACTGTAGTTAATGTAAATATTATTAGAATTATAGTTATGAGGCTTACAGTTAATTTTGTGTAATTTTTTATGCATTTCACCTCTTTTCCATATTAAAATCAAATTTTGTTTTTTTGGATTTTTAGAATAAAAGAACTTTATTCTTTTCCTAGAAATTATTTTGAAATTGCTTTCGCAATTAAAGATGTAATTATTCTAGCATACATTTTTTAGTTTGTAAAGAAAAATCGTTCGACAAAATTCGACAAAAAAAGACAGTTTTTACTTAATTCTTCTGTCTTTTTTATCTTTCTATTTTATCTCCTTCTGACCTGCCGATTGATGTAATTTGCTGATTTTGTTGAATAGGAGGCTTTTTTTTTGAGCCCCTAAATTATCATTTATTAGCATACTATCTATCCATTCTTGCCTTTTTTCCGCTAATGTTGGTTTTCCTGGGTTTAGTGTTTTCTGAGTTCTTCCTTTTTTATGTAAAAGTTCTTGTATTGTATAATATACTCTATCTCTTATTCCCATAATTAGTTTCGCATCTTTAAATGTCCTTGTTGTTTTTTTTGCTTGTTTATATAGCTCTACTTGTTTTTCAGTGCTTAAAGTACTATCTTTAAGTTTTTTTAAGTAATATACTATAATTGGTATATTATTTCCTTCGTCGTTTTTCATTTTTTTCTCCTTATATGCATTTTAAAATGCTACTTGTTTAAGCTATTTAGCTTCTTACAAGTTTCTAAATAATTACGTAGTTGCTCTTCACTATCTGCTAATGCTCGTACAATATTTATATCAAATGAGTAATTGTTAATACTACTTAAATTATATCTCTCCAATATATTTTGTAGTTCATTTTCTTCCGGCTCTAAGCTGAGTTGTGTTATGCTTTTTACTCCTTCTGACATAGAAATTACTTCAATTCCTTCTTCACTAACTACAATTTTTTCTACTGTTTTGTTCATGTTTCCTCCATCTCATTCTTTTGTAAACATATACCCTCTATTTATTAGTTTAGCATAATAAAGTTTTTTTTTCAATAACTTTATTCTTTTTTGTTGACTTTTTTTTATTTTGTTTATATATTAATAAATGTGAGGTGTTTAGATATGATGTCTGATATTGAAATTGCCCAAAATACTGAAATGAAGAATATAAATGAAATTGCAATGGAGTCCGGTATTGATAAAAAGTATCTTGATCAATATGGAAATTATAAAGCCAAGATTGATTTATCTTTACTAGATGATTTAAATAAGAAAGATGGCAAACTGATACTTGTTACTGCTATTAATCCAACTCCTGCTGGAGAAGGTAAAACTACAACTACCATCGGTTTAGCAGATAGTCTTAAAAAACTCGGAAAAAATGTAGTTATTGCATTACGAGAGCCCTCTTTAGGTCCTGTGTTTGGCATTAAGGGTGGTGCTACTGGTGGTGGATATGCTCAAGTTGTACCAATGGAGGATATCAATTTACATTTTACTGGCGATTTTCATGCAATAGGTGCAGCAAATAATTTACTTGCTGCCATGCTTGATAACCATATATATCAAGGAAATAGTTTAAATATTGACCCTACAAAAATAACCTGGAAAAGATGTGTAGATATGAACGACCGTCAACTTCGTTTTGTTCAAGATGGTCTTGGTGGAGAGAAAAATGGTGTTCCACGTGCGGATGGTTTTGATATTACAGTTGCATCTGAGGTAATGGCAGTTTTCTGTTTGGCCACTTCTATGGAAGATTTAAAAGCAAGACTTTCTAAATTGATTGTTGGATATACATATGAGGACAAACCAGTAACAGCAGGAGATTTAAAAGCTGAAGGAGCTATGACTGCTCTCTTAAAGGATGCTTTTAAACCTAATTTAGTTCAAACCCTTGAGCATACACCTGCAATTGTTCATGGAGGTCCTTTTGCAAATATTGCACATGGTTGCAATTCTGTAATAGCTACAAAAATAGCAATGAAGCTCGGAGATTATGCTGTGACAGAAGCTGGTTTTGGTGCCGATTTAGGGGCTGAAAAATTTTTAGATATTAAATGTAGATTGGCAGATTTAAAACCTAGTGCAGTTGTAATAGTTGCAACCATTAGAGCTTTAAAAATGCATGGTGGAATGAATAAAGAAGATTTAAATATGGAAAATTTAGAAGCATTAGAAAAAGGAATTCCAAACTTATTAAGACATATTCACAATATAAAAGATGTATATAAACTTCCATCAGTAGTTGCACTAAATAAATTCCCTACAGACACACAAGAAGAAATTGATTTGGTTATTAATAAATGTAAAGAGCTTGGCGTAAAAGCTGTGTTGTCTGATGTTTGGGCAAAAGGTTCAAATGGTGGGCTAGAGCTTGCAAAAGAAGTAATAGACCTTTGCAATGAAGAAAACAATTTCGAATACAGCTATGAATTAGAAGACAGTATTAAAAATAAAATAGAAAAAATAGTAAAGAAAATTTATGGTGGAAGTGGAGTGAAGTTTACTTCCGATGCTGAAGAACAAATTAATTGTTTAACAGATCTAGGCTTTAGTAAGCTTCCTGTCTGCATTGCCAAAACACAATATAGTTTTTCAGATGATATGACTAAGCTCGGTGCACCTGAAAACTTTGAGGTAACAGTAAGAGACATAAAAGTCTCTGCTGGTGCTGGTTTCATTGTGGCTTTGACTGGTTCTATTATGACAATGCCTGGTCTTCCTAAAATTCCAGCAGCAGAAAAAATTGATGTTTTACCAAATGGAAAAATTATCGGCTTATTCTAGTCACCATTATTAATTCACTATTCATTATACTATTCATAATCATGGATTACCTTCAAGGAAGTAGTCCATGATTCCTATATAAATTCCCCATGCAAGTTTATCCTGATACTCTTCTTGTTCTAACAGTGCTTTTTCTTCTGGATTTGATAAGAACCCACATTCTACTATTGCTGTTGGAATTTCAACATGCTCTATTATATATACATTTTCTATTTTTAAAGATTCTCTTTTGTTTTCCTTTTGAATTGTTTGGTTTAACCCTTGCTGTAAGCTTTTAGCTAATTTTTTACTATATTCGTTCCCATTTTTAAAAAAGGTTTGCCATCCCCAATATTGATTTTGCGGTATTTTGTTTAGATGTATTGATACAAATATATCCGCTTGTGCTTCATTTCCTATTTTCACTCTATTTTTTATGTCAGAAACTTTTTTCTCTTTTAATGTGTTCTTGTCTAAATCATATATACCGTTTTCATCTGAGCGGGTTAATATTACTGTGCTTCCCGCTTGTTCTAATAATTTTTGGACTTTCAATGTTATTTTTAAATTTATGTTAGCTTCAGATGTGCTATCTACCGTTGCACCACCGATCTTCTCCACCGTGTCCTGCATCTAAGACTATTACTTTTTTATTTACTGGAAGTGCTACTGTTTCTTTAGTTTTTAGATTTTTTACTGGTTTTATTTTGAAAGCTATTGTTGATATAACTAGACATATTAAAATTATATATATTCTTTTTTTATTTAATATAAGCATAAAAGAAGACCCCCATATAAATTATATGACGGTCTGATTATGAAAATTACTATTTTGTATGTATTTTAATGTTTTCTTCTATCTATTGCATAACAACTTCCTTTATGTTTTTTTGCTATATGCTTAACTTGTGCTCCCACTTCTCCTATTTCTAATACATTTGCAAATCTATTTTCATCTACTACAACTACACCGATAGATATTGATGTTAATGGGAAATGCTCCATTTTACCTTTTCTATTTTGAATTTTAAAGTATCCTCTATTTAAATCTTCTTCTGTAAAGAAATATCTTACTTTCTTGTCAAATTCGGATATTATTTTTTTACATATTTCTTCATATTCTACATCACTATCTAGTATTGCAACAAAGTCATCTCCACCAATATGGCCTACAAACATGTTTGATTTTTCAGTGTTATTAACATTTACAAGTATTGATTTCGCTGTAAATTTTATTATTTCATCGCCTTTTAGAAATCCATATTCATCATTATATGCTTTAAAGTTATCTAAGTCCAAATACAGAACTGTAAATTTTTCTTTTCGCAATAATCGCTTTTTTAGTTCTGTTTGTATCTGTACATTTCCTGGTAGTCCTGTTAATGGGCTAATTGTTCTATTAACTACTAAAAGTCTGAATATATTTCTTATTCTGTAATATAAATACTCTATTCCCATCATTTTATCTACATAGTATTCTACATAGTTCTTTGCAAGATCCATTTTAAATTCTTTATCTTGTTTTGATGATACTACTATTATTGGTATTATGTTATTATCTTCGTTTGTTCTTATTTGTTTGCATAATTCTATTGAGTCTATATTTATTGTATCATCATTTATTATAATTAATTGTGGTAAATTCTTTAGTATACTTTGTATATCATTTGCTGATATTCTTTTAAATTTTAAGTTTCCATGCTCGATAAATTTTTCTTTTAATTCTTCTGTTAATTCTACATGTTCATCTATTACATATATTTCTTGGAACATTGTTTTCTCCTTTTAAATTTTAACATATTTAGGGTCATCTTTAAATTCTTTACTTGGCATTTCTTGCGTATATGCTGAAACTTCTACTGAATATTCTCCTTGTTCAATATTTATATTCATTTCTAGGTTTGTTGTACTTAATTTATATTCCGGATTGTTTTCATCATATACAAATTCTTGTCCGTTTATTTTTATAATTACCTTTTTGAAGCCACTATCATGTTTTACTTTAATGTTTAATATATTGCCACTTTCTGTTTGGTATACAACATATTCAAAGGTTGGTTTAGATATTCCTTTAAACACTTTTTCTTTTGTACGTACTCCTCCTTCTAAATCTGTAGCTGTAATAAATAGTCTATTTTTTCCTCTCTCTGCTTGTGTTATTGTAATTAATTCTTTTTGGTTTTCTGTGTCAGGTTCTGTCACTATTTCTTCTGTGATTTCTCCATTCTCTTTTTCCCAATGATAAATTATATTTTTCATTCCTTTGTTACTACGAGCTATTATTTTTAGTTTTACATTTTCATTTCTTACACTTTCTTCCTCTGGATTGTTAGGGTCTACAATTATTTCTCCCTCTTGTTGAATTTCAAATATATCTATTGTTGGTTTGTCTGGATCATAGTCTCCTACTTTAAATTCTTGTTCAAGTTCATTATAGCTATTATCTAAAGCTGTTGCTTTTAAGTGTAGTACATTATAATCCCCACTTGGTATATCAAGTGTTTTTGTAACTTTTGTAGAGCCATTCATATTAATTTCATTTACAGTTTCTTCATTCCACCAATATGCTACTTTATTTAATCCATCATCATATGATATGTTTATTATAGCTTTATTATCTTTTTCTTCTACTGAAATGTTTGGCCTATTTAAATTGGCTATGTTTATGTTTTTCTTCTGATTTCTTTCTTTCGCCATACCAAAAATTTTTGCAATAATTATAATCATTGCAAATACTAGTATTATAATAGAAAATATAATTATTATTTTTTTCATATCTAATATGTCACTGCCTGTTCTATGTGGTCTTCTACTTCTATTTCCATTTCCACTTGATAAAATTTGATTCATATTTTTTCTTCCTTTTTTATTTATATAATAAATTATAACATAAAAAAAACATATTTGTAAATATATTTTTTTATTATTAACATATTTATCCTCTCTATTCATATATTTAATTATGAAAGGGTTGATTTTAAATGAATAATAATATTGATATGAATAAGTTGTTGCAGGCTTTATCAAAAATGAATAAAAATGAATTAGAGGCTGGAATTGCAAAAGCCAACCAAATTTTGCAAGGTAAAAGCAAAGAAGATATTTTAAAAGAATTTAATCAGAATAATAAATAAGGAGTTTTTTGTTGTGAATGATGATTTATCTAGTATTTTTGAGAAATTTAATATAAATAAGGATAGTATTTCTCCTGAGATGATAGATAATATTATGGGGGTACTTAATAATGCCTCAAATAGTTCATCAAACTCCGATGGTTCTTCTACTGCTACTTCTCCTGATATTGATATAGATACTATTTTAAAGATAAAATCTATAATGGACAAAATGAATTCTAAAAGTGGTAATCCTCGTTCCAAATTATTGTATGATCTTAAACCTTTCTTGAATGAAACTAAACAAAATAAGGTAGATCAGTATATTAAAATGGATAAAATGGTAGAGTTATTACCACTAATAGGTGGTGATTTTAATACCTCCCTATATAGTGATAATAAGGCTTTATTATTTTCTTTAATTGCATTATTATTTTAGAACAATAAAGTCTTCTTCTACTTGTGCAAATTGTTTAGTTTCTTCTAGGTCTTCTTTTTCTATTTCTTTTAACATATTTGCTATTCTTAGTTGTGCACTTTCAATTTTATGGCTTGCTATTATAGCTTTTTTGTTGCCTTTTGCTCCTGCATGTGCTAATCCTCTTAAAACGCCTAATACTACTATATTATCTCCCGCAATAATTTCTGCTCCATTATTTACATCTCCTAATATAACTATACTTCCTTCAACTTCAATTCTTTGTCCTGATCTTATTCCTCCTTGTAGGAAATATGTTTCTGAAGTTTGAACATTTTGTTCATATACTTTTTTTATTCCTGCAAGTCCTAGTTTGTTTATATTATCAAATTGTATGTCTACATTGATTTCCTTTTTTATAATGCCTCTAATTTCTTCCATTTCTTTATCTCTCAAAAATTTCCCTGATACTTTTATAGGGTTTTTGGCTTCTTTATATAGTTTTTTTAATACTGGAAGCTTTTTTTGTAAAGCTTCTATTATTTGTTCTTGGGTTGCCTCTTCATTTATTTTCAATATTATTTCATTTTTTTTCATATTAACTAATATAACACTTCTCATTTTATATATTCCTCACAATCATTCATTAATTTCTATATATGGCTTGACTTTTTCGTTTTCTTTTATTTCTTCATTTAATCCAAAATATGCCTCCATAATTTCTTTAGTTACTTCTGCACTGTAATAGCCATGAGAACCATTCTCCACAAATACCACAACTGCTATTTCTGGGGTTTCATATGGTGCAAAGCCTACAAACCATGCATTTATTTTATCTCCTGCTTCTGCTGATCCTGTTTTTCCTCCTATTTGTATGTCGAAATCTTTGAATATTGAATATGCCGTACCCCCTTCCTCTGTAACTGATTGCATTCCTTCTAATACAGTTTTCAAGTTCTCTTCTTTCAAATTTAAATCTTGAATATTATTTTCTTTAATTCCTAGCTTGTTATTTACATAGGTCTCTACTTCTTTTTTATCTATGGTTTCGCCTTTACTATTTATTACATCTTTAATAATACTTACGTCTACTTGCTTCCCTCCATTTGTAAGCATCGCAATGTATCTTGCCATTTGTAGTGGGGTAAAATTATTTTCTGCTTGTCCTATAACTGCTGACAATGTATTCCCATAGTACCAAGTTTCTCCTAATTTATCATATAGTGTTTTTCCTGCAAGAGTACCAGAGTTCTCTCCTGGTAGTTCAATATTTGTCTTTTGTCCTAATCCAAAATATGTTGCATATTCTTCTATTTTACTTATTCCTATTCTGGTACCTACTTCGTAAAAATAGCAATTACATGATTTTTGAATGGCTTGTGATACTGTTAGTCTTCCATGTCCTCGTCCATATGTTGTATAATACCAACAGGTTGGTTTATATCCTTTAGGGTATATTCCTGTACATTCTATTAGTTCATTTTTGGTTATTTTCCCTGTTTCTAAACCCGCTATTGCAGGTATCATCTTAAATATTGAGCCTGGAGCATATGCACTTTGTATTGTTCTATTTAATAATGCACTTTTCCCCTTAGCTGTATATTCTAACCATTTTTCTGTTGATATCCCTTCTACAAATAGTTGGGGTTCAAATGTTGGATAACTTACAAGAGCAATTACTTCTCCTGTTTTTACATTTAATACTACAGCTGCTCCAGTATTGACTTCTCTTTTTTTTCCAAATCCACCATTGTTTATTTTCTCTATGTTTTTTCTTAATGCTTCTTCTGCTACTTGCTGGACTTTTGCATCAATTGTTAATACAACATCTGTTCCTTTTATTGCTTCTTGAGTGATATATTCTCCTGTTGTCGTTCCATCTATTGACATATCTGTTTGTTTTAGACCATCTGTTCCTTTTAAATAATTCTCACAAACATATTCTATTCCTGTTTTTCCTATATAATCATCTAGTGAATATCCTTCATTCTTATCATATTCATCTTTATTTATCTTGCCAACATATCCTAACGCGTGTGCTGCTAAGTCTCCATAATAGTATTTTCTAACTGGCTTATATTCTATATCAAATCCTGGAAAATTATTGTTCATTTCTTCAAATTGTGCTACACTTTTTTCACTTATATTTGAGGATATTTCATAGCCTCTCATTGCGGTATACCCACTTTTTTCTATTCCATATCTAATTCCTATTATCTTTCTTGCAGTTTCTATATTATATTCTTCAAGTTTGTATTTTTTTATATAATAATTTAATGCCTGTTCTGCTGTTGTTTGTTCTTCTAAGTTGTTTGTTTCTAGCCATTTTTGTATATTTTCATGTTTGTATTCTACTGGATTAATATTTATTGGGAATTCATCTTTATATGTGTCTCCACTATTTTCTAGAATATTAATTGTATTTAGAATAGCTCTATTTAAGTTTTCTTGGTCTATTTTACTTTTATATATTTTTAAAGAATATTTTATTTTATTGCCAGCTAATATATTTCCATTACAATCTAATACATTCCCTCTAGCTGCTTTTATTGTGATTTCACGTGTTAATCTTGAGTTTGCTCGTTCTAAATATTCTTCTCCATGCACTATCTGTAAATTAAATAATTGTATTATTAAAATTATTCCTATTATATATACTATTATTGATAGTATATTATATCTTACATTTTTTTTATTTAAAGCCGCCAATTTATTCCTCCTAATAATACTTCATTAATGACTTATTCTCTTTGAATATTTCTTCTGTTTTGTTACCTAGCTTTTGTATTAGAGGATAAAATATTATAATTAAAATTGCATTATATGTTGCTTCAATTGTAACTATTTTCATGAATTGTGTGAAAACTGGTGATGCTCCTACTAATATTATTTGTAGTGTATAGTTTATTATCTCGCATAGTATTGTTACAGCAGTAGACATCAGCATAAAGGTGATTCTGCTTTCTTTAGAAAAACTCTTATCTAAGATTCCTCCAATTAATCCAGATATTCCTAGCATTATCGAATTAAAGCCAATTCGTTTTCCTATAAATAAATCTAGCAAAAATCCAAATATAATTCCTAGTAGCACTCCATATCTTCTTCCTAGAAATAATCCTATAAATAGAACTAGAATTATAAATAAGTTTGGTTGTATTCCTGCAATATTATACCAATTAAAAAAATTTGTCTGTAGAAAATATATGAATAAAAATGCAATAAAAAATACTATTATAGTTAATGCTCTTTTCATGAAATCTCCTTTTTCTAGAACATTATTATAACAGTATTTTTTAAAATTTTCAAGAGTTATATGTCTCTATATTGTTTATATTTGATAAATCCTATAGCTCCTATTATTGAAATAATTATTATTGGTATTATATATGTTTCTACTCCTGTTTGTGCTATTTTACCATCTTTTGCTGTTGTATTAGTTTTATTTACTAAATTATTATTTTGATTTATGCTTACTTGGTTATTATTTGTTTGGTTGTTATTGTTTTGATTATTTTGATTTGTGTTTGTTTGACTATTATTATTTTGATTTGTATTTCCCTGATTGTTGTTTGAGTTATTATCATCGTCAGAAGTATTGTTTCCATTTGATATTACTGTTATTTGTACTTTTGCTGTTACTGTTCTTCCATTTTCAGTGTATGTAACTGTTATATGTGTATGGTTTGTTGTTAGTGCCGTTATAGGAAAACAGTTATAGTTGTTTATGTTTTCTCTACTTCCGTCACTATATGTTGCTGTTACTTCCATTCCTGTTTTATCAAAAGTTTCTCCCTCTTTATATACAATTTTATTTGGCATTTGTGTTATTTCTATATTTGTTAAGATTTTTTGTGGTGGTGTTGGCTTAGCATTTACTGTTATATTTATTTCTGCAGTTTTGGTTATATTGTCCTCGGTATAACTAATTGTTACTTTTTTATCTGTTGTTTTCAAGCTTCCTGTTGGAC
>SFKS01000011.1 GCA_004554705.1 Clostridiales bacterium | reverse complement strand
TCTCTTTCTTCAGTTTGTTCTCCTCTTGTTATTGTTCCTCTTGACTGTACTAAATCTCTGGCTAGGTATCTATCCATAAATGTTTTTATATCTGTTTTATCAAAATCTCTTGTGTGGTAATCTCTTGTATGATTGAATTGTACTCCAGAGAAAATTAATTTATCTGTTAGCATAACTTTTTCTCTTTCGTCAACTAACCATTTAACAGGAGCAACTTCTACCCATACATTATCCCCATTTCTATACTGTTCTCCATTTGAAAGTTGGAATTGATTCCTTCCAAAATCATAATTTGCTTCAACTCTCACATATCTTTTTCCGTTATACTCATATTCTTGGTGTTGTTTTGGCTCAAATTTTTCATCATAAGCATTATATCTTTTTGAGTCTGTAGTATATGTATTCCTTGTCCTAGAAACTCTACCACTTTTAAATTCTCTTTCTAATCTGTTTTGCATATCTTTTGATACTGCTTTTTGTGGGTAATATCCATACTCTACTTCAAGAATTCCATCTCTTGCTCTTTTCCCACTCTCTCCGTTCGTGGGGATTTTAGAGATTGATGAGAACGGCAAAGCTGGGCGAGCCCCACCAGAGCGTAAGTTAACAAAGTTGTAATGACTAAGACCATTTTCGATGACCACGCGCGCGTCGTTATCTCCGTCATCTGATTTTGTCCAATAATATCCTGTTCTTCCCTCTAAAGAACTATCGCTATCAATATGGTAATCAGAAACATATCCACCTAATAAAATAGAAAAATCAGTTATCGCTGCTTTTGTTCCTCTTTTTTCTAATATATCTAATTTATCGCTTCCAAAATATTGCTCTTGAGTCAAAAATGTAAAATCACTCATAAATCATTGCTCCTCTATGTATTTATAGGTTTTTACATATAAACGTATTCCTACTTATAATATTGTACCATAACAACTTTTTTTTTACAATTTTTTTTACAGATTTTTTGGAATTTTTTTCAAATTATTTTTAATTCTTTTTTGGAAAAGTTTCGCTTTTTAATTTTTGACTTTCTTTTGTATCTTTAATATGGTTATAAAAAGCATTTTTTCTAATATATACATATTCATCATCTACAATGTTTTTTTCCCTTAACTTTTTTAGTGTTTTTAAATGCTTCTTTAATCTATGTTTTGATGACACTCTTAATTTTCTCGTTATGCTTCCATTTTCATTTAAAATGTGTCTATACCCTAAAAAGTCTATTCCATTTTTTACAATTCCAATTTGTGTTTTTTGATTTAATGATAATTTTAATTCATTTCTACATTTTTCTTCAATTTTTAATAGTGAATATTGCAAATAACTTTTATCTCTATGTATCAAAATCATATCATCCATATAACGAATATATCCTTTTATCCTTAAATCTTCTTTAACAAACCTATCAATCACATTTAAATATAAAAGTGCAAACCATTGACTAGACTGATTTCCAAGTGGTAATCCAATACTTGCTTCGTTTGGTTGTTCTTTTACTAATTTTTCTATAATCCACATTTCATCATCTGAAAAATTTATTTTTTTAAGTAATTGTAATAATACCTCGTGGTCAATACTTTGAAAATATTTTCTAATATCACATTTCAAGAAATAAATTTTGTTGTTTTTTTCTTTTCTATATTCGCTTCTTAAAAAGTTTTCAAGTCTTTTAATAGCAAATGTTGTTCCTTTTCCTATTCTACACGCTGAATTATCATATATTAATTTTCTTTCGATTTTATTTTTTAATATCACATCACAAAAACATTTTATAACTACTCTATCTCTGAAAGGTAATGCTTCTATTACTCTCTCTTTTGGCTCGTATATCATAAATTTCTTATACTTTCCCAATTTATATTTTCTTGTAATTATTTCATACATTAAACTACTAATATTACTTGATAAATTAGCTTCAAATCTTATTACTTCTCCTTTATGTTGTTTTGATTTTCTGCAGTCTTTATATGCGTCATATAAATTCTCAAATGTAAAAATTTCATCTAATTTCATCCTACTTTTCCTCCTAAAAAAAGAACGCTCCATAAAACTTGCAAAAAATAGCCTAACTATTCGTTGCTTGTGTAAGCGTTCATATTCTTCCACCGCACTTTTTTAGCGGTTAGAAAAGAGAAAAATTCCTTCACTTTAAAATACTGATATATTTTACCTAAAATATATTTCTCTGATTCTTTATTTAAAATCCACTTTTATAGGATTTATCAAAAGTGAATCTGGGCGAGCCCCACCATTGCGTTTGTTAACATTGTTGTAATTTCTATTACCATTTTCGTTGACCACGCGCGCGTCAAAAGAATGGGGCTAAACGAAAGACCCTAAATAAATTTTTCCCTTAATTAAAAGCCTTTCAGCTTAAAATCCTAATTTCTTTTTTTCCATCTTTCGTCATCGCTCTTCTTCCAAGCTACTGTAAGATTTATTGCTTCCGATAACTGTAATGAAATTTGTTTATACTGCTTCTTCAAGATACATCCAGAATTCTCTGCTACCATAGAAATATATCCTAAAACTTTTAATTTTATTATTGCCTCTTTTTGTAATTCTTCTCTTTCTGTTTTCTTTTCTATTGAGTCCATTCTTATAAAATTTGCTTTTAATAAGCATTCTAATGCGTCAAGGCAATAATTTTGCATTCTATTCACAAAAACACCTCTATACTTTTTAGGTGATTTTTCTGTAACTGCTATTATATATGCTCCAAGTTTTTTAACAACTGTTATTACAACTAAGTCATTTGCATTAAATGGTATTTTGTTAATGTTCTCCAGTTCACTATCATCATCAATTTTTTCTAGAAAAATGTTTTTATTAAATGGCTTGTTTTCAGCAGTTGCAATAGCCTGTTTAACAGCGATTTTATCTTCTATACTATTCTCTGTTCCATTATAATTTTCTAATTTTTTAGGTATTTTTAGATTATTATCTCTGCTTACTTGTAACATTTTCTTCCTCCTTACATCACTTTTTATTTTAGCATAAATCCCCTAAAAAATCTACTAAATCCAATGTTTTAGAGTTCTTGGTTTATTCTTTGTACTTTGTCTAAAAGCAAATTATATTCTTCTCTACTCACTTTGGTATCTTCTAATAGTTTTTGCATAACATTTTGCATTTTCTCTGTTGTATATCCTTTTGGAAAATAATCTCTGACATTATCAACTTTGAATTTGATTTGCTCCTTTTGATTTGGCTTTTCTTCATCTAAAATATCATATATATCGTCAGCAGTTAGTGTATTATCTTCACTTTTCTTTCGTATTCTTATTGCTTGTGCGTGTGAAGGGTATGCTATTGATGTTTCTATTGCGTCTAGTAAAATTTCTTGTTCATCTTTCTTTAAATAAGAAATTTCCACAGCAGGTCTTAATTTAATTTTTTCTTCATCAACTAACTGTAAAATATCTGGTATTAGTTCAGTAAGTCTTATATATCTTTGAATGTTCCTTCCGCTTTCTCCAACTTCTTCTCCTAAAATATCAATAGAATATAACTTCTCGCCCAGTGGTCGCAAACTTTCTGGTAATTGTTTTCCTTGATGTTTCATAGCTTCCAACTTCATTTTGTATGCAAATGCTTTTTCACTTGGTAATACTTTTTCTCTTTGTTTATTGCTATCCACCATTAAAATAATGGCTTCATCATCTGTAAGTTCTCTTATAATTGCTTTTATTTTTGTATTTCCTGCAAGTTCATTTGCCCTTTTTCTTCTGTGTCCAGAAATCATTTCATAACCACCATTTTGTTTTGGTCTAACAATTACAGGATGTATTAAGCCGTTTTCTTTAATACTGTCTGCCATATTATACATTTCTTCATCATCATTTACTTGATAAGGATGATTTGGAAAATCACTTATTTGGCTCATATCTAGCATTTCTACTCGTTCTTGTTTTTCCTCATCTCTTTGTGCTTGTGTACTAAAAAATATTTTATCTACAGTAGACATTTTTGGAAAGTGCATTTTTTCTTCGTTCTCTTTCATCTTCTAGTACCTCCTTTGCAAAATCTGTATATGCAATAGCTACACTACTATTTTTGTCATACGCAAAAATACTCTTACCTCTTGAAGTGGATTCTGCTGTTTTTATTGCAATAGGTATTTGAGTATCATATATTTTTACAATGTTTCCGTAGTTGTCTTCTATTTCGCTTTTAATCGTTTTAGGCAAATTTGTTCTTCTATCTACAAGCGTTAGTAAAATTCCACCTACAGTTAAATCATTGTTTATATTTGCTTTTACCTTTGCTATTGTATTTAATAAATTTCCCATTCCTCTTGCTGACAAGTATTGCGATTGAACTGGTATAATAACTTCATCTGCTGTTGCTAGTGCATTAGTTGTAATCATACTCAATGATGGCATACAGTCAATAATAATGTAGTCATATTTTTCTTTTAATTCTTTCAAACTTTGTCTCATTGCATTTTCTCTATTCTTATAACTAAACAAATTAACCTCTGTCATTGCTAAATTGATATTTGAAGGTATTAAATCTACTCCTTCATTGTGATGTAAAACTGCTTCTTCTGCATTTACTTCATTATCATTAATAGTTCTTTCTATTAAAGTAGATATTGTTATAGGCAAATCATCTTGATTATATACTCCCATATATGTTGTTAGGTCTCCTTGTGGGTCTGCATCTATCAATAATACACTTTTGCCTTCTTTTGATAAAGCAACTCCTAAACTAAATGCTGTTGTAGTTTTTCCTACTCCACCTTTTTGATTTGCAATTGCTATCGTCCTACACTCTGACATTCTATGCCACCTCCTCCTTAAATAAATTCTTTTCTACTGCATAAGAATAAATTACACTTTTTAAGAAAATATCAATGTTTTTAAGTCTTTCTTTTGTAATGTTTAAAATATCTGTAATACTTTCTTCATCAAATCTTCTTGTGTACTTTAATAGAATAAACCTATAATAAAGTCTATTTTCATCATCATATAATCTGCTTTTAAAAGAATTTATTATAGACTTCCATTCCCTTAATCTTTTGATATTTCGGTCAGAGTCAAAACTTAATGCAATATCTTCTATAGTTTTGCCTTCATCATTAAGTGATTTTAGATGAGCATTATTAGATACATTTATTGTATCAATTAAGTCATTTTTCCTTTTATCAATTAGCTTTTCTATATTGTCATAGTTATATAGCATAAAACTAATTTCTTTTTCTGCTGTTTTAGGAATACATAGCTCACTTACCATTTTCTTACCCTCCTTTCTTTTAAAAATACCTTTCATACTTTTGATATGAAAGGTTATGTATCTTTTAAAACAAAAAAATAACAAATTGACTTTATCAACTTGTTATTCAAAATCTTTGTAAAAAGGCTATCTATCTAGTTTTCATTATTTTTTCAAATTCGGTACATCTGGCTAGGTGGTAATTGGTTTCCTACTATATGTCCTTCTTCTATCATTCTTTCTACTAGTTCCGGTTGCGTATTTAAATAATGCCCTGTTATGAAAAATGCTGCTTTTACATTATTTTCCTTCAATATGTCTAAAATTTGAGGAGTATATCCAGCTTCATATCCTTCATCAAAGGTTAAATATACATATTTATCAGTTGTATTTCCCATTGCTATGTCTTCATTCTCATCTATTAGTTTTTTGTTATTTCTACCTAAATCCGGCTGATTATGATTGTCATTCCTTCTGATTCCCCAACCTATTTTTTTGTTGCTTATTACTTCTCCACTGTTTGTTCTTATTGTTTTGTTTGAATCTTGCTTTCCAATTATTAATAATGCAACTATAATGCCTATAATTATCACTGCTACTATAATTAAAGTTTTCTTTTTCATAAAATAAAATACTCTCCTTTTTTATTTTCTATAATATAGTTATGATAAAAATATAAATTTATACATTTTTTTATTATATGTTACTAAATTTATTGTAAAGAATATTATTTTATGGTATTATAAATACTATGGAAAGAAGGAGTGATATATTTTATGAATTTTAATGAATGGAAAGATTTTAAAGGTGGAGAATGGAGACATGAAATTAATGTTAGAAATTTCATTCAAAGAAATTATACACCTTATGAAGGTAATGACGAATTTTTGGCTAATCCTACGCAAAGGACAAAAAAACTATGGGATATGGTTTTGGATTTATATGAAAAGGAGAAAAAATCAAAAGGTGGTGTTCTTGATGTTGATGCAGAGACTGTTTCTACAATATCTAGTCATAAGGCAGGTTATATAGATAAAGACCTTGAACAAATAGTAGGACTTCAAACTGATAAGCCTCTTAAAAGAGCTATTATGCCTAATGGTGGTATAAGAATTGTTGAAAAATCTTGTGAAGCTATAGATGTGAAATTGTCTCCTGAGGTTGAAGAAATATTTAAAAATTATAGAAGAACTCATAATGATGGCGTTTTTGCAGCATATACACCAGAAATAAGAGCTGCAAGAAGTTCACATATTATTACTGGACTTCCAGATGGCTATGGAAGAGGTAGAATTATAGGTGATTATAGGCGTATTGCTTTATATGGTATTGATGCTTTAATTGAAGACAAAAACGAAGTTATGCAGTCTTTAGAAGTCCCTTCTATATTCACTGATACTGTTAGGGATAGAGAAGAAGTTCATGATCAAATTGATGCTTTAAATGAATTAAAAGAAATGGCAAAAGCATATGGTTTTGACATTTCTAGACCTGCTGCAAATGCTAAAGAAGCTATCCAATGGTTGTATTTTGGATATTTAGGCTCTACAAAAGAGCAAAATGGTGCTGCTATGAGTTTAGGTAGAACTTCTACATTTTTAGATATTTATATTGAAAGAGATATTAAAAATGGTATTTTAACCGAAGAAGAAGCTCAAGAATTAATGGATCATTTTGTAATGAAATTAAGATTAATAAGATTTTTAAGAACACCAGAATATAATGAATTATTTAGTGGAGATCCTGTTTGGGTTACAGAAGGAATTGGCGGTATGGGAGTTGATGGTAGAACTTTAGTTACTAAAAACTCTTTTAGAATGTTACACACTTTAGTAAATTTAGGTCCCGCTCCAGAGCCAAATATGACAGTGCTTTGGTCTACAAGATTACCAGATGGTTTTAAAAAATTCTGTGCTAAACTATCTGTGCAAACATCTTCTATACAATATGAAAACGATGACTTGATGAGAGAATTTTGGGGAGATGATTATTCAATCGCTTGCTGTGTTTCAGCTATGAGGACTGGTAAGCAAATGCAATTTTTTGGTGCTAGATGTAATTTAGCTAAGACTTTACTTTATGCAATTAATGGTGGTAGAGACGAAATAACAGGTAAACAAGTTGCTTCAAGATTTGAACCAATTCGTTCAGAATATTTAGATTTTGACGAAGTGATGGAAAAATTCGATAATATGATGGATTGGGTTGCTAGAGTTTATGTCAATGCATTAAATATCATTCATTTTATGCATGATAAATATGCTTATGAAAAATTAGAAATGGCTTTGCATGATCAAAATATTTTAAGAACAATGGCTTGCGGTATTGCTGGTCTATCTGTTGTTGCAGATTCACTTTCAGCAATTAAATATGCAAAAGTTAAAGTTATTAGAGACGAAACAGGTCTTGCTATAGATTATAAAATAGAAGGAGACTTCCCTAAATATGGAAATGACGATAATAGAGTTGATGATATCGCTATAAATGTTGTTAAAAGATTTATTTACAAATTAAGAAAGCAAAAAACATATAGAAATTCTAAGCCTACTCTATCAATCCTTACTATAACTTCAAATGTTGTTTATGGTAAAAAAACTGGTAATACACCTGATGGAAGACGCTCTGGTGAACCTTTTGGTCCAGGTGCAAATCCATTACATGGTAGAGATACAAATGGAGCTCTTGCAGTACTAAATACAATTGCAAAATTACCATACACTTATGCAGAAGATGGTATTTCTTACACCTTCTCCATAACTCCTAAAACTCTAGGTAAAGACGAAGAATCTCGTGTAAATAATTTAACTTCATTGTTAGATGGATATTTTGCCAAAAGAGGTCATCATATAAATGTAAATGTATTTGATAGGGCGTTGTTAGTAGATGCTATGGAGCATCCTGAAAAATATCCTCAACTTACAATAAGAGTTTCTGGATATGCTGTTAACTTTGTAAAATTAACAAGGGAACAACAATTAGATGTTATAAATCGTACAATACAAGAAAGTATGTAAGTTTATTATAACTATAGTATCCTCCAAATCTAATTGAAGTTATATATGCTTCCAACTAGATTGGAGGAACTATTACATAGTTTTAAGAGGTGTATTTATGTGAAAGATTTAATAGGAAAAATTCATTCAATTGAAACTTTTGGAACAGTTGATGGTCCTGGTGTTAGATTTGTAATATTTATGCAAGGTTGCCATTTAAAGTGCAAGTACTGTCATAATCGAGATACTTGGGACACTACTGAAGGAACACATATGTCCGTTTCAGAATTAATTGAAAAAATACAGAAATATGAAGAATATATAAAACTTTCTAATGGTGGAGTTACAGTAACAGGTGGAGAGCCTCTCCTTCAGCCTAAATTTTTAATTGCATTATTTACTGAACTAAAAAAACTTGGTTTTCATACAGCATTAGATACCTCAGGAATGTTTCCTATAACTCCAGAAATTAAGCAAGTACTGAATTTAACTGATTTAGTTTTATTAGATATAAAACACATTAATGATGAAAAGTGTAAAAATCTAGTTGGATTTTCTAATAAACTAGAATTGGAATTTGCAAAATATTTAAGTGATAATAATATTCCAATTTGGATTAGACAAGTAATTATACCTGGTATTACAGACAGTGAAGAGGATTTGCTTTCTTTGAAAAGCTTTATTCAATCATTAAAGACTGTACAAAAAATAGAATTACAGCCTTATCATAATATGGGAGTTTTTAAATGGGATAATTTAGGATTTGAATATCCATTAAAAAATGTTCCAGTGGCAACTGATAAAGATATTGAAAGAGCGAAACGCATTTTAGGAATTTAATTTCTAAAATGTGTTTTTTGTATATTCATATTTTTATTACATTTTAATATACATTAACAAAAGGAGCTTGTTTATGTTTAGGTGTATATTTGTAAAAATAAAATCACTAATTTTACCTATTTTTATATGTATTTTTATATTATGTTTGCTAGTATTCTCAAAAAGTAATTTATCTGCTGCTAAATCTGGGCTTACCTTGTGGGCAAATTCCGTGCTTCCATCTCTTCTTCCTTTTTTTATTGCAACTGAACTTTTAAATTATACTGGTGTTGTTTCTTTTTGTGGGAAACTTTTGAATAAATTTATGCGACCTATTTTCAATGTACCTGGTGAAGGAGCATTTGCTCTTCTTATGGGAATTATCAGTGGTTATCCAGTAGGTGCAAAAATTGTCGCAAATTTAAAAGAAAACAATCTTTGTACTAAATTAGAAGCTGAACGTTTGATTGCTTTTACAAACAATTCTGGACCTTTATTTATTGTTGGTACCGTTGGTGTAGGAATGTTTTATAGTCCTTCTATTGGGTTAGTTTTGCTGTTTACACATGTTCTGAGTTGTTTAACCGTTGGGTTTTTATTTAGATGGTGGGGAAAATCTCATGAGAATGCTGATAGAAGCTCTGAATATTTTTCAAGTAATAATACTCTATCTTTTTATAATTTAGGTGAAATTTTATCTAAAAGTATTATTAGTTCAATTAACTTAATTTTGATAATTGGAGGTTTTATTGTCCTTTTTTCCATAATCATATCTATGCTAAATACTGTTCATTTTTTTGATATATTTGCTAACATATTAGCAATATTTAATGTTCCTGCTAATTTGGTTACTGGATTGTTAACTGGATTTTTAGAAGTTACAAGTGGAATTTCTTCTATTTGTAGTTCTACATCTTCAAGTATATATTCAAATATCATTGCATGTTCATTTGTTCTTGGTTTAGGTGGTTTTTCCGTATTTTTGCAAGTATTAAGTATTATTTCTAGAGCAAAAATATCTATAAAGCCCTACTTATTTGGAAAATTATTGCAAGCATTTTTTGCAGCTTTTTACACATACTTAATTATATGAATCAAATTATATTCCCTGAAAAATTAGATAACAATCGCATTGTATATGATAAAGAACTTTTAAAAGTTAGGCGAAAGTATATTTTTTTATTTTCATTTTCTATAGTCCTATTATTAATATTTATTATTTATTATACTTATTTATATATACGGACTTTTAAAAGTTCAAAAAATGTCTGATAACATTTTAAGTGCATATGATATTCAACTTTTGTATTCTTCTACTCCTTCTGCTAAATTTCCTAGTATTGTTTCTGACAGTCGGAGATACTGCTGATATATTGGGTGTTTTGCAAATAGATAAAATTAATTTAAGATATCCAATTCTTTCAAAAACTACAGATGAATTTTTACAAATTGCACCTTGTAAATTTGCTGGAGGTTTTTTAAATGAATATGGAAATTTTTGTATTTGTGGTCATAATTTTGATAATGGTGATTTTTTTAGTAATTTGAAATTATTAGAGCTTGAAGATATTATAAAAATTTATAATTTAAACAGTAGCTGTGTGTTATATAAGGTTTATGATAAGTTTGAAGTACTTCCTTCTGATCTTTCTTGTACTGTCCAAGATAATACAAAAAAGGAAATAACTTTGATCACTTGTAATAATCAAAATAAAAAAAGATTAATAATAAAAGCAAAAGAAAATAGATAGCAAACGCTATCTATTCTCTTTTTTATTAAAATTGATTGTATTCTTTTATTTTTCCATAAGCAAATGTTGCTACTACAGCAAATGTACCTATTATTAGCCATGGTGTTATTCCTCCATTTAGCCAGCCCCAATCTCCTAAACCTGTATTTGCAATATTGTTTTTAGATACATTATTATTTTCTACTGTATTATTATTTACTGGTATGTTATTATTAACTGGTGGCTCTGGAATAGGTTCAGGCGTTGTGTTTATTATATTTATATTGTGGTCTGGTTGATTCAAGTTTTGATTAAAATTGATTATTATATTTTGTGATCCATCCTGTGTAGTTGCTGCTAAAACGCTTATATTAATTCCTATTGCCAAAAATATTATCATCATAATCACAGTAATTATTAATTCTCTTTTCTTTAAATTCATTATCATTACTCCTTATACTTCATATTATTAAATCCATCACTTATATTTATACTACATTTTTCATAAAAAATCAATAGTTTTTTGCAAATTTTATAGGTTTTTCCTGAAAATTATGTATTTTTTTGTATTTTTTTCATTTCTTCGTGTCTTTTTATCTTTTGTGTTGTTGTTTTTATTAATTCTTCTTCTGTTATTGTTATTTCCTTTATGTATTTATATGCTGGCATTGTTTTATTAATTTCTTTTATCTTCTCCCAGATAATCTCTTTAATTTCATCTACAGTTTCAACATTGTATATTTCTTTAATTATGTCTTTATCATATACTATTTTTGCACAAATTTTTAAATCTATTTCATCGTTTTCTTCTGGTTTTCCATAAACAAAAGTTTCTTTTACACCATCTATTTTATTTATAACTGTTTCTATTTCTTCTGGAAATATATTTTTTCCATTTTTTAAAACTATTACACTTTTCTTTCTTCCACACAAGAATAGAAAACCTTTTTTATCTACATATCCTAGATCTCCTGTGTTAAACCATCCTTTATCTATCACTGCTTTTGTAGCTTCTTCATTTTGATAATATCCAAGCATTACCGTTGGACCTTTTACATAAATTTCACCTATTCCATTTTCATCTTTGTTTACAATCTTTAGTTTTACACTTGGAAACACTTTACCAACAGAACCTATTTCTTGTTCAAAATCTGTTCCTGCTGATATAACTGGTGATGTTTCTGTTAATCCATATCCTTGAACTGTTGTTATTCCTAAATCATTAAATCCCTTTTCAACCTCTGGAGATAATGCTGCTGCTCCATTTACTAATAATCTTAGTTTTCCTCCTAGTCCATCTAATACCTCTTTAAAAATTATTCTTCTAACATCTATTCCTACTTTTGAAAGCATATTTGTAAGTTTCATCATTTTTTCTACTTCTTGTAGTTTTCCTTTTTTTTCTATACTTTTCATTAATCTTTTATATATATTTTCATATAATGCTGGTACGGAAATCATTGCTGTTATTTGGTAATCTTTAATATTATTTGCAATATGTCTTATTCCTTCACAATATGCTATGCTTGAACCCATATATAGCGGATATAGAAAACCTACTGTACACTCAAAAGTATGGTGCAACGGTAAAAAAGATAATAGAGTGTCTTTTTCATCTAAGTGCAATACTGTAGCAATATCCATTAAATTTGTTGCTATATTTTTATGTGATAACATTACAGCTTTTGACATTGCTGTTGTTCCTGAGGTGAATATCATAAAGCTCATTGTCTCATTATTTATTTTTGCATCTAAAAATTTTCTATTTCCTTTTGAAATAAGTTCCTTTCCTTTTTCTATTAAATTTTTTTGTGAATATACTCCATTTTCTCTTTTATTTAAGTCCATTGAGATATAATATCTTAAGTCTGTTGTTTGTCTTTGTCTTATATTTTGCATTATTTCATCATATTTGCTTGAATAGAATATTGCTTCAACACCAGAACGTATAATTAAAGATTCTAGTTCATTATCTGGAAGTTGTTTGTCTAGTGGTACTACTACTCCAGTTCCACAGCATATAGCCATATATGCTAAGCTCCATTCATATCTATTGTCTGAAATTATTGCTATCTTTTTTCCTGATAATCCCATGTTTATAAGTTTTGTTCCTAAAGCATTTATATCGTCTAAAAATTGATTATATGTAATAACATTAAATTCTCCAGGTACTGATGTTTTGTATTTAAATGCTGGCTTATCTCCAAATTGTTTAGCTGATTGGTTAATCATATCTTTTAAATTCGTTATTTTATTGCACTTATGTAATTTCTTTTTTGCATTTACATCTAGCATTACTTCTAAATCTTCATCATTTATGTCTTTTTCTTTGAAAATCTCTTTTACTTTTTTTAGAACTTCATTCTTTTTTTGTTTTTCTTTGCTCATATTTCCCCCTTTTACACTATACTATTATACAGCAAATTGAAAAATTTTTCAACTCCAAAAATTTGCTAAGGGGACAGAGGTTTTTGGCAATCTTTTTTTGCTAAAAATCTCTGCCCCCATTGGCATTTGTTATTATAATGATATTGTTCCTTTTATTTCCATTGTATTCATGTTTACAGCTTTTATTGTATTTTGTGATATTGTATATAATGTATCTTTTATATAGAGTATTCTTTGTACATTGTTGCTTTTATAATATCTTTCATATTCACTTGTTGTATTTGATATTTTTCCTTTTAGTTCAAATCCTTTTTCTAGAGTCAAGCTATATACTATTGCCCCCTGAAAAGTAACCTTGTAATTTTCTTCAGTAATACTTACCGGAAAAGCTATTATGTTTTTTTCTTTTGAAAATAATAGTGCTTTATGATTATTTAGTAGTTCTGAATATGTGCCTCTTTTACCTATTTTTTCACTGTACATTTCTTTTGGATTATTTGGATCTGTTACATCAAATAGTGCTATTTTAATACCATCTGTTATTACAATATCTCCATAACCATAATTTACTAATTTTGTATCTTCTCCAAATCCTATTAAATGTGTTTCGTCATATGGATGTAGATACTTGCTATATCCTGGTATTTTTAGTTCTCCTAGAACTGTTGGATTGGTTGGCTCTGATAAATCTATTACAAACAATGGATCTGTTTGTACAAAAGTTACCATATATGCCCTATTACCCATAAATCTTACTGAATAAATTTGTTCTCCTGGGGCTAAACCTTCTACCTTTCCTACTATTTCTAGATTCTCATCTAGTACATACAAATTATTTGTATTATCTTCATTATTCCAACTTCTATCTGTTGTTGCTATTCTAAAGTATCCATCTCTTTCATCCATCGAAAATTGATTCAATACTGAGCCGGGTACTTTTCCACTTTTTCTAAAAATACATTTAGCTTCATTTAGATGAAATTTATATATTTCTGTTCTTATATCTCTGTCTCTTCCTTCTTTTGTATAATCATATTTTACTTTTGTTATATATAAATTGTCTGTTGAAGAATATATCTCATCACCTGCACCTAAGTAACTTTCTATTGTAGCTTCTTCTTTATTTGTTACATTGAATGATGCAATGTTTAAATAATTTGTATCTTCAAATTCTGGTATATAATATATTCTATCAAAGTCTATATATTTTGTTTCTTTTCCTGTTACTGTGTCTTTATATTGAGGCTTAAAGTCATTTTCGTCCAATTCATTTATCTTATATTCTTTGCATAAATATGAATAAATGTTTTTGTTTGATATTAAGTATATATCATCTTTTATCATTCTTGAAGACAAATATTTTCCTTCTATTTCAACTGTTCTCTCTAATATAGGTTTAGTTCTGTTTTTTATGTTATATACTCTAGCTGATGTGAAGGTTTCATAATCAGTATACCTATAATTATTTGTATATTCCCTTCTTATTCCTATTACAATGATCCTGTCTTCTCTTAAAAATATTTCTTTTGGAGAAAAGTTTTGGTTGTTAAATTCAATATCTGTTATTTTTATCATTTTTGTAGTATCTGTTATTGTTAATTTATTCTTTGTTAGATAATATATATATTTGCCATCTGTTTTTACAATATCAGCTTCATCTACACCCTCTACTTGTATGTTTGTTTTAGAATAATCTTGCTCTCCTGTCTGGGCAGAATCAGTTATTATATTACTACTATCTTCTGCCGCATTTTCAAATACTTTATCCGTGTAAACCATAGAGTTACTATCATTTTTTGCTCTAGTTTTTAACATTGCATATAAATTTCTAAAATTCTCAACTTTTGGTAATTCTTGTGATGTTTCTACATCTTGATAGTTTATTTCACTAATTGGTGCAATATTTTTATTTGGTAAAATAATTGCCAATATTATTGCACACATTAAGGTTAAGCTTGCTATTGGATATATTTTGTTATATTTCGTTGAAGTTGATATTTTACTAGTTTTACTGAAAGTGTCCTTCTTTAGTTTTTCACTTACTTCAATTTCATTAATCGCATCAATATAATCTTTTTTACTCATCTTCAATACCTCCTTTTATAGCTATTTCTAATTGTTTTCTTGCTCGTGCTAATCTTGATTTTATTGTATTTTCATTAGTTCTTAAAATATTGCTAATTTCTTTTATACTATAATTTTCATAATAGTATAAATGTACTACTGTTTTGTATTTTATAGGTAATTTTAAAACAGCATAATATATGTCATGTCTTTCAGGAGTTTCAAAACTTAAATTTTCGTCAAGTTCTGTCCTATGTTTTATAAAACTTGAGTTTAGAATTGTTTTGCTACAATTAATTGTGACTCTAATAAGCCATGCTTTTTTGTGTTCCTCTGATTGAAATTCTGGCATTTTTTTTGCTAATCTCAGAAATACTTCTTGGTAGACATCTTGTGCTTCTTCACTGTTTCCAGTTCTAGCCATTGCTAGTCTATATACCATATTTGAATATTTTTCAATTGTTTCCTCTAGATATTGTTTTTTATTAATACATACCATTTTTTATCACCTATATCTATAATACCATATAAAAGTAAAAAAAGTTTCCTTTTTTGGAAACTTTTTTACTTTTTTACTTTGTTTGTTCATAACTTCCACACATTGATTCATCTGCTGGGTTACCATTGTGGCAGTTTTTACAAGGTTCTACTGTTATTCTATCTAATTCGCATACTTGATTTTGCATATTATTAAATGCACAACTACGCACTGTACAATTTATTCTTTGATGTTTATCCATAAAAAATAGCCTCCTTTTTAAATTTTCTTTTAATAGTATGGCTATTTTTTAAAAAAATTATTTTCCTATTTATTATCTTTTTTATTTTTCTTTGTTGTTTTCTTTTTTGTTGCTGTTTTTCTTTTTGTTGTTTCCTTTTTTTCTGCTCCTGGTTTGTTCCATGATATATAATCACATGAAGCAGGGTTATTTTCACATATATAATAATTTCTTCTTTTCTTTGTTTTTCTTATTTGTACCTTTCCTCCACATTTTGGACATGGCTTATCAATTATTTCTACCAATGGTTTCGCATTTTGACATTCAGGATATCCTGGGCATGCTAAGAATTTTCCATATTTTCCATATTTTATTACCATCATTCTGCCACATTTTTCGCATGGCACATCTGATACTTCATATTCAAGTTTCACATGTTCAAGTTCTTTTTCAACATTTTCAACTGTTGTTTTGAATGGTCCATAAAATTCTTTTATAACTTTTTTCCATTCTTCTTTTCCATCAGCTATTTTATCAAATTGTTCCTCCATTTCTGCTGTAAATTTTACATTCAAAATATTTGGAAAATTTTCTACTAGTAGTTTATTTACGATTTTTCCAAGCTCTGTTGGATATAATTGTTTTTGTATTTTTTCTATATAACGTCTTGCTAAAATTGTTGTAATTGTTGGCGAATATGTACTTGGTCTTCCTATTCCTTTTTCCTCTAATGTTTTTACTAGGCTTGCTTCTGTATATCTTGGAGGTGGTTCTGTAAAGCTTTGTTTTGATTCTATTTTTTCCTTTTTTAATTCTTGTCCTTCTATTAATTCAGGTATTTTCTCAAACTCTTCTTTTTCTTCAAAATCAGATGTTTCAACATATAATGTCATAAAGCCTTTAAATTTCAAGGTCTGACCATTTGCTCTAAAGTTATATTTATCTGCTAATATTTTTACTGAAACTGTGTCATAAATTGCACCTGCCATCTGACTTGCAATAAACCTATTATATATTAATTTGTATAGTTTATATTGGTCATTGGTTAAACTAGATTTTATTTTTTCTGGTGAAAGTTCAACATATGTTGGTCTTATGGCTTCATGTGCATCCTGAGCATCTCCTTTTGCTTTATAATATCTATTTTCGTAATATTCAGCTCCATATTCTTTTTCTATGTAGTCTTTAGCCCATCTTCTTGCTTCTTCTGAGATTCTTGTTGAGTCTGTTCTCATATAAGTAATTAAGCCTACTGTACCTTTTTCCGCTATTTTTACACCTTCATATAGTCCTTGTGCAACAGACATTGTTTTTTTAATTGCAAAGCCAAGTTTTCTTGATGCCTCTTGTTGCATTGTACTAGTAGTAAATGGTGGTGCTGGTGTACGCTTCTTTTCTCCCTTTTTAATTTCCTCAACAGTATATTTAGCTTTTTCAATATCTGATAGTATTTGATTTACTTCATTTTCGGAATGAATATCTATTTTTTCATTATTTTTTCCATATAATTTTGCTTGGAAGCTTTTTTTACTTTTTGGCTCTTTAAGTTTAGCATATATATTCCAATATTCTTCTGGTTTGAAGTTCTCAATTTCCTCTTCACGTTCTACTATAAGTCTTACTGCAACTGATTGAACTCTTCCTGCTGATAACCCCTTTTGAACTTTTTTCCATAGTACTGGACTAATTTTATATCCAACAATTCTATCTAATACTCTTCGTGCTTGTTGTGCATCTGTTAAGTCCATATCTATTTTTCTTGGTTCTTTTATTGCATTTTTTACAGCATCTTTTGTAATTTCATTAAATGTTATCCTGCAAGCTTCTTCTGGTTTTATATCTAATATGTGTGCTAAATGCCATGCTATTGCTTCTCCTTCACGATCAGGGTCAGTCGCAAGATATACTTTTTTTGCATCTTTTGCATCTTTTTTTAAGCTTTTTATTAAGTCTCCTTTTCCTCTAATATTTATGTATTGTGGTTCTAAGGTTGTTTCATCTACTCCTAATTTAGATTTTGGTAAATCTCTAATATGCCCCATTGAGGCAACTACTTTTGTGTTACCACCTAAAAATTTTTTAATAGTATTAGCCTTTGCAGGTGATTCGACTATTATTAATTTGTCTGTCATAAGCTTTTCCTTTCTTTAATTCTTTTGTCTACGCAAAATCCAATTTACTTTAGCTTCAACTGGAATGTGTAATTTTACCTTTTGTCCTTCTTTTCCTGGATTTACGAAGTTTATTTCTTCTTCTGTATCAGAATCCCATAATCTATCTATTATGAATTTGTATGGTTCTACATTGTTTGGAATTATCAATTCTAAAGTATCTCCTATTTGTAATCTATTCTTTATTTCTATTATACTCTTTTCTTTTCCATATTCCTGCACTTTTCCTCCAAATTCATAGTTTGGGTTGTATTGTTTGCCTTCATATTCTTGAAAGTCTCTATTATTTTTATCATTAAAATAAAAAGTTGTCAATCCTCTTGTTTTTGTTTTTTCTAATTCTTTTAGATATTTTGTATAGTCATAATTTTTTGGATCTTTTATGTAATCATCTATAGCTACTCTATATGTATTTATTATTGTTGCTAGGTAATATTCTGTTTTTAATCTTCCTTCAATTTTTAAGCTATCTATTCCCATTTCAATTACTTCTGGCAATTCTTTTATTAAGCACATATCTTTTGAAGATAATATGTATGTTCCGTATTCGTCTTGTTCAATAGGCATCATAAGACCTGGATTGTTTTTTTCTTCTAAGTATAGATTATATGCCCATCTGCAACTTTGTGCACAGTCTCCGAGGTTTGCTCCTCTGCCTGCTAAAAAGTCACTAAGATGACATCTTCCAGAGTATCCATAGCATATGGCACCATGTATGAACATTTCTATTTCTAAATCTTTTGGTTTGTTTTTAATAATTTCTCTTATTTCTTCTTTATTTAATTCTCTTGCTAAAATTATTCTTTTAGCTCCATTGTTATACCAGAACCTACTTGTATGATAACTAACCGTATTTGCTTGTGTACTAATATGTATAGGTAAATTTGGTGCCAACTCTTTTACCGCTTCTACAATTCCACCATCTGATACAATTATTCCATCTACTTTTATTTTGTCTAGCATTTTTATTTGTTCTTTTACATCATTATACATATTGTCTCTTGCATAAATATTAAGTGGCACATATACCTTTTTGTTTATGGTATGTGCATATTCAATTATTTTTTCAAGTGCTTTATCATCAATTTCCACTCTTGATCTTAATGATAGTTTTGAAGTTCCGCAATATATACTATCTGCACCATATTCAAATGCTACTTTTGCTTTTTCAAATGACCCTGCTGGGGCTAATAATTCTGGTTTTTTCATCTTCTCCTCCTTATTTTTTTCTGCTTATTGCTAGTCCATCTCCAACTTCTATTATCTCTGTTGTTAAATTTTCATTTTCATTTAAGTTTTTTAAAAATTCTCTAAGGCCTCGTACTGCTGTTCTTTGTTTGTGTTTATTATAATCACTCATAACATAGCCTTTGTATAAAACATTGTCTGCAATTATTATACCATTATTGTTAAGCATTCGTAAAGCTTCAGATAAAAATATAGGATATTTACCTTTTGCTGCATCTATAAATACTACATCATATGGACCTATAAGTGTTGGTAATATTTCTAATGCATCTCCTTCATATATGTGTATTTTTTCTTCTAAGTTTAAATCTTTTATATTTTGTCTAGCTTCTTCAACTCTTTCTTTATCTCTTTCAATAGTATCAATAAAACCATTATCGTTTAGATATCTTGAGAATCTAATTGCAGAGTATCCTACTGCTGTGCCTATTTCAAGCATTTTATTAGGTCTATTATCTTCTAAAATTTTTCCTACTACTTCTAAAGTATCATCCATTATAATTGGAATATGCTCCTCTAACGCCTTTTTCTTTATTTTATCTATTGAGTTCATTTTTTTCTCCTTATATTTTATATCTATAATGTTACAAATAAATGCAGAAAATATTTTTTCTGCATTTATTTATTGTTTTATGCTTTTTTTGCTCTTGCTGCTAGTCTTTCTCTTGTTTTTGTGTCTAGTATTTTTTTCCTTAAACGTATATTTTTTGGTGTTATTTCTACTAATTCATCATCTTCTATGAATTCTATTGCTTTTTCTAGTGACATTTGTATTGGTGGGACTAGACGCAATGCATCATCTGAACCTGATGCTCTTGTGTTTGTTAGATGTTTTTCTTTACATACATTTATTGATATGTCTTCATTTCTTGCATTTAATCCCACTATCATTCCTTCATATACTTCTACTCCTGCTCCTATGAATAAATCTCCTCTTTCTTGTGCATTGTATAATCCATATGTTACTGATGTTCCTGCTTCAAAGGCTACTAGTACTCCTCTTGTACGTGATTGTACTTCTCCTTTATATGGTTCATATGAATCAAATATGCTATTCATTGTTCCTGTTCCTTTTGTATCTGTTAGGAATTCTGTTCTATACCCTATTAATCCTCTTGCTGGAATTTTAAATTCTATTTTTGTGTGTCCAAGTTCTGCTGGCTCCATGTTTACCATCTCTGCTTTTCTTCTTCCTAGTTTTTCTATTACTGTTCCTATTGATTCATCTGGTACATTTACAACTAGTCTTTCAATTGGTTCACATTTTACACCATTAATTTCTTTCATTATAACTTTTGGTCTAGATACTAATAGTTCAAACCCTTCTCTTCTCATTGTTTCTATTAAAACTGATAGGTGTAATTCACCACGTCCACATACTTCAAAACTATCTGGTGTATCTGTTTCACGTACTCTTAAGCTTACGTTTCTTTCAAGTTCTTTGAATAGTCTATCTCTAATATGTCTTGATGTTACAAATTCTCCTTCACGTCCTGCCATTGGTCCGTTATTTACAGAAAATGTCATTGATACTGTTGGTTCATCTATATCTACAAATGGAATTTTTTCTGGATTGTTTACATCACATATTGTGTCTCCTATGTTGATGTCTGCAATTCCTGATATTTCAACTATATCTCCAGCTTCTGCTTCTTCAACTTCTACCTTTTTTAGTCCTTTATATGTGAATAGTTTTGCAATCTTCCCTTGTATTGTTTTGTCGTTTTTGCATACTGCAACATTCATTCCTGTTTTTATTGTCCCTCTTTCTATTCTACCTATTGCTAGTCTTCCTAGGTAGTCATCATAATCTATATTAGATACTAACATCTGTGCTGTTCCTTCTATTTCGCATTGTGGTGGTTGGATTGTGTTTATTATTGTTTCAAATATGCATTTTACATTATCAGTTTCTTCATTTAAATTCATTTTTGCTATGCCATTTTTTGCTGAAGAATATATGACTGGAAATTCTAATTGTTCGTCATTTGCATTTAGCTCTATAAATAATTCTAATACTTCATCTACTACTTTAGCTGGATTTGCACCTGGTCTATCTATTTTGTTTATAACTACTATTGGTTTTAAGTTTAATGCCAATGACTTTTTTAGAACTTCTCTGGTCTGTGGCATTGCACCTTCAAAAGCATCTACTAATAATAGAACCCCATCAACCATTTTTAGAACTCTTTCTACTTCTCCTCCGAAATCAGCATGTCCTGGTGTGTCTACTATGTTTATTTTTATGTCATTATACATTACTGATGTGTTCTTAGCTAAAATTGTTATTCCTCTTTCTTTTTCTAAGTCATTTGAGTCCATTACTCTTTCAGCAACTTGTTCATTTGTTCTAAAGGTTCCACTTTGTCTTAGCAAAACATCTACTAAAGTGGTTTTTCCATGATCTACGTGTGCAATTATAGCTACATTTCTAATTTTTTTGTTATTCATAAATTTTTCCTTCCTTTGAAAAGCCCCCAATTTAACAAAGTTTTTTCTGTGAAAAGGGCTTTGTTATTAGTCTTTGAGGCATTTGGTTTTCCTTTGGGATTTATAAAGGCAGGTCTAATACCTGCCTTTATAATAATTTTTGATTTATTTAATTTGTTTTGCAACTTCTTCTGCAAAGTTTTCTTCTCTTTTCTGCAATCCTTCTCCCTTTTCAAATCTTACAAATCTTTTTATTTCGGCAGCATTTTGTTTTAATAGTTCATTAATTGTTATGTCTGGATTTTTAACAAAAGCTTGGTCTATCAAACAAATTTCTGAATAAAATTTTCCAATTCTACCTTTTACCATTTTTTCAGCTATCTCTGCAGGTTTCCCTTCATTCATAGCTTGAGCTTTTAAAATTTCCATTTCATGTTCTACTATATCAGATGGAACTTCTTTTTCGTTTAAATATTCTGGTCTTGCTGCTGCTATTTGCATACATACATCTCTTGCTACTTCTGATGTTCCTTTTGCAAATTCAACCATAACGCCTATTTTTCCATCACCATGTGTATATGTTTCAATTAATCCATCTGTTTCAAATCTTGCAAATCTTCTTATTGACATGTTCTCACCAATTGTTGCAATTTTATCAGTTAATATATCTTTTATTGTTTTGCTTTCATCAAAAGAAGCATTTTGTTCTAACAATTCTTCCACTGTTGATGGATTTTTTATAGCTATGTGTTTTGCTGTATCTGTAACAAATTTTCTAAATTCTTCATTTTTAGCAACGAAATCTGTTTCTGCATTAACTTCTAGTACAACACCTAGTTTCTTATCTTCTGATAAGTAACAATATACTAAACCTTCTGCAGCAATCCTGTCTGATTTTTTAGCTGCTTTTGTTATTCCTCTTTCTCTTAATAACTCAGCTGCTTTTTCCATATCTCCATCTGTTTCTGTTAAAACTTTTTTGCAGTCCATCATTCCTGCACCTGTTTTTTCTCTTAATTCTTTAACTAAGCTCGCAGTAATCATTTTGTTTCCTCCTTTTATTTATTTTAAAAATTCATACGAATCACGGGCAAGCATTGCTCACCCCCTACAATTGTTCCTAAATATCTTCAAGAATTCATTTATTATTCATTAGCTTCAGCAACTACTTCTTCCATGCTTTGTGGCTCTTCTGTAATAGTTTCTTGTTCTTCTACTTCAGCTGTTGGTTCTAATATTTCTCCTTGTTTTCCTTCAATAACTGCATTTGCCATTACGTCTGTAATTAATTTTACAGCACGAATTGCATCATCATTTCCTGGAATTGGGTAATCTACGTCAACTGGGCTACAGTTTGTATCTACTAATCCCACTACTGGAATTCCTAATTTTTTAGCTTCTAATACTGCTATTCTTTCATTTTTTGGATCTACTACAAAAATCGCTCCTGGTAATTTTGTCATTTCTTTAATTCCACCTAAGTTTTTTTCTAGTTTTTCCATCTCATTTCTTAAAGCAGCAACTTCTTTTTTAGGTAAAACATCAAATGTACCGTCTTGTTCCATTGCTTCTAGTTTTTTAAGTCTTTCAACTCTTGTTCTAATTGTTTTAAAGTTTGTAAGCATTCCGCCTAGCCATCTTTGATCTACATAAAACATTCCACTTTTTTCAGCGGCTTCTTTAACACATTCTTGTGCTTGTTTCTTTGTCCCTATGAATAAAATATCTTGCCCTTCCTCTGCAATTTCCTTTACAAAAGCATATGCTTCGTCAATTTTTTTAGATGTCTTTTGTAAATCAATAATATGGATACCATTTCTAGCTTGATAAATGTATTCAGCCATCTTAGGATCCCATCTTTTTGTTTGGTGTCCAAAGTGTACACCTGCTTCAAGTAATTGTTTCATTGCAACTACTGCCATTTTTCATTCCTCCTTGTTATTTACCTCCACAAAGTTTTTAAACATTTAAAGACACCTATAATCCTTTGGATTCTAAGCACAACTTTAAACTAGACTATGTGTGCGTATTTTTCAACTTGTATATTATATCAAAATGAAAGCCCAAAGTCAACACTTTGGGCATATTTTTTTGTTTTTTAAAAATTCTTCGTTCCTATTGATAACAAGTTTTTATTCTAATTCAAATGCACCTGTGTATAACTGATAATATTTTCCTTTTTGAGTTATTAGTTCGTTATGGTCTCCTCTTTCTATTATGCGTCCATGTTCTAGTACTATTATGGCTTTTGCATTTCTGACTGTTGATAGTCTATGAGCTATTACAAAAACTGTTCTGCCCTCCATTAGTTTATCCATTCCCTCTTGCACTATTTTTTCTGTTCTTGTATCTATTGAGCTTGTTGCTTCATCTAGTATCATTACTGGTGGGTCATTTATTGCCGCTCTTGCTATTGATAGAAGTTGGCGTTGTCCTTGTGATAGATTTGCTCCATTTGATGTTAGCTTTGTGTCATATCCTTGTGGCAATCTCATTATGAAGTCATGTGCATTTGCAAGTTTTGCTGCTTCTATTACCTCATCATCTGTAGCATCTTCTTTACCATATTTGATGTTTTCTTTTATTGTTCCAGTAAATAAATTTGTATCTTGTAATACCATTCCTAAAGATCTTCTTAGGTCTTGCTTTTTGATTTTCTTTATATTTATTCCATCATATCTTATCTTTCCATCATCAATATCATAAAATCTATTTATTAAGTTTGTAATTGTTGTTTTTCCTGCTCCTGTTGCTCCTACAAAGGCTATTTTTTGACCTGGCTTTGCATACAAAGACACATCATGTAAAACTAATTTCCCTGGTTCATATCCAAAGCTTACGTGTTCTAATTCTATATATCCTTTTAGTTCCTCATATGTGGTAGTTCCATCATGATGAGGATGTTTCCATGCCCACATTCCTGTACGTTCTTTAGTTTCTATTATTTCTCCATCTACCTTTTTTGCATTTACAAGTGTTACATAACCCTCATCTTGTTCTGGCTCTGTATCTATTAATTCAAATATTCTTCCTGCACCAGCTAGTGCCATAACTACAGAATTCAATTGGTTAGACATTTGCATTATTGGCTGATTAAAACTTTGTGTTAATTGTAAAAAGGTTGCTATTGCGCCTATTGTAAGTGCTCCATTTCCTTTTATTGCTATTGCTCCACCAATTATTGCAACTAAAACATATTCTAAGTTTCCTAGGTTGTTTAACATTGGCATTAATATGTTGGCAAATTTATTTGCTGTTGTCATGTTTTCACATAATTCTTCATTTATTTTGTCAAATTTTTCTTTTGCTTCTTCTTCATATGTGAATACTTTTATAATCTTTTGTCCATTTATCATTTCTTCAATGTAGCCATTAACTTTTCCAAGTGTTTCTTGTTGTTTTACAAAATATTTTCCACTTTTTCCTGCCACTCTTCCTGTTATATTAAGCATTAAGAAGATAAATACTATTATAAATATTGTAAGTGGTATACTTGTCATTATCATTGCTATAAATACTGCTATTACTGATGTCATTGAAGCTATGAATTGTGGCAGGCTTTGTGAAATCATTTGTGACAAGGTATCTACATCATTTGTATAATAGCTCATTATTTCTCCATGTGTATGTGTATCAAAATATTTTATTGAAAATGTTTGCATTTTATTAAACATTTCATCTCTTATTTCTTTCAATACTCCTTGAGATATTCTTGCCATTATTCTTGTATATATAAAGGTTGATAAAACACCTATTAAGTATATTATCCCCATTGTTATTATTGCTTTTAAAAGACCTGTGAATACTGGGTTTGACTCTAGCAATAATGGTGAAATATAATCATCAATTAATGTTCCTAAAAACATTGAACCAGCAACACCTGCAACTGAACTAAGAATTATGCAAATAAATACTACTATTAAATGCTTTTTGTAGCTCCTAGTTATGTATTTAAGGAGTCTTTTAGCTGTTTTCTTTTTGTTTTTTACCATGTTTGGTGTCATTCCTGCCCCTGGTTTTTTATTAGGCGTTCTCATCATTATCGCCTCCTTTTACTTGTGATTCGTAAACCTCCCTATATATTTCATTCGTTTTTAATAATTCCTCATGAGTTCCTATTCCATTTACAGTTCCATTATCAAGTACTATTATTTTGTCTGCATCTTGAACTGATGATATTCTTTGAGCGATTATTATCTTTGTTGTATTTGGTATGCTCTCTTTGAAGGCTTTTCTAATTAAACTATCTGTTTTTGTGTCTACGGCACTTGTTGAGTCATCTAATATTAGTATTTTTGGTTTTTTAAGAAGTGCTCTTGCTATACATAAACGCTGTCTTTGACCCCCTGATACATTTGTTCCTCCTTGTTCAATATATGTATCGTATTTATCTGGAAATTCTTGAATAAATTCATCTGCCTGTGCTAATTTGCAAACTTGAATCATCTCTTCATCTGTTGCATTTTTATCTCCCCATCTTAAGTTATCCTTTATAGTTCCTGAAAATAATACATTTTTTTGCAATACAACAGAAACCTTATTTCTTAAAGCCTCTATATCGTATTTTTTTACGTCTTTTCCTCCAACTTTTACTGTTCCTTCTGTTGCATCATATAACCTTGGAATTAAGTTAACCAAAGTTGATTTTCCTGAGCCTATTCCACCAATTATTCCTACCGTTTCACCTGATTTTATTTTTATGTTTATATTTTTTAAACATTCTTTTTTCTTGTTGCCAATATAACTAAATGAGACATTATTAAATTCAATTGTTCCATCGTTTATTTCTTTTACTGGTTTTTTAGGATTTTTCAAATCTGGTTCCTCAATTAATATTTCATATATTCTTTCGGCTGAATTTCTTGCCATTGTACTCATTACAAGTAACATTGTAAGCATCATTAGACTTGTTAAAAGACGTATTCCATATGTAATTAAACTTGTAAGCTGACCAACTTCTAGTTCTACCATATTTGTAGTCACTATAATTTTTGCTCCAAGCCATGATATTAGGATAATCGCAGAATACATTGCAAACTGCATAACTGGATTTGTTAAAGACATTAATTTTTGTGCTTTACTAAAGTCTATATATATTTCATTTGATATATTTCCAAATTTTTTCTTCTCACTTTCTTCAAGCAAATATGATTTTACAACTCTTATACCACTGGTGTTTTCTTCTACTACATTGTTTAATATATCATATTTTTTAAACACTCTTTCAAATATTGGATGTGCCTTACTTATGATAATGTACAAAGTTATTCCAACTACTGGTATTAGTCCTAAGAATATTAACGATAGTTTTGCATTTATTGTGAATGACATGACAAGTGAAAACATTAGCATTAATGGAGTTCTTACAACAATTCTTGTAAGCATTTGAAATGCCATTTGAACATTTGATACATCAGTTGTAAGTCTTGTCACTATACTTGATGTACTAAACTTATCTATGTTTGTAAAGGAAAAGTTCTGAATTTTATAGTACAAATCCTTTCTCAAGTTTTTAGCAAATCCAGCTGAAGCTTTTGAAGCTGTAATTCCAGATAAGATACCAAAAGCTAAAGATAACACTGATGATAATATTAAAGCCACTCCTATTTTTAATATTTGATCCATTTCTCCAGCATATATTCCTTTGTCAATTAGATTTGCCATAAGTAATGGTATAATTACCTCCATTATTACCTCTAATGTTACTAAAAATGGTGTGATAATAGCACTTTTTTTATATTCTCTGACTGATTTTCCTAATGTTTTAAGCATTTCTATCATAACAATTATCAATCCTTTCTTGATATTTTTTGTGTAATATTTTAAAGTTTTTTCCTTAAATTTCTCTTAAATCCCTATCTTTGTATTATACTTTCATTTAGAATTTTAGTCAATACACTCTTATTGGTTTTGCAATAAAAAGTTAGCAAAATATATTAAAATTTTAAGAATATCTCTTGCATATATTATAAAATTATGGTAATATAGAGAGGTATTCTTTATAGGGGTATAGTGTCAATGGTAGCACATCGGTCTCCAAAACCGCTTGTGAGGGTTCGAATCCTTCTACCCCTGCCATATACTTTAATTTTTTTTATTTTTTTGAAGAAAAGTATTGACAAGTATCAAAAAATATCCTATAATTAATTTCGCGTTTAAGAAATGCTCCCTTAGCTCAGTTGGTCAGAGCAACCGGCTCATAACCGGTGGGTCCAAGGTTCGAATCCTTGAGGGAGCACCATATAAGAGCGATCTTAACTATCGCTCTTAACTTTTAATTTAATATGGGTAGGTGGCCGAGTGGCTAAAGGCGGCAGACTGTAAATCTGTTCTCATACGAGTACGATGGTTCGAATCCATCCCTGCCCACCAAATGCAACCAGTTCATAGTAAAGCTATGAAGTGGTTGTATTTATTTTGAGTTAAGAGGATTCGAAAAGGAGGAATAGA
>SFKS01000010.1 GCA_004554705.1 Clostridiales bacterium | reverse complement strand
AATAATCTGTATATAATAAATATAGGAAATGAATAACCGCAGTGAATGCGGTTACCACTACATATAGTTATAACAACACATTCGCAATTTGGTAGAGAGCAGAATGTGTTGTTATTTTATTCCTTATTTATTATTGCATTTACATATTGTATGTATATAATCGTCAATAAGGCTACGTTTATAGTTGCAGAAACCATAATGGTTATTATTAAAAATAGTATAAAACTCATAAACACCACCCCACTTTCTGATAACAAAAGTTATCTAAGTGTAGTGGCAACACATATCTACTACAATGTTCATTTCCTATGTTAGCTAGTATAACATACAATTTACAATAAATCAATACAAAAAGAACAAAATTTCGTAAACGTTTTTTGCAAAATTACTTGATTTTTATTAAATTGTTTGTTAATCTATATATAAATTGATTGATTTTTTGCATCAACGCTCAAGAGAGAAAAAAGTTGTAGATAACTACGACGTCCGCTCCATTTTTTATAGTTTTATTGATTTTTATTAAATTTTATTATTTTGCATTATGTTCTAAAAAAGGCTTGAAATAAGCCTTTTTTGAATGTTTTATTTTTATTGTTTTTTATTAATTACGATTGTTTCTTATAAATTCTTTAAACAATTACATTAAAATTACATTAAAATCTTTATTGAATTTACATTAAAAAATTGAATTACATTAAAAAACTAGCTACATTTCTGTAGCTAGCTTCCAAATTGCCAAAATTTTCCGTACTTATTGGCACCTATTGGTATCGTGGGCTCAATTTATAATAAATATAAAAGCTCCTACGTTGGGCAATTTTTTAGTAGTAAGTCTGAATGGTAACCCATTTTACACTTACTTTTCCACAATTAAATTTCCTTCATATTCTGTTATTGTTGCTCTTGCCCCTTTTTGTAAATTTCCTTCGATTATTTCTTCTGCTATTTTATCTTCTATCATCGTTTGTATTGCTCTTCTTAGTGGTCTTGCTCCATAACCAGAATCTGTTCCTTTTTCAACTATTAAGTCTTTTGCCTCTTCGCTTATTTCAATTTCTATATTTTGTCCTTTTAGCCTTTCTTGTATCTGTTTTAACATTATATCTGCTATTTGCTTTATCTCTTCTGGTACTAGTTTATGGAAAACAATTATTTCATCTATACGATTTATAAATTCTGGTCTGAAACCTTTTTTTAGTTCTGCTAAGACTTCTTTTTTTATTGCTTCATATTCTTTTACTTCTTGGTTATTTTCTATAGAAACAAAACCTAATGTCTTTTTGTCTGTAATTAATCTTGCTCCTATATTTGATGTCATTATTATTACTGTATTTTTGAAATTTATGATTCTTCCATGAGAGTCTGTAAGTCTTCCATCATCTAGTATTTGAAGTAACATGTTTAATACATCTGGGTGTGCCTTTTCTACTTCATCAAATAAGATTACTGAGTATGGTTTTCTTCTTACTTTTTCTGTTAATCCTCCTACCTCATCAAAGCCAACGTAACCAGGAGGTGAGCCTATCATTTTTGAAGTAGAATGTGCCTCCATGTATTCAGACATATCTACTCTTATCATTGAGTTTTCATCTCCGAATAATGCTTCTGCTAAAGCTTTAGAAAGTTCTGTTTTCCCTACTCCTGTTGGTCCTAAAAAAATAAATGAACCTATTGGTCTGTTGGGATCTTGAAGTCCTATTCTGCTTCTTTTTATTGCTTTTGCCACTGCCTTTACAGCTTCATTTTGACCTATTACTCTATTATGCAAAATCTGTTCTAGATTTCTTAATCTTTCATTTTCATTCTGTGATAATTTTTTAACTGGTATACCTGTCCAGTTACTAATTACTTCTGCAATTTCTTCTTCTCCTATTTGTTTTATATTTTTATGTGTTTTATCTTTCCATTTTTGCTTTTCTTTCTCTTGCCTTTCTTTTTCTTGTCTTTCTAAATCTCTCAATTCTGCTGCTTTTTCAAAATTCTGAGTTACAATTGCTTCCTCTTTTTCTGAATTTATTTTTTGTATCCTTTCCTCTAATTCTTTTAATGTTGTAGGTTCTGTATATGTTTTTAGTTTTGCTCTTGATGCAGCTTCATCTATTAAATCTAGTGCTTTGTCTGGCAAGAATCTATCATTTATATATCTTATTGCTAATTTTGTGGCTGCAATTATTGCCTCATCTGTTATTTTTACATTATGATGTGCTTCGTATTTGTCTCTTACTCCTTTTAAAATTTCTATGGTTTCCTCTTCTGATGGTTCTTCAACTGTTATTGGTTGGAATCTTCTTTCTAATGCACTATCTTTTTCTATATATTTTCTGTATTCGTTTAATGTTGTTGCACCAATTATTTGAATTTCGCCTCTTGCTAAAAGTGGTTTTAAAATGTTTGCTGCATCTATTGCACCTTCTGCAGCACCTGCCCCAACTATTGTATGAATTTCGTCAATAAAGATTATTATATCTCCTGCTTTTTTTACCTCTTTTAATGCTTTCTTTATTCTTTCTTCAAAGTCTCCTCTGTATTTTGCACCTGCAACCATACCAGATATGTCAAGTGTTACAATTCTTTTCCCTTTTAGGTTTTCTGGCACCTCTCCTGCTACTATTTTTTCTGCTAATCCTTCAATTACTGCTGTTTTTCCAACTCCTGGTTCTCCTATTAGGCATGGATTATTCTTTGTTCTTCTTGATAATATTTGTATTATTCTTTCAATTTCATTTTTTCTTCCTATTACTGGATCTAGTTTTCCTTCTCTTGCCAGCTTGCTTAAATCAGTTCCAAATTGGTTTAGTGCTGGTGTATTATTATAGCTACTTCTGTTTGATTTTTCTGTGTATCCACCATTTTCGTCGCTTGTATCATATTCATTTATTACTTTTACTATTTCATTGTATAATTTTTGTGGCTCTAAATTTAATTCGAGCATTATTCTTACTGCTATACTGTCTGCTTCTCGCATTATACCTATAAGCAAGTGTTCTGTTCCTATATATTCTGAACCAATTCTTCGAGCTTCTTTAAATGCATTTTCTATAACTTTTTTTGTTCTCGGTGTTAAGCCCATTGTTCCAGTATTTTTTGTTTCGCCTACTCCTACTAATTCTTCTATTTTTTCTAGAACTGCTTCTGCTGTGATATTTTGATTTTCCAATACTTTATTTGCAATTCCTGATGTCTCCTTTACCAATCCGTATAAAATGTGTTCTGTTCCAACATAGTTATGTCCTAGTTCTATTGCTAACTTCTCTGCAATCTGTATAGTTTTTTCAGCTTTTTTTGTAAATTTGTATGCCATAAATCCTCCTCGTAAGTAAATTATTAACAAATTTTAGTCTTTATATTCAATAACACTTCCAACTATTCCCGCATCGTTTTTTAATTTTGCTGTAATAATTTTAGGAACTGCTTGGTTATTAAATAGCATATCTTCTTTATTTAATTTGTTAATTAATTTTTCTAACAATATGTCTTTGAAATGTACAAATCCTCCACCTATTGAAATTACCTCTGGTTCAAATATATTTATTAAATTTGCTAGGCCTATGCTTAAATCGTCTATATATTCATTTATAACTTCTTCTGCTTCTTTTTGATAGTACTTATCTGTTAATAATTCGTTTATTTCTCTTCCTGTTAAATTTTTCTTATTGAATTTGCTTTGAATTCTATCTTTAAAAGTTTTTATTGATGCATATTTTTCAAAACATCCTTTTCGTCCACAATTACATTTAATACCATCTTTTTTTATTACCATATGTCCTATTTCAAAGCCTTCGTATTTTTTCGGTTTTAATAGTTTTCCTCCTAAATAAACTGCTCCTCCTATACCTGTTCCAATTGTCAAGAATACTGCATCATCATATTTTTTCAGACTTCCATATTCCTTCTCTGCAATTGCTGCACATTTTGCATCATTTCTTAAAACTATTGGTATATTAAAATATTTATTAATTTCAGAAACGATGTTAAAGTCTTTAATATGTAAATTCTTTGCTTTTATTATATGCGTATCTGATACTGTTCCTGGAATTGCTATGCCTATTAGTTTTATTCCTTTTATATCAATTTTATTTTCTTCTAAAATTTTGCTTATTAGTTCTATTATAGTATCTACTAGTTTTTTGCAATAGTCTTTACTTTGTAAATCATTATTTAAGTCCTTATCTTCTTTTGCTATTATCTTTCCATTTTCATTAATTAATCCTATTGCTACATGGCTGCCTCCTATGTCTATTCCTATTTTCATATATTGCTCCTCCTCGTTTAATAATATATTACATTTTTATAAAATATGCAAGTCTTATTTTTAGTATTTATTGTATTAAATTTGTATGAAAAAAATCTTAAATAGTTTGATTTTTTTGTTTTTTAATTGTATAATTTATTTATATTTGTTTATCTTAAATTTAGGAGGTATTTATGAGATATAGTTTTGATACTGTTGGTACTTGTACTAGAAAAATTGAATTTGATATAAATGATAATGTCATTACAAATGTTACATTCTTTGGTGGTTGTCCAGGTAATCTAGCAGCTATTTCAAAGGTTGTTGAAGGAAAAACTGTTGAGGAAATTGAAGAGCTTTTTAAAGATATTAGATGTGGTTCAAAGCCTACTTCTTGTACAGCTCAACTTGCTATTGCTGTTCGTGAAGCTTTTAATGAATTAAAGAAAAGGACTGGTTGAAATGGAGGAAAATCAATTTTCTAGAACTGAACTTTTAATTGGAAAAGAAGGACTAAGCAAACTTAAAAATTCTAAAGTTGCCATTTTTGGAATCGGTGGTGTTGGTTCTTTTGTTGTTGAAGCTTTGGCTAGAGCCGGAGTTCAGAATTTTGTGTTAGTTGATAAAGATGTAGTAAGTGTTTCTAATATAAATCGTCAGCTGATTGCAACTTATGATACCATTGGACAGGCAAAGGTTGAGGTTGCTAAACAAAGGATTTTATCGATTGTACCAAATGCTCATATTGAAATTCATGAAGAGTTTTTTCTTCCGGGGAATACTAATATATTAGACAATAGTATTACATATATTGTAGATTGTGTTGATACAGTAACAGCTAAAATTGAACTTGTTATACAAGCTCAAAAACTTAATATTCCTATAATTTCTTCCATGGGAACTGGTAATAAATTAGAGCCAACAAAATTTGAAATTACTGATATCTATAAAACACAAATATGCCCTCTTGCAAAGGTTATGAGAAAAGAATTAAAGGAAAGGAATATAAAACATTTAAAAGTCTTATATTCTAAAGAAAATCCTAAAAAGAATAATGTCGTTGGAGAAAATGGAAAAGTAGTTCCAGGAAGTATTTCCTTTGTTCCTTCCGTTGCAGGTTTAATAATTGCAGGAGAAGTTGTAAAAGATTTGATTAAATAGCAAATCTTTTATTTTTTTCTCGTTTTTTTATGAAACTTCTTAATAGTTCTATCATTTTTATATTTTCCTACCATATTATGCTTTATATTGACACCTTTTACTATTATGTGATATAATTTCAAACTGCAATTTGTTTTTTAGTTGTAATTAGAAAGGATTAAATAAAATGCTAGAATTACCTATTGGGAATACCCCTACTGTAGAAATTAAATATATGTATAAAGGAAATGTTAAGAGCTTTTATGCAAAATTAGAAAGCTATAATTTAACAGGAAGTATTAAAGATCGTCCTGCTTATTATATTTTACAAAAAGCGATAGAACGTGGAGATTTAAAGGAAAAACAACCTATTGTAGAAGCAACTAGTGGCAATTTTGGATTAGGAATTGCTGCTATCGGTTCAATGCTAGGTAATCAAGTTCATATTTTTATGCCAAGTTTTGTTTCTGAAGAAAGGAAACAACTTTTAAAATTATATGGAGCCATCCTTCATTTAAATTATGATGAACATGATGCTTTTAATATAGCTCTTGCCAATAGTCATTCATTTGCTCAACAAACTGGTGCTTTTGAAACTTTGCAATTTAAAAATATGGATAATGCTAATGCTTATTATTTCGGAGCTGGTTTAGAAATTATAAATGTTGTTGGAAATTTAATTGGAGGGTTTGTTGCTGGAATTGGCTCTGGTGGAACTTTTACAGGAATTTCTAAAAGACTAAAAGAATATAATAAGCATTTAAAAACCTATTGTGTTGAGCCTAATAATATGCCAATTATTTCTGGTGGTAAGCTAAAAGGTCATAGCAAAATAAGTGGAATTGCTGATGATTTTATGCCTAAAATTGTTGATACTTCTTTGATTGATGGCGTGTTTGGTGTTGAAGATGATGATGCAATTAATATGGCACGTAAAATTTCTAAAGAGCTTGGCTTAGGAGTTGGAATTTCAAGTGGTGCATATGCTATCCGGAGCCATATTGTTGAATGAAAAGCTTTCAAAACCAGCAATTACTGTTTTTTCAGATGATAGCAAGAAATATCTTTCCACTGAACTTGCAGATGAAAATATAGTATATAATAATCTTGATTTCGTTTCTAATCAAGTTAAATTTATAAGTATAAAAAAAATATAAATTATATATATTAAAGACGAGCAATGCTCGTCTTTACAGAATAGTATTCATTTTTCATTATTCTTTCTAAGGTATCCTTGTACATAAAAAGCCTTCATATACAAGATAAGTGATGCTATTGTGGTTATTACTGCCAAGTAGTATATTATTGTGCCGCCTATTCCAATTGCTCTTATTAAATTGCTTTGAGTTTCTCCTATCTGTTCTAGTAATAGTGATATTACCATTGCCACATAGAATAGCACTGTTGCAAGTTTCCCATACCACTTGCTTGATACAACTAGTTCTTTTCCATATAGGAAGGAAGCTCCCGATACCATACAGAATTCTTTTAATACTACTATTGCTAATATCCATATTGGAATTACTCCTTTTATGAAAAGAGTAGTTAATAAGCTTATTTGTGTTGCTTTATCTGCTAATGGATCCATTAATTTTCCAAAGTCTGTTATTAAGTTATATTTTCTAGCGATTGTCCCATCTAAAATATCGGTAAGTCCTGATATTGTAAGAACTATTATTGCTACAGTGTATTGTCCTTGTACACATGATATTATTATAATTGGTATAAGTAAAAATCTTAATATTGTTAAGGCATTTGGTACATATTTAAGCATATTTCCTCCTTATTTTGAGATAAATTTAAGTTTATCATCTTCTAGTGAAACTTCCACAGTTTGGTATTGTTCTATTTCTCCTTTTAATATCATTTCAGATATTTCATCTTCTATATACTTTTGAATTGCTCTTCTTAATGGTCTTGCTCCATATTTTAGGTCTGTTCCTTTTTCTAGTATATATTTTTTTGCTTCTTCTGATACTTCTAATTTGATATTTTTATTATCTAATGCATTTTGAGTGTTTTTTAATAATAAATCTACAATTTGAAGTAATTGTTCTTTTGTTAAACTATCAAAGCTTATTATTTCATCTACTCTATTTAAGAATTCTGGTCTGAATATATCCTTTAATGCACTTTCTATCTTATTCTTATCTAAAGAACTCTTACCAAATCCTATTGAATTGGTGTTTAAATTAGAACCGGCATTTGATGTCATTATTATTATCGTGTTTTCAAAACTTACTGTATTTCCTTGTGAATCTGTAAGTTTTCCGTCATCTAATATTTGAAGTAATATATTAAATACATCTTGATGTGCTTTTTCAATTTCATCTAATAGAATTATTGAATATGGTTTTCTTTTTACTTTTTCTGTTAGCTGACCTGCATCATCATATCCTACATATCCAGGAGGTGAGCCTATAAGTTTGGCAGTTGAATGACTTTCCATATATTCAGACATATCAATTCTTATTATTGCATCTTCACTTCCAAACATTTCATAAGCAATAGTTTTTGCAAGTTCTGTTTTTCCTACGCCCGTTGGTCCTACAAATATAAATGATGGTGGTCTTTTTGAACTTTGTAGTCCTGCTCTATTCCTTCTAATTGCCTTTGCTACTGCCTTTACAGCTTCATCTTGACCTATTATTCTGTTATGTAGGTTTGATTCTAGATTTAGCAATTTTTGTGTTTCTGCTTCAGTTATTTTTTTTACGGGTATTTTGGTTGTGTGTTCTATTACCTCTGCAACATCTTGAACTGTAAGTTTTTTAACTACTAATTTTGAATTTAATTCGTTTATTCTATCCTTTATATTACATTCCTCTGTTTTTAAATCTGCTGCTTTTTGATAATCTTCAATTGAATCTGATTGTACCGCTTCTTCTTTTTCTTCTTCTATTTTTGCAAGTTTGTTTTTTAATATTTCTAGTTCATATAATTCTTTATTATTTAAATTTATTTTCGCACATGCTTCATCTAATATGTCTATTGCTTTGTCTGGTAAAAATCTATCATGTATGTATTTTTCAGACATTTTAACTGTTTGTTCTATAACATCATTTGATATTGCAACTTTATGAAAGTCTTCGTAATATTTCTTAATTTCTTTTAAAATCTCAATTGTTGCTAGGACTGTTGGTTCTTCAACTAAAACTGGTTGTAAACGTCTTTCTAATGCAGTATCCTTTTCAACATATTTTCTATATTCTTTTAAGGTTGTTGTTCCAATTAGTTGGACTTCTCCATTTGCTAGTGATGGTTTTAAAATATTTGCTGCATTCATTGAATGTTCCCCATCTCCTGCGCCAATTATATTATGTATTTCATCTATAACTAAAATGATATTCTTTGATTGTTTACATTCATCAATAATTGCTTTCATTCTGCCTTCAAATTGACCTCTAAACTGTGTTCCTGCTACAACAGCTGTCATATCTAGCAAATATACTTCTTTATTTAAAAGTTTCGCTGGAACTTCTTGTCTTGCAATTTTTATTGCTAATCCATTTGCTATTGCGGTTTTTCCAACTCCTGGCTCTCCTATTAAACATGGATTATTTTTTAAACGTCTATTTAAAATTTGAATAACTCTTTCAATTTCCATGTTTCTTCCAACAACTTCATCTATTTCATTTTTTCTCGCTTTTGCTGTTAGATTTGTGCCATATACATCTAGAAAACTCTTTTTCTTTTCTTTTTGTTTAGTTTTCACCTTAGTGTTACTTTTTTGTTCTTTTTCCTTTGAAGTTTCTCCGTTTTTTCCTCCAAACATATTTGAAAAAATTGAACCCAAACTAGCTCCTTCTCCTTCTATACTTTCTAAATTCTCTGGATTTATATTCTCTGAAACTTCTCCTAGAATTGTTTCAAATTGATTAGACATATCCTCTATTTGTTCTTCTGTTAGTCCTGATTGTTGAACTAAAAACTCTAGTGGATTAATTCCTTTCTTTTTAGCACACTCTAAGCAATAGCCCTCCATTGTGCTTTTATCTCCATCTATTTTTTTTGCGAAAATTACAGCCACATTTTTATGGCATACTGAACATAACATATATGAAAATCACCTATTCCTTCTTTATATACTATTATATAATACATTAATTTTTATCAGTAGTCAAGAGAAATATGTGGTAAATGTTGAAAAAAATAACAACTCGGTTACAGTCTTCGAGTTGTTATTTTCTTTTTTATTATCATTCTTTTCCATTTATTTTTAATAACTTAAACATTTCAACTATTACTAATGGTGCAAATACTAATAATACTATTTCAAATATATGTTCTTTTGGTAATAATACTATATTGAATATTTTTCTTAGTTGCGATGTGAATAGTATTATAAACATTAATGATGCTGACACGATTTCTGCTAATATTAGTTTTTTATTGTTAAATGGATTTGATTTAAATACTGATTTGTGGTTATTTCTTATATTAAATATGTGTACTAACTCTGATAGTGCAAGTACATAAAATGCCATTGTTTGACCTATTATAACTCTTTCCTCTGGTGATTTATCTGGTGTACTTAGACCTAGTATAAAGGCCATTAAGGTTAAAAGCCCTACCATTATTCCTTGGTAAATTATTCTCCATGTCATACCTTTTGTAAATACTCCGCCCTTTATGTTTTAATGGTTTTCTATTCATTATATCATCTTCTGCAGGATCAACCGCTAGTGCTAATGCTGGAAGTGAGTCTGTTACTAAGTTTATCCATAATAAGTGTATTGGAAGTAAAGTTTGTATTATATTTATATCTATTCCAAATTTCTTTGAAAGCCATGGTGTTATTAATATTGCCATAAATAGTGTTACTATTTCTCCTATATTGCTTGATAGTAAGAACTGTATTGCTTTTAAAATATTATCATAGATACGGCGTCCCTCTTCTACTGCCGTTACTACTGTTGCAAAGTTATCATCTGTTAGAATTACATCTGCTGCTTCTTTTGCAACATCTGTTCCAACTACACCCATTGCACAACCAATATCTGCTATTTTTAGTGATGGTGCATCATTTACTCCATCTCCTGTCATTGCAACAATTTCTCCATTTGCTTGCCATGCCTTTACTATTCTTACCTTATGTTCTGGAGATACTCTTGCATATACCGAATATTTACGTATATTTTTTTCCAATTCCTCTTGGCTCATCTCTTCAAGTTCTAATCCTGTTATAGCTTCATCTTCATTTTCTAGTATTCCAAGTGTCTTGGCTATTGCTATTGCCGTAACCTTGTGGTCTCCTGTAATCATTACTGTTTTTATTCCTGCCTTTTTACAGGTTGCAACTGCATCTTTTACTTCTAGTCTTGGTGGATCTATCATTCCTACCATTCCTATATAAATCAAGTCATTTTCCATATTCTTCATTTCTTCATTTGAAGGCTCATAGTCTAACACTTTATATGCCATTGCTAGAACTCTTAATGCAGAACTTGCCATTTCATTATTTACTTTTCTAATTTGCTCTTTAAAGCCACTTAAATCTTCTTTTATCTCTCCATTTAGAAGATATCTTGTACATCTTGCTAGAAGCTCATCTACACCACCTTTTGTGTATACAATATATTTACCATTATCAAGATGAACTGTTGTCATTAATTTTCTGTCTGAATCAAATGGGATTTCCTTTACTCGAGGATATTGACCATATATTTTTCCTTCATAATCTAATTTAAAACCTAAGTCTACAAGTGCTGTTTCTGTTGGATCTCCTGTAAGTTTATTATTTTCTGATATTTTTGTATCATTACATAACATACTTGCATATATTAATTTATTTAAATCTTCATCTGCTAAATCTCTTTTGAAGTCTTTAACATTATGAATTTTGTTATTATAGAAGATTTTTTCTACTGTCATCTTGTTTTGTGTTAAAGTTCCTGTTTTATCTGAACAGATAACTGTTGCACTTCCTAATGTTTCTACTGCTGGAAGTTTTTTAACAATGGCATTTTTCTTTACCATTCTTTGAACACCTATTGCTAGAACTATTGTTGATACAGCTGGTAGACCTTCTGGTATTGCTGCAACTGCTAAGCTTACTGCCGTTAAGAACATTTCTATAACATCTTTTCCATATAAAAGACCTATTCCAAATATTACAAAACAAATTATCAATGCAAGTATTCCTAGCGTTTTGCCTAGTTTATTTAGTTTTGCCTGAAGAGGTGTTTCTCCTTCTTCTGCTGAATTTATAATGTCTGCTATTTTACCTACTTCTGTATTCATACCTGTATCAACTACTATGGCCTTGCCCCTACCATATGTAACTAGGCTTGAAGAGAATAACATATTTATTCTGTCTCCAATACCTATTTTTTCATCTTCTATTTTTTCTGCCATCTTTTCTACTGGCACAGATTCTCCTGTTAAGGCTGCTTCTTGGGATTTTAAATTTATTGCTTCAATTATTCTTAAGTCTGCTGGCACATAATCTCCCGTTTCTAAAATAACAATATCTCCTGGTACTAGTTCTCTTGATGGAACAACTTCTAATTTTCCATTTCTCATAACTTTTGCAACATGGCTACTTAACTTTTGCAATGCTTCTAGTGATTTTTCAGCTTTATTTTCTTGCAAAACTCCTATTATTGCGTTTGCAATAACAACTATTAAAATAATAATAGTATCAGTTATGCCTGAAATTCCTTCTTGTTTAACTCCTACTATTCCTGATATTATAGCTGAAATAATAAGTACTATTATCATAAAGTCTTTGAATTGCTCCAAGAACTTTACAAAAGTACTTTTCTTCTTTTTTGTAGCTAATTCATTTAGCCCGTATTTTTCTTGCCTTTTTTTTACTTCCTCTGTTGTTAATCCAATTTCTTCATTTGTTTCTAGCTGTCTAACTGTTTCTTCTACAGTTTTATTAAACCAATTGCTAGTCATTTACACATCCCTGCTCCTTCTTTTTATTATGTAATTATTTTATAATAACTTCGCTAAAAAGTAAAGCAGTTTATCAAAAAATTTCAATAGGGACAGGATATTTTTATAAGTTAAATATCTTATGAAAATATTCCATCCCTATTAGAAACTTTCTAATTTTCTTGAAATTCTGATGTTTTTAATAAGTCTGTCAAAACATCATTTAGTGCAATTGGTGTTACTTTATATGTTTTTAATACTTTTATAATGTTTTTAATTTTCGCTTCATTTGTTGATATTTGTTTAATGGTATTTGATTCTAATTTTACTTTATCTTCTTTGTATTCTTTTTTTACAACTGTTATACCATAAGAAGTCTTTAGTTTTACCTTTTTTAATGAATGCTTTTTATTCTTGTAATATTCTAATATAATTCTATTTTTGTTACTTGTATCTACTAAATCTGTTGTGTCTATTAGTGTAGCACCATAGTAGTTTCCTAAGTTTTTCACATTCTTCTTCCCCTTTCTTAGTATTTATTATATAGTAAAAAGACTACTTTTTTATAATACATCAAATTACTAATAAAAGCAAGGAAAATCGTTCGTCCTGTTTCGAGCTTATTCGACAAAATTCGACAAATAAATCATTATTCATAAAAAAAATGTGCCTTTATGACACATTCCATTAAACACTCATTATTTCTTTTTCTTTGTTTTCTATTGCTTTGTCAATTTCAGCAACTTTGCTATCTGTAAGTTTTTGAATTTTATCTTCTGTTGATTTTAGTTCATCTTCTGTTATTGTTCCTTCTTTTTGCTCTGCTTTAGCAATATCCATTCCTTCTCTTCGTATAGAACGAACTGAAACCTTTGATTCCTCTCCCATTTTTCTTATGTCTTTTACTAACTCTTTTCTTCTTTCTTCTGTTAACTCTGGGAAAGCTAATCTTATAACTTTTCCATCATTATTTGGGTTTATTCCTATTTCTGCTTTTAATATTTCTTTTTCTATTTCTTTTAGTAGACTAGCATCCCATGGCTGAATTACAATTAGTCTTGCTTCTGGAACTGATATTCCTGCTACTTGATTTATTGGTGTTTCAACTCCATAATAATTTACCATTATCTTATTTAGTATTGCTGGATTTGCACGACCAGCTCTTACTTCTGCTAAATTTTCTTGTAAAACACTTATTGTTTTATTCATTTTTTCTTCAATACTGTTTAATTCCATCTTAAAATTCTCCTTTTATATGATTTTTAGGTTATAGAAATGACAAAAGTTGTTACTCTTTGATTTAGCGAACTAGTGTGCCAATTCTTTCCCCTTTAATAATTCTAACTATATTTTCTGGGTCATCTATTCCAAATACTACTAGTGGAATATTGTTGTCTCTACATAAAGATGTAGCTGTTGAATCCATTACTTTTAAGTCTTTGTTTAAAATATCTAAATATGATATTTCATCATATTTTACTGCATTTTTATCTTCTTTTGGATCTGCTGAATATACTCCATCTATTGTTTTTGCAAGTAATATGACCTCTGAATTTGTTTCTGCTGCTCTCAAGGCTGCACCTGTATCGGTTGTAAAATATGGATTTCCTGTGCCACATGTGAATATTACTACTCTTCCTTTTTCTAAATGTTTGGCTGCTTTTCTTTTTATGTATGGTTCTGCTATTTGTCTCATTTCTATTGCTGTTTGAAGTCTTGTATATATTCCTCTTGCCTCTAGTGCATCTTGTAATGCTAATCCATTTATTGTTGTTGCAAGCATTCCCATATAGTCTGATGTAGTTCTTTCCATTTCATGACCATATCTTCCTCTCCAAAAGTTTCCTCCTCCAACTACTATTGAAACCTCTACTCCCATTTCAACTATTTCTTTTATTTTATCACATATCTTTCCTAATGTATCTGCATCTATTCCGTTTTTTCTTTCACCAGATAGGGCTTCTCCACTAAGTTTTAGCAATATTCGTTTGTATGCAATTTTCATTTTACATTACTCCTTTACTAAGTTTTCCAATATAGTAATTTTTCTTTCCTCTTTTTACTACAATATATGTATTCTCTATAAACATACTTATGTCTATAGTTTTTTCTGTATCTGTTATTCTTTCTCCATTTATTGAAATTGCACCTGTGTTTATAAATTCTCTTGCTTCTCTTTTACTTTTTGCAACATTCATTGTTAGTAGCATATCAATTATATTCATATTTAAATCTATTTCGTTTTTGTCTTCATTTTTAAATAGGTCTTCTACATCTTTTTTAGATAAGTCATTAAATTTATTATTAAATAAGTGATCTGCCAAGTTTATTGCTCTTTCATATTCTTCTTTTCCATGTAAGAAAGTTATTATCTCTTTAGCTAATGTTTTTTGAGCTTCTCTTAGCTCTGGATGTTCTTTATTTCTAATTTCTAATTTTTCTATTTCTTCTTTTGATAAGAAAGTATATATTTTTAAATAGTCTATAACCATTATATCTTCTACATTTAAAAAGAATTGATATAGTTGATAACTTGATGTTCTTTCTTTATCTAGCCATATTGCATTTCCTTCGCTTTTTCCAATCTTTTGCCCTTTGGAGTCTGTTACAAGTGGCATCGTGAAGCCATATACTTCATCTCCTGTGGTTCTTCTTATTAAATCTATACCTGCTGTAATGTTACCCCACTGATCTGAACCTGCACATTGTAAATTTACATTTTTGTTTTCATGTAAATATTTAAAATCTAGTGCTTGTAATATCATATATGAAAATTCTGTATATGTTATTCCTGAGTCTAGTCTTCTTCTAATTATGTCTTTATCTAACATATAGTTTATATTGAAATATTTTCCATAATCTCTAAGGAAATCTAGTACGTCTATGTCTTTTATCCAATCATAGTTATTTACAACCTCAAATCCGAAAATTTCTTCAACTTGCTTTTTTAACCCTTCAAAGTTTCTATTAACTTGCTCTTTTGAAATCATTGCTCTCTCTGTTGTGGGTTTAGGATCACCTATCATACCTGTTCCACCACCTACAAGTAGTATTGGATGATGTCCTGCTTTTTGTAATCTTTTAGATATTAAAAAACTTGATAGATGTCCTACGTGTAAACTATCTGCAGTAGGATCTGTTCCTATATAAAATGTCAATCCACCTTTATTTAATTTTTCTTCTAATTCTGGACTTGATATATCTTTTATAAGTCCTCTCCATTTTAAATCTTCAAATAGTGTCAATTTTATTTCCTCCCTAAAATTAATAGTATTATACTATTATTGTCAAATAATTGCAAGTGTTTTGTTGACATATTTTTTCTTTTATGCTATTATTCTTTCAGGTGATTATAATGGATGAAAAAAATAATGATGTTGAAGTTGTTGTTGATGATACTGGTGAAGGTCTTGAAATTTCTCCTGTTTATGAGCATCTTAATGTTGCAAAGCCTCAACCAAAAGAAGATAAAAAAAGTATTATTATTCCAGAAGTAAAAAAGGAAGATTAATTTTTTGATTTTTTATTGACAAACGCACCAAAACTATGTATAATAGAATAGTTCACGGCGAGATAGCTCAGTTGGCTAGAGCATTCGGTTCATACCCGACAGGTCGGTGGTTCGAATCCACTTCTCGCTACCAAAATCTAGAAGGAAGTCTATATAAGGCTTCCTTTATTTCTTTTTATGCATAAAAGTTGCGAGTATATTAAGCAAATCTACTCGCAACTTTTAACTATTTCTTGTTGTCCTCCTCCTTTTCTTCTTCATCAATTGGAAGGTCGTCAATGGATATTATGAAACGTTCTGCTTCTTCATATCCTATGATTTCAGCTGCATAAAATATATTTTTTACTACTTTGCAAACTGAAAAAACTATTGGCACTATTACTATATAATAATGTCTGACTTCCATTTTAATTAGAAGTATTAACATTGGAATGGTAAGTAAGAAAAACATTCCATATATTATAGCAATAATAATATAATAGGCAACGCCCCTCCTCCTCCAATTTACACTCAATGCCATATAGATCACAAGTGTCAAAAGAATTAAAGCAATTCCAGTAATAATGACTAGTGATATTCTCATGTTGTCGTTTTTCCTCCTGTTTTTTTTGAATGTATATGAAACTAAAAAGTTAAAGGAAGTTCCTCTCACTAATTAGTGAATCAAGGTTATATAACATAGAGTCTTCTCTATCTTATATTCAATATTATAACATTAGTTCAGTCAGTATGTCAATTGTAACATAAATTAATAACCTTGTTTATAATATCTATATCTTCAATTCTGTTTATTCCAAAACATTTTTTACCTAAATCCTTGATTGAAGCGCCTAAATGATACATTTCTTTATTATCTATTACTATAAATCTATCATGAAATTTATTTGTTTTAGCAATTTTTAATATTGGATATTCTTTATTAAATTTTTGAATGTCGATTTTTTGTATATTGCTTTTATCAGAAGTTAATAGTACAACCTCTACATTCTTATTCTTTTTAGTAAGCATTTTCAAAACACTATCATCTATATAATTATCTATTATTAAAATCTTCTTATTTGCTTTTTTAATAATATCAATTATTAAACTGTATGCATCATATATTTGACCTTCAAAAAATATCTTTTGTTTAATATTTTCTTCGTGTTGTAATTGGTCAAATACTTCGTCAAATTTTTTATCATGTTCTAATAATTTATATTCTACATTTGTTAATCTTTCGAATAATTGTCCATTTGAAGATATAAATTTTCTCATCTCTACAAATGCTTCTACTATTTTTATACTTACCTCAATAGCTACTTCATTTTTTAGTAAACCTGAAAGCATTATAATACCTTTCTCTGTAAATACATAAGGTAATTTTTGTTTTCCACCTCGTATGTTTGAAGTCGCAATTTGCGACTTCAAAACTTCATACTCTTGACTAGTTAGTTGAAAGCAAAATTCTATTGGAAAACGTTCAATATTTCTTTTTACTGTTTCATTTATTCTTCTAGTTTCATAATGATATAATCTTGCAACATCACTATCCAGCATTACTTGCTTTCCTCTTATAGTATATATTAAATTTTTTATTTCTTCATTTGATATGTTGTCTTGAACTACCAAACTATTTATTTCATTTTTCATAATTTCACATCCTTACATAAAACTATATATAGTTTAAAACATTTGTTTGTTATTGTCAAGTATTTTTCAGTATTTATATATTTTTTCTATTGTTTTTTTGAAAATAATACAATAAATATTATAAAATAATTCATATACAAAATTTTCTTTTTCTGTTTCATTCATTTCTATAACCTTTGCTAATAAAAAAATCTATATTATATTCTAAAGTTATTATCCCATTTTTATTGTAATTCTTATCCAAAACACATAAGTAATTTTTTAAAAGTTCAATCAAATTTTGTTTATCAATTTTTAAATTTATCATGTCACTTTCTAAAACAATTATAAATATTTTTAATTTATTTTCTATGCTTAAAATTTCAAAATATCTTACTAAGATTTTTACTTTTTCACTATTATTTTTTAATAACATTTTATCATTCCTTCCATTATTTTTATAAAGGGGTTGGGAGTTAGTCCCGCCATACGAATTTTGACTAGGGAGGAAAAATTCAGTGCTTGTTAGAGTTCCAATAGGAGTATAAAAATCATTTTAAGCATAAATTTTTCCTATCATTTTTTAATACGCATTACAAATTACTGCTCCAATTTTTACAATTTCTTCTTTAGATTTTGAAAATTTTTTATCACTTTTTACTGCAACTAATCTGATTAATTTTTGTTTTTCTTTATTCAATTCTAGTTCAACTATTTTAGATTTGTTATTCATATTTTCTGGAAACACTTCGTAAAATTCTACTTCAAATTCTTTATTAAGTCTTTCTATATATTCATCTAATTGTTTTTGATTTATATTAACACTTGTCCTAACATATTTTTCTTCATCATCAACTTCTATAGGTGCATAAATATCAAATATTCCACTTTGAAAAAATTTTGTTAGTTGTTCAATATAACTTCTTCTAAAATTTATTTTCTCAATTTTAAAGTCACCATTTTTATTCTTAATTAGTTTCATTGACTCAATAAATTTTGAAATAAATTCTTGTTTTTCTTCTTTAGTTTTTTTATTCCATTCTGCTTTTATTGTTTCATTTAAAGTATTATTTCTAATTAGTTTTTCTCTTTCAATATCTCTATCTTCCATTAGTTGTTGTGGAGTAAAAGTGATAGAATTTAGATTAAGTGTTTCATATTTTTTCTTTTCTAATATACTCAATTTTTCTTCTATAATTTTATAATCTTCAGAGAAATCTTCCATTTGCAGTAGAAGTATTTACATCATCTCTATCACATACAAGATAAGTGTTATGCTTTTCTAATACTGCAATTAGTTCTTCTAAATCACGAACTGAACGAGTAACTCTATCTAATTTGTAAGCTGCAATATAGTTGATTTTACCTTTTTTCATGTCTGCTAACATTTCTTGAAATGCTGGTCTATGTGCCATATCTTTTGCTGATATTCCTGCATATTCGTATACTTTAAACACTTCATATTCTTTAAATTTACAAAGTTGTAATAGTTTTTCCTTTTGTTCTCCTAAACTAAATCCTTCTCTTGCTTGATCCTCTGTACTTACACCAATATATATTCCTACGACTTTTCTTTCTTCATTCATATTTTAAAATCCTCCCTTCAATTTGAATGGGTAGGCATTAATAACAAAAAGTGCCTTTAGATAATTACATAACTACTGGCACTTTTTAAAGTTTTATATTCTATATTAAAAGCAAATTCTAAAAACTCTAAAACTAATGCCTTGCTATGTATTCTTGTAATTTAGATAAAGGATATTTAGTCCTTAAGTCTGTCACATAAAAGTAATCATGTTCATTAAAGAATAAATATAAATTATTCTTTATAATTACTCTATGTGGCTCTACATACGCCAAGTTTGTGTGTTCTATTATTCTTAAACAACCTTCTAATATCATTTGGTGTTCAAGTTTTATAGAATTCAAACGGCAAGCCCATTCAATTTTAGAGAGTAATTCTCTACTTATCTTGTTTTTCTTCTTTACAATTCTTATCATATCACACCATCCTTTCGTTTTCAATAAAAAGCGACAAAAAAAATCAACTTTTTACAGTTGATTTCTTGGTTTTCGTCTGGTGCGACGATTTAATCTTTTGGTGCCAACGACGTAGACATTTACAACTCGTTAGCTCTCTTGACGAATGATATTATTATCAATCAGCTTATACATATATTAACAGATTACTAAATAAAAATCAAGTAATTTTATTAAAAATATTTTACAAATATTTGTTTGTTTTTCTATTGCTTTATTGTAAAATGTATGTTATACTAATTGACATAGGAAATGAGAATAAGCAGATGTGGTTTTTGCCACCAATTTTACGAATCTTCGTAGGAAGGGTGGTGATGTTTATGGTTAAAGCGATACTATTTTTTATAATATCCTTGATGTTATCTTTAACATTAAACGTTGCCTTGACAGCAGTTCTGTATAAGAACTGGGTTGATAAGCAACTACATAAATAAAAAAAGCTCACATCTGTACTTTGCAAGGTAGATGTGAGTTTTCTCAATATATCTGGCATAACCACGTTTGTGGTTTCTCCATTTCCTATATTTATTATACACAGATTATATGAAAAAGTCAAATAAAATTTCATAATTCATTTAATTATTGCATATCTATTGATGCATCAGCCAATTTCTTTGTTACTCTTGTTTGAACTTCAACATAATACTTTTGTTCTGCCTTATTTAAATTTTTTGTATTCCAATTTTCAAAATCTTTTACAGCTTGTTGGTATTTTGTAAGCATAGATGCATATTGAGTTAATAAAGATGTATCAGTTGGATTTTCAGAATATTTTTTCATAAAAGCAATATATTCATCAATATATTTTTCATAACTATCCATCGCATTCTTAAAATCTGTATTTAATTCTTCTGAATTTGAAGTCGCATTTGTATTTTCTTGTTTATTTTCCATAGACTGTGCAATGTTGTTTTCACTAGAAATCCCATTTTTTATCTTTTCAATATCTTGTCTAAACTCCTCGATTTCTTCTAATGCTTTATCTTCTTTTTCTTGATAAAGTTTTGACCCCATATTTGAGCGAAATTTATAAATATCAGAACGAGAATTTGAAATAGATTTATATACATCAGAACGTGCATTTGAGCACCATTTATATTCATTTGATCTAGTAGACGACAATTCCGCATAAGGAACTGTATCATATGCATCATCTAATATTCCATCATAATAATAGTCATATAAATCATCCAATATACCATCGTATATGTCATCATATATGTCATCTCCAATATTTTCATAAAATTCATCATATATATCATCTAATTTATTATATTTATCGTCTGATGAAATATTTTCTTGCATTATTAACTCAGCATATTTTAAGCTATATTCACGAAGTCTAATTCCGAAATTATCTGTTTCAGTTACAATCTTATCATAAAAAAGCTTTACTTTATCTTTATTAGTTACATATTTGTCATAGGTATCAGTTTCTTTTTTTAAATTTTCAAATTCTGACTCTAAAATTGCAACAACTTTCTTTTCATCTTCTTCAGCATTTTTTATTAATTCTTCATAACTTGAGCCTTTTACAGAAATATTTGAAGCATTATTTTCAATTGTTGTGCTATTTTTATTATCATTATTTTTACCATTAAATAATAATATGCTTACAATAACAATCAAAATAATTATAATTGAAACTAATCCCGCAATCAAATATTTAAGGGTACTCTTTTTTTCAGTTTTTCCTATTTTAGTATTTTCTATTTTTTTTTCTTCGTTCTCCATTATAAAACTCCTTTATATATTGTTTTGTTTTTTTAATTTCTTTTTTTGAACAATTGAAACAATTGAACAAATTAAAATAGCAACTGCAATAATGCCATATAAATAATATGAAATGCCATATGTATATTTATTTGAAGGAATGACACCACGATTAACTATATCAAAATTCATTGCAAATGAACTCAATGCTAATAAGATGTTAAATATAACCACAACTACATCCTTTTTTAATAAAACAAATAATATAATCAATACAATTGATACAATCATAGTTATCGTAATAACAAAATTAATAATGCATTCACCTTTCATCCACGAATCTCCAGAATTATCATTCATACCATAACTATACACTTTTAAATTTTCAATTATTGAAATATCAATAGCATCTTTATTAGTTATTTTAACTTCTTGCATATACATTGAATCAGGATTTGATTGTAGTTTTGTTCTATGATTTCCTATTGATTTTTCATATGGCAAGAATAGACCACTTATTGCTATTAGCATTAGACCTATTGTTATTATTCTAAATATGTCAAATTTTTTCAATATTATCACCTCCCATTTTTAAATTATAAATATCATTCTATAACAGAATATCATATTAATATTTTTATTTCAATATTTTTCATAAATTTATTTAGATAAAACTTAATAAGTTTTAATGGGGTTAAGTTTTATTTGTTTTAACTTTATAATTTATATATAAATAAGTTTAAAATTATAAAGTTAAATATAGATTGGAGGTTCTCTATGACTTCAATGGAGTTAGTAGGATTAAATACGAAATGGTATAGATATCAAAATAATATGACTCAGGAACAATATGCCAATAAAACAAAATTTAAAATGGCATATATTAGTGTTATCGAAACTGGAAATGCTAATCTTACTTGTAAAAATATAGATTTTATTGCAAAATCTTTTAAAATAAAACCTATTGCATTGTTTAATGAAGAAACAGTAAGGTTATCAAAAAAATTACCAGCTAGAGTTGATATGTATAAAAAATAGATACATTGTATTTAATGAAACTTCTGGAAGAACAGAAGTAAAACTATGCAAACATTGTGGTAAACCATTTATTGCAGAAAATATTAAGTCTGAATATGACACTATACAATGTAGAAATAGAGAAAATATAAATAAGAGTAGACAAAAGAAAAATAATTATATTAAATAGATTTATGTTATTTGGAGGTTGAAAATGGAAAACAATCTAATAAATGCAGAATACGATAATTTTATTGTTGAAATTAAAAATAAAATACGAAAAAGTCAATATGAGGCTATGAAGGCTGTAAATACAACACTAATTAACTTGTATTGAGGAATTGGAGAAGAAATATATAATCAACAGCAAGAAAAAGGCTGGGGAAAATCAATTGTTGAAGTTTTATCAAAGGAAATTCAAAAAGAATTTCCATAAGTAAAGGGATTTTCTGCAAGCAATTTATGGAGAATGAGAAATTTTTATCTTACATATAAAGATATAGAAAATCTCGCACCACTCGTGCGAGAAATTAGTTGGACTAAAAATATTGTTATAACAGAAATAGGTGGAAATTTTAAATACATTAATTGCATAAATGAAGATGGTACAGAAGAACCATTAATAAAAAATAATGCTAAGGTAATTGAACCAGAAAAAAGATTTTTAAATAAAGAGGTTTAAAATGGAATTAAAAGATTTAGAAAAAGAAATTGAAAATATTAAAATTAGAAATGCAAGAGTTGAATTAGATAAAAAGTGGGAAACTTGTTGGACTAGGAAAATATGTATTTGCGTATTAACATATATCGTTGTAATTGCTTATTCATACATAGTAAGGAATTACTCTAATATACTATTAAGCTCATTAGTCCCTGTTATTGGTTTTACACTATCGACATTATCGTTAAAATATATAAGAAAAATAATGTATACAACAAATGCGATAGAGAGCTTAAACAGTACCTATAAACGAATAAATCGAAACAGAAATGTATTTCCAACAGACATGTCTTTATTAAAAGTGTTATATCTATCAACATTAAAAGCAGAGAAAAAATGGTCAAGAATGGTTGATAAATGGGACTTATGCTTGTCTCAATTTAGAATTATGTACGAAGGTAGAATATAATCAAAAGCCTAAAAATAATAGGCTTAAGAAGAAAATTTCTTAAGTCCTATTAAATTTACACAACTTCTTCTAAAATGTTGATTTTTTAGAAAAATATTATTAAAATAAATTTAGTTATAAAAATATTAATTTTTTAAGTTATCAATCGGAAGGAAATCCGATTTACACAACTTTTACGATAGGCTCGAGCTAAACGCTCCTCTTAACCTATTATATTTTAGATAGTCTCTCATTCAATTTTTCAAATACTGCTTTTTGCGTCTTTTCTGATGCTATTTCCACTGGCTTAAATAGTACATTTGCTCTTTCTTCTTTTGAAACCATATTTTTAATTTTGTTAATTCCATCTACACCATTCATACCATATTTAGCAATTTCACTACATCTTTCTAATATTTTAATTTCTCCCTCTGTAAATAACACATAATATAATATTGACTTAAATACTATTTCAGCAGTTTCTTCATAATATGAATCTTCATCATTTTTTTCAATTACAATTGCATTAGTTACAAAATCAATATCTCTTTCATCTTTAATATAATCTAAAATATTAACTCCTTGTTTTATTGTTTCTAATAATTCTGTTTTAGTAGAAATAATTTTTTCATTAACATTCATACCTATATCCCTCTTTCTTTTTATGTAATTTAAATGTTAATAACTTAATTTAATAAATAAATTTGTCCGAACTTGAATATAATAACTGTTCTAATATATCTTTCTTCTTTTTTAAACAAATCTTGATTGCTTCTATTGTTTGTTCTTTCGTTCCATTCGGCTCTGCAATATAAGCATTTCTTCCAAATCTTTCTTTAAACAACTTTAGATACTTTTCAAATTCTTTATCCTATTCAGATAAATTAGTATTTTCAATATTATTCATATAATTAATAATATTTTCATCCATTTTTAACCTCTTTCATTATCATCATTAGATTGTTGATTTTGTTCCATTTTTCTTCTCATTTGTGCCATTCTTTCTGGATCAGACATTCTTTGAATAGGTGGTAAATTTCTATATGTACCAAAATTGGTTAATTCATTTATAAAACTTTCTCTTGTTCTATATGTTGTAGATATATTTGTTTCTCTTATTTCTTGTGTAGGTGATGGTAATACATCTAATTGTTTATGAACAAATTTATCAACAAAAGATAAGTTCATAAATAGATTATTTTTTTGTAAAAATTGTGCTACTCTTTGTTTTAATGACAGTTTAGTTTCATTTGGCTGTACATCAATACTTTCTTGAACTTGCTCTTGTTTTTCTTCTCTTGCAGGTCTTATAATTTCTCCATATTCATTAATAGAATAACCTTCTGGCATTTCAAATTGTGGTGTTTCTGTAGTCTGTTCTATATTTGTTCTATAATCTTCAAAATTTATAATATTATTTCTACTATCTTGTGATACTTCTTGGCTTAATTCATGAACTGCTGCTAAGAAATTATTTCTTAATTCTGGTGTAGTTAAATATTGTGCAATTTCGTTATAATTTTGTAAAACATACTCTGTATCGTGATTTTCCATATAAGTCGCAACTAATTCTCTTTCAGTTTTATTCATAAGTTCTCTATAGGTGTTTAAATTTCCTTGAAATCTTGTAACTCCATCTTGCATTGTAATATTTAGTGGCGTTTGACCTTGTAGTTGTTCTCCATATCCATGTATTAATAAATTATCTATAGAATATATTTGCTCTAAATTATTCATTAATTCATCAAACTTGCCTTGATTACCTTCCATACTTTCATATATACCTTTTAATGTTTCTCTACCATCTTTTTTATATGCTAATGCTAAAACTTGTGGTAAAGGCAAATCCATACTCTTTGCTAATAAATCTAAAACATTTCCATTATATTGATATTCACTTAATGGACTATATGGTGTTCTATTACTTGCTCCTCTTACTGTTCTCGGTTGTTGTCTATATTCTAAATTTGTACCATTAGAAACATTATATAACATTTCGGCAGTATATTGTGTTGCTCCTTCTGTAAGAAACATTCCATCATGTCCATTATAAAATCCACATTGTTCTCTGCCATTTTCATGAGAAGTTTGCAAAGCATGAGTTAGTTCGTGGAAGAAATATAACTTTTTATCTTCATAGCTAAGAGATTGTTCCATTTGTATTCTATTGTCATCAGTTCTTCCATAAATCCCACCTAAATTTGTTTCTCGTATGCTTTTTACCAGTTCAGGCATTCTTCGTGCTATCTCTGTTGGATTGATTAACATTTTATCTTTTATTTCATTCATAGAATCTATATAATCAGCCATTAAAACATAGTAATCTTCACTAATATCATTTCTATTAGCAAATAATTCTTTTATCGAATCTACTAATCCACTACTATATAATTCATTATATCTTTGTTCTTTAGTTTTCATATTTGCCCCTTTTCACGAAATTATTTTATTATAAAAAATAAAATTACACTTATCAATAATTGCACTAATATAATTTCACTTGTTATTTTATATATTTTTTCGATTTTTGTTCTTCTTTTTTCTGCATCCCAGTATTTCCCAAAATGTACTTCTGAATGTTCTATATAGTCATCAACATCATCTGTATAATTTCCTCTGCCAGTAGAATAGTTGTATCCTGCATATTTTGTATCTGGTAATAAAGGTCTATATACTGATAAGATATACCAATATGAAAGTACATTTCCTAACAAGATGGCAACAAACCATTGTCCAAATACCAGAATATATTTATTGTTTAAATACTCTGCAAATATTGGAGACATCTTATTTGCATTAATTTTCAAAATAACATATAAAATGTATGATAAGATAATTCCTACAGATATTGTAAAACATTGTGTTCTTATTTTTCTGTATTTCATAGTTTTATTGTATCTATCTTCATTATCTTCTAATATATTCATCACTTCTGAATATAAGTTATGTGCTTCGTTTTCTTGATTTGTAGTGTCTACATCTATAGTAACATCAAATTCTCTAAAATATATGAAACATTAACTTTATTATATATGTCATTAATATTGTTGTTTGGACTTTTGGTATAAAAACTAACATATAAATCTATAGATATACTTTTTATTGTGCTAGGTTGATTTAAGTTACCGACAAACCAGTTATAATCACTTTCTTTTATATTTTTTCCATTTTTAAATTCTATTGTGTAATTTATAGTTGTATTTCCATTTTCATATTCCCATTGTTTTTCTCCATAAGGAATATTCTTATTTTTATTTTGTTCTAGTTCAAATTTTCTATCATATTTTTCTTTGTAATTTTCTAAATTATTAGCAACCTTTACTATTGTTTCTAATGGTATTTGTTTATTTACTACTTTATTATTCATAAAAAATTTCCCTTTTTCATAAGTTTTTTATTCTATATCTTTTATACCATTACTGCTCAAAAATGTCAATGTGTATGCGTTAAATTTCACGCATATTTTATTTTTTTATTTGCTATACTAATTTCATAAATTTTCGTAAGAATAGGAGGGAATATTATGACTTTGTTAGAATCAACAAGAAAAAGAATAGATGAACTATGTAAAGTAAACAATATGAATATAAATCAACTAGCAATAGCTTCTGGAATTAATCCCTCAACTATAAGAAGTATTTTCAAAGTTATTAGAAAAGCTCCATCTTCTGATACGATTTACTATATATGTATTGGTTTAGGAATTTCTATAAAAGATTTCTATGATAGTAAATTATTTGATGATTTAGATGATAATGATTAAGAGAGAATGATATTTATTAAAATTTTATCATTCTCTTTTTGCTAAAAAATATATTTTTATTTTAATATTTTCCAATATCCATTTCTATCTGATCCAATTCTCTCAATAATGCCTTTTTCTTTTAATTTCTGAAGATTTGAAGATATTGTACTTCTTGCAAATCCTAATTCATTTGACATCATAGTTTGTGTGATTCTAGGATTTTCTCTAATTAAATATAAAATTTTATCTTGTGTAGATTCCATATTTTTTATAATTTTATTTCTGTCCACTTCTGTCCATTTCTGTCCACCTTGAATCTGTTCTGTCTTATTCTGTATATCACTTTCTTCTTTTTCTTTTCTAAAAGTAACTTTAAAAGTTCCTCTTAAATTTTCAAATTCTGGTTCAGGTAAATTCATTTTTTTCATTTCTTCTCTCATTGTAGCAATTCCAGTATGCCTATTTTCTACAATATCAGTAGTATCTTCTAGCAATCTAATAATTGTAGTATTTCTCACTTCCAACATATTGTCAGAGCCTAAATTTTCAAGTCGATTGTTACCATATAAACCACCAGGATTTAAAATTTCAATTCTATCATCAAATATTCTTAAATAAATATAAGCACCATCTGTATTCGTGCTATAATCTCTATGGATAAGTGCATTTGCAATAGCTTCTCTTAATGCTTTCATAGGATAATGAGGTACATCTGTTCTCTTTCCATTATCATCAATTATAACCATTGTACCGATATTTCTTCTTACAAATGCTAGAGCTTTATCTAACATTTCTTCAATAGTTCCTTCAACTCTTTTATTAAAGAAGTATAAAGAAAAATATAAATTAAATGAAAAAATCTTCGGAAATACTTATATAACAGACTATAAGGATTTTATTTGTTTGATGGATAATGGAGATTAGTAAAACCTGACTATGTAGATAGAACTTTTAGTAGAATATTAAAAGAAAATGGATTTAGACATATTAGATTACATGATTTAAGACATTCTTGTGCTACATTACTTTTAAGAAATGGTGTACCACTTCCAGAAATTCAAAAATGTTTAGGTCATTCAAATATTATTACTACTCAAAGATATTCTCATTTGGATCAGAATGATAAGTCTATACCAGCAAATATGATTGAAACAAAATTTAATATGTCATTTATATCAAATGACAATAAAAAAGAACAAATATCTATTGGTACTAGATAAATGTTCAAAAGAATATATTTCAAAACATTTTCTTAAACTTACACTAGCAAATTGAAAGTGTTAGGAAAAATGTTAGGAAAATCTGCTTTTTTTATAAATTAAAACCTCAAGTTCATCTTACGAAACCCTTGAGGTTCTAATGGTGCAGATGGCCGGAATCGAACCGGCACGGTTTATTCAACCGCAGGATTTTAAGTCCTGTGCGTCTGCCAGTTCCGCCACATCTGCATTTACTTAAACTGGCATTTGTCTTGCGACATTTAAAATTATACTACTTTATATTATACATTGTCAAGGCTTTTCGCAAAATTTCTAGAAGTTTTCGTTGCCGCAAAGTTTTCGTTACCATTCAGACTTACTACTAAAAAATTCGCCTAACGCAGGAGTTTTATATTTAGAATAAATTGAGGACCTAAGAAAAACATCGTAGGCGTATCCATCGTGGGCTCAATTTATGATAAATATAAGATAAGCCACTAATGCACACGATGCTTTGCATCGGTGCAAATTAATGTAGCTTAACCTTGCTTTATACGTAAATTGCAAATGCAATTTACTACAAAGTAAAAGCTCCGAC
>SFKS01000002.1 GCA_004554705.1 Clostridiales bacterium | reverse complement strand
TTTTACACGAAACACTGCTTATTTTAACACATATAAAGGTAAAAACAAGTAAAAATAGGGTAAAAACCACCAAAAAAATAGGAAAAATAGGAAAAATAGAGCTTACACTGGCAACTATTCAAAAAAAAGCCGGAGAATTTTTGCATATCGCCAATATACCCAGTAAAAATAGGGTAAATTTCAAGTGTAAATATAGCTAATCCCCATCAAAAACACGCAAAGCCTCATGAATATCCTCCTCCAACACCTCACGACGACCATTACGGTGAGCATTCTCCACAGCTAACTTACTTATTTTTAGGCAAATCCACCCTAATTCCTCAGACATTTGAGAAACAGCTGTTTCTGAACACCTCATACCCATGGGGTGGAGGATTTTATGCATTTTTTTACGAATATTATGGGGTGGAAATGTTCTTCCGTTAATGGGTGTGACTGCATTTGTTTGTATTTTTATTGGTAATCTCATGTTTATGGTGTCTATTTTTTGAGGTATTTATGTTTTTGGAAGAAAAACGAAAGATTTATATAGTCCTAATGACATATTATATAGTACAGGCAGTCCATAGAAATGGGATATATTGTCTGTCGGGAAAAACCGAAACATTTATATAGTCCAAAAACCTATATATATGTGGAGAACAACAAATAGGCAGAAAAAAAACCACATAAAAAAACACAAAACTGCCTAATATCACCTAAAAACAAACAAAAAAAAATAAAACATAATAAGAATAGAAAAGAAACCCAAAGAGAGCCAGAAAATGCAAAAGAACGAATAAAAACGAATAACTGTGAATTTTGCCGTCGGAAAATTTTGGAATACCTAAAAAAAGCAAAATAAACACTCTATTTTTAAATTAAAGGACTCTCCGTACTTATTTTCAAAAAAGAAGCTTTTAGAACTTTTAGTTACTTTTGGTAATTTTAATAAAAATGAAAAAACACTTAAATAAAACAAAAATTAAGCACACCAAAACCATATAAAAAAGTAAAAAAAATATTACAAAAAATACATCAAGAAAAAACATTTAAAAACAAATACTACAACCCCACCACCCAACACCCCAAAACCATTACACTTGAAACCAACCTCTCCCTAATACAACAAATTCAAATATAAAAAGTATATAAAAAAATAGAGTTTGCAAAAATATTATTTTGAGAATAAAACAATTCTCTGATTTCTGATTTCTTTTGCAAACTCTTTATCTTCCTGTGTGGGTGCTTCTTGCATTTCTTTTAAAACAGCAATTGCATCTTCACCTTCAAAAACAGGAGTTTTTGCGATAGGTTTTGCCATTTGAAATCACCTCTTAAATATTTAAGTTATATTCTTACTTTTATTATTAATCATTTAAATATATTTTGTATATTAATAGATTATATCTTTAAAGTAAACTCATTTTCCTATATCTAAAAGTTAATTATAACCAATATTTTCGGATAATTTTCTAATTTCATTTTCATCATCTTCTTGAAACCAACCTCCCCCTAATACAACAAATTCAAATTCTTACGAATCACATTATGAGCAAACTCCAAATCCAAATCATAAATATGACTACTAACAGCATGCAAAACAATATCACCCACAACACAATCAGTACCATGAGCAACAAAAGCAGCCAAATTAGCTAAACCACACAAATTACTAAAAAAAGCACCATAAGCATCCTGACTACGATAAACCACACTCATATACAAAACACCATCACGAATCTTAAAATCAACCATAATCAAACAAGGCACCTCCCCAGAAACACAATCATCACGAGGATACCAAGTAGTACAAGTAGCACGTCTACTATTACGACACTCATTCAACCTATCAATAACAGCATTAATCTGGTCAATCCCATGAAACTTCCTCAACCTATTACCATAGGTATATATAAATCCATTCTCGTTTTCAGGATTCAAAAATTGTTTACTATAAATTTCCAATTCATCTCTCCCCCAGAAGAACCCATTAGGGAGGGGGATATATTTCAATTGCTCCAAGGCTTTGGTAAATGAAAAGAAATCATGATGCTTTACATTAAATGGGTCATGTATTACACATACTGCATTCAACAGTTCAGTAGTACCATTATGCCTTTCATCATGTACATGAGGTGTACCATTATTAATAATTTCGTCTAACAATCTAATCCATACTTGAGAGATACTATCTCCTTCAATTATTGAAACCATAAGTAAAAAATCTCCAAAAAAAAGTAATTTAAAAAAAATTAAAAGAAGAATAAAAGAAAAAGAAAAAGAAAAATAATAAACACACCAAGCTAAATAAAAAAAGAAAACAACAAATTTATTACCAAAACACATAACTCTTTAAAATGTAAATAAAAATATCCGATTTTTCTTTTTTATAGAAGACCTCTCTTTCTTTTTCCTTTTTTTTACTTCTTTCAATTATATAATATATACAGAAGATATATTTATACCTTACGATTACTATACAAAACAAAAAATATATATATAAAGAAAAACATAAAAGAAAGTGTACATTACAAAAAATGTACTACAGTTTTTTAACTGTCAAAACATTCATAATGAGCCCGTGTAGGTTCTAAAAAAAAATCTATGTAGTTTTCAAAAAATAAAACACATATATAATATGGGGAAAAAACATTCCTTAACTACGGACCAAAAAAAAAAGAAAGAAGATTATAAACTATTATCACCTAGTAAAAAAAAATCATATTTTCCAAAAAAAATATTCTTATTTCTTCTTAATTTACAAAAAAAAAACATTCCCCGTATTATATAAAAAGGAGAAGAAAAAAAAGGAAATAGATAAGTTTTAAAAAAAATCCTTATTCTTGTTCAAATTCTTTTCACCACAAAAAAAAACTTATCACTCTTTTTTCTTCTCCCAATTTCCCACTATACTCTCAACAAAAAAAAACATATACTCTTTTTTTTTATTTATATATTTTCATTTCTACTTTTACAGAATAAAAAATATAACATATGTTATAAAAAAAAATACCACGCATAAAAAAATTCATTATAGTGGAGTCGAGATTATAAAATGTTCAATTGTTCAATTGAAAATATTGATGTTCAAAAGTTGTAAAATATTGTGTTTTTTAGTGGTTGATTTCATGGTGTTTTTCATACCCCCACAAAAACTATAAATATATACCAAAAACCCCAAAAAACAACAAAAACCCAAAAAAACACACACCACATACACATCAAAACACAACAAAAAAACAAAAACAACAACAACCCCCAAAATAAACAAACAAACACCACACCAAAACAACACCAACCAACAACACTATCAAAATAAACAACCAACAAAACAAAAAAACACACACCCAACACACACACAACAAAACAAAAACACAAAATGTAAAAAAAACCCGACAAAAAAACACACCCACAAAAACACACCACCCACAACCCCCACACCCCCACACAAACCATGCGGCAGCACCACAAAAAAATGAACAAAACAACACACCAAAACGGTGAGCCAAAAAAAAGCCAAAAAAAAAACATACCCTCATGAAGAAAAGAAAAAAAAAAGAAAAAAAATTATGTTATATATATTATATTATATATTATATTATTTAATTATATCAATAAAATAATAATAATAATAATAGGCTAAAAACAAAAATAAAGACCAGAAAAACACCAAAATTTAAGCAAAAGCAACTAAAATCAAGTAAAAACAAAAACAAAAACACACAAATCAATAAAACACAAAACAAAGAAAATAGAGCAAGTAAATAACTGACTCAAGCACTGACACACTGTGCCAAAACTATTGAAAACAAGACAGAAGAAAACTATAAATATATACAGAAACTACTACTTTACCTCAAATATTACCAGAGCACACTCACCACTACTACCACTCTACCTCAAATATTACCAGAGAACAACTACCACTATACCATAAATCCCCCAATACAAAAATATGGTAAAAAAAACTAACAATCCAAAACAAGCCAAAAAAGAGTCACTTACAACTGTTCAGCAAAAACCCAAAAACACTGAACAAAATAACAACAAAATCAAAAAAAGCTGAACAAATAAAATGCAAACCATAAACAAAAAACAAAAACACAACTGTTCAACAAAAACCCAAAAACACTGAACAAAATAACAACAAAATAAAAAAAACCTGAACAAACACACAAATACAAATCTCCATAAAAACCCCCCACAATATGAATTAATCCCACACCTGAAAATATAACACACGTTATATTATATATTTTTTATATATCTCCCCCCTTTTTATATGAATTATTAATCATTGTTCAGTATAATTTATAAAACATTGAACAAAATAACAAAGAAAAATAAAAATGTTGAACATATTCTTTTTTGTATTCTCCCCTTATATGAATTAGAAATGCATCTGATGAATATAACGCATGTTATATCGTATATTTTTTACACTCTTTTGGTTTTTTTTATATAGTGTATTAATAATTGTTTAGTATATTTTATAAAATATTGAACAAAATAACAATAAAAAATAAAAATACTGAACACATAACTATTATAGATTATATATATTGTACTCTTCTTCTATGAATTAGATGCGTTGGGTTAATATAACGCTTGTTATATTGTTGTTGTGTTTAGTGAATATGTGAAAATGCTGAATAAAATAACAATGAAAAGGAAAAAGTGTTGTAAAGTGTTCATTTTTATATATTTTTTTTTGTATGGATTATGTAATTGCTAATAAAATATTTTGTTAGTTATTTATATATGTGTAAAAAAAATATTTTTTTTGTGTAATATTTTTTTGACGATAAATTTATATACCCCACCCAACAAACAAACAACACATGATAACAATAGAAGATAAAACAAAAATAATAAATTCACACAAAAGTGTGACAACAGTAATACCTAAAATGTTCGTAAAAATACTAAACCTACAAAAAGGACAACCACTATACATACACCCAAACCCCGACAACACACTAACAATACAAGAAACCCAACCCATCAACAAAGAACACAAAAAAATGAAAACAAGAACGCTCGGAGGAAGCCACATACTAGTAATACCAAAACAATACGCACAACAAACAAAAATAAAAACAGGAAGCACCCTACACTGGCACCTAAACCCCGAAAACGAACAAATAACCATCAAACAAGAGGAAACCACACAATGAATTACAAAACACTAACACAAAAACATCAAGCACCCAACATACACAAATTCAACATCGTCTGCACAGAACAAGAAGACAAAAGCATACGCCTAATACCAATACCACCCAACCAAAAATACCCACAAACAAAAAACTGGAGCACAACAATACAAACACCAGAACAACTAACAACACACCAAGGAAACTACGGAATAATGACCGGCTGGAACCACGACACACATGGATACAGTCTCGCCTGCATAGACATAGACGGCCTAACAATACAAAACCAAAAAATCCCCGGTTCCACCGAATACTTATTCCAAACACTCTACCAATACATAAAAAACGACAAACGCTTCGAAATACACAAATCACCTAATGGATACCATATATTCTGCTGGAACAAAACACAAGCAAACTACACTAACGATAACGACCACTACACCAGCACACACTTAAAACTCCCATCCGAAGAACACCTACCTGATGAATTAAAAGAATACAGTAACCACAAACTGGAAAACAGCATAGAAATATTCACACACCAAAACAGACAAATCGTATTAGGGGGAAGTACAGTCGATGGATTCGAATATGAAATACTTCAAACTGGAGTAATATTCAACCCAGATTTCAACAATGCTATAGAAGATATTAACGAGTGGGTTAAAAAAGTCCTTTTAGAATCTGGCTTCACATGGATTCAGGATGCACCCACACGAAGTAATACTAAAACCGTAAAAAGTAATACTCCAAATAATATACAACAAATAACACAACTAATACAAACGGCATTCCAAAAACTCCAAAACAGCAAACACACAAACGTACTACTACCACTATCACACTACCTCAGCCAACACATAGACATAGAAACAGCAGAAACAATCATAAACAAAATCACCGAAACAATACAATTCAAAAACAATACAAAAACAAAAAAAGACTTCCTACGAGAATGGAACCCACAATACAGAACACAAACCAACAAAACCGGCCTACCCACACTCATACAAAAACTAAACGAGACAGTAGAACCGGGCTACGGAAACAAATGGGCATTCCAACTAGAAAAAGCCTTACATAATGAATACCAATTCAAAAACAAGGACGAAACAATCATACTAGACTACAACACCTGCACAATGAGAACTGAAAAAGAAGTATTATCTACACTCAATGATATCAAAATGGACCTTATAAATTATGCTAAAGAAAACAAACTACAAATTCCCGGATACAAAACATTAAATAAAGCAGCAAAAGAAGGATACTATGAATTTAACGCAGAACATCACTGGCAAGGACAACCCACACGAAAAACACAAAAAATCATAACGGGATTCGTAATAGACGAAATCAACCTACGTGATAATATAATGGACAAAAAAGCCTCAAGTATCTGCGAAATCAAATACACTATAAACACAAACAATAAAAAAATACAACACATAGCAACAGACAAAAACGCTGACGTTAAAGGCTTCCCTACATGTGTAGCTCAAATTAGAAAAGACGCTGGAGCAGTACTTACCCAAAATATTTTCCCCGACTTAATGAATAAAATAACACATTATTTCAGAGAAAACAACCTTATAAACTTCAAAATAGATGTACCCGTACCCGGCATATTCATACACCCGGAAAAACACGAAATAGTAAGAAGTAAAGGAGAAGGAAGCATAAATATCGAAGAAGATAAACCAGCCCCTGAACAAGTACAAAAAGCATTACAACTATTAAAAGACCTTTATGAATGGTACAAAGGAGATAAAACAAAAATAACAGGAATCCTACGATACTGTCTAACCAGCCCATACAGCTTCATCAGAAAAGAAGACGGAGAACCAATACCAAGCCTATTCATACATGGAGCATCAAGAACAGCAAAAACAACACTCTCCCAAATAGGCATGCTCATATGGACACCAATAAACGAACTCACAGAAAAACCCGGAAGCACATGCAAAACACCAGCACAATACGGAAGAGCAGTATCACAAACAGGAACAGGCATCATAATAAATGAATGTGAAAGCCTAGTAGGACCACACTCCGAAGTCGAAGATTTAATAAAAATCAATGTAGACAACAAAATCATCAGAAAACCCGGCTACGATGTATATGGGTACAGTAATGTAATCTACACCAGTAACGTAACACTCCCCGAAGACGCAGCAATCGTCCGTAGAAGCACACTCATAACAATGACAAGCCAAGAAAGATTCAACAACACAGACTACAACCTATTCAACGAAAGATACAATTTCAACGGAAATATCAACACATCAAAATTCAAAATACTCCACGCAATCGGAGACTACATAACATACTACAGTACCACTATCCCAATACAAAAACTACTACTAACCCCAATCGAAGACCTACGAAACATATTCATCAAACAATTAACAGAATACGCACAACTCAACATACAAGACTACACATGGTTCCTACAACCATATGAAGACGCAAGAACTATGGAGGAAGCAGACCAAGACATCGTAGAAGACATTAGAAACATAATACTAACCACAATAAATCAATACAAATCTAAAAACATAGAAGATAAACTCATAATGAAAAACAACGAAAGCATGGGACGCTTCTCCAAACCAGAATTAACCAACGAAGAATGGATAAAAGGATTAAGCGACGAAGGAATACTAGACTACATCGTATACGACGAAGAAAAACAAATCGTCGGAATAACTGCCAGAATAAAAAACGAAGCAAGAAAACAAAGAAGCCCCGTAAAAATGAACGTAGAAGCAATAGCTGGACTATTAAATAGACAATATGTTAGAATGAGAATAAATGGAGGGACACAAAAAAGATTTATACTCTTTGATATGGATAACTTCTTCACATGGATTAATACGGGCGAGTTACCAGAGTCTAATGAAAAAGAATTCCCTCAATAATGTATTTTATGATGGGTTTTTTTTATAACACCCGTTATATATTTTTTTTGAAAAAACCTTTATAAGTAAAATTATTAATACCTATTACATACCTAACACTCAGAAGAATATATTTATTTAAAAAAAAATACAACAACCCCCCACATTTATCCCTCCCCCCTGTATTTCACTTTAAATATTTTTTTCTTCTTAACTTTGTTAGGTTCTTACTTTTTATTATTTTTTCTTCTTAATAATCGTAACATTTAAATACCATGAATGTATAAATATAGTATTGTGATTGGAATAACATTTTAAAAAAAACCAACAGATGTTGTTGGTTTTTTTTTAAAAAAATCAAAAACTATAAATATAGGAAATGATATAATATACTACAAAAAGAAAAACAACCCCCACACAAAACAAAAACAAAGTGAAAGTGCATGAGCATTAGATAGAATGATAGATAATTGGGAGAAATATTTTGAAGAACACCCTGAAGAGATAGCAGGTCGTATGAATTGTGAGGTGCTTAAATATATTTGTAATGAATTAAAAAAAGAAAGGGATAAGAGTTGGATTCATGATAAACTGAAAGAGGTGAAAAAATAAATGATTGAAGAAAAATTATTAATATCCTACCTAAAAAAACAAAAAAGAGAATATAACGAACAGGTTGTTATTCTACAAAAAGAATTAATCAGTTCCTTAATGTATAATCATAGACAAGAGTATATAATTAAAAATCTCATGTATGAGTCTATGATGAATGTTATTCGTATTTATGAAAATTTAATCGAAAAAATAGAAAATGGAGAATTCGACAAAGTAAAAAAGAACAATTTATCAACATACACTCTTCCACAAAATTATGCTCGTCATTCTGCAGAAAAAAGTATAAAACCTTTAAATAAAATTATTTCCTTAATTACTAAAAAAGAAGATTATAAAGATAAAGAGGCGTTAAAATGACTGATGAGGGGTATACTTTTCTTCCATTGTATGATGCAGAGGTGGATGAGGATAAAATGCAAAAAATAATTAATTTATTAAATAAATTAGGAATTAAAGATTTTGTTCGTTTCGCAAGAAAAGAAATACATTTTCTTAATCTTACAGATTCACAAATCGAAAAATTATTAGAAGCTCAATCAAATGAATATAAAGATGATTTTGGTTTATTTGGAGTTAGAAAACATTCTAATCAACCACTACATTATTATTTACAATTAAAGAAATAACAAAAATACTTGATGAGGTAAAGAAAATATGATAAAAGTTAATAATAATTGTAATTTAATTATCTGCATATTAATACTTGTAAGCATTTTCAGTATAATACTATTCTTGAATTGGTATGCTACTTATCAGACAAATAAAGAAGTAGCACGATGGGGTGACCGGGTTGAAAAGTGTAAGATAGATAGGTACGAAAAAAAATATAGGGGGTTAGAAAGATGGGAAATAAAAGACAGATTAAACAATGGAAATCGAATTGTAATGGTATGTGACTTGCCTGATGATATTGCAGAGAAAATAATGGATTACAGTTTAAAACTCATAGAGGAGGAGATGAAATGAAAATAAGATGTAAGAAATTCGGTGACGACTACACACAGGTACGGGGACATGAAGATACTATAGTAGACTTCCTAAAAGACCATTCATTTTACTTAAAATGGAGTTACACATATGAAAAGGACAAATTTTATGGTTCAAAATTTGCATTAACACATCCAGTCACACTACAAACAAAAACATTCAAAAACACCCCAGAAACATACTATAGATTAACACCAAAGGGTGAAATCCTAATAGAAGAAAGAGAAGAAAACCCAGTATATACAGCAGTTCTTTTCACTATACATAAAGAAAAAGGAAAATTTGATGACCTTGCATGGGCAGACCTACTATTACAAGCACCAAACTTTAACAGTCTACAAACAATCACCCCTGAACATGAATACGTTGTACATACAGTGACTGATAAGAAACAAAAAGCATACCCATTATTTGAAGGTGGAGTTATAATATTCAATGAATATAAAAATATTAAAACAATTTTTAATGATGCAGACGGAGATGGTTTTAAAAAAACCTTGGTTAAAAATGGATACCAACCAATTCAAAAGGAGAGAGGATAAATGATTAAATGTATTAAAAACGATGGACTTGCTCAAGTAAAAGGAAACGAGGACAAAATTATAAAAGCATTACTTAATAATAAATATTACGATGAATGGGAGGTTTCTGAGGCTGAAAATTGCATAACTTTCAACTTATGTCGTGATAACAAGGGCCTTCGCTTTAATAACCACCCCGACACATGGTTTAAAATAAAAGATACCGGAGAAATATTAATATCAATGTACATGGCTCCAACTAACAATACATATTATGCAACAATATTTTCTCCAAAACCTGAAAGTGAGTCAATGGGGATGATTATGAACGCCCCTAACTTTATACGATTGGACACAAACTATGATAAATATGGGGTTTTTAGTAAACTTACTCTTGAGGGGAAAACATATATGTTACGCCCCGAAGATATATTATTATTCAATGAAGCAAAGGAACTCACACATGTTTTACAAAACCCAACACTACAAACACTACTTCATAATGGATTTCATGGGAGAGTTTTAAATGATGGAGCCTGATGAAGTATATTCTGCGATACTGTTTTTCCCAAATTCTGAACACAAATCGATAGAAATGATTATGAACGCTCCTAACTTTATAAATCTAAATATAAATCAAAAATATGGAGGTGGGGGCGTACTTACCCTCAAAGAAGAAATGCATATGTTGTATCCCGGAGATATACTATTATTCAACCACAAGAAACACCTATAAATGATTTAAGAAAAGAATTATTTAAAACAAAAAATGAATTAGCTACAAAAAAAAGAACAAATGCAGGACATAAATCGTTATTTAGGGCACCTATATTTATCTTTACAAATTGAACTCATGAATCATGAAGATGGAAATGCTAATCCTTATGAAACTCATATAATTAAAGCCCGCCTAAAAACAGTAGAAATGATTCATGATGGAATTATTGAAATTAATACTAAAATAAAACAAGATAAGGACTGAAAAAAAAATGACAGAATTAGAAAAACCAACCAAAAAAAATAATATTAAAAGACAAGCAATACAATACTTTATAGATGATATACAAAAAATGAAAAAAAATAATTTAAATTTTTCATTTAAAATAGCATGCCATAAAATTGAATTTTTATGCACATCAGATGAATTAATAGACATTATTATGTTAAACAATAAAAATGATGACGATAAAATTAAAATAGAATACAAAGCGACATCAATATTAGAAAAAAGCGTGACTTTCCCTATTTCCTTAATCATTAAACTATCAAGAGAAATAGACGTAGAATCAATCGATACTTATATCCCAACATACTAAAACTATATATATGCATAACATACTAAAATAAAACACATGACAACATTTCTAAAAAACCTACTACTAATAGAAACCCAACTCGAAGAAAAAACCTATACCATACAAGAGGAGGAATAAAAAAAAATGACACTCGAAACATCAGATGAATTACTAAACACGGCAGTAAAAGAACAAATCGGATTAAGTATAGAAAAACTAAAAAAACTCTATGATGAAGACATAAATACCCCAGACTGTACAGAAAATAGAGCACTCTTGTATATCCCATTATTTGTCATAGAAGGCTTATTACTCGCATCAATGTTAGGAGTTACAAGTGATGAATTATTAGCAATCACAGACTATCTTATTGAGGAATTAAATTTAACTAAACAAAAAACAGAAGAATAAACATCTTCACTCTTTTTTTTAAAACATTAATGATTAACATGATAATATTAATAGCTGGCGACTTCGCAGTAGGAAAAGACACTTTTGCAGATGAATTAACCACCCAAATGCATTATAGAGGCATGGATTCTCATAAAATTTTATCAAAAACAACAAGAAATCCACGATACAAAGATGAAAACACACATATTTTCACAGATAAACTTGAATATCAAATTGATTTTTTAGACCAACAAATACTTGCAGAAACGCAAATAGCAAATAATTATTACTGGACGACAAAAAAACAATTCAACCATGATTATAATATATATGTTGTTGATTCTAAAGGTGTAACAGATATGGAGAAAACACACCATACATGTTTTAAAATACTAATTGAACGCCAAAATAATAAAAAAACACCAAGAACACAAAGAAAAAGACACACCGAATGGGATAACAATATCAAATACAATTACATCATCAATAACAACTCCACAATCGAAAACCTGAAAAAACAAACACAACTAGTCATTAAAGCAATAAAACTATACGAACAGGACCTGCAAAAAATACGAGATAAAAAATATGATATCCTAATCAATCATGTTCTGAATAATCATTTAAAAAACAAAAACAATAAAAAAGGAGAATAAACATGGAAACAATACATTTAGAAGAATGCTATTATACAGCATTAAAACAAAAAGAAATAACAGCATTAATAACTGATGAACTAGAACAAAACATAGAAGCTGGAGACGAAATACGAGTACAAAAACCCGAACCCCCTATGTATGGAACATATATAGTAAAAAATGTAAAAAGAATCCGAGTAGATGAAATAACACAAAAAATGGCACAAAAACTCGGATATACAAGTAAAGAAATCCTAAAAACAGATATGGGATTACAAAACACAAAAAAACTATACTACTATATAGAACTAAAAAACGGAAAATGTAATTGTTCCCATGAAAAAACAAAGGAACAAAAAACATGCAATTTAATATACTGTACAGAACACAACACAACATAATGAAAACACAAACAATAACAGCCGAAGACTTCTTCCAAGCAATAGACAAATTCAACATAACACACAACCCAGAGGAGGATAAAATACTAACATGCAAACCAATCAAAAACAATACACCACACAACAAATAAAAACATACACGCTACAACCACAAAAACTAAAACAAGAAATGACAAAATACTACCTCATCATACCACAAATACAAAAAATCACACTACAAAACCTCATCACACACTGCAACCTAACCATACTAGAAACAATCAGACACTACCAACAACAATACATAACAGAAACACAACTACAAAGCATTATAGACAAAATAGATGCATTACTCTACACGGCACAAGACCACCTAATACCAGTACAAAAAGTTTTTACAAAAATCAACACTGAAATCTGGCAACAAGAACTCAACACAAAAATGAATAAAATAGCAATAATCCCCGAGGAGTAAAAAACAAAATGTTAGTAATGACAACAGACGATACACAACTCTATATATGGAATAAAGAGGATTTAAAACAAATCAAATACTTACTTTCGCAAGAAGCATACAACATTACAACAGCAAAAATCTACGAAGCATATAATCAATATGCAACTGAATGTTACGAAAGAGATGAAAAATTAAACTTAATGGTTAAAAAAAAATTGGGAGACGAATATTACATAGAAACACACATACTCCCAGAAGTAAAAGAGAATGGAAACTTCGACAGTTCCATATCATTCTCATTCAAAAAAAACAATAATGAACCAATAAACAAAAAAGATGAAATCATAATAAAAGGATACGCAAAACTATGCTTCCAAGACCTTTTTCCATTATCACACAGAATGGTTCAAATAGCACAACAACAAGGAGAGATATAATGAAACAATATATGAGAAAAACAGAACCTGTTTCAGGAATACAATATGTAGATGATAATTTTGATGAAATAATAAAAAACATAGCATTATATATTGAGGATATGGAGAAAATTTCAATTATACCACCAGAGGATAATGTTATAATTATAGCAAGAGCAGAAAACCCAGACTTAAAAATAGAACTCTCTGACTATGTATTTTTCGCCCCAGAAGACCAACGTGTCGTTTATGTTGTAGCAGAGGACATTGTAGATACATACTACGATGAGATACAATAAGGAGGACCCTGTATGAGAGGAGATTATGTTAAGATATTTGGATTTTTTATTGTTGTACTTATAATGATTTTTATAGTGTTATTACCTTTTATTTGGACTGTTGTTTTAGGAACATATTTGGCTACAGTATTGGGTTTCACTGGTTTTGTTTGGTGGAGTTTTGTCCTTCTTTTTATGATTTCCCTTTATGTTTTGATGGGTTTTTTATATCATAAATGGTGAGTTTTTTTTGCACCTAAATAGCGAAACATTTATATAATTGTTATGATATAGTATAGTATGCAGTTTGAAATTTTTTACTTTTAGATTTTCTCCTAGAAATTTGAAAGAGGAATGCCACACCCTCATGTGTGGGGGTGTGGTTTTTTAAAAAAACGACAAACTATATTTATATATAATAGGAGGGGAAAAACCCATGACAAAATACGACAACTTCAAAAAATACATAGATGATAACAACTACACAATAATACAAAAAGACCAACTAAACGTAATAGACATAACAAAAAACCAAAACGTATTCGCAAAATTCGAAATCACAGAAAAAAACAAATGCACATACGAACAAGAACAAGACGTATACAACATAAAAAGAGGAATACACACACTCTTCACAATAAACACAAACGACATAACAGAAGAGACAATACAACAAATATGCAACCTAATCAACCAAGACCAACAAACAATAAACATACAACAAAACAAAGCAAAACAAATCTGATAAAAAATGACAACACTAAAACAACTACAACAAAACAAATGCACATGCATCAAAAAAAACAACCAAACAATACCACTACAACAATGCAAACTATTCCAATGCAAAAACTGGAAAAAATGCATGAAAAAAACAAACAACCTAATAAACAAAGAACTAAAAAAACTACATAGAAAGGAGGCAAAATAAAAAAATGACACCAGACGAACTCATACAAGTAATAACACTACTAACAAAAGGATTCGGAGTTGAAATAGAATGCAAAAACCAGTAAGACTAAACAAACAAAAACCCAAAAATAAAATACAAAAAACCATAGAAAAAATAAATCCATACTTACCCATTATAATAACAATCATACTCATAATGATTTTCCTCCTACTATGCTTCAAAGTAGGGGGCAACGAAACAGCAAAAGTATACAACAACCCAACACTATTAAAAGGAGTATAAAAAATATGAAATTACAAATCGCAACACACAAAAACATAATCAATGTAGACCTACCAGAAACACAAATAAATGAATTCATAATCAAAATCAAACAAGCAGAAAAAGACTATAAAAGAAAACAAAAAGAAAAGGAAAAAACATGTTAAGCGAAAACACAGTTAAAGAATCATTAGGCGTAACTGGAGCAGTAAAACTCAGACTCATGCAAAAACTCAAAGACGAAATAAATAGCGATTATCCATGCATAAGTAGAATGGAAGAAATAATTGAAGAAATAAAACTATTAGAAGCTGAAAGAGACGCATACAGGTACATACTTGGAAATTTCGGTGAATAATATAAAAAAATGGGGGGAATTAAAATAACAAGACCAAACTTTCACATAATAGAGGGGACAAACGTAAACGAACAACAACTCTACACACAATTCAAACATTACTATATCAACCATACAGACACCAGTGTCCCACAAATTATAAAAAAACTAAATATAACAAGAGGACAACAACGAAGCTTCGTTAAAAGAATAAAAGAAGAAGAAGGAGTAAAAAGAAAAGGCGGAGGAAGAACCTCCATTATAGTCAAAGTCACAGAGGAGGAACAATAATGAATTTAGAACAATACATACCATTCGCAAACAAACAATTCAGACCACATCAAAAAGAAGCAATAATCAAAATCATAGAAGCAATCGAAGCAGGACACAAAAACATTGTATTAAACGCCTGTGTGGGATTAGGAAAATCATTAATCGCATATGTATTAAGCCAATATTTCCTCGAAAAAAAACAATACAAAACCTATATTTATACAAGTACAAAATTTCTACAAGACCAATATACTAAAGACTTCAAAAACATACAAACAGGAAAAGGAAGAACCAACTTCAACTGCATAATGCACGCAGAAAAAAACACCTGCGAAGAAGGCAGATGCAAAAAAGAAATCGGATTCAAATGCCCATATGGAATCACAATTGACAAAAACTCAACGAACCCAGAAGACAAACTCCAACTCAAAGACACAGACACACCATGCCCATACTGGGAACAAAAAGTAAAAGCAATACAAGAACCAGTCACACTACTCAACTACACATATGCATTAACAGATAAAAAATACGTACACCACTTCCCAAACAGAGACATAACAATATATGACGAAGGACACAACATAGAAAAAGAAATAATGAGCTTCCTAGAACTCAAACTCTCACAACAACAACTCAAAAAAGACATAAACTACAAACTAAACTACACAGAAAACATCTACACATGGATAGATGAACTCGAAAACATAGCAAAAAGATACGAACAAGAAGCAAAAAAATACAAAAAAATAGACAAAGAAAAAGCAGACAGATACTTAAGAAGAGCACAAACCATAAACTCTACAGTACAATACATACAACTCGACACCAGCAACTGGGTATGCAAACAAGAACAATTCAAACAATACAAATACATAGTCTTCAAACCAATCATGATAAAACAATACACAGACACATTCTTCTCACAATCAACATACAACATTATCATGAGCGGAAGTATACTAAAACCAAAAATCCTCGCAGATGAATTAGGAATCACAATTGACACATACATAGAAACACCATCAATTATCCCCCCAGAAAACAGACCAGTAAAAAAATACTATGCAGGTTCAATGAGTTCACGAAACATAGAAAGCAACAAACAACAATTATTTGCACATATTGATAATATTCAAAAACAACACCCTAATGAAAAGGGGGTTATACATACCTATACTTATAAGATTAGTAATATGATTAGACAAGAATTTAAAGATAATCCAAGATTTATCTTCCATGATTCACATGACAGAGAGGAAAAAATACAATTATTCAAACAAAGCAAAGGAAATAAAATACTCGTATCAGCATATGCATGGGAGGGGGTAGACTTTCCATATGATGAAGCAAGATTTCAAGTAATCTGTAAGAACCCATTCCCCAATATTGGAGATAAACAAGTCAAAGAAAGAGACAGAATAGATTTCGGCTGGCTATACAGACAACAATGCCTCGTACTCTCACAAATGTATGGAAGAACAAACAGAGCTCCAGACGACTTTTCAATCACATACCTATTAGACCAAGACATAGAAAGAATATTAGGAGCAAAAACACTCGTAACAGACTACTTCCTCGAAGCATTAGATGGATTAAATTACACAAAACCATTTAAACTTGCATCTAATGCATATCAAAAATTATCAAAAGATAAAATTAAATCATATGCTATAGAAAGAGAACAAGAAAAACAAATACTTAATGATATACAAACAGAGAACCTTAACACATTAGAGAAAATAAGAAGGGAATATAAAAAACTTGATTCAGACTCATATGCAGAAATAATCCCAATTGTTAATCGTTTGTTAGAGAATGGGGCTTTAGTATATGAATGAAAGGAAATAAATATATATAACAAGATACTATAAATAAATAAAGGTGACATAAAAATGCTAGAAAACATAGAAATAGACAAAAAGAAAAAAGCAAAACTAAAAATAATCACAGCACTAAAAGACACAACAATAAAACAAATAGTGCTACAAGAAATAACAAACATACTCGAAAACAATACCCCAATCACAGAACACACAACAACCAGAAACAGAGAATCACTAATCATAGACGTAGACGCAACACTAAAAGCAAAAATAAAACAACACGCCTACGAAAACAACACAAAAATCAGAGACATATGGATACAAGCAGTAGACCAAATAATCAAACAAAACGAAATAGGAGAGCTCATAAATGATGAAAAAATTATTTAAAACATTCAACGAACTAAACGAAAAAATAACAGACAACGAAATAGACGAAATCAGCATAAAACAACCACAAATCCAATTCACATTCCTAAATGGGAAAATACTATCAATCAAAGACATACTAGCAATCGAAGCCCACGTAAACTACACCATAGCAACAGACGTAACAACCTACGACGACTCAATCATACTAACATTCAGAGACCTAGAAAACTCACAAGAAAACATAGATAAACCTGACAACAAATTCAAACCATTCCTACAACTAATAAACGCACTCGCAGAAAAAGTATGCACATGCCCAAGCCTAGAAGCAACCATAACAAAAAACTATATAAAATTCTATATAGACAAACCCAACATTCAACTTGATGCATTACAGGAAGTAGACAAAATCATCGGAGCAAAATCACAATTAGAACTCACAGGCCCACGCCCATACCTACTCTACGTAAAAGACTACGAAGACTAAAACAAAGGGGAAACAAATGATAAACTGGACCAATATCAAAATTGACCTTGATTCTGCTACAAAAACCATAGAAGATATAGACTGTGAAGCAGCAAAACTCGAAGACAATGAAGATAAACTCAATTATTTATACCTTAGGCTACATACAATAGAAAAAAGCTTACAAAAAGACCTACAAAAAATCTTCGAAACAACACTCCCCAGAAACTACTACCTAACCCGAAAAAAAATAAAAGTTTCAATCACCCATCACAACCATACAATTTTGGTCACAATCCCAAGAGGCAAAAAAACAGAATTCTTATCAAAAGAACGAGAATTTAAAAGATTATTATCTAAAATCCCACTTAATATGTATTCAAATACAACTAAAAAAGAAAGCAATATCTTTATTATTTGTTAAAAAATAAAAATAAGAGGTGGAGAAATGAGAATAAAACACATAATAGAAACATATTTTGACGATAAAGTTAAAAAAAAAGACCTATATCAATTCAAACAAAAAACAAAAAAGGGAAACATAATAGAGGGATATATTTGTAGAAAACCAAATGAATATTTAGGTAGTATGTTTATCGAAAAAGTAAACAACGAGGATAATCCACAATTCATACACAGTATGCCAAAAATTCATTACTACTCAAAAAAAATAGAGGGTATTGAAACAGAAGAAATAATATTCCATGAAAAATTAGATGGTAGTTGTATTATTTATTATCCCTTGTATCAGGATGGGGAGGTTATAGAAGTAATCCCAAAAACAAGAAACACAGTCATAGCGGATGATTTTATATTCAATTTATTAAAAAAAGCTATCACATACCCTATCGAAGAAATCGTTAAAGAATATAACATAGTATTAATGTTTGAGTTATATGGGGTATTAAATCAACATGAAATATATAACCCAGACGCATATTGTAGTTTAGCCCTAATCGGGGCTTATTCTATAAACATAGACCATATGTGTTCTAATTCCACATTAGACGCTCTCGCCCAAAAATACGAACTAAAAAGACCAAAAAAATTAATACATGTTAAAGGACATGAAGGACTCTACATGATAGCATCTATATCCCCATACTTATATAAGTATCTCGAGAAAAACAAAATCTCACTAAACACATGTTTGTTCACATCTTTATCGGAGCTTACTCAAAAAATAAAAAAAATATTATCTCAAGTTAACCAAGAAAGTTATAATATTAATGGTTTCGTACTAACTGAAGGTGTTGTAGCTAATATGCAGAAACAAATAGGAGGATACCTAAAAGTAAAACCAGAGGAAATAGAATTAAAACACAAAGGAATCCCGACTGTTGAAATAAAAAAAGAGGTAAGAAAGTATTGGGATGAATACGGAAGTAAAATAGAAGCTATTTATAAACAAGACAAAAAACATTATTTAAATTATGTTAAAGAAAATTTAGCAGAAGATTTCCCTATTGATATAGTTGAATCCAATAAAACCAAAAAAAGAATAGAAAAAATATTCTTTGCAATATGGGATGCGAAAACCGTCCCAATTGGGATTCAAGAAATAGCGAGAACATTATGCGAGGAAAACCCAAAGTTATCTTTATCAGAGATAATGAATATTTTTTCTCAACAATACCCACAAAAGAAAAACCAAGCAAGAATGGTTTATAGTATATGTAAAAAAATAAAAGGAGAGGATTAAAAATGGAAATTAAACCTGAAACGATTACAGACCTTTTCGAGGAACAACAAAAAATGATGGACACACTTTATGAATTACAGGATTTGTATGCTTCGGTAAAACATAAAATTTATGTTAAAGAATGTGATTTAATATTAAATACAGATTTTAAAGGACATGGTTTAACAAATAAAGACCAAAGAGACGCTTATGTTAAATCAAAATTACTTGATGATTTAGCAGACAAGGAATCTTTAGAAAAGGATATTCATTATACTAAAAGTATGATAAATTATATAGAAAATAAAATTTTATTTTTTAAGGAGTTTTGTGAATGATTGAAGATTGGAAAGAAGATGTTAATGATTTCATAGATGAGGCTGATGCTTGTTTGAAGGAGGTTGAGGAGTCTTTGGAATTGTTTGATGATATGAAATATAGTAGGGCTAGGGCAAAACATTTATTGGAGAATTTTGATAGTGTTTTGCCTCCTGAGCGTGTTGCTGAGATGACTAGGGAGGATTTTGATATGTTTTTCGTACAGTATGTGACTCCTGATAGGAATCGATAAGTATATATATGTTTATGTTTAATATTATATATGTTGCTCATGTTAAAAAGGAAACATCTTTTTTAGATGTTTTCTTTTTTTTAACAAAAACTAACTATATTTATAGGAGTATTTTATTATGAAAATAGGAATAATATCAGACCTACACCTAGGCAAAAGAAACTACGGAATAATAGAACTAGAAAACGATTTCTATGCACAATACCACAAAAACATACAAGAACTAATAAAAAACAAAGTAAACACAGTAATCATAGCAGGAGACATATTCGACACCCCCAAACCATCAGCACTAGCAATATCACAATTCCAAGAAGGAATCAGACAATTAAACAAAAACAACATCAACGTACTAAACATCATCGGAAACCACACAATGCTACAAACACCCCACCACATCCCTGCAGATGAACTCTTCACAAATGAATTCGACTACCAACTATTAAACGAAAACAACAAATACATACAAGACGATATCGCTATAGTCGGACTACCATACCACAATAACAATAAACTCCCCGAATTAAAAGAAAAAATCCATAAACTCGCAAAAGAAATAAAAAACTACAGATTAAAAATCTTAGTCCTACACCAAGAATTCCAAGAATATTGTGGATTTTCCGGAGCAAAATTATCCATACATGATATCCCAGTACAAGAATTCGATATAATCATATGTGGACACATACATGAAAGAAAAAGTACACTTATAGACGGGACAAAAACCTTCTATATACAACCGGGAAGCATAGAAAGATTAAACAGTAGTGAAGCCCTAAATGAATTTTACAATGGAAAAGGGATAACAATTATTGACACTAGAAAAAATTTAGATATTTTATCACGTGAAAAAATTATTAATATTCCACCAGAAAGAAAGTATCTAATAAGAGAATATGCTTTTACGAAAGAGAATAACGGCAAGGATATAATTCCAACTTTTGATACATTAAAAAGAAAACTGCAAAGTCTTGACCTAAAACCAGTTGTTTTTTTAACGATTGAAGATGAAACTAATTCCTATAACCTTATTGCAGAACAAGTGGATAGGATTAACGATGACAGTTTAATGACAAAATTTACTTACTATGATTTAAATTCTCAAGATACTTTATATTTAAAAGATTATCAGGATAAAGAGCTCCCATCTGCAAGGGAAGCTTTAAAAGAGGCGATAAAATCAGATGGGCTTGATGAATCTGTGCTAGATTTATATGATTCAGCTGTATCTCCCGATGATGATTTACAGAAGGTGGCTGATGATTTATTTAAAAAGTTGTATCCTCCTATAGAGGTTGAGCCTTTTTGTGACCCAGAGTTGGATGAGATTGTTGCGTATTTTGAGGAAAAATAAAAACATTTATATAGTATAATGTATATAGTATAATGTGCAGTTGAAAACTGCTGTGTAGGTATATAGGAAAAATTTAAGAGAAAAAAATTATTTTTCTCTTTTTTCTTTTCCACCGAAACCTTTAAATATAGGTGAAAACAGAATAATAAACAAGGAGAAAAACAAAAATGTTAAGACAATTTATAGTACATGAAAAACAATTAGCAGTAATGGACGAATTCCTAGAAGGAGAACCATTTACAGCAAAAGAACTCTGTGAAAGAACAAACACAGAAAAAGACGACATGGATAAAATTTTAAAAGCATTACTTTATTTAAATATGATTGAAAAACACCATAATCAATACATTGTTAATTTCCATTCAGAAATTAACAAGTGTATTGATGAATTAGGTTTAGCTTTATGTAATTTTTGTCTCAACAGGGGATTTTCATCAGGAAACCTTGATAATGTATCAGTTTTATATTATGACGCTGATTCTGATGAAATTGATGAAGACCCATTTTCTGACGAAATGCTATTAAATATTTTGAAAATGATGAGTGAAATGAAGAATAACATTTAAATACTAGAAAATATATAAATATAGATACAAAAAAAATAATGAGGTGCATACATATGGTACAAGATTTAAAAACTCAACAAAGCAATAACGTCGTATTAGACCTTTCAGCATTAGGAGAAGCAGCAAATCAAAGCATCAATGGAGAACAACAAGAAAAACCATTACTCGAAAAACCAGTAATCGCAACAACAGAAAGTTGTACACTCAGAGTAATGACAAATGACTTAAAATCAAACAGAGAAGACCCAAGCAAAAAATACTTTAACACATCATTCACAGTAGAAACAAAATTCACCCACGAAGGCGAAGAAGTCAAATCATTAGACAGATACGGAGGATTACGTTTCTATCCACTTATGAATCCAGATGGAACAGTAGTAATGAATAACGGACAACCAGTACTTGAAAGATTGTGGACAGCAGATGGGTCAAAAGATACAGCATCAGCGTTCGCAAAACTCTTATACAAGGTCCAACAACACGATGATAAAGTACAAACATTCCAAGACTTTTTCAACTTTATGAATGAAAAACATCAAGTAATGATAAAAACAGAATTCACATCATTCGGTGGAAAAACAACCAAAAAACAAATAATACAAAATTTCATCTAAGAGCAATGAAATCTAAAAACATCAAAAGAATACTAATCGGATTAGTGATACTCTGTATCCTATCCGTAACCATAACCTCCATCTATGCAACACAAAACACTAATGTTGGAGGAATAAATTTCAACATCCCTAATGGCTTCACAGAAGACACTACTTACGGGGATAATGGAGTAATAGAACCAGACGGTGTCATATCATATACACGAGGATACTACGATTCATCTATGCATATAATACATATAAGTGTATTTATTTATGATGGATGGAAAACAGTTACCGTAGATGATATAATAAACGACACACAAACAAAAGAAACAATAAATGGACATGAAGGTTTAGTTGAAAGAGACCCTGATAATGGATTATATCATTTTTCATATTTTGATGGAGACGCATTATGCACAGTCTCTGTTGAAGACGAAAACCTATTTGAACAAATTATTGTTTAAAAAAAAAAGATTTATAATAATCTTTCTTTAATTTTTTTTAAAACAAAAGACAGACTATTTTTATATTTTTCTCCAGATTTATCACTATTAATTAAGCCAACACTCTCATTAATCAATAATGGAGTATCTAATGACTTATGAGTTGCAATTAAATAATAATCATATACATCTTTTTCTAATCCAAATGCTTTGCAACTAAAGCCCCGTATTTCAATATAATGACTATCCTCGCAGAAAAACCCAAATAATTCCTTGATAAGTTCTGTACGTCCCTGATATAATATATCTTGGGGGATTCTAAAGCATAAAATTTTGACTCCTCTATCGCTGAGAAGCCATTGTTCAGGAAAAACCTCAACTCCGTCTCCTTGTCCTTCATAGGAACTTTCCAATAATCCAATACTAAATTCTCCAAAAATAACATCAACTCTGTCCTCTCCATCAATATTCACCTCATGAAAACTCTCTATATCAATTCTACCATCAAAAAAATCATGCCCATTTAAAATAACATAATTCATAAACAAACACCACCATTATGGTTCCTGAACACTAATAACATCATAAACATAACTAGCAAAAATATTACTAACATCCAAACCCATATTCAAAGTTGTAATCTTGCATTTTGATTCTAATAGGAATTTAAAATAAGATTCACAAAAATGTTCAGAAATCTCATTAACACCATCAAAATCAATAATTAAAACCACATCATCTATATCATGTAATTTTAACATAGCAGTAAGATTTTCGATAATGTTTCCACATAATAATTCTTCCCCATAAACATTTAAATTAACAACATATGCCGGAATATCTGTTTGAGGATTTTTAACAACAATACCCTCATTTTTAATGATTAAATTCTTTTTAGTCTTATAAATCACATCATCACTACCTTCATAATGGAAATAAATATTATCCCCATAAATAAAATAACTAACCGGAGTAATAAAATTTTGTACCTTTAATTGTAAATATAAAAAATCATAAAAATTCTCAATAAACTTAAAATTAAGATTATTCCCACTAAGTTTAATTAATTTCCTATAATCACTCCAGTTTTCACGACTAACATTAAATAAACCATGAGAATGCTCAACACTTTTATTTAACACAATACGACAATTATATAAAAAATTACTAATCTTATAAATATCCTCGTCTTTTCCAAAATCTTTTATTGTGAAGAATATTTCACTTACATGATTTTTTTTAATTTGATTTTTAGGAATTAAACAAGAGTCTATATATCTAATAATAGGACGGGAAGGAATATCTTTTTTATTAAAAAATAAGTCACTATATACTTCGATATCTATATCACTATGTACAACTGTTAAATTTTTTTGAAGAACCATTTCATCGTATTGGGAATCCCCTGTATATGAAAGTTTAAAATTATATTCTCCATTTGGCAGACTAGGAGGAGTGAAAATAATTTTATCATTTTCTGGAAGCCTTGCTTCTGAAAAACTATAATCCTTTCCAATAATGGATAAGGTTAAAAGGTTTTTGATGTCTTGAATTATAGGAACGATAATTCTGTTTGAAATTTTTATTAATGGTTCTATATGCTGTACATAATTGTTGTCTTGGACAACATTAAATTCAATATTCCATTCCATTGTTGTTTTATCACGTTTTTTAAGTACAACACGACCAGTATGTGTTCCTCCATTTAATCCGCTTAATCTAATAGTAGCGATATTATTAATAATATCGGATTGGAATACTTTATCTTCTACATATAAAAAAACATCACCTTTGACTGGGACTGAAAACTCAATATATAATTTATAATCATTATAACAATTATTTTCAAAATTAAATAAAGAATAATCTTTTTTATCCTCCATCATTGTATCTTTTTTAAAATCAAAGAAACTATTTAATGGAGATACTGTAGTTCCAAGGGTAACAGATGGTGGAATTTTATTTGATAATTTTTCAAAAAATTCTTCAATTAAATTAGAAAGTCTCTCTTCGAATTTGGTTTGATAAATATCCTCATTGCTCCAAACCCTGTCATATTCTCCGGTTTCTTCATTAAAGTCAGCATCTGTAACTGGATAATAATAAGTATATATATCCCCTTTAATGTATTTATGAAAAACAAAGTTATAATTAAATATAAATTTCCCAAAAATCTCTACTAATTCATCTATGTATTTATATTCTAAAAATTCATTATTATGGTAACTAGAAGAAGTTATTTTCTTTTCTTTTGTAATTAAAAACTCTTGCATAAAGTTCTCAACACAAAGGTTATTGCTAGCTATAATAGTGAAATTTTTTATATGTATTTTGGAGAATTCTTCTTGTATATTTTGTAACCATTTTTTAGTAGGATGGTTTAAAGTAATTGGGTTTTTACAATATCTAATATTGTCTTTTTTGTATGTTTCAAAATAATGAATATAATCGTTTAAATTTAAACAACATTTTTTATAAACACCAATTTTAACAAACTCTCGAACCAATCTTTGTGGGGTATAGTTGTGAAACTCTGTTACATCAAGGCACATTCCTATATTAGATTGCTCTTGAATCTTGTTTTCTTCACAAAGAATTTCTTTATTTAATATTTTAATAGGAATAGTATTTTTAGTATATTCCCCAAAAATAATTTTGATTCTTATAATTTTCTTGTTTTGTCTTAAATCAACAGTATACAAGTTATTTTGTTTTGTAGCTGATTCTACGAGGTTTATTGTAGTGTTATCATCGAACTCTAATATAATTCCATTAACCGGAGCTTCTGTTTCGAATTTCAAATCATTATCAAAAAACTGTTTAGATGTATATTTACAATAACTATTTGGAAAAATATCTACACAATTCCAAACAATACTCGGCCTCGCATCATTATTTGTTGGGTAAAAATGTAAAAAAACTTCATCGTCATTACTTGTTACAGAACATATACAATCATCATTTGATTCAGTAACCCATAAATCAGGTTGAAAAATTTTAATCAACTACATCTCCCCCGAGAATAGCGATAGATACATTAGGATAAGTACTTTTTGGTTTTAAATTTAACAATGAAATAATCACACCTGTATATAATTTCGTATTAACATCTTGAATAAATTCACAATTATATCCAGAAAAAAATTTTCCATTTTTTATATCATCTGTTATAATAACAGTAGGAAGTGTTATAAATTTTTTATTAAAACTAATTTTAATTTCTGATGACATAGGTGTTTCACATAATTCAACATAACCGTAAAAAATATCCATTTTATATTCATAGGAGATATAAAACCATAATGGTTTCGTATTTTTCTTTAAATCAGAATTTAAAATGTCAATAACAGTATTATCACCATGTGTAACTGTATAATCTTCACCTTCAATGTATTTACGAGGTGGATTATTTAAGTCATTCGGGTTTTTATTATATAAAGAAATATTTATTTTTGTAATGTCTTTTGGAGTGTTGATTACAATTTGTCCATTTTTTTTATGGAATCTAATTTTATCTGGAGTAATACGAACCGGGTTATCTTTTGAGGTTATGGTTGTGAAAAAGTTTTGTATATATCCGGTTAATTCTTTTTTAGGTTCTTTTTGTAATCCTAAAATATCAACATTTCCAGTTAATTTTGACTCAAAAACAACATTCTTATCATCACTATAAGCTAATTCAGTGTCTATTATTAATTTTTTATTTATTATATTGTTGATATTTTCATTTTTTGTAATAGTGTCTGGAATATCGATGTTGTTTTGTTTTAATAAATCCTCTAATTCTGTAATTCTTTCATCTTTAACTGATAATAATTTCCAAAAATTAGGATTTGATTGTTCGAGGTCAAGAATTAATGTTCCCTTTCCGCATTCTTGTTTTTGTTTAAAACCAGTAATACAAACAGAATAGGACGGGTCCTTGAACCTTGATATTATAGTATTTAGTAGTTTTTCGTCTATCAAGAACAATATCTCCTTTAAATGCATTTAATAATATTTAAATCTATATTCAACATTATATAAATATTTTTTCATCTTTAAGCGAATGTTAAAGAAGTTATATAAATTTTCATAAGATATAAATATTAACGAGTAATATCTATCCACCTCTTACATTTAAAAATGTTAAATAAATACATGATATTACTCATTTTTTATATATAAAAAAGGAAGTAGATAATATGGAAATTCCATACGATACAAAAGCTAAAATAACCACTTATTTATCAGTAATTCTCATTCCAATTTTAGTTGGAGCTGGCTTTACAGAAGCTACTGCTAATATAATCATTGGGATTATAGCTTTAGTTTTAGTTGGGGTTGTACAGGTTTTAAATGAAAGATGGACTAGTAAATATTTCACCAAACAGAACCCAGATGAGGTTTGCTACCCAATTAATGAGCCTGATTCAGATGGACAAGGAGCTTAAGCTAAACAATATGGATAAGGATTTATTGGCTTTGCGTCATGATTATGAATATATGATTAAAGCTATAAATAAAAATACTGAAACGATTTCAGACATGAATATTTTTTTAAATAAGTTATGTACCAAGCTTGAAAAGGAGACTGTTGTTGTTGATAATTTGGAGCGTGAGATGCGTCGTTATCAGCAGGTGATTTATGGTGTTGTTATTGCTGTAATAGTTTTTTTTATAGAGCAGGTGATTATGCTTATTAATTAAATTTTATTTTTTTTCTTTAATATATATATTTATAGGTTAGTAATATTTAAATATAATAGAAACATATATAAAATACTATGGATAAAATTAACGAGGAATTCCTAAAAGAAATGAAAATAATACAAAAGGAAATATCTCCATTTGTAGAACAAAAATTAAAAGAAAACAGCATAAGTTTCATCTCAACACTATTTTACTTCTCAGGAGTAGTAAAACAACTACTAAACGAAGACGACGACAAACAATTCAAAGAGATGATTTTAAGATACATGTTAGATTAAAAAAAACGATTATAGGAGGTAAAAACTTCTTTGAAATTCAGCCCATATATCCTTGTCTCGACGAGGGGCGAATTAGGTGGTATATGGGTTCTCCTATTACTTATCAATACATGCTAGATTAAAAAAAAAGAGAGGTGTTTTAATACACATGAAATACGATGAACTAAACAGAAAACAAAAACAACTAATTGCTTCAGAATACCCATACAAAGCAAACCATCAACTATGGGAAAATGACAAAGCATCAAAAAGATTCCTAAAAACAGTAGGAGAACTAACAGACTTTAAAGAAAGAGCCGCCCAAGACGATGTATCACTAATAAAAAAAAGAGACTTCGTAACCGGAAAAGATGTCTCCCCAGCAGGGCCAACAATCAGTATTATAGACGCAGTATTAGGGCAAATGGGAGAGGAACCATACAGAGCAGCAATAGAAATAGCCAGAAACGAATTCGACCCACTATTTGTAATAAAAGACCTTTTCGCTATACAAACAACAAGACTAAGAAAAGGAATAGAATATGAGAACGATGTAGGTTTAGGAGTAAATGCAGAAACAGAAGCATGCATGAGCAACCTTGTAAACATCATTAAAGTTGGAAATGACATTATAAACGGTAAAAAACTCGATATAAAAGTAGACGGTTCACTGTCTAACCTTATCCTTGACATGGATATAGACGGAATCGATGACATTATAGACGATGATGATATAGACGATGAACTCATAGACACAAATAAAATTGAGGGAAAATAATGGATAATGAGGATATATATGAAGCAGAATTTATAGACCCTAATCGTAATTATGAAATTTTATTAGAGGAAATGAAAAAGAGATTAAAAGAATTACAATTAGATTTACTAAACATTAACGACCCTGAAGTTTTAGGATACGCTCAAAAAACATATACAAACTTAAAAATAGAATATTTTAAACTCATGAGAGATGATTTAAACTTACAAAAATTATTCGAAACAGGAGATGAAGAAGATGTTTTATAAACATATGGTTACAGAAGACACATTTAAAAAACTTAATTTCGAACAAATTGAAGACGATGATAAATTATACACAGTATTAGGAAAATTAACACATAAAGAGTTTAATTTTGCTTTATTAAACCTTGGAAGTTTATTAAAGATTATTGCTATTTATTTTGAGTTAAAACAACCAAACATTGAGGATTTCTTAAAACTTGATAAAGAAAGAACTCGTACTATGAAAATGGAGAAAATTGTTAAAGAGTTAAATACTAAAATTAATTTAAGGTATGAGTTCCCAGATGATTTTGAGGTGATTGAGGGGCTTTATACTTATAATAATGAAGGTTTTTTATTAATTAATAAGACTGCTTTTTTGAAACAAATTTTAATAGATAAAGACGAAAACGATATGTATTTATAATGGGATATCATATATAAATATAGAGGTGGATTTTATTATGAATAAATTCAAAAACTTACATTTACACACAGAATACTCACTAAATGATTCTGTCATCAGAATCCCACAGTTAGTAAAAACATTAAAAGAATATAAACAAGATACATGCGCAATCACAGACCACTCATCATGCGCCGGATGGATAGAATTCAACCAAGAATGTGAAAAAAACAACATCAAACCCATATTCGGAAACGAATTCTACTGCCAACCCAACTACGAAAAAAAAACAAAAGACAGAGACCATTTAGTCGTCTTAGCTAAAACAGACGAAGGAGTTAAAAGAATAAGAGAACTACAAAAAATCGCCGTAGAAAATTTCTACTACAAACCCATACTCTCTTACGAAACACTTCTACAAAACACAGATGGATTATACTGTACATCAGCATGTTCATTAGGAACCATATCAAAACTACTTTTAAACAACAATTACGAAAAAGCATATGATTTCGCCGGAACATTATATGATGCATTCAATAAAGATTTCAGTCTTGAACTACAAATGCACCCCGGATATGCTGACCAACGTATCATAAATTTTGAGTTATTAAGATTACATGACGAAACCGGAATCCCATTGACTGTCAGTACAGACGCTCATTTTATTAATGAAGAAAATCGAGACTTGAGACGAGTTGTACAGGCATCAGCTTGGCATAAATTATACACAGAAATACAGGAAACTTTAAAATCAAACTGTGTAGGAAACGATGAAATCGTAAAACAAAACGCTGTTGAAGCTCATTTTAGAGAAACAGATATAGTTGAAAAAGCTATTAAACAAACAGATAAAATAGCTAAAACATGCAATGGAAAACTTCCTACTCCAAAAAGAGAAATCCCTGTATTTGACAAATATACTCGTTATGAAGAATTATTAGCTCAACAAATATGGTAAGTGTGTAAAATGGACAATAAACAATATTTAAGAGAGAAATGTGAAGAAGGTTTAATTAGAAGAGGAATTAATGATAAACCTCATCAAGAAAGATTAGATGAAGAACTTAATGTAATTTTAGATGCAAATTTAGAAGACTTTTTTTTAAATACAAGTTATATTTGCTGTTTGTTAAGAGCAAACGATATTATACTTGCGGACTCAAGAGGGTCTGCCGGAGGAAGCCTTGTATCATATGTACTTAATATTACACAGGTAGACCCATTAAAATTTAATTTAAGCTTTGCAAGGTTTTTAAATCCGGAAAGAGCAAAACAATCAATGCCGGATATCGACACAGATATACAGGGAACAAAAAGAGAACATGCAATAGAACTCATAAAAGAAGATTATGGTGAAAACAGAGTTTTTCAAGTCCCTAATTTAATGAGATACTCCCCAAAAACAGCATTAAAAGCAATACAAAGAATATACGATTTAGACTTCCAATACATAAACAAACTAACAAAACTCATGGGAGACGAAGAAAACACAGACAAAATAAAACAAATCCCAGAAATTAAAGCATTCTTCCAAAAAAACCCCCAATTCATAAAAACATGGGAACAACTCATAGGAGAACTATACACCTATGGAAAACATGCAGGAGCAGTGCTAACACTCCCATATGATATAGAAAACATAGCATCAACATTAAAACAAGGACAATCAAACCTAATATGCTATGATAAAACCATATGCGAAGACACACTCGGATTACTAAAAAACGACCTATTAGGATTAAACACATTAGACATCATAGCAGAATGCTTAAACCTAATAGGAGAAGACGAATCAATATTCAAAAAAGCCGACCTCGATGACCCAAATGTTTATAAAACTATAAACAAAAATCCATTAGGGATATTCCAATTAGAGGGGGCAGCTGGAGAAGAATTTGTAAAAAAAATGCAACCTAAAAACTTCTCTGAACTATCAGCATCACTTGCATTAATTAGACCCGGAGCAATGGACTGTGGAGACACAGACAGATACATACAAAGAAAATTCGGACAACAACAAATAGAATACGACCACCCATTACTAAAACCAATATTAGAAAGAACACAGGGATGTATACTCTACCAAGAACAATTAATGCAAATCACAAAAACATTAGCAGGGTTTTCTGATGCCGAAGCAGATAAAATCAGAAAAGCAATAGGAAAGAAAAAATTAGACCTCCTTGATGAATATAAAATCAAATTCACAAATGGATGTCGAAACAATAACATCTCCGATGATGTTATAGAAACTATATGGGAGAAAATACATGCAGCAGGAAATTATTCATTTAATGAATCACATTCCGTAGGATATGCATTATTATCATTTAAAACCGGATACTTAAAAGCATATTATCCAATTGAATTTTATGTTTCTTTACTAAATAATACAAGCAATGAAGAAAAAAGAGTTAAAATCTATAGTGAAATACAAACACTCGGAGAATTACATAACCCGGATATTAATATTAGTAAAGAGGTTTGTTCAAATCAAAATGGAATCATATACTTATCATTCCCATTAATAAAAGGTGTTGGCCCGGCGGCCACTAAAGATTTAATAGAAAATCAACCATACGAATCTTTCGAAGACTTCCTTTGTAAAAAACCCAGAAGTATTAGTAAAACAACAATTAAAGCTCTAATAGAAGCTGGAGCATTTGATAGGTTTAATGAAAACAGAGATGAATTGTATTCAATTATAGATGAACAACAACATTCATGGACAGAAAAAGAAAAATTATTCAGAGAATTCCAAAGAATAAAAATCAACCCAGAAAATAATGTATTAAACCTTTATGATTTATCCGAATTAAAAATAAACAAACAAATATCAACAATCCAAGAATTACAATCATCAGCAGATTATCAAGACTTTTATATTAAAGTTTTAACAACAACCTTTGAAACCAAAAAAGATTATGCTTTCCTGAATGTAACTGATGGAGTAGATAGTATTTCACTATTTGTCCCAGATTTTATCAGGGGAAGATACATTGATGATATACATGAAGTGGGGACACCATTAGTTATCCATGTACAAGGAAAACAAGATAAATATAGTATATTGTCTTTAATAAACTTGCAAAAACCAGATAGATATCAAAGAGAACAATTATTCTATACAGAAGCAGGAAAAGAAAAACTAAAACAATTACAAAAACAAAACCCACAAATCAATGTAGGAATGATTCACAAAGTTAAACCATTCATATCAAAAAACGGAAACAAATGCTCATGGTTCACCATTTATATAGATGAAGATACTATCCTTGAGGACAGACTACTATGCTCTGAAACCCAAGTTCTTTTCGAAGGAATGTTCGTATTCTTTTATATGGGTTTAAATGAAACATTTCCACAGATTGAGGAATTAATATGACGATAGACAAATTAAAAAATACTGGAACACAGGCAGCAATATCCTTTTTTAAAGAATATTATATGCATGAGTTTCCAGAATTATCTAAAAAATTTAAAGATGATTCAATAGAATACATTATTAAAAACAATGCACAAATCTTCACGAAGGAATACGTAATGGCGTATGATGGATGTGTACAATGTGGATTATGTTGTAGGGACTTTCAATGCCCACATCATAATCCAAAAACTAACCTTTGCACACGCCATGATGACCAAATAATGGATTTATGCAGAACATACCCATGGAGTGGGGATTTGGGAATTTATCCAGTTTTAATAAATTGTAGATATACGATAAATTTCTTTAAATATTTTTTTGACAAGTATTTTAAAAAAACCATAGAAATGAGGAATAAAGAATGAAACCCGTTATATTAAGTGCGTATATAGATAGCAGAGAACAAAAAATGGGGAAGAAAACACAGGCCTTTTTTAACCAAAAAGGAGTAAATACACAAATTACAACATTAAAGGACGGAGATGTTTCTTTAATGTTAAATAATAAAAAAATTTTACTCATAGAAAGAAAAACAATGGCTGACTTCGCAGGGTCATATATTACAGGACACTTACAAGACCAAGCTATAAGAATGAATGATGAATATGATTATTATGCCACAATTGTTTATGGAGATGTAAAAACATTAAAAAGAATTCCAACATTAAAGAGAATAACACAAAAAAGTATAGATAAAATGACAGAAAACATTGAAATACTATACAAATGCCCTGTCTTTTTTGTTGAAAACGAAGTACAATACTTAATGAAAATAATGGATATAGCAGAAACCGTTACCAAGGCAAATGCACAAGTTACTGCAAAACCTAAAGTCTCTATGAGTAAACGCCCCGATGTCGATATCCTACGATGCCAAAGAGGAATCGGAGAAAAAATGGCATTACTATTATTAAAGGAATTTGGAAGTCCACAAAAAGTATTAAACGCTTCTAGAGATGAATTAAAAAATATTAAAGGAGTGGGGGATAGAGCAGTAAAAGAAATAAAAGCATTAAAAAAAATATTTGAAGAGGGAGTATAAAAAATGAGTAATCAACGTAATTTCAAACCAAGAAAACTCATTCCCAAAAAACAATTACTTTCCCTACTCGAGGAAGGTTATACATTAGATGATATCGGGGAAAAATACCATAAGTCCAGAAGTTACATCTCTGAATGTTGCACAATACATGGAATAAAAGTATCAGAGATTGACGGTAGACGAGAAAAAATGAGGCAAAGATACAAAGAAAAGAAAAACAGACCATTCATAGATGTATTATATGAAAAAATAAATCGTGAGGTTAGAAGATGATTGACATAGTTAGATTAAAAGGCTTACAAGAACTAAAAGATGAATACCAACAAATCTTTTTCAATGATGACAATTTCTCAAGAATAGAATATGTAACTATAGACCCTATTGAAAGACATTTAAGAGGGAAAACAAGAACACATGTATTTGCAATAGAGGGGAATGGTTATTATAAAGTAATCCCAGAATCCCCATTACCAGATGATGAGAATGATGTATATTTTTTTGCTCCTAATCCAGAATTTTACGAAGCAGGTTTATTAACCTTTTTTAATGATGGAATTATTTACTTATACAATATTAGTTCTAACACTATCTATTTAAACAAGGGAGTTACAATAGGACAAACTGATACACTCGATGATTCTATATAGGAGGATTGAATAAACATGGATGAAGACATACAAGTATTAAAGATATTAAGCGATACAGCTGATAATATATACTTAACAAAAAGAAGTAATATCGCAAGAATACAAAGCTCCGGATTCACCGATGATGCAAAAAATACATTACATGAAAACATTATAGGTCCATTAGATGAAGCTTTAAAATATATTACCACACAAATATTTCAATCATTAAATAAAATTCCTATTTATAATTTTTTTTTGTCATCAGTTGACGGCATTAATGTGTTCGAAAAAGCACAACTTATATGTATTATAAAAGACATAAATAATTTTAAACATTTTGACAACCTCATCTCATATGCTGGGTTTATCCCAAATCCAAAAACATATAATAAAAATTTCCATAAATTATTGTTAAGGATAGGACATAAACTTGTGCAAAGAAATGAACAATATAAATTTGTTTTTGATATTAACTGTCAGAAATATCGAGACAAATACCCACGCAGAAGTGAAAAACATATTGAGAATTTAGCAAGGAGAATGGTTGTAAAACGTTTTTTAAAAAATTTGTATTTTAGCTGGAATAAAATAAATGATTTCTAAAGAGGTAGATAAAATGAAATTTAGTGAGTATTTAGATGAAAAAGGATATGGAATAAACAAGGTCGTCGAACTTATTGATGTGTTAGCTGATACAGATATTGATTTTAAAGCAATACAAGACTACCAAAAAACACAATCCTTGTCAAAAAAACAATTAGTTAATGTACTTAAAGAGATGGAAGATGGTGTTGTTGATTTAACCACTAACACAATGGATGATATTCAAAAATCCATTAAAGAAGATGGGTTAACAAAAACCGCAAAACATTTCGATATTAGTGTAGATGAATTAAGAACCTACCGTTTACATAAAAAAGGAATAAGGGCAGAAGAAGAGGAAAGAATTAGTGTAGAAAATTCCCCAGCTATTGATTTGTTCAGAGACGATTAATATGATTAATGGAGAAGAGTATTTAAGAAAACAATATGAGTATTTGGATTTAGATGATGCTCAATTCCAACCAAATGGACTTGATTTAACCGTAGGAAAAGTATTTGCTCCAGAACATATTGAAAACACAATGTATGGGTTATACAAAGATGCTAAACTTAAACCTGAATTAAGAGAAGTTAATCATGTAAGTACTTTAGTAAATGGAGGTATTTGTAAGGTATTTTGTTTAGCTCCACATAGTGTATATATTGTAGAGACTGAAGAAAAGATTAAAATTGGAGATAATAATGTTCAATTATACTTCCCTCGTTCTACATTATTGCGTAGTTGTATTGATGTTAGGACTTGTGTTGGTGATGCTGGTTTTAATGGGCATTTGAGTTTTTTAGTTGAAAATAAGAGTGATGCGCCTTTTTATTTAGAGAAAGGTGTTCGTTTTGCTCAATTATTAGATTTTCAAGCTGACGGTGTTATGAAGAAGTATGATGGAGATTATCAGGAGGATTAAATTTCCTCTATTTTTTTTTGATTTTTATGAGTGGAACTATAAAAATAGCTGGTAAGGAGATTAAAGCCGAAGAGGTGAAAGTTTCCTGTAATGTAGATAGTGAACAAGTAGAGTTTATTTTAGATGAGATAGAGAAAAAAACTACTATTAATCGACATAAAACTATTGTCGACAATCTTCTTGATGAAAGAAGTAAAACTGTTTCAAGAGTATTAAGTGAAAATTTTTTTGAATAATGTTTTTTCATAAAAAAAAATGTAACATATATGTAACGATTTAAAGAGATGATATGAAATGGATAAAATTACTGTTATACATACAGATGGAAATAAAGAGGATTTCAAACCAAGGTTAATTTCACAAACAATTATAACCGAAACTGGAACTGATAAGGAACTTGCAGAAAGAATACAAGACCGTATTGCTAAAAAATTATATAAACTTAAACAAAATGACGGGCTTACCGAGATATCTACTTCTGATATTAGAGCTGAGGTTTCTTCTCAATTATTAAAAGAGGGTCACTTTAAAGCTGTAGAACAAAATAGAAAACTAGGAATGAGTGTATCAGAGTTTGAAGATTTATTACAAAATGGATGTAAGGATAACGCTAATATAGGATACACTCCTGAAATGATAGCAAAATATGCATATGATGGTGTAGCTAAAGAGTACGCACTAATGGATATGCCTAAACATTGTTCTGAAGCACATAAAGAAGGATTGCTTCACTGGCATGATATGGAATATTTCCATTTAAGACCTAATTGTATGAATTACGATTTACGTTTTTTTGCGAAGAATGGACTTAAGATTGATGGTCATGGATTAATGGGTTCTGTCGCAAAACCAGCTAAATCGTTAGAGGTGCTCTTAAATCACTTGCTTCAAGCTTTTATGGCAGGAGCAACCGTATTTAGTGGTGGACAGGGATATGCTAACTTCAATTCTCTATTGTCCGTATTTGCACGTGGAAGAACATATGAAGAAATTAAACAAGCTATTCAGGGCTTTATTTTTAATTGCAATATGTCTTTAATTTGCCGCGGGGGGCAATGTTTATTCTCCTCTATAGGAATAGATATGTCTATGCCAGAGATTTTAAAAAATGAACCAGCTATAGGTCCAGGGGGTATTGTTAGCGGGGTTTATGGCGATTATCAAAAAGAAGCTGATTTAATTTTTAGAGCTGTACTTGAAGTATCTAATGAAAAAGATGGAATAGGAGCATATCATCGTTTCCCTAATATTTTGATTAACATTAGAGAAGGAGACTTAGATGAATATAGTGGGAATTGTAAATTAGTACATGAGATAGGAGCTAATAATCCAACATTATATTATGTTAATTGCGCAGAATCAGAGAAAACAGTAATGGGCTGCTTTTCTCCAGATACATCATTATGGGTAAAAATAGATAATCAATTACGTTATTTATCTTTTAAAGAAATAGATGAATTACTTAATGCTGATATAGGTAAAACTAAAGTTAATAATATTGAAGTATTGACTGTTGATGATGATAAAAATATTATTTGGCATAAAGCAAAGAATTTTATTAAAAACAAACCTCAAGAATTATATAAAATAAAACTTGCAGGGAATAAATCATTCATATGCGATAAAAATCATTCAATGATTACACATCGTGCGATGAATAAAAAGAATATTTTAAGTTGTAAGTCTAATTTATTGGATGTCGCTTGTATATTAAATGATGAACAATCTCATTTAATCCCCGATAAAAGAGCTATGTTATATGGATTTTATTTAGGAGACGGAAAGAAAGGTGATGATTTTGATAAAGGTCATGCTAATTTTATGCTTTTAAAAGAAGATAAGATTGATTATGCCCGTAAATTATTAGATGATTTAAATATAAAATATAAAGAAAAAATTGTTTATCATTCTAGAGATGATGTTAATTATACTGTTTTTTATTTTAGTAGCGATGAAATACAGAAACCAGATTTAACTGATATTAATTGTTTAGCTGGCTTATTATCCGGTTTATTATCATCTAATGGTTATATTAGGATTAATGGTGGTTTTAATAAAAGTTTAGCTGCTGAATTTGTTTCAACTGATATGGAATATACTCGATTATTCAAATGGGCGTGTTTTAATTTAGGTATTAAATTTAGTAGTCGTATTATACAACCATCAAAGAATCAAAAGAATAGACAACCTTTTGAAAGGATATATCTTAGCTGTAATTATGAGAGTGTTAGAATCTTACAACAATTAACTTTAAGAGATAAACAATATCAAATTGTTCAGTCAGTAGATAATAATTATAGGCATATTACTGAAACAAAAAGTCAATCAGTAAAAGAAATTATACCATTAAATGAGACTGATTATACTTATTGTTTTGAGGTTAATGATAGAATTATTGTTGGTGATGACTTCATTTTAACTGGTAATTGTCGTACTACTCTCCCCATGAATTGGACAGGTAGTTATGATGTTGATTGTTTAAATACTGGTAATTTTGCATATACAACATTAAATTTACCATTAATTGCTTTAGATAGTAATGGAGATGTTAATAAATTTTATCAAAAATTAGATGAAGTATGTGAAATTGCTTATGATGGTTTGATATATCGTAGAAACTGTGTTATAGATACTATTTATAATAAACATATGTCTGATTTTCTTTTGCAGGAAGATAAAGACAGTGGAAAGCCATTGTATGATATAGATAATACTACTATTACATTAGGTTTTTGTGGTTTGCATGAATGTTTAGAGTCTTTAAATAATATATCAGATAATGAAGGCGAAAAAATCCTTAAATTACTTAATAGTAAAAAAGAAGAATTTCATGAGCGTGATAACCTTCGCTGGAGCGTAATAGGCTCTGCTGCAGAATCTACAGCTCACCGGTTTGCCCTAATTATTAAGGACAAATATCCAGATGCTATAGTACAAGGTGTAAAAGGTAATTATTATTTAACCAACTCTAATCATATTCCCGTTTCTGATGATTCAAATATAGTAGCACATATTAAAAACGCTCAACAATATAATAAACTCACATTAGGAGGCAGTATTCTTCATTTATGGTTAGGAGAAGTCTGGAGTGATGCAGAAGCAATTTGGAGTTTAAATAAAAAAATTGTAGATTCTGATGTAACTTTCTGGGCATATTCAAAAGTATTTACTTATTGTCGAGAATGTCAATTTACTATTAATGATAATATAAACGTTTGTCCTATTTGTGGGTCTACTGATTTAGTGACTTATGACAGATGCACGGGCTACTATTTGCCAACACTTGGGTTTAATAACGGAAAACAACAAGAATTTAAAGATAGATATAGACACAAATTATAAAAATATCGATGTAAGAAAAATGATATACAAACATAAGGAACGTTATTTTAACCAAGATACAATTTTTTGGTACGATTCTGATACTGGTGAATATCATTCAAGAAAATATAAAGTTGGAGAAAACGCTTTATATCCTTTCGGGAAAAATAATTATGTTAAATGCAAAAGGCATATATGCTTACCGAGATATTGATACCAACCAAATTGTTTATGTGGGATTGACTACACAGTCGTTTAATATTCGACATAAACAACATTTGGTGTCTAAAAAGAATAATCTTTTTGAAAATAAACTTCAAAAACATCCAGATAAATATGAATTAATACCATTATTATCTTTTTTTACATATAATGTTTCACATGATGAATTAAATTATTGGGAGAAATATTATATCAAGCAATGTAAAACCTACCATAAAATAAATGAAGATGCGTTTAATTTAACGATAGGTGGAACAACAAACTATCCAAAAAATGCACGAAAAAATAAATATACGATATTTGATTCATCGAAAGTCCATTATCTACCAAACCATCTATACCATAATAATGAAAAAGGAGATAATCCAAAAAAATGTTTCATGCTCAGATACAACCATAAAGATGTATCTATTGGACAATTTTTCTATGACCCATTCACACCAGAATTCATTTCCTCCCTTATTGATGAATGTTTATAAAAAAGTTTAAATATAACCTTAAAACAAAAATAACAAACAGGTGTATACAAGATGAAGCAAATGTTAAAAATCAGAGAGATACAAATCAGTTTAGTTATCGGATTTCTGGCTTTTATTATGCTTTTTTTATCAAGATTTTCACATCCATTGCCCCAAGGAACAATAATGCACTTAATCTTGATAACCACATACATTATGTTGATAATTATTGTCACTTTATATATTACATTAAGGAATATACATAATATCAAAAGTGATATAAGACAAATCTCCTTTCAATGCTATAAAGCATCACTAACAGTGGGAATTTTAGCATTAGGAGAAGGAGTATTATCTTTAATAGCATACCCTCCTGTTAGAGAAATAGATATATTATTTTTAACATTTTTTATAATGTTGTTTTATTTATTCATTGTAAATATATACATAATGTACAGTTGCATAATATTATCTGATAGAATTGAAGAATTAGAATGAGGTAAACTTAATGGACTCAAAACAAAAATTAACCAATCATAACTCTATTGAAAATATTCTCAAATTTTCTTTACAAACTCAGGGAATCAAAAAGGATATAGATAAAATTTGTTTTAATATTCTTTTACAAAACGAAATCTCTTATGATTTATGTTTTTTAATTGATGAGGACGATACATGGATTACTTTCGTTGAAACAACATATGATGGTTTTGAGAAAGTTAGGGTTGTCAATAAAGATTATATTTGTAGTATTGAGGTAGTGTATAATGAGGAATTGTTATTGCTTCTTGATACTCATGAAAAAGAAGATTATAATGAACATATTTATTCTTAATTTTTTTTATTTTTTTAAATATATCCTATATTTATAGTATTATAATGAAAAAAATATAGGTAAAAAAATCTACCTATATTCAGCCACAACACCAACCTTCCTGATTTTCGCAGAATCCTCAGAAGCATCATCAGACTGATTATAAAACTTAAACCTTATCGCATTCTCAAAAATAGGAATAGTACGAGCCTTATACAAGGAAATCTTACCAATATACAAGCTAATGCTAGAATCACCAATAGTAGTAACTTCAGTAGTAGTAGTTGTCTTACCAGTAGTAGAATCAACACTTTCCTTAGTGACGGTTTTTTCACCCTTAGCTTTCTGCATATAAGTTTTAAACTTATCAGTAGCAGAAATAGATATAGACTTAATAGCCACATCATCTTTAATCTTCTTAAACACAGCAGCTAAATTAACAAAACCATCTTCTTTAGCAGTAGTACTAGTTACATTTCCATCAGTATCCTTAATAACATCATAATTTAAAGTAGAAGCTACAGGGTCATGAATATAATTCAAAGTAGGAATATTCATACTATAAACAACATTACGCCCCCTATCATCGCTACAAAGATTTAGCCTTAAACTATTTTTAGGAATCCAACTATCACAAGCAATTTGCAAACCTACATGGTTAAAGTGAGTAGTTGTTGAATCATTTTTCCAATAAAATAAGGTTTCCCCATCTTTAGAAATCCTATTATAGTAGACTTTACATTGACAAACTTTTTGAGGTTCAGTATACTTAGTTGTAGTTTTAACAGTTTTTTCAACTTCCTCATCAACTAATCTTTCAACTTGCACCTCTTCATAGACTATTTCTCCTTTCTCGTCCTTTTTATCCTCCATTACAACATTACCCTTGTCATCTGTAACATCATGCCCATCTTTATCTTTTTTAGGGACTTTAACTGGTTGTTTTTCAGTAACAGTTTTTTTAACTTTTTGTTTAACTTTTTCAGTCCTAACTTTTTCTGTCCCTTCTGTATGCATTTTAATTTCATAATGGTTTTTATCTCCAACTAAAGTTGGGTCGAAAGGTAACAGTTTTTCGTTATCCTGAGGATTATACATAGGATAATAATCAGATTCTATAGCTCTAATTTTCTTCAACTCTATAGTACATGACCTAATTACTTCAAACTCATCCTCATCTCTTAAACTTACAAGTCCAATCTCTTTAACATTGTTTAAGCGATTATTAGCTCCGTCAATACTTACTTGCACATATTGAGTTTGAATATCTCCTTTAGAATCTTTTTTAACCACAAATGGTGGTAATTTAAAAATTTCATAAGATTTTAAATCATGTAATTGTTGTAAAATATATTTTCCTTCAGAATTTTTAACATACTGGTAATATAATGTATAAGTTACATTATTATATACAACATTTTGTTGAATGATTTTACCATAATATTGATTAATAATTTCTTGTTTTGACTTATTTAAATCAGGGAGTGTATCTGTATTTTTTAATATTTCTTTCCCATCTAATGATAAATTCTTGTTTGTTGGAGCATCGTCTTCATAAGAAGAACTAATATATAATCCTAAACCTTTAATCAGTTCAGTATCATTAGCTGAACTATCTCCACTCAAACCTCCAGCATTAAAACCAATTTTAATACCAGAGTACTTTGTTAAATCTAATGTATTGCCTTTCTCTTGGATTTTGTAAAGAATCTCATTTTCCTCACCAATTCCTCCAGCTGTAAAATGCAATGCATCTCCATCTTTAACAACCACATTACTATTTTCATTAATAACTCCACTATTAATATCAAATAAAGCTATATCATTATCATTATATGAATAATCATAATCAAGTTTTAAACGTAAATTATGCTCATCATATTCTGTAGTAGCATCATAATGACTATAATCTACACTTGTTTTTGAAAAATCATCTAATGTTAAATCACAATAATATAAAGAGAATATATCGAAAGTTGATTCTTGAGATGGAATTGTGTATTTATCTGTTACGATAGTATCGTTTTTAATATAAGCTTGTGTATCAGACCCAGCTATATCAACAATCATTTTATTAGATGGGTTATCGGTAGCCCAAATACGAGCAAACTCCCAATTACTAAATTTATCAGTCTTTAAATTAGGATTACCCATATATTCTTTGAGTATAGTATTACCATTAATAGTTTTACTAGTAACACAAACATTTTCATCAGAATATCCTGCACCAACATTAGACTGTTTTCTGGTTAATGTGAAATTAAGGGCATATTTCTTTTCATCACTATAAGATAAGACTGGAGTGTCTGAATCTCCTTTAAACTCAAGTTTCCATCTGAATGAGATTCCTCCACCAGTAATAGCGGTAGATTTATCAAGTTTTAATTCTTGCCAACCTCCTCCAGTATCTGCATATAAATGATATTCACATTTTTCTGGAACCTGAATGTTTCCTGTAGCTAAAATTTTAGTAATTGGTTCTTTGTTTTCATATGTGACTGTTCCACTAATAATATGTCCTTCTTTACTGTATTTTTTCTCTGTTCCAGTAAAAGTAGCACTATTATACCAAATTTCTAAATATCTTTCTTTTAATAAAAAGTGAGATGCATCTCCTGCACCATAATATCTGATACAGAAATCTTTAGGATTATCCGGTTTATATGTTTCCACATAACATGACCCAGTACCTTCTTTCGGAGTATGTATACATACTATTACATATTGTCCTTTAGGTAAGTTTAAACCATCTTCGATTTTAATGGTGAACCCATCTTCCATGATTTGATATCCATCTTTTTCTTTAGCATTTTCTAGTGAAAAGTCTTTACTGGTGTAGACTTTTTTCTCTAACCATACGGTGTTTGTTTTATTGTTTGGTCCTTGTCTTTTCCAAATTACAAATTTTATTGAATCACAATTTTTAAATTTAGTTATAGGAATATGTATTCCATCTAATTTATAATCTGTATCAGTATAGAAGGTCATTGCTGGGAATTCACTCGACCAATCATTTTTTCCATTTTTCCCTTTTGTAACAGAATATTCTCTCTCTGTAGGAGTAATATCTTTATTTTTCGGTCTATTTGAGGCATCATCATCCCATGGATTGAAAGTAGTAGCTTTAGCTTCTTCATCTGTCATACCTACTCCAGAAGCATTATTATTATTTTTTAATTTAACTATTCCTTTTTCTCCATCAACCTCCATATTAACATTTTCTGTAATATGTTTTACAGCTTCCTCTCCTTTTAATTCCTCTTTTGTGAGAATATTCTCTTGAGATACTACAGTTTCAGTTTTCTTTTCTTTTTCATCTGTTTTCTTTTCATCTGTTTTCTTTTCATCTTTGTCTGTGGTATCTACACTAACAGATTTCTCTCCAAGTAAAGTTACGGGAATTGTGATTACTTCTGCACTAGATGTTCTAATAACGAAATTTCCTTGAGAATCAGTAGTTAAATAAAACTTACTTCCTTCAATTTCATTAGCATTTTTAGTACCATTAGTATTATCCGGCATATTAGTTTCAATATTTAAACTATTATAACCTTTCTCTGGAGTACTATCAACAATATCCTCACCAGTTAATGTATATTTTAAACGAGGAGGGAACGCTATATCTTTAGTATAAGATAATTCTTTCTCTAATCTTCTTAATCTTTCATGATGGCTACGCATTCTAACATGTAAAGATGTATCATCTTGATTAATGGTTGGAGCTTTATTATCATTTAAATAAGTAGTGATAATACCAATAAGAAGCATACCACCGGGCAGAGGTACTGTTAAATCAGCTTCATTATCCTCCATATAAGCTTTAGAATTAATTGCCTTTAAATGCCCATCAACATCCATATAAACATATGTTTTAACATTTCCAAACTCACTTGCCCCATCAATACTAATATGAGTATCCATACATTTTACTTTTTGCCCATCAATCACAGCTTCCCCCATTTCACAAAGATAAGTTGAGCTATTAGCGTAAACATCTCTAAAGTGCAAATCATATGCTGTTTCATCATAATACAAACCATCGTTCCCAGTTTGCTCTAATAGTTTACCATAATTCCCGTCTCTATCAGCCAATACAGCAAAAGTATCATCATTAATGATTTCATCCTCATCTCCATTGACAGAAACATCGTATTGATTAATATTTAATGGTTTAATAACGAAATATAGTTCACTGGCACCGACAGTAAAATTATTCACATTCATTTCATTAGTATGGTCTACTCCATCATCAAATGATTCTTGATTTTTAGGTGGAGCCATATATTTTGTATCGAAAGGTTCAATCTCTTTATGTGATAATCCCGGAGCAGTACTACAAAAAGTTTCATCAAAAACAATTTCAAATTCACTTGCTAAAGTATTTGCTGGTAACTCAAAACTAGTTCTTTTCAATAAAAAATCAGTATCATCTCTTAACTCACACCAAACAGTAACTGGTTTTTTACTTGTATTTCTAAATTTAGCTATAATACTATATAAGGAAGTTTTACTTTTTTTAATTTTTTGACGGTATCCATATCTTCTAATGGATAACCATTTTTCTCTATCTTTATCAACTAAATTCATAGTGTCGATATAACGTCCAGAACGTTTAGGGGCAGGAGATAATAAAAAAGCATTTTTATCTTCTCCTAAAATGAATGCATCGTTTTGATGATGGTCATTGATAACAGCCCTTAGAGCATCAGACACATTAGTCTGTATCATATTAATATCATCAGCATCAGCTATTGCTCCGGGTCTTAAACGCCCAATAACCCTATTATAATAAGAAGGCATTATTTATCACCATCATTTATCTTTTCATGTATATCATTAACAGTTTTTAACAATGTATTCATTTTTTTTGTAAGAGTATTAATTTTTTTTGTCAAAGAATCAACTGCATCTTTAATCTCATCAATATCGGTTTGTTCTTCTAAATTACGAACCACTACATCTTTGATAATATTATTATCAGCAGATACTTGTTCTAAATCCACATTATTCAATATATCTTGTGTTTCGCTAACTACTGGGATAATATCATTTAATTTATTGATGCTTTCTTGTTGTTTCTCTCTAGCTTTAATTTGATTATATTCTGCCTCATGTTGTGCTTCAATATGTATTCCCATAAAAAACAAACCACCTTTTTATATTTTCATTTCAATAAGGAAAGTTATCGCTATATCAGAATTTTTAGTAAACTTTGGGAATACGGCAGCTGCATAATGTACAGTGTTTGGGTCTGTACTGTCAGAACTGTCAACAATAGCTAATTGGTTAATTTGGCTTCCGTATTGAATATTATCAATATCTAAATCAGCAGTAAATTTTACACTAACTTTTCCAGTATCATTATCTTTAATAGTGTTTCCTTGTAATTGTAAAGGAACACGTGTGTATGTTGGCTCGTCTGCTAATTTGATTTCATTAAAACCATTATTGTTGTCGTCGTTACTAAAAGCAGGGTCGTCACTGTATCCGATTGCTAAATATCCAAAGTTTTCTTGAGAAAAAAGTTTTTGTAAACCTTTTTCTTTCCCATTCATATATACGATTTGGTCACTACTCACTACCATCTAAATCAGCCTCTTTATTTGTTTCTTGTATAATGTTTCCATTTTTATCTTTTTTAATTAATTTCACAGTCATTTCATTATCTAAATCAACATTAAGTATCATTATTTAACTCCTCTGCCTTTAACGATTTTCAGCTTTTCACATTCTCCCACTCCCCTATGTAATCCAATTTGGATAAAAGGGTTAGGGAAATAACTCTGTATAGCTGGAAGATTATTAAAACTTTTTTTAATATTTGAACTATTAATTTTAAAGCTTAAACTACTAAAAGCATTTTTAAGATTTTTATTTTCCTCATATAATAATTTAAACCCTTTTATGCTTTTATCGGTATATTTAAGGAGATAATAATTATTCTTTGTTGGGTTAACAACTTCCATTTTAAACCAATAAATTTGTCCAGAAATTAAATTATCAACATTAATATTATATTTAATCTCATCTAAATCTTTAAATTGAGCATTAGATTTATTCCAACCATTAGCATAAATTTCTTTAATTAATTGTCCCGGAGTTGTCCCATGATTTTCATATATTCCAATTTTAATCAGACTATTTGGATTTCCCCTAAAACCATTAGGGTAAACAGTAATACTACTAATATTAGAACTACGAGCAGTAAAAGACTGATAAATTTTATCCTCTAAAACAAAACCATCGTCACCAGCATTCATATCACTTTTTAATTGAGACATTGTTGTAACATCATCATAAAAAGACCCAGAAAGATAAGCGTCTTTTTTATCTCCAATTAAACTAGTATACTCACTATTGGTTCCCATAAAAGCATTATTTACAAGAATATTACTATCAGTGTTTCTATATAAAACAACCAATTCTACAGAATAAATCCTATAAAATTCTCCCGGACTTAAATCATCAAAACTTAAGTTAACAGTCAAACCATTATTAAACATATAAGCTTTTTCCTGAGAATTCAAAATATTAATATTTAAAAGTTTTTTATCCTCACTGTTAATTATGTCAGATTCAGTATATATAATTTCTCCATCTTGTTTTTTAGAAAAATCAACCTCTATATAATTATCAAAAATATAGACAGGATTATTGTTACCATCAAACCTAAATCTTACTTTTACTTCATCTAAACGGAACCTATTCTTATATGGTAATTGGATTTTTTTCTTGAAATACCCAGATTCAATTTTAACCGTTAAAGAATCAGCTAAATCAACATAATCAGCACATTGCACAATCATATCTAAAGGAGACCCAGAATTATACCCCTCTATTATAAAAGAGAATGATTTAAATGAATTAAAATCATAAGCTATATTTGAAAAATCAGATAACTGAACCCAATATGGTTTACGAATTTCTAAATAATCATCATAATTATCAAGATAATCTAATGATAAGTCCAATGCATCATTAAACATAATATTTTCGATAGATTTTTTATTCCAAAACTCAATCAATTTAGTATTTTCATTAAGTGTTGCTTCATCTAATTTAAACAAAATACTATCAGAATCTTCTTCATTTTGATGGAAACCATCAATTTTGTTGGGTTCAAAAACTTTTATATTTTTTTGAGCTTCATTTACAACATAATTATTTTGGACTCCATAAGAACAATGAATCTCTTTTAAAGTGTTAGGTTCTATAATTGATTTTAGATACATTTTTTCTATTATAGCTGATTCGGGAATATTTAAGTTTTCGAAATGCACAGTAATATCATCAACACCTAATATATCATTTTCAGTATTTTTAATATAACTATAACTATTTTCTTTTGAATCCATTCTGTATAAATTAACCCAATTTGTATCTTTTTTGGATAAATTTATATATTCATTATATGTATTAGCTTCAAAAAATTGTGGAGTGTTAAATGTTATCAAATTGTTCAATGGAGAAGTATATTGGATAATACGGTCCCAATTAAGAATATAAGTCTTATTAGTAGCGTTTCTAACAAAAGCACTAATTTCTGATGGAGATGGAATAACAATATGATTAAAGTAATCAAAAACAAAATCATCTCCAGAATTATCGTCCTTCTCGAAATACATTACAATAGTGTTTAATAAGTTTAAATCATCATGTTTTAGGATTTTTGTTCCTATACTTTTTAGATTTGTATATCCATCTTTTTGTAATATATAATTATCATTATATGAGGTTACATACTTTATATAATATTTTCCTACATGTGTATCATATTCAACACTTAAACCATGTAATTTTCCGGTATTATCTTTTAATGAGATTCCAAATTCTAAATTTGGTGTTTCTCTTAATAATTCTGGGATTAAAACTCTGAAAAGGTCAAAATCTTTCCCTTCTTCTATTAGTCTTACTCCATCTTGTGTTGTTTCAATATTGAATGTTTTATGATGGTTATTATTTTTTTCCTTTAAACTATCAATCCATAGTTTATGCCCAGTGTTTGTAACTTCGGCTTCTTCGTTACTGATTTTTCTAATATCTTCAAAGTTGATTGTTTCTTTAAAAGAAATATTTGAGAAATCATAATCGAATAGTAATTTTTCTATATCTTTAATTCTACTTAATGATTTTGGTTGTTTTTGGTAAGATAAAAGATATTCTGGGGTAATATCTAAATCTATGGAGTTATTGTTTTCTGAAACATCTTTAATGGTTGGGTGTGGTGATGATGAGTAAAAATCAAGATTGTAATTAAAATTACAACCATTATAGGCACTTAAACCACTTGGAACTAATCTAATACTTTTTAATATATCTCCACATTCATTTGTTTCCTCTATTTCATGGTATTTTAAACTTTGTATAAAGTAAGTTATTTTATCATAATCTCCTAAATCAATAGGAATATACGGTTTATATGTTTTATGTAAATAAAAATCTAAATTATGGTCAAAAGTTGTATCCACAATATACCTGATTAAAAATTTAGCTCCATATGGTTTTGCTTTCTGTATAAGAGCATTAATTTCCGAATTATCTATAATAAAAAAATTACTCGGAATATCTTTCAATGGAATATTAATAAAGAATACTCCAGTATCCCAGAACCTTTCTTTTATCTCATATGTATACTTATCAATATTTTCCAAGGCATTATACTCTTTTGTCCTTTTCACATATGTTTCTGCGTCTTGCCTATTTTTAAAAGTATACAATAATTTAGTTTTCTCGGTTCCAGTTTTTTCATCATAACTATGCTCTAAAACCTCAAAAATATGTCCAGCCCAAGCCTTAGTATTCCAGTTCATTGCTTTAATCGGTGGATATAAGTTTAATAACTGGTTTTCATTAGACGGAGCCCATCTGAATAAATAATCAGACATATATGTATAGGTGGGAATAACTCCCATATGGTGGAAGATTTCTGAATTTAATAAACCAAATTTGTTAATAAATCCATTAGATTCAAATTCCTTGAATTCGTTTTTGAGTTCGTTTGTCCCAGTTCTTAATGGTTCGAAATTAACATATTGTGAATGTTCGTTGATTTCTTGTAGTAATTCAAAAAGGTTTTCTCCAACATATTCTTCTAATAAGTTTATTGTGTAATTTTCTCGACTTAAATATTGGTATGCGTGTTCGTTAGTGTTTTTGCATTCAGATAATTGATTTAAAAAAGATTGTCCCTCATCTATGTTAGAGGATATATTGAATGGTTGTTTTCCTGCTTTATATGGTAATTTTTGTTTTTTAAGTAGTTGAGTAACCTTATTACTATAATTTTTACTCTCTAATCTATATGTATCTTCATATGGAGAAAAGTTATAGATGTGGATTTTATGTTCTAATTCGGGAACATATTTTTCATATGAACAGTTTATTGTTAATGTTTTGTAAAACATTCCAGTAGTATGTCCATAACATATAAAGTGTACAGAGTGTTGTCCTATTGTAGTACACCTACTGGATACAAATAATAATTTTGATTCCCCGTCTTCCATATCTCCGATTTCTATATATGGGATTAAATCTGGTTCATCGATGATTATAGAATTTGGATTTGCAATTTGAATTTTAACATCTTTTATTAAAGTTCCACTAATGTTTTTACAATAAATTTGATATTTGTACAATTGATTAGGAAGTATAGAATCTTGGGATTGTTCAACCTCGAAGATGAATTGTTTTTTCTGGTTAATAATTTCCGAATACAAGTCTACTGTTTTAAAATAAGCCATTCATGTTACCTCACTGATTAAATATTCGACGGATATTCTTTTAAATATTCTTTCCTTTAGAAAATGAAGAAATAGGTGGATATTTTTATCCACAGTCTTTCGGACATGGAGATTTGCCTACTTCTATGATTTCCTCTGTAGAGTCTTTTGTATGTAAATAATCGTATCCTATTATTTTAATATCGGATAAGCCTATATCATCAGCTTTTATTTTTATTATAGCCTTTGATGATGTGTATGGTTCCATATCTCCTATTTTCCAAGTGACAATTATGTTTTCATTTCCATTTTCTTGTAATTCTTGATTAATGACATAATCTCCATCATCGTTTTCAATGGATAAAAATGTATAATCTCCCAAATATGACATATTATTGTTCAATACTTGTCCTAAATTGATATCTATAGTAACATCTTTATTATATTTTATTTTATTATTAACATTAATATATAAAACATTAATGTAATTTTGTTCAATTACTTTAGACTGTATTTTTGCTATAATATCAAAATTACTTTCAATCCCACAATAAACAGGGAGTGTAATTTGGTTTGGGATTAATGTATATGAATTAGTTTGTAAAATGGTTGAGAAAATGCCTTTGTTCTCCAAACAGTTATTAATGAAGTCAAAATTATCTTTTTTAATATTACAGTTATAATTTTTTAAGTTACACATTTTGTAATAGACGGTAATGCTATCTGTGTCACCGGGTTTGGTGATGAGAGCATTAAATAGAATTTCATTAGTGATGGTTTCCTCATATCCTTCTAATTTTACTTTTATAATAGCTACAGTTCCAGCTTTATAGCTTTCCCATGTGTCAATATATTTTAATACTGTTTGTTTTTTATCATCAGTTATTTCTTCCCCAGAGTAGTTAATTACAGATGGGTTGTATAATGTGTCTTGTTTAGAGACAAGGCTAATGTTTTTCATAATGTCAGATATTTTTTTATCTGACTTTGAAGTGTTTTTAATTGTTATCTCGAAATTATATGATTCATCTGTGTACATGGTTGTTGTTAGTGTTTGTATTTTTCTCCATGTTCCATCAATTTTCCTATACAAATATAATGGGCGATTATATATGTATTTAATAGTATCTTTATCTTCATATCCGAAAATACCAACTATTTTGAATGTGTCTCCACTTTTAATTGTTATATTATTATTTTGTGTGTAATCATATTTTTGTTCTTGATAAACAAAATCAGTATATTTCAATATTGTGTCAATTGGAGTGATATTTCCTTGTATAACAGCAGAATTATATATTAAATTCCCAGCATATTCTATATGAATAAAATTATCAAATAACTCCTCTATAGTATAATAATTCTCTCCTAAAGTATCTGGAAGATTTATATAAAAAGTTATTTCTCCATTTTTATCTGTTCTTCCTTTTATGATTTCTTCATCTAATTGTGGATAATTAACATAAGCAGTTATAAGTTGATTCTCCAAACTTTTCTTTTGTATGGAACGTCCTCTCTCTACTTTAATTTTATCTGATGAGAAAATCTCATTTCCTGAATCATCTTTCTCATATATAACCTTTTTATTTTTATCTAATATACGATAAGCATTCATTTCAATACTATTCTTGATAACAAATGGAGCTAACTCCCCATCATCAAAATTACTTGAATCTATATTCATGATTGTATAAGTTAAAGGAGCATATGGATTATCAAAAGGTTTATTAGGATTTTTCTCCCCATCTTTATGTTTATAGCATTTTTGAGGACAAGAATCTTTATCCATGAATAATAAATCATTATCCCCTGTAATATCTAACGAAGTTAAAATAGAATCATAAACACTTAAAGTAATATAATCATTTAAACGAGGAGTTTGACAATCAAGATGGTAAATAGTTTGAGGTTCCTCAAAAATTAAATATTGTAAAAAAACCTGTTTTTCAGTTGTGCTAACGAAAGGAATTTTAATATGCAATTGTTGTTTAGGAGGTATTTTTTTAATATGCAAATATACATTTTCCTCTCCAGTTAAATCATTATCAGGGGTTAAATTTTCAACATCTACTATATCAATAATATCATTATTAACACTATTAAAATTATTATAGAAATTATAGAAAACTCCACTTCTTGTAACCCATTCGTCAGTAGTTTGTATAGTTTCGTTATCTTCTTCTTTTAATGTGTTTAATTCTATACGAATATTTTTTAATTCATCTGTAGTTGTGTTTGACACTTTTAATATGGCTATTCCCATTTCAGATAAACCAGTTTGTGCATCTTCACTACATAAATGGATATCATCAAATGTTCTCCCGATTTCTGTTGATTTGATATTAATAGGAGTATGAATATTGTCTCCTTCCCATGCTACAAGATACTCATAATCGAAACTGGTACTATCTTCTCCTCTAATAGTTATTTTATCATGATATTGTATATGATTAGGGGTAATAGTAATAAGCTCTTCCGTTGGAGTTAGTTTACATCCTTGTTGATTTTGAACTTCTACTCTAATGTGATATTTTCCGGAGTAATATTTATTTATTTTTATCTTTTTTATTTCTTGTTTTTTAAAAGAAATCGTTTCCCCGGATTCATCCACAACAATGGTTTTTTGTGGGTTAGTTTCATCAAAAATGGTAACAATAGCGTTTGTTAATGGTTGATTGTCGATACGTTGAATACTGATTTCTTGATATTGTTCATTTGGGTTTTTATTTTGGGGATATTTTAATTCTGGATTATTCTCATCAAATATTTTAAATTTAATTTGCTGTCCTATAACCTCATAATTTACAGTTATCGCCTGTGAAATATCTTCTTGTATTTCCTCATTATTTTTCCCAATATAACATCTTTGAATCCACGCTGTATGTGTTCCACAATCTTGTTGAGCAACAGCATTATACCATTTTTTCATATTAGTGAAATCAGTTTTATTATTATCTATTAAAATATTATTATTATCAATAGAATCCCCTATAACATTTAGTTTTAAATCTGGAGTGTTTTTCACGGAATCAAAGTATATATAAAGATAATCACAACATCCATCATAAGCTGTAATATATTCTTCTTTTTCTTTATATAATTCAAGGTTTTTATCATCTTTTAAGTATTGTTTTTCTATTTTGATTTTTGGTTTGCGGAAAATTTTTCCATCAAATGGGACGGAAGTTGTTACCTCTGGATAATTTTCTAAATAATAATTAATCCTCTTTTCTCCAACTATCTCACTATTATCCTTAAAAGAGAATTCTTTATATGATTCATTAACTAAGGTTTCCCCAATTTTTGTAACTCCATTAGGGAGTGTTTTTTCATCTACTTTAATATATTTTCCTAACCCATTTTGAGGTGTGTTCGGAGAAATAGTTCCATCAAAATTAATAAAACCTCCAAAGACTGTTTGTTTTAAAACTGAACTACAGTGTTTAGAATTATTTACATATACAGATTGTTTATCATCTGTTCCCATAAGAGCTGGTTTAATGTTCGTAAACTCAATAATGATTTGAAGTCCTTTTAAAAAAAGAATCCCCGGATTTGTACTAAGGTTTGGCCCATATCTAATATAAATTCCAAAATCATCACTTAATAAATTATCAGAGGTCAGTTTATCCCCAATTAAGATTGCTCCCGTTCCTTTAAATTTCTTACTTACTGGAGGATTATTTCCAATAAATTCATGTGTTAAAACATCTTTTCCTTTAGCGCAATATATACGAGGGGTGCTTATATTAATACTGGAGAAATCTGGTCCCCAATTATAATGTTGTCTCCCATTCCCCACATCAACACCATTACAACGATGTTCAAAATTAACAGTAATACTATGTATAGTAGCTCCTTTTTGTATTCCTTTTTCTTTAAAATCAAAATTACTTAATTTAAGCAAAGCTGGGGTGTGAAATGTTCCATTACACCCACCAATAGGACATGTATTCCTATATCCTTTAATATCATAATAAACATTATAATTACAATTATGAGTAGCCGGATACCCACACTGAGCTAAACCACCTGTTTTTAATTCTTTCAAATTCATCCATGAATGATAATATCTTTTATCACGTGGATGAACACAACATCCTCTTTTCATACATTTAGGATTTCCAAGATTAGGTATTTCTAAAATTTCTTTATTAGCATTAATATCCTCAATTTTTGATGGATAAATTGTAATTTTTTGTCTTTGCATTTTTTTTAAACCTCTTATAATTTCTGGTCAACCCAGCTTACTTCTATATATTTATTTTTTTCTTCTACATATAAATCATCATTAAAATATTTTATAGTTTTATGATTTAAATTTCCAATATCTTTGTCTTGACTATGTGAATTTATAAATCCTTTATTTTCCATGATATTATTTGTTTTCGGCCAACTCATACTATTATTTTCTTTTATGTATTCCATTTGTTTTATAACATTTGTATAATTATCATCGCGAATATCATCGAAATTAGTATCCAATAAAACACATTTATCCTCAACAGCATTATTAGTATCATCTTGCACACCTGTATAATGTATGGCATTGTATGGGGAGGCATCATTATAATAATATCCAGTATTAATTTGTAAATTCCTCATGTTTTTAGTTTGAGTTGAAATGTCAAAAATATATTCTCCATACATATCTCTATAATTTTCTTTAACCCAATTTCCGTCCTGAATCTTTTGAAACAAAGACTGTGGGTTCGTTTTATCATATAAACCAAAATTCGGACATCTATCTTGCCTACTCCTATCTCCTTTTTGTTGTTTATCTAAATCAATTTTCTGATAATATAAATTAATACGATTATTATCGTGACGACTATAAAACTCATCAGTACACGAAAAATGTTTACTCATATCCTGCACATCAGAATCCTTAAAAATCAATACCTTATCCATACTATAATAACTTTTCGGAATAACATGCATAGCTACTTTTTTTGTATAAGAAGTCATTTTAATATACAATATTCCTTTATAATACTCATAACTATAAAGATTTGATATATTATCCCCATCAGTAAAAAGTAAATTTTCAAAGGTTAATATTTTTTTCCCATCCTCCTCTATATAACTAATATAATCTTTTATATGATAATAAAAATCTTTCCATTGCTTATCTTTAACCTCATCAATGTTAATAGTTAAATTTACAGACCCACTAGGTTCATTTTCCCCAATACTGTCACAATCAATATTTATAATATAAAATGGATGAAATTCAGATTTTAACATTTCAATTTTTGCTTCAGTATTTAAATATCTTACCATTTATTTTTCCTCCTCAATATAATCTCATTTTTTAACACCTTATCATCACAAAATATAAGAACATCAAATAAACCGGTCGGAGTATTTAACTTATCTCTCGGAACTACTCTTATTCTTGTACTATCATCATTACCAATAATTAATTTTTCTCCAACATCTAAATCAAATGAAAAACTATCATTTCCATTTAAAACCTCTAATTCATAAGGTGGGACAATATAAACAGTCTTATCTGTAACTGGAACAACCCCAGTATTTTCTAATGTTAATACAATATCACAATAAGCAGATTCATTATATACGGGTTTATTTGTTTCCTGATTTATAGTAATGTTTGGGTTATCATTATCATCATATAAAAACATTTTTCTGTTACTTAATTTTTCACTTATTGTAAATTCCTCTGTTAAAGTTTTATAGTATACATATAACTTAATATTATATAACGATATATTAGCCATTAAAAAGTTACTTTGATTCGTTAAACCAATATTGAATTCGATAGGGTCCTCTAATTGATATCTTTCTATTTTATCCAAACCTAATAGATTATTCTTCCCTCCGAATGTAAAATATTTTTGTCCTTTTTGCCATTCTTTACCATCAAACATATTCAACAAAAAGGTTTCTTTTTTAACAAACTTATCTCCATTAGCTTTTTCATATTTGAATGGGAGTTTAAAATTTGACCTATTATCCAAAATTATAGTATCAGAATGTAAATCAGTTACTCCCTTAAGTTTTAACTCTAAACCGGTAATCTCAATATCTTTAGGAAGCTCTGGAACTTTAAATTTCAATTGCAAAACTTTCCCCATAAAACTACGATTATTATAATTTTTAGCATTTTGTGGCTCTAAATGCAAATCACTAGTTAATAATTGAGTATCCCCAACTCTCTGCTCATTCTTCCAACTCACTCCATCTGTAGTTTCATCTTGTTTAACACTACATGGGAGAATTCCTTTTGTTTCTGCGCTCATATCAATAGTTGGAGTAATTGTTTCTGTATATATCCATACATCATTTAAATACGGGTCAATATTTTTCATTAAAGCTATATTGTTATCTTCTGAATCTTTCAGAAAATCTATATCTTTTGCATTAATATTTCTACGATATTCACTCACTAATCTTTCCTCATACCAATAATCCTGCTCTATTGGATATGCATAATATTTCGGGAAAGTATATGGCTCTTCATCTTCTGTAATATGAGGTTTATAATGTCTTCTTGGAAGTCCATATATTGCTCCCCAATAATCTAGCCTGTCATTAATCTGAAAACTAACATCTGAACTATATTGTTCCTGTGGAAAACCAATACTAATAGGAAGTCCTAACCCATAATATTGAACCTGTACATAAAATCTTTCACAATCATATTGTTTAGTTATTCTATCATAGACGGTTCTGGTGTTCTCTGAATATTCTTTTTCCCATAATAATTTCCATTCTTGTTTATTATTAAAATCATGACAGAAAAATCCATATAATTTAACGCTTTTTAATGGGAATGCTGATACTGTGTATAATCTGACATTTTGTTCTGTTACATATATTGGTTTTTTGTTGGTTATTTTTGCTTCTACTTTTACCTCGTCAGGAGTATCTTGTCCATTAATGGTGATTGGGGGGATGTCTACATATAACTCGAGTTGTGTTTTTTTATTCTCATCATCTATAGAAACATTATCATATTTGTCATCTCTTGCTATAGGTTTAATTTTATAGATTTTCCCATCAATTAAATCATCTTTATTTACTCCATCTATTAAAATATTACCATCTGTATTAATTTTAATAGAAGTTTTAGTAGTTATGTTTTTGAAAAGAATCATCTGGTCAGCGTTCTTAATCAACAACTTCTTAATGGGTTTAGTCTGATTATTCTTATTCCCAGTAAAATGTATATCAATAACGGCATCAGTAGGTCTTTTAGTATTAGGAATCTTTAAAAATAATGGTTTATCATTTGAAATCTTCAAATCAGCTTTTTCATTTAATGTTGTATTCCCCACCCATATATCTTTATTATAATATTTATGCTCCCAATTATACTCCTCTGGAAGAGTCTTCCACACTTGTATAGGTTGAACAAGCCCCAAATTTTTTAAAAAACTCTCAAGTATACTAATTAATAACTCTTGAGTATACCTATTAATAGGTTCTAACCCATTAACATGTTTATACCACTCAGGAAGCCTTTTATTTATTTCATAATCATATTTATCAAAATCAGCCATTTTTTTAAACCTCAAATATACGTTGTCCTAGAAAATCTTCCATAAATCGAATCAACCGTCAAAAAAATCCTAAGCTTTGTTCTCCTGTTAATCTTATCAGTAACCTCATCAATTTTAATTACTGGGAAATCTTTCACTCTTCCCTTAAACTGAGGAATAGTATTCTTTATATATACTTTAGCCAATTCTTTAATATGATAATTTAATACTTGCCCCCTAAGTGTTAACAATTCACTTCCATATCCCTCTAAACCAACACCATCAATTTTCCCCAACGGAGTGTGTAAAACCCCAGTGATACACTCCCATAAAGCTTCTGCATCATTAATGATTACCATATCATCATTTTCTATTACCCATTGTTGTGCAAAGTCATGTGCTCCTTCAACATATGGACCGTCTCCAATATCACATAAAATATCTTGAATATCTCCTAATACCTCATCATTCATATAAAATACCTCTTATTCAAAATTATACTCTACCATAGTAGTGATTTTATTTGGTAATAATTTTTCAAATTCATTAACAATAAAATACCCAGTTTCAGGGTCGATGTTTAAATCTTTATTAGCCCCTACTTCAATATCCATTTCATAAACATCATAAGTCTCATCAACCAGATACTGTAAAACAAAAGCCTCTAACCTTTTAACTGATAATTGCCTACCAACATAAATTTGCTTTCCGAAATACACTTCAACTGCTGTTTTAATGGTTTGTTCAATGTCGTTTAAATCATATTCACTATACATTCTGTCTCCAGTTACTTTAGCTGTAACTGTTAAATCAGCATAAACATAATTTACTCTACAATAATGATATTTAATTCCAGCTACTTTACTAGCTTCAACCATATTGATGACATCATAATATTCTTGTTCAGAATCAACATCAATAGCTATTAAAACACTTCCAAATCCATCCCAGTATTCTACCACATTAAAATTATAATATCCAATTCCATTGTCATATAAGATATTCATAATATGGTTTTTAGACCCATCTCTACCATAACGGAATGTAGATAATCTGTTTCTGGTGTCAAAAGCAGTTTCTTCGTTTCTCCCACCATATGCTGGTTCTGGGTTTGTTACGGATACACTGCTAAAATGAGAATCATTAAAATATGTTAATGTGTTAGCAGCTAAATTATTTAAACTTCCAAATTCAACACTGTAAGCAGGAACTTTTATCTTATATGAGTCTTTCCATAAGATTTTAGATTCAGCTGTTCTGAAAATAATAGGGTTACTTCCCTCTGTCATTACCTCGAAATTTCTGGGAATAAATACATCTACAGCATTATCATCATTGTTTCTTCTTGAGAACTCGAGAATAACTTTTGCTACTTTAGCGTTTTGTTTTTTCACAAAAGGTTTAATTAATTGTTCTAATAGTGCTTCGTCTGTTGTTGTTTCAATATCAATAGCATTTAAGTATTGAGCTATAGTTTGAGTTAGAGTTCCGAAAACCCTTGCAAAAACAGCATAGTAAACATAAATACGAGAGGTTTCGTTAATTTTTCTTATTAAACCCAATTCAATAGCTATTTTATTTAAATCCGCAAGAATTTTATTCTCATCTAACAACATTAATGATGATATATAACTAGATTCTGCCATTATATTCTTACCTCCTTATTAAAAAAAATATTAAAAAAAAAGAAAACTATTCTTATTTTAATGGAGAATCTTCTTCTGGTGTTTTAGGTTCATTTTCGTTAGGTTTTCCACCATCACCAGATGGATTTTCTGTTGAATTCTCATCTTTTGGTGGTTTTTGTTCTGTTTTATCTGGTGTCTCATTTTTTTTTTGGTTTGCTAAAACCGCTTCATATATTTTTTTATTAAAATTATTATTAGCTTTCATAAAGATACAAAACTCCTTTTTATTGATATAAATTACAGATTATTAAATATAAGTGTCGCTGAGAATCCATTTTGGGTTATAAGCAATTACACGCCCATTCATACACCAATTAGACCTTACTCCATTTCCTTTTAAAACAGCAGCTGGGTCACGATAAATCCATGCATTATCAGTATGTTTGGGATGTTTTAATCTAACTCTTACATGTCCAGTTCCAGATTTACATTTAACATGAATAAATTGCACATCATAACCTAATCCTTTCCCTACTCGATATGTTAATTGTGAACTATCTGTACAGTTAACTCCTTTACGATTTTTAATCCTATCAATAGTTGCATCAGTATTATATATACTATTAAAATAATATGAATATCCTCTTCCTTGTATTTTGGATAAAAACCCATCAATAGTGGAGAATTTTCCAAACGCTTTATAACATTTTTCTAATGTAGCATCAGCAGAAATATTGGTAGTTCCATTCCCATGAATATCAGTTATATATACAATTTTAGGACTTTCCCCATGCAAAACCTCATAAGCGGATACACGATTATTCATTGAAACAATGGTGTTTGTATAATATTTTACCCCATTTGTTCCAGTTACATAATTAGGGAGGAAACTTAAGTCTTTGTTATCAAAAATAGCACATTCAACAAACTCAGATATTAATGCATCTGCTTGGACATTATCTCTTCTTTCTTTAATAACTTTTATTATGGTTCCATAATCTGCTACACGATTCCCATAATTGTACACTTGTCTTACATTGAATTTCTTATTATTTTTTACAAGCCACCAAGCTATTTTATTATTATTAATTGTATATTCTGTAAATGATATATGTTCTCTTGTCATTATATCTTCTCCTTTTTTTTAATTTCTTGTCACTTTTAAATTAAAGAACTCTGATTGAGTACGGAACCATCTCCATTCTCCATCAAAACCGGGGACAATAATACAACAATGCTCATATGTTCCCGGGTCAAGCTTAATATTTATATTAAAACCATAATGCCGACTATCAGTTTGATATATTAACTTTTGCCTATACCACACTCCATTTAAACAAACCAGAGCATAATGTTTTTCTATAGCATGCCCCATCGCTGAATCAACCTCATTATTCCCATCAGTAATTCTTAATGGAAGTGTCCCAACATACCCATTTCCCGTATTGTATTGGTGTACACGATATGTGTTAGGTTCTCCAGAAACAGAGTCTAATGGGATATTAAAAACTAAAGTGTGTTTTTTGTCTTCTGCTTCAATAACTTTTTTAGTTTTTTCATCAAAATTATTATTTAAATCATTTAATTGTTTTTTAACCACATTAATATTTGCCAATAAAGAGTTATATTTTTCATTAAAATCTGTTTTAGTAACATATGTGGAGCTAACTTCTTGTTTGAATGTTTTTAAATCATTTGCAATAGTGTTTTTAAAGTTCGAGAATTCTGTACTAATTTCACCTTTAAATGTGTTAAATGATTCCGTAAGGTTGTTAATCTGTTCTTTTACATTCTCTATTTTCCCCATAAAAGCATTATATAGTGGGAAAATATTTATTTTTGTTAACATTGATGTACTGTCAGTTGATTGTGGAAAATCAATATTAATATCTTCAGTCCCATATGTTCCCTCACAGTCAATTGTGTTTATAAATTTTGATATCAAGTTTGAACTAATAAAAGGATAATTTAAATATGCATTATCCGCAAAACTAGGAGCCTCATCTCCCTCTAAACTTCTCATTACATGGCAATGGAATAATGTCTGTAAAGCTTCAAAATCATACATTACACTCCATTCTTTAGCTTGTATAGGTTTATAATATAACTGACAATCTCTAACCTCAAAAAGATATCCAGATTTAAAAGTACATAAAGCAGGAGACTCATATCCAGTAGGAGTTTCATCTACAAGTATATAAACATTTTGCCAATTATTTTTTTGTTTATCACTTAATGCATCGTATTGTTCCTGCGTTACAAGGATAAATTGTAATCCATTAACCATATCGGCGTCAAGAATTTGCTTCTGAATCCCTTCCTCACATTCAATGGTTTTAATTTTACTCCCAAAGGTGTCAATTTTCTCTTTATATTCATTAGTAAAATCATTTTGAGATAAATCATAACCGGGGCGTTTATCAACTTTATTTTCTAACTGTTTTTGTAATATTCTCCAAATACCCGGAAGAATAATCGCAAGGTTACTTTTGAAAGCAGTTCCTCTATCTTCTGTTAAATCATCTTTTGTGTTTCCACTGAAATAGTCAGGAATTTGTTCAATATCATCTCCGAAGAATTTTAAAATTTCCTGTATGAAATCATTATTGACTTTTATTCCTTCATCAAAAATCCATTGATATCCGGTTTCTGTAACATTCCTTAATTCTGTTTCTGTTCCAACTAACAATGGTGATTGTAGTGCATTATCTGCTTTTTTTCCTTGTTCTGCTGTAGCAAAACAATAAGCATGGTATCCATCTACTGTATCAGCATCTAATCCGTTCCCATGTCCAAAAAAAGTTTTGATAATATCTTCGAAAAATTGTTTTTGATATTTTTCGTTATCTTCGTTAACGACAACATCACCAATATAAATTTTTTTATTTCCTTGCTCTGGCATTTATTCTCCCACCAATGGTTTAATTTGGCTTTTAAGTTTTTCTATGTCTTCTTGCATTTGTTTGTTTTGTTGTGTGAGTGTTTGGTTTTCTTTTTCTAATCTTTCTATAGTTATTCCTACATCAAGTTTTCCAACTTTAAATGTTCTTCCAACAGATAGGTTGTTTGCTGTTATGTCCCCGTTTACAATGTTGTCTCCGTCGATTGTTACTCCCTTTTTGGCGATAGTTAGTTTACTGGATTCTTCATCTTCTTCTTCGCCTAACATATTGTCGGAGTTGGTTAGAACTAGTTCTCCGTCTTTTTGGTATGCTACATGATTATTTACTGATTTTATTCTTGTTATTTGGTATATAGCTGATACTGTGTCGATGGTTATATCAACGTCGACTGTATATGTTGGGATATAATATAGGTCTGTTTCGGTACTGTCTGGAACGGATAATACTCCGGTAACGTTTGAGCATTCATATGTTTTTTTATTTTCCCCTTGTCCTACTTCTACTATCCATCCATTAGAGTCGATTTTGTTTTTTTCGATTTTAACTAAGACTCCTCTTTCATGTTTTATTTCATCTGTATCTCTTTCATTGTTATTCAAGTGGCCTTTTTTAGCCTTAGGTGATGCAAAATCCTCAAAATGTTTTTTAAATCGTTTATTAGTTGGAGAATAACTTGTTGTTTTAACCATAGAAAGACAACTCCTTAATATAAAATTTTTTATCTTTATACTCTTAAATAAGTTGTTTCACCGAAAAAATACATTATTATTAAACATATAAAGTGACAAATATTCGCAGGGGTATTATTTTATTTATTTTTATCAAGAAGACGGAAAACAGAAAGTAATAACCAGTGTTGATATTCAAAAACTAGAAATAAAAGTTAAACAAAAGAATCTACCATGGGAAAAGCTTCCCGGAGAATACGACAGTATCCCACCGTATAAAAAAGAAGAAAGTAAAAACAAAATTTTTTTTGATAGTAAATCGCATATAAGCATTAACTCCGCTTATATTTATAAACATAAGTGTTCAAAATGCAAAAGAGGTTTTATTTTTACCTATTGTTATAATGATAAAAATAAAGAACGTAAAACGATTAGTAGTGTTGATTTAGAAAAATTGGAGAAAAAAGTAAAAGCAAAAAAGTTACCATGGAGAGGAATACCTCAGTATGAAGAAATAGAGAAATACATTCCATATGAAAAAAACATTACAGGATATTATCGTGTATCTAAAATAAAGCGAAAACGAACAAAACAAGGGTTTACTTTTAGGTATACCTACAAGCAAAATGGAAAACAAAAAATGATTGATAATGTAGATATAAAAAAATTAGAACAAGAGGTGAAAAAAAGAGGATTGGTTTGGAGAAAAATACAGCAATAAATATCAAAATTTATTTCATTTCTCCATTTTTTAGTTTTAGAGCTTCTGCTTCACTTGACGGAGTAGGACCACTGATTCTCGTTAAGGTAGCACGAGGTGGGTTCATATGGTCTTTACCGTCTATACAAGAAAAATCACTATCACAGCCCCCAGGTCCACAGAAGATATGCCCCTCAACGCTTCCTCCTTCGTTAGATTGTGTTTCTGGGCAATATCCGTAGTTTGCTCCATTAGCCCAATTCCATGCCCACACTAAAGTATTTTTTCCACAAAAAGGACACTTATTCGCAAACACAGATTTGTAAAAACTATATCCATAGTGTGACTCCCCAGCAGCAGATGGTTTTCCAATCGCACAAATTTGAGTGCCGTCAGCACTTACCCCATTACTGCCAAAACTCCCACCCCCACTACTATTAGGAGCCTGCCCACTACCAGCCCCACTAGTAGGAACATCTAACTTATTCGGAGAAGTCGGAGCAAACTTACACTCAATATCAGTAGTTAACAAATCGTCCCCCTCCCAGCTCGTATTCACCCCAGTAACAAATAAAAACTCTGGGTCTCTTCCCTCAGCTACCCTATTCTTATCCTTCATGGTTAATGGATTTTCAATAGTAACAATATCCCCAATATCAATTCCTGCTTTAGTTAACATTGTAGTTGTAACCATCATCTCTAAATCCCTTAAATGAGCTGCCAAATAAGCTTTAGCTTTCATAATCGCAGTAGTCTTATCAATCGTAGGCTCATGATAAGTAATCGGAACCTCCCCATACACACGAACAAAATCATCAAAAGATTCCTTAACAGTCCCATCCTTATACTCAACAATAACCGTATTATAAAAACCATGTTGATTAATTTCTAATTCATAGGAGTCTTCTTCCATCTCCCATAATGAAATATCCTCACTAATCGGTGATGACGATGTATTACCATCTCTAATGTATTTAGCCTCTGCGAAAATAGATTCAAAATCATCAACCACAACAACATTTCTTTTAACCAAAAACAATAAATCTATACCATTACAAATCTCCCCAACTAATTCCTCGAAAGTCATATCCCCAGTTAACAATGGAGAAGTATTTGATTGCCCACCCTGTGATTGAGTACCTCCACTTTTACCAACAAAGTTACCATTACAGATTTTTTGAGCAGCTTCCTCAGGAGTAGGAGCAGTAACTAAATCTATGTTTGTTGTAACACTATCAGAAAAAAATTCAGCTGCTGTATACTTTCTATTTAAATCTCCATAACCAGATTGCCTGTTCCAATCCCATTCATCGCCTATCTTATGTGATTGAATCTGCTCATCCGTCATCCATTGGTTCCCAATCCATTGGGGCCATAGGAAAATGACCTTGGAAAAATGATAATATCCCTTTTTAATCCCGGTTTCAAAATCAAATGGAGTTTGCACCCCAACCCCGTTTGTTTGAAAAACTCCAATTTTCCCACTAGACCTACTGGATAATCCAGTTGATTGTCCTATATTTGGTCCAATTCCAGCTACCTCAACTGACCCTGCCCCACTACATGTTTTTAAAGCTTCAGCAACAGTATAAATATCTGAAGCTCCTGTTCCTCTATCAGCCCATAAAATATAATCTGCTATTTTAACACCACCAAAAATTAAATTTGAGTATTATTGCTTGTTGTTTGTGTTGATACACTTGTAGATACAGTAGTAGAATTTGCTCCACATGAGCAAGGAACTACCTTTGTACTGGTTTTACTTCCAGCTGTATTATTAAATAATGTTTGAAATCCATATTCACGATACGGGAAATCAACCCATTGCCCTGTTGAATCTTGATATAAAACACTTCTATGCTCTGGAACGCTTGTAGGATACCCAACAACTTTATTGGTTACCCCACGACTATTTAATTCACAACATAGGAAATCACTCATTCCAAAACAATCTCCACATCCAGTAGAAACTACACAATCATGAGTTTGGCAACTATGACAGTAACTGTATTTTGCCCCCATTTGTGCAACTTCTGCGATAGCTGAATCAATATTTCCGTTCCCAGTTTTACTATAACCCCCTCCAGCTTCTGGGACATCTAATTTTTCTGGGGATTCTGGACCATATCTTAACTCGATATCGTTTAAAATCATTCCAGTATCATTATCCCAAGAAATACTATTCCCAACTACAAATAGGAACTCTGGGTCTTTTTTTTCTCCTTTATGAATTTCATCTCTTAATGTTAATGGGTTATCAAGTGTAACGATATCTCCAATATCAATGCCTGCTTTGTGTAATATTGTTCCTTTGACTGTCATATCGAAATCTCTGATGTGAGCTGCTAAATAGGCTTTGGCTTTCATTATAGCTGTAGTTTTATCGATTTCTGGTTCATCATATTCAATAGGTACTTCTCCAAAAACACGAACATAATCAGAATATGATTCAGTAACTGTACCATTATTATATTTTACTTTTACTGTATTATAAAAACCATATTCTGTAACATCTAATTCATAGCTTCCGTCTTCTAATTGCCATAATGATATATCTTCGCTTAAATTTGACCCACCATAATCACGAATATATTTAGCCTCAGCATATAATGATTCATAATCAGTAATAACGACAGTATTTCTTTTTACTGCGAAAACTAAATCAATTCCATTACATATTTCCCCAACTAATTGTTCAAATGTCATATCCCCGGTAGTTAATGGTGATGATGCCCCACCACCACCAGTTCCTCCAGTTCCTCCAGTTCCCGTACCAGCATCTGCACCTACACCTAATGCATCCATAGCTGCTGTGTCTCCTCCAATAATACCACTCCCAGAGCTAGAACTGGAACTAGCAGTTTGCCCCGGTTTAGCAACCCCATTTTTTAGTTCTTTCGCTAATTGTGACGCTTTCCCTTTTCTTGCATTTAATTCTTTCTTTTTTTTATTATAAAGCTGACAATCAAGACTAATAGGATTTTTTTTACAACGTTCATCCAAAGTAGGAACCTTATTTGTATTTCTTTTCTTATATGTTGGAAGATGTGTAGCCTCATGAACTAGAGAGTTTACCTTATGGTCAATCTTTTTTAAAGTAGCTGCTGCTTTTTTAAGTCCTTTAACACTAAAAATATTCCCAAATAAACCCATAAATAAAACCTCTTAACATTTAAAATACCCTTTTCCGTTTTGATATCTAAACTTATTACAGTGACTATCCCCTTTTCCTTTATATTTCCCCCCATATCTAAGTTTACATCCCCAACAATCCAATCTATTAAAACCACCAGTTACAGCCCCTCCAATTGCCTTTCCAACTGTTTTAATCCCACCAGATAAAGCCTTAGTAAAACTATTAAAAGCCTTATTCGCATTATAAGCTACACCACTATGCCTTTCACTCATCCATTTAGCATCATTCCCACGAGTATTAACCTTACTCACAGTCTGAATACATGGTGCGATTTGTTTACTATATTTTTTAGGGTCTTTTCTTTTTACAGCATCCCAACGTTTAATATAAGTATGATAATTATTTCCACACCCACGCTGATACTTCCACAATTCACGAGCAGTTGCCTGCAAATATTCCTCCTTAATACTAGCACATGGTTTATTAGGGGGATTACAATTTTTAGTAGAACCTCCACCAAGAGCATTACCAACACCAGAAACTGCACCAACAGCACTGCCTCCACCACCCCCACTCCATTGTGTTGGATATATTCCCCCTCCAGATGGGGTGAAACCTCCACTATCTCCTCCAGTAATATTTTTCATTGCCTCGGTAGGTTCTTCATATTTTAATGTATAATTAATATCTTTAATATTCGCTAATGTATCCTCTTTTAAATGAGCAGAAACTGCTTTTTCGCTATCTACTTCACTTAAATCAGTCTGTTTTAAACGCTCTATTAAATCAGGAATTTCCTCAATCTTCTCCCCATTAGCTTTAAGATTCCCATCACTATCTATCCCTACTTCACGCAAACGCTTTTCAGCAGTAGGACTAATCACATAAGAATCAATCTTTAAAGCCTCAAACATAGCACACATAATAGCATACCCATTTTTATTTAACACATTATCATTCGCATAAGAAGTAGATACATTTTGTTTAAATTTCCAACCATAATTCTGAAAAGTAATAGATAACTCATACCCATCTTGTTGGAGTTCACGAACACGCCCAACAAACAAAATATCATTCTTATCCTTATATTGCCCACCATTATCCCCATAAATCACTACACTTTGCCTAATAGGCTCCCAATACTCCATTAAACTAGAATCGTAAGGGCATCTTAATTCAGCAGTCCCCATAAAATCCTGAACCTGTACATCAATATTCAAACTATGAAAATAATTATGATACTGATTATCATCTTGAGTCCAAGCCTTAATATGAACTTTACGATTCATATTTTTATGACTATACTTCCATCGATGAACATATTCCTTTTCACTCTTATTTGGCTCTAAAGCCATATGATAATTTTCCTGCTCATCACGTTTTTTAGCTAAAACATTATATGCATTAACAGTAGTTAGTCCAGTATCAACACTTGGATTTTTTTTATTAGTTTCATTTCTATTGTTTTGAGATACAACCATTCTTTTAAACCTCTAATAATTCTTTTTTATACAACGTCCAGACACAATACCCCCACCATGATAATCACCAATAGGGTTTCTTGTAATAGTTCCACTTCTTCCAAAACCAGTATCAGCAAAAACCATTTGTCCATTTTGCTCAATCATATTCCATAAATGCCCAATTACACTTCCACTACGGAACCTGTAATTTCCATTCCATACCTCACAACGAACACCAGCTGCTGTGCATAATTCATAAATAAGCATGGCTGTGTCCCAACAGTTACTTGGGGTTCCTTGTAAGGTTGCACTTGTTGAATGAGCGCTGTTTGTATAGAAATTATAGGGGATATTAGCGTCTACCCAATTATAAATGTTTTGTCCTTTAATTGTTGGGTCTGTAGCCCCCATACACATTTGTTGAGCTGCTTGTGCAATATCGGCAGATACATTTCCTCCAAAAACTCCTCCGGTTTGTGTATATCCCATTCCTACTTCTGGAACTTCTGGGTCATCTGGGTTTTCTGGGCCAAATCTTAAATCTAAATCCCCTATAATACTTCCTCCGTCAGCACTCCATGAAACACTCATTCCATATACATAGAATAAGTTATCACTCATAGTTAAAGGGTTTTTCAATTTTATAAATGTTGATGGGACGATTTTCCCAGTGTAGAGTATTGTAGCTTGAATAGTCATACCAAAATCACGAATATGAGCAGACAAATATGCTTGTGCTTTAAGCATCGCTTCAGAATATGAAAGGTCTGGTTCGTCATACTCAATCGGCACCTCTCCATATATACGAACAAGGTCATCATATGCTTTTGTGACACTTCCATTTTTATAATTCACGGTCACAGTATTATAATACCCATACTGATTAACATCCAAAACATATGAATCCTCCTCTAATTGCCAAAAATCAACTTTTGGAGCAATAGCCTTCTGAACAGTAACAGTATCGCTCATAGCAAATAAAGCATTAAAACTAACAAAACAAACAGTCGTATCAATAATATAAAAATGAGCATCAATCGCAGAAGCAATACTATGTAAAACATCCTCGTATGTATAATCCCCATCATAGCTTGCTCCATTAATAAACCAGTCATCTTCCTCTCCCTCTTCAAAAAAATTACTTACAATTGGGTCAAAATCAACAACACCATCAACTACACGAGCCTCAACCCCATAATTTTCCCTTAACCCTGAAACATAATACTCATTCTTATTTTTAACAACACTATTAAGATTCCTCATTTGCTTTTTAGTCTCATATTTATCTGCAACCGTTTGAGTATCTAACATTTCCATTTTATTAGCAACATAATCTTTAATATTACTTCCCTTAAGATTATCAACAACACTTTCTAAATCCGGCACATTTTCAACAGTATTCCCATCTTTTTTAATACTACACTGTTCATCAAGGATATAACTATCAATATTCGGAATCCCACTTAAATTAATATGGTAAAATGCCTTATCAAAGCCCAACTCTTTAAAAATTAGTTTTACAGCATTTTTCACATTCAAACCTTTTAATTTATCATAAAAAGATGATTTCATATACTGTTTAAATTTCCATCCAACATTCTGCCCCACCATTTCTATGGATGTTCCACTTTGGTTAACTTCACTACATCTTCCGATAAATAAAACCTCACGGTCATAAACTCCTCCAATTAAAGCGAAAGTAGTTTGCCCCGGAACCCAATACTCCATCAAATCATTACTATATGGAAAACTTATAGTACATGTAGTGCAAATATCATTTTTATCAGAATCTATTTGAAAACTAGTTAGGTATTTATGTTTTTGTTTATCATGGAATGTGTATAAGAAAACAGTTTCACTTAACTGCCAATAGCTTTTCATTTTTTTAGATGCAGCTTTATTCCAAATATCATTAGCTTTTCTTTTTTTATTTTTCCCATCAATAATAACATTAGAGTCGGTCATGGCCTCTAATTCTTCTAATTCTTTAGTACCTAAAGATGATGTTGTTCCTCCACCTGAATCATTAGATGCTGCAACTCCAACACCCCCACCAGATGTAATTGTTCCATCTCCATTAATAACTCCGACCCCACCCTGCTCATCGTAGACTTTTGTTCCCTTTCCAAGAGTAAGTTTTTGCTGATTAATGGTAACAGAATTAACACGTGTTCTATTATTAAAACTAATTTGGCGTTTTTTCCCGTTTTTGTCTATGACGAAATAATTATGTTTTGGTGTAATAACATATCTTTGACTAACTCCATCTACGGTTTGTGTTGTGTTTGTTCCAAAAATAGTACTTGGATTATAACTAGTAAATGTACTAGGATGTTTTTTAGTATTGACAAAAGTAATTCCCTGTAGCAGCACGCTTCCATTTTTCTGTCCTTTTTTACTAGATGACCCCTTTTTTGCAGTTTTAGCAGCCTTATTTTTTTGACTGTTTTTTTTTGCCCTAGCGTAACTCCCCTTTAAATATTTCCCACTGATAATGTCTGATAACCATTTTGTAACCCAACTCATAATTAAAAACCTGTATTATCTGTTTCACGGAAAGTAACATTATATGTAGCTTCTTCTTCTCCCTCATTAATATTATATGTAGCTTCTGTTAAATAAGCAACTGGCATAGCCGGAAATAAAGGAGATACAATTGTTAATGGACGCCCATAAAGGTCATCAAAGAAACCATTTCTCACTTCAATGTATTCATCTGTGAATTCTGATGGTTCTATATACCTTCCTAATTGTAATTCATTATCGTTATTATTATCTTCTGGTATGGAATTATCTGTTACTCTTATTCTTGCTTCTTTTGTTTGTGAGTCTATTGTTACTGACCCTTTCATATTAGATAGGTTTTGATGTACGAATACATCCATTGCGACTTCTGCATAACGGTCACAGGCTTTTTCGATTAGGATTAACCCTTCTGATGAGTTAAAATCCTCATATGATTTTATATGTGGGGTGTATTCTATATTTTTTGCCTCAATATATAATGCTGCTGGTGGATTTATTTCTTTGTTTTGTCCTTCTTCGCTAGACATTTGTAGTATTTCTGCGTCTGTGTAGCCGGGTACAATTAGTATACGGTCTGGAGCTATTGATTCTTGTGCCATTTTTTATCTACCTCTGAAAAAATAAAAATTAGGACTCTGTTGTAGAGTCCGCTGATGTATTAGTTGTTCCGGTTGGTGTTGCGTTTCCGTCAGTTGCTGCGACTGGGTCGTATTCTCCTCCTTCATCTTGAATGATTTTAGGGTCGGTTCTTTTTTGTGTGTCGATAATTGCGTTTTTAACAGCTGACACAATTGCTTTAGGTTTATCTTGAGTATTAACTTTAATATCTCTTAATTTAAAGTTTTTATTCAACACTGTGAAAGATGGAGGTTTTTTGAATAAGTTTACGTTTAATTTTGGTATTTCTTTTTTATTACATAATACTAAATCAACACGTGATTTTTTCTTTTCCCCGGTGTCTCCTTTGTTTCCAGAACCACCATCTCCACCTCCCCCTCCGCCTCCACCCCCACCTTGTCCACTTCCTCCTGCTCCATTTTCTCCCATGTCAGATGCAAGGTAAGATGCTTCTACTTGTGGAGCTGTTATTCCAGCTATCCATTGTCCTAATAATTTTTGACGGTCTTTGTATGTTTTTCCGTCCTCAAAAGCTTGTTTAGTGTGACGCTCTGACATTTGTCGTTGGTATTCTGTACTGGACCCCGGATATCCGACTGCTGTAGCGGCAACCCCCTCTATATTGTAAATGAATCTTTCGTAACCCGGTAGTTTTCCAGCGGCTAATCTTTCCATGAATTCATTTTGGTCTTTAGCTTTATTATTTCCCGGTGTTCTTTGATATTCTCTCCATGCAGCATCTTCGGCTTCCATTTGGACTCTTACAGCTAATAATGCTGCAATAGCAGCTGCATTAGCTGATGTACTTGCAGATGAATCAGCTGTAGACCCAGTACTACTGGATGTATGCAATCCTGCTGTATAATGTTGTATAGCGGTGTTTAATGATGATTGCATTGTAGGGTAAATTTGTGTGTTCGCAACTTCTTGCATATCTTGTAATTGTTGTAAGGAGGCTGCTGCTAAAATATTTCCGTATGAAACTTTTCCTCCTAACTCTCTTTGCATTTCACGAACAAGTCTTCTGAGTTTAGCATCCTCGACAGTAGCTTTTTTCCCTCTGCGGTTCACAGCAGAGTAAGCTGACCCTTTTCCGCTTCTTGCTTCTACACGAGCCATTTGTTTTGCTATACGTTGCCAAGGAGCTTTATCTTTTTTCATTGATGTTTGTATCGCATTATAACTTCCTGCGTCCATTTGTTTTAATGCTGCCGCTGTCCTATTTAACCCTATAGCTCCAGCTCCTTTATTTGTTTGTTTTAACATGGTTTCTATTCCGTTAAAACCATGAGCGATATCATCTTTATAATCTTTTCCATAATATCTATATAATCCATCGCTTAAACCCCCTGAACGAATATTAGACATTAAGATAGGCCCCATTTCTGTACTCCAAGGATATTTTTCATCGGCTTGAGATGGTTTTAAAATTCCACCCTCTTTCAAACCACCTTTCTCACCATTTCTCCCACTAAGTATATTCCCAACAAGACCAAAACCATAGAAATCTATCATGTTTAAATACCCACCAAAATCAGATATTTGAGTGAAAATACCATCGTTAGGGCCAAACCAGAAATCTGATGCTATTTTTTGCGCTTCATTATCAATAGCCATACCATATACCATTGTAGCATCACGTAAAGCTTGAGTGTTTTCATCTAAAGCACGAACATTATCATTATCTTCAGCATTTATAATTTCATCTGTTTTACTATCAAGATATTCCTGAATCTCATCTTCTGTAGCATCAGGATTATTCTCCTTATATTCCTCTATTATAGCATCCCTAGCAGAATCCAAAGATTCTTTTGTTTCATTTGTATAATCAGATGCTTTTTGTATTTCTTTTAAATAACTTTTTTGAGCTTCTTGGAAATAAGTCATAACCATTTCTATCCCCAGAAAAGCTGCCATAACTGGTCCACCGACTAAACTAGTAAGCCCCTTCAGTCCTTTCGCTGCTCCAGATAAACCAGTTTTAAATGCCCCCATAGCACCTCCTTTTTGAGCACTATCTTTCATTTGAGTTCCAAAGTCTTTCATAGGGGCAATAAACGCATTATTGACAGCTTCTTTAAAACTCATATCTCCTTTAGTCCATGCTGAAAAAGAGTCTTCAACTCCACTAACTGTTCTTTGTTTATCTCCGTATCCAACTTCAACCCCCTCATACGGTTTATAACTATAATCACCAGCAGAAATATTTGATATTTTTCTTCTAAACTTACTAAGTGCAGACGCACTTTCCAAACTCTCTTGATATAGTTTATCTGCGGCTTGCTCGAATTTTCGTTTTGTACTGTCATCAAGTGTTAAGAATTTTTGATACCCTTGTGCTTGGGAGGCCATAATTTGTTGTTTAGCTGAACTTTCTTTATGCATTTCTGCAATATATTTACTGGCCTCTCTGTTTCCATATTTAGAAATCTCTCCGGGAAGACCAATACTAATCGGGGTAGTTGGCCCAACTATTTTACCCATATACGGGTCCATAACCGGTGAGTTAAGTAATGATGCATCTACTTTGTTAATTTCCCACATATTAGGCCCTAAGAATTGGGATAAAGTAGCTTCAGCATTTGCAGCGTCCTGACGTATTTGATTCATTACCGCTTGGTCTTTATCATACAAACTTGCATATAATTTATTTTGCTCCTCAAAAAGATTACTATCTAAGAATTTTTCCAAATCACCTTCTTCTTTCTTTTTCTTTTGATAATTAGCTATTGCAATTTCATCTTCAGGGAAAACTTTTCCACCATCAAATGGGCTTCCTCTAATTAAATCTTCGTCTGGGTAAAGAACACTATTTAAAGCAGCAATCTGTGTAGGAAGGTCTTTTGTTTTTAATAAGTTTTCTGTTGCATCTGCTTTTTCAGAAAGAGCATGTTGTATTTCATTTTGGGTTTCAAAAACATCACTAGCTAAAAAGTTTTCTAACTGAGCAAATTTATTTTTTTTATTAGTATAGTTACTAATTGCCTTTTTATCATCATCACTTAAAGACTCCAAACCTCCATCTAATAGAGCGTTTATATCTTCTACATTGTGTCCATATAAACCTCCAAATGTAGATGGTGTATATTTTGGTGTAGGTTTTTCCTCTAGCTTATCTAAGTCTCCAGTAATATTCCATCTATTGCTTTTAAGTCCGATTTCTATAGCTTTAAGTTCAGCTATTATAGTATTTAAATTTGCAGTGTATAAAGCTGAATTTGGAGCAACATATGGAGCGTCAAGAGCATTATATTCTTTTAATGCTGATGCAGCCGTCCATCTGTTTGTTTCACTAAACATATTTGCTCGATTTAATTGAGCCTCTATAGCACTAAAATTAGTACTATATAATTTTGATAAATCAGATGGGGCATATTCTAAACCAAGACTCATATAATCCCTATATCCCAAATTAGCAGATGACAATATACTTCTATCTCTAAGAGACTCACTATACCTCCTACTATCAAATGTTCTTGGGAAAGATGACACACGGAACAATCCCATTTGCTCCATAATCATAGTGTTAAAATGTTTTATCTTATCCTGAACAACATGAAACATACCCTCTTCAACATTACTAGACATTCCTGACATTAACGCTGAAGCATACCCTCCTCCTAATGCAGGAGCAATTTTATCCATCCCTGCGTAATTAAGGAAAAAGGTTAATCTATCTCTATAATTACGACTACCAGCTTTTTTCCCTACAAATGATGAATCATCTACAATAGTTCCAACTTTTCCAGCTCCTCCAACACCAAAAGCAGCAAAAACTTTCTCAATATTTGCAGCGGCCTCAATAGCATTTGCTGATATACTGGCAATACTTTGTCCAATTATTTTAGTAGCATTATTAATAATCTCAGTAATACTTAAGGTAGCTTTTTGCACTACTCCAATTCTTCCATCACCAGCAATACGTTCGGTCTCTAATATAGTGTTCATCGCTGTTCTTCTTGCAGATGAAATTCTTGATAAAACCGAAGTATTTTGTGCTGAAATTTCAGATAATGTTGTATTAATATTTCCTAATAAAGTAGTCAATGCATTTCTCCCAACATTTCCAAATCTACCCATAGTGCCTTCGAGAGCATTAAATGTTCCCTCTCCTTTATTTTTTATAGATGATAATTTTTGTCCTATAACTCTTTCAACACCATTAACTCCTGAAATAATTGTAGTATATGTTTTTTGCCACAATGTATTAATCTGCCCAAGCCCAGATACAACCCTATCAATTGTTGTATTAACTGGAGTATTAATTCTTCCTAAGTTGCGATTTAATGTACTAAATACATTATTTCCGTATGTATCTATTTGTTTTAGGCCAGATACAATACGATTAATTGTAATTTGTCCATTTGAAAGGATAGAACTGTTTATTTTATTTATTATGTTTATTGCGTTTGTCCCAAAATTATTGAACATATTATTAATTTTAAGAATATTTGATACCCCAACAGGAGATATTTTATTAAGGGACATAAGTATTTCATTTATAGTAGTATTCCAAACTTTACTTATATTGTTAATTTGGCGAGAGGCAGCATTGAGTTCAGACATATTTATATTTATTGGGGTTCTCTCAGGTTTAGAAGGTTGAGGGGTCGGGGTTTTATTGAATTTTTTAGCCCCCATTGTATCTATTCCCCCTCCAACACCAAATACGCTTTTCCCAGCCTTAAATGCTTGAATACTAGTTTTTTCTAGGGTAGAATTCATCGCCTGTAATGAGGTCTTTATAGAGTCTATATTTGTCCCCAAACTTTTCAATCCAGTAACAACCCCTTTAATAATTGTCCATGCCTCATTTAAAGCTGCAAGTACTATTCTAATCCCAGCAACAAAAACTATACCACTAAAATATGGATTTTGGAATGCTTCAATAATTTTATTTATAACCCCTAACGCTTTTGTAGCATAAACAAGTCCATGCTCCCCAATACTCCTAAAAGCAGCTTCCCCTTCAGCTTTAAGCCTATCCAATTGTGCGGAATAAGTATTAATTAACTGATTACTTAAACCCTCAGTATCAGCTCCCTCTTTAACCTTACTTGTCATATTCTTAATATCTTCAGCATTCAACTTTAACATTTGTTGCCCCATTTTCCCCCCAACAATTTTAGACCATATCTCAACTTGTTCATAGGTAGACAAATTTAATTTATCCATTTGTTTCTGAATTAAACCAATTTGTTCAGAAACGGGTTTCATTTTTTCCCCACCGTCTTCCCATAATGCATCTGAAGACAATTGTAAAGTTGATAATGCCTCAGTAACAGATGAGTCCTGATTTGCAGATTTATTAAAAAAAGCTCTTAATGCTGTTCCAGCAACAGACCCAGTTACCCCCTTCTGAGCAAAAGCAGCAATAGCCCCCATATAATCCTCCAACATAGATTTATCATCAAGATTCGCCCCAGCAATAGCAGCCATACCACCGGAATATTGTAAAGTTTGAGCAACATCAGATACATCTAATGGAGCAGCCATTGAAGTTCCCACCATTAAATCATTAATATATTTAGTATCCTTCCCAAAATCAACATCATCAATATTCCCACCGAGTAAAGCTGTTGTTTGAACTAATGTTTCAAGAGTGGTTTGTAAATTACTTCCCTCTAATTTGGCAGTTTGCAGTCCCTGTGTTAAAACCTCAGTTTGTGTTGTAGCATTATTTAAACCAGCACGCCCAAGGGTTTGTAAACCCTCTGCGATATCATTAAAACTAGTACTATAGACTTGTCCTAACTCAGTAGCCTGCTCACTCAATTGTTGCATCGCAGCTCCACTTTGTTGAGAAATAGTTTGCACCATTTGCATTGAATATTCATATTCTCCAGCTGCATCAACCGCTTTTTTTAAGGCTCCAGCAGCAATAGCTCCTGCTGCAACAGTCATAGTTTCGACTACACCAAAGTCTTTACCTACAGCACGCCCAAAGGTATCCATAGTGTCGACAAGACTATTCATTCCCGCACTAACGGCAGCAATCCCACTCATAGTTCCCGGGAGAATGTCTAAAGTAACAGCTGCTTGCTCATTATAACCTGCCATAATAAATCTATCCTTTATCTAAAATAAACTAACATGATTTTCTAATTGGAATTCAGTCCTCCACCTCAAAAAAGACCATAAAAATATTTTCTCTTCATACGATAAATAACCCTTATCCTCTAATTCGCGGATTTGTGATGGAGTTTTACGCAGGGCTAAACATAATTCTCCATCTAATTGTAAACCCGGATTTTCTTTTATTAATTGATAATAATCATTGAAACAATGTTGCGTCGTCAGCCTCGGTTAATACACGATTAACAACTTCATACACAGCAGTTAACATTCCATAATCTACTTTTGTCCTCCATTCTTCAGCTGTTAATTTTGGATTTACAACTGCTTTTGCAAGAACATCACTACGGAATTTAGTTGAACTTAAATACTCTTCATCAGTCATATCTTTTAATTCTTTACCAAATAATTTATGATTAAACAAATGAGTATTCTCTGACTCACTTAATCTTTTTACCTCAAATTCTAAACTTGTTTTCACACCATCTAAAACGGTTTCTACTGGAACTATTACTGTGCGTTGAGTTCTACTAAATAATAATTCTCTTGTTGCTGAAACTTTTTTAAATTCCTCAACTTTTTTATCTTCATATTCTTCTTTATTTTTAATTGCCCCTTCAGGCATTTCTTCTTCCATCAAAGCATCAATAACCTGTTCTGGAGTAGCACCCTCACCACCTAATGGGCCATTATCTGACACTAACCCTTCTTCTTTAGCAGTTTCATAAATTTCATTCGAAACTCTTTCACTAGGAGACATAGGCTCTTCTTCAATTTCATAATTATCAGGTAATTGACTATTACGAAGAGATGCACTCCTCATTTGCTTTGTAAATTGTTGTTCTTCGATTTCATCAACATCGTTTTCTATTATGTATTCGTTTTTTAATGGCATTTTATCTTTAAACCTCTATTAATTATCATTTAAATATTTTAATCTTATACTTTTAAATAAGTTGTTTCATAAAAAAATCATTGTTGCGGTGGAATATAAAGTATCTCGCAAGCATAATATGTCCAATGAATATCTCCAGTATTCCCTACTTGATTCGGACCATATTCAACTCTTCCAGCAAAATTACTATTATTAATCAAAGCAGGGGTTAAATTTAATGGCTCAACCTCTTTATCAAAAGTTTGCCAATTAGTAGCTCCACTTTTAAGTATTGTATCATTAACCTGTCCAGATAAAATATCTTGCCCATTATGGTTCATATAACTAAAGAATTTAATATCAAATTGTGGATTAGCTGTATTACTGGTTAATCTTCCTACCCAATGATATTTTATTTTTTTTATAATTGCTCCGGTAGGAATGTTGAAATTAAAATTTCTACAGTCAACATACATTGGTGTTTTATATGTTCCACTTGAACTAGCTATATTATTACAACTTGCATAATTATTGGGTTCGTTTCCGGAAAGATTCCCACTACTTAAATTCTCCCACCCTCTACAATAACTCCCATTACAAGCCTGTGCAAATGTATTAGCTGTTTTAATCACACTAACATAATCTTTAACCACTAATGTGTCTGTATCTGTTACTCCATTGGACTCAATTGTTACCTGATATACTCCGGGATTCAATTGTATTGTCATAAAAGTCCATCCATCTGAATCAGTAGTTTTATCATATGTTCTCTCATTTATTGTAAGTTTAACTATTGTATCGGGTACTGGTTGGTCATTATTTAAAACTCTAACACGATATTTCCATCCCTGATAAAAATCTCCCGGTCCACTATCAGGAAGGGTTAATGTGAAGTGGTCTGGGATTTTAATATTCATAGAGTAATCTGTAAAAGCAACATTTGTTAAATCAGTCCCACATTTTTCTTCTATTGTTTGTTTTAAAAATTTTTTAATCTCATTTACCCTAAATAATTTTCCACTTATAGTGTTTGAAACCTCAGTATAATTTTTAGATGGGTTTAAACTATCAGAAGTTGTAATATAACGATAATATTCCTCAAAAATAACATCAGTTAAATCTTGCCCATACACTTCCTCAATTTTATTCTTAATAGATAATTTAGTATTCATAAGATGAATTAACAATTCCTGTATAATATCTTGTCCAATTTCAGGTGCCATTTCTCTTTAAACCCCCAAAATTTCATTTAAAATGGTTTCTATATCTCCGAGTCGAGCGTTAATCTCATCTTTAGTATAATAAGTATCATTATGAGTATGAGATGTATTCGCTTTCCCATTTAAAACTGATTGCAAATTACTTATATCCCCAACATTATGTGCATGGGAAACATTTGCTTTTTCGTTTAATGCGCTATTTATTATTTTACTTTGAACTGGATTAACGGAAGTTGATGATAAACTAGAATCTACAATAGTTTTATTAGCTCCCTCAGCTATTCCATCTAATTTAACTTTATCCTCTTTTGACAAAAATCCATTAGTGTTTTGTGTTGCAACATCATGAGTGTGAGTTGCATTAGCCTTGGTTTTTATTTGATTAGAAATATCAACATTAAAATCATATTGTGTTTTATCATCTGAAGAAGAAGGAGATATAAATATTTGACTAGCTAATAAACCTTTTATAGATAAAACTCCACTTTCTAATTTTAAACCTACCCTCGTATCTGCTGGAGCTGGGTCTAATCTTTCTCTTAATTTCACCCCACCTAAAACAGTATCCTCAGCGAATGGTAAAACATATGCATTAGCTTGTTCTTCAATCCCATCTAATTTAATCTTATCATCTTTACTCATTAAACCATTAAGTGAAGTAGATACAGCATCTGTTGATGCTTTACCGTTTAATGCTTGGGTTATAACTCTATTAGATACTGGGTTCCCACTTGTTAATGACAAACTAGTGTCAATGGTTATATTTCCACTTTCATTTAATGAGTCTAATTTGCTTTTATCTGAGGCGGACATAAAACCTGACTTACTAATAGTCGCATCCTCATGAGTATGGATTTTATCAGCTTTATTGGTCAATTCATCTCTAAATGGTCCGAGATGATAATTTTGTATTTGTGTGCTAATTTGAGTATCTACTTGGGTTTTCGTATAATAATCGGTTAAATTAACTTTTGTTGTAGTATCCCCGATTTTTTCAAATTTATTATCAACCCAAATATATTCAATATAAGTGTTCCCAGTCTCTCCATCAGCAGATGGCACCAAGTACATAACCCCATTCTCCCCAGTAGATGGAAGTTCAGACACTATTGACACAGTAAAACCCACAAGAGAATCAAATTTAGTATCTAATTCTGATTTTGTATAAAAAGAATCATCAATGTAACTTTTTTTATAATATTCTCCTAACGAGATATGAAAAGTAGATATTTCCTCTTCAGATAATTCATCAATATAGTTTTGTTTATAAAACTTCAAAACAATATCATTATTCTCCGCTAATGTCATCTCAATGTTTTTAACAATTGTATTATCTTCTGCACTTATTCTTTTTCTTTGATTTAAAATCGTCATTGGATATACAATCATTCCCGGACGGATACTTCCAGTTCCTCCACTTATAAATACTTGTAGTTTGTTGGAATTTGGAGGTACTCTTACTCTGACTTCACACCCAACTCCATCTCCATTTACCCAAATAGGTTGGGTATTACAACTTTCATACGGTAATGTTTTCCAATCTACCCAAGAATCCTGTGTTGTGGGTAATGTTAGGTTCCACCAAGTCACAATCACTATATTCCCGATTTTATGAGCAAAAAAATTAGATTCAATGGTTGACACAGAATAATCATTACTCATTTTCCCATCAAGACTTGTGGACAAACCAGTAACATCATTAATACTATGGGAGTGACTACTATCAGCTTTCCCATTCAACTTAGTATTCATTTCTGTTTCAGTATAGTATCTGTCATCATGAGTATGTCCTGTGTCTGATTTGCTATTCAATGTTGATTGAAGATTAACAACAGTAGCAAAAGTATGATTATGCTGTACATTCGCTTTACCATCCAGTGCACCTTTTACAACCTTATTTTGTACAGGATTAGTTGAAGATGAAGATAAACTAGAATCAACAACTGTTTTATTAGCTTCTGTAGCAATACCATCAAGTTTAGATTTATCCTCTTTAGACATTAAACCATTAGCAGATGTGGTAGCTGTAGTTTTATCAGCTTTTGTATCTAAAGCAGTATAGAAATCATTCTCCATATGACCAAGCATGTCAGTTTCATCAGGTAAACTGGCTATATCATGAGTGTGGTTAGTATTTGCTTTATTTGCTAATTTAGTATCTATTTCTGTTTTAGTATAAGATAATCCTTTAGTTATGGTTTCTATAAAGTTTTTGATATTAGTGCTTATTTTGACCAATATTTACACCTCCTTACAAAAAAACATAAGAATCATAAAAAGTTTTTATGTTTCTTATGTTTCTTATGATTTTATTCTGTTGCATCAACAATGTTTAAGGCTAATTCCCCATCTGCTGATAAAGTAAGGGTACTATTATTAGCTAAATAATCAGTCATTTGTTTTTTAGTGATAAATTTAGAAACATCAATCTCTACTCCACCGAATTGTTCATACCCAGGTTCACTAGCTGAATCATTCCAGAAGAATTCTTTATATTGATTTTTACCACTACCACTATCTGATACAAGATAAATTGTTCCAATTACACCAGTAACTGGTAAGTCTTCTATGCTTGCAACCATTTCTACGTGCCATTTAGGTATTGTTGAGTATAAATCATATACTGCTTTTGCAGAAGGTATTTGAGTATCAGATGAGGTGTTACTCAATTCTGTAGTTTTCGCACTAGTATTTAATTTAGTGTTTAATCCATCGGTTAATGCTGTTTTTGTCGCATAAGTATTGTCTGCATTGGTTTTTGCAGTTGCTAATCCATCACTAACTGCTTTTGTAGTTGGATATTTGGTATTGTCTGGTGAAGCAAGACTGGTTGCTTTATTTGCTCCTTTTTCGAATCCATTTGTTGCTGTTGCCCAGTCACTGATTTGTGTATGGGTTATTGATGTTGGAATGTCTGCTTTTACTGCTTGTATTTCATCATAGAGTGCTTTTCCTCCAACAACATCTTCATTTGTGAGAGCGTTTGTTATACTTGTTTTAATACTGGTTTTGTCTATTTTTGTGTTTAAATCAGCATTTACACTTGTTTTTAAAGGGTATTTTTCTTCAACATGAGCTTGTAAATCTCCGATTGCTAATTTAACAGCTTTCTCGGTTGGGTATTTAACATCTGAAGCGTTATTTGTACTAATTGTAGTAGTTTTGTTTGTAGATTTTTCAAAACCTGCTGTAGCAGTATCCCAGTCTGTAATATCAGTATGTTTCATTCCAGATGGTATTCCTGCCTCTACTTTTTTAATTTCATCATAGACAGCTTTACCACCAATAACATCATCATTAGTAAGAGTATCATTTACAACTGTTTTAATACTTGTTTTATCAATTTTTTTATCAAGATTATCTTTTACAAGTTTTTCAGATGGGATATTTGTATCCGCTGGGGTTTGTGTCCATGCAGTGATTAATTTACTGTTTTCTATGAACCATGCTTTTAATTGTGGTAAAATGTTTGTTTTAATTTTCATAAGTATTATTCTCCTATTTTTGTTAATGTTAAATATAAACCATCTTGTTCAGATGTTATTTCTCCATCTATAACACATTCATTAAGTGATGTGTTGATGTTTTTGATTTTTTCATCTATTTCTGTTTTATTGTAATAATTTGCTAAAATAGATTGTAATGGTATGATTTTTTTTATTTCTCCGTTTTTAAAACATTGGAGTGTATTATTTTCAAATTTATAATCATCATAGTTTATGCTGTCGTCGACGTATTGTTTTAATTCATCTACAACTAATGTGTTAAGATTGAGTATTTTGATTAGTTTGTTTTCTGCGTAGCATATTAGTTTTCCGTCTGTGTATTCTATGTTATCGTATTTTGTTTTTAAACGGGAGTAGATGTCGTCGATTATGGTTTTGTCTATTTGTGATGGAGAATCTGGTTTTGTATTGTAGTGTGATGGGTTTAATCCAACTCTGAGGAAGTTTGTTGTTAGCCTGTCTCCTGCATAGATACTGATTATGAAGTAGTATCCTGTTAATGCTATTGCTGGGATTGGAATTAGGCATGTTTGTGTGTCTCCGAGTAGGACTGTTGTTTGTTGTTTTTTGTCGTTTTCGAAGATTGCGAATTTTGTTTGGTTTTCCCAGTCACTATTTTTTTGGAATGTTACTTGTATGTATGCTGTTTCTTCGCTTTGGTTGGAGATGATTTTTTTGTCTTTTCTTTGGAGTTCGCTGTTTTTTACTTTGAATTTTAGTATGTCCAATTTATGATTCTCCTTTTTTTTTAATAAACATTAATATATAAATATATATATTTAAACAAAAAGAAAAACCCATCACCCAAAAGGGGAATGGGTAAAAAGAAAATGAAACCTATAAATTCTTACAAGTCTCATTTAATAAAGGAGCAATCTCATCAATATTAAAAGTAATATCTAAAGCCTTACCCTTAATATCCTCCTGAACAGCCTCTCCTTTACCAAGTGTACCTAAACCATTTTTAGATAAAATACACCCAGTTAAACTACAAACCTTCTCCCCAGTAGAATTTTCACCCGGGTCAGAAGAATTATTGAATAAAACCATGTTAAATTGACATCTTTTAAGGTATATTTTCATCATAGTAGTGTTAGAGAAGATTCTTTTAATAGAAAACTCTATCTTCTCCTGTCCCGGAACAAGAGCTGCTGGTTTAGAAACTCCACTATTATAATGTTCTTTTAAATCTCTTGATAAATCAATAGATACTTCCTGTACTGGGATTCTGGTGGATTTTCCTAATACAATGTATCCATTTGTCCATAATCTTGTTGCGTTTTCATCAGCCATTTTTTATTTCCTCCAAAAGAATTTTAAATTACTATTACTCCTAAATCAATATCACGTAATGCTCCAACCGGAACTATTTTACAATTAATAATGATTTTTGACTCTCTTACTAATTCGTTCTCTTCGTTAAAGTGTACTACAGCTGCTGATTTCACTTCAACATCGTATGGTGGAATATTATATTCATTGATGGAGATTAAGGTTTTATCAGTGTCGGTAATGTTTTTAAGTTCGGTACTTAATGCAGTAGTTAAAGATGCTTTTAAGTCTTCGGTTAAGTCTTGTCCTTGGTATGGTTTTGCGACTTTAATTAAACGTTTAGTTACGTACATTACAATACTCATGATAGATTCATGTGATAATACATCGTGGTCCTGTACGGTTGTTACACCCTCAAGGAATGTGATTTCGTCGTATTCTTTTTTAAAGGTGTTTACTCCTGCTTCGTTTAAATCTTCACGGTCTTCTTTTACAAGTATTGTGTTATCAGTTGTAATTGGTAATACATCTACAACTCCTTTTAATACTTTTTTAGGTTCTCCTCCGAAGATTGCTTCTGCATAACCTAATGCACTTCTAATTCCTGTGTATAATTGTACTGCTTGGTATGGGTAAAGGTTACGTTTTACTCCGTCTTCTTCGAATACTACTCCTTGCCCTATGTAGATTATGTATTCGTTATCGATTTCTCTTGCGTCCTCACAGAGTGATTCAGTTCCATCTACTGGTTGTATGTATGTTTCTGCTTCGTCTTCTGGGTAATCCAAGAAACCACATATACCGAATCTTAATTGTGCTACTTCTGGGTCATTCATTTCATTAATGTGTTCAATTAATTCATTACGAACAACTTTAGCACGACTTAATGTTGCAAGTCCTAAAATATCAATATCTTTCATTTTATCAAAAGCAGCTCTATAAGCTTTTAATAAAGTAGCATTTGCATCTGCATCAGTATCTTTGGTTCCAGCGACAGTAGTATCAACAGTATTTCCTTCAATAGGAATGACTTTAGACTCATCGAGAACATTCACTTCTACATTATGAGTTACCCCATTTCTATCTACTACTTGTTTATTTTCTTTTTTAGTTGGAAGTTCACCGTTTTTCTGTACATATGCTCCGAGGCTTCCACCAGTTAACTCTCCAGTTAATGCTTCACCAGTACCTGATGTGGTTACTAATTGACTTGGAGTAACTTTATCAAATTTAGCTTGTCTTTCAGCTGCAGTTTCACTACCTTTTGCCTCCATAGTATGTAATGTAGCTTTAACATATGACCCAAATTTATTATTAATTCTTTTAACAATACTTTTAAGGTTAGGAAGACTTTGATATTTTTTACTAGTAACCCCATCAATATCAACAGTTAAACTGTAGGTTGAAACATTACTTAAACTTGGAGCTATTAAAAACTTATGATTTACAACACCGGGGTCTACAGCTTCAATAGTTATAGCTGGAACTATATCTTTTTCTCCTTCAGCATCAGTATTTAAATTTACATTCCATGTAAAGGAAGCTTTTTTCATCAAATCGAATCCAACACGACAGATTACTAATCCAGTTGGTTTTTGGTAAAAGTGTGGTTTGAAGTTTACTCCAAACATTTCTTCAGCTTCGGTTGCAGAGGCAACAAAGGTTGGTTCCATTACTGGTCCTTTAGGAGCTTCTATACAGTAACCAAACAATCTGTCAGCAGAGGTATCGACATCAATTAATCCTTCTGTTATTTTTAATCTAAAAGTTGGTATACTTACTACCATATTATCTAAATCCTTATATTTTTAAATTTTTCACGAGCTTCGTCGATGCTCATTTTTACTTTTTCGTCTATACCTCTTATTTTATACAATGAACTCATTTTTGTATGAGATAATCCGAAAAAATCGGATAATTCATGTAATGAGTATAAAAATTTTTTTTGTGGTGTATTTTTTTTAGGAGCCGTTTTTTTATGGGTTCCTTTCACTATAGGTTTTTCTTTTTGAACCCTTTTATTGTTTTTTTCATCAGTCATTATTTTTTCACCTTATAATGTTTTTACCATATGTGACTCTTTTAACATTAGGAAGTTGTTCTCTTTCTCTTTTATGACTATAAATGAAATACATGTCGAAAGAAATACGCTCTACTTCATTATCCTCTAGAGAACTAAGATTCCTTTGTTTAGATACTTCATAATAATGAATGCCTCTATCACTATAAGAATCTCCATTTTCAAATAATCTTCCCTGCATTAAGGCTTTAATTTTAATACATTCAATACAATCAGTATTAATATATAAAGCTTCTTCATTAACATAATATGAGTTCGGAATAATCTCATCAATAGAATTAACACGTGTTAATTTCTTATTTTTAACTTCTACCCCATAAATATTTTTAAATAATGCTTTTTTAGAATCAGGTTCAATAGCATATGCTATGTTTTTATATAAATTTGGTTTAATTTCTTCGAAATCATCGTTATAATTATAAATGACGGTTTCCAAATTAAAAAAATCATATAACCTATCCATTAAAACATCATAAATATTATGTGCCTCAATAATTTTTTTACTAAAAATGTCTACTTGGAAAACCCCTGATTCCCAATCACGATATTCTTTATAAGTATCCTCAATATATTTTTGGTGCTGTAAAAGGTTTTTTTCTATAAATGGAGTTACCCTAATCTCCGGGTATACGGTTGTTTTATCTTTCCCCAAAAGAATAGGAATTTTTTTATCTTTTATATGAAAATTATATCCTCCATCTTCGTGGGTTCCCATTAATTCGAGTATTGATTTAGTAATAAAATTAGTATTCATTTTTTCCATCCCATTGTATGTCTAACATACTCTGTATTACTAAAACTATTCCCATGTCTTGATGCACTAAAGGATTTTTGAAATCTTCCAGACCTTCCTTCTGTTGGCTTTCTAAAACTAACTCTATCTATATTCTTAAAAACATTTCCTTGTGTTGTCCTTCCATATGGTCCGAGTGAGACTCCAACGTCCCCTCCGGGTTTTCCAAAGTATGTGCTTTGTCCTGCCCATAAAGAGATAAAATGTTTGGTTAAATCCCTAGTAGATTTGGCGGCTACTGTAGTTAATGCTGGTCTCATGAAAGGACGAGCAGGAACGAATGTACCTTTTTTTCCTCTAGGGTGAAAACCATATTCTTGATGGCCTGCATAGTATTTTCCATACTTATCTTTTACATCAGCGACTAATTTTATACGGCCAGCCCCAGCTTTCTCTCTATGGATACTTTGTATTAACTTCCCTGTTCGAAAAATACCCTGTGCTCTAGCAAAATGTTTAGCTACCTCCACCATTTCATCCCCTAGGTATTCTGCTTCGCTTTGAAGAAAGCTTCCTCCTTCTTCTACCTGTAAAAGTACATTTAATGCTCTTCCTTCGATTTCACCAAGAATATACTTATAATCGCTTATGAATTCAAAAAATGTTCCTTTACTCATATTTTTTCTCCAAAATTAATTTAAGTTTAATATGGTCTCTATTATGTCTTAAGAACAGATTAGGGTTATATTCTGTAATCTTCATTAATAATGTTTCATAAGGACGAGCATATTTTATCCTATAATCATTTAACTCGGAAGCTTTTAATTCGAATTCAGGAAGAAAATATCCAACATATGCTGGGTTAGATTCCTGTCCTTTAAAGTTAATTTCTAATTCTTGTGGTTGTTGGATTATCCCATGCAATTCTTGTTGTATTATATATTTTTCTTCTCCAAATCCTAATTCATCTTCCTCGTCAGTATATCCTAATTTCATAAGATATAATGATTCATCTGGACGATATGTGCAACGGAGGATAGTTTTAAAACTCATATTAATATAAATCTCTACACCAGTTACGGCGAATACTCATTCCGGTTCTTCTAAAAACTTGTAGATTTTTCATATCAGCAAATTTATTAGTTAACGTATCTAATAAACCATCATAACGGCTACACCAACTTGGAATATCCCCATATAAACCTTTTGATGTGTTATCATACTTTTCCTGTGTATCCCCAACTTGATATTCAGATGGGGAGTGTATAATTTCCACATCAGTTAAGGACAATTGGCATGCTATAGCAGCAAGCAATGTCTGGTCGAACAATGGTGTTTCTGTAATATGTTCATCTTGTTTTGCGATATCTCCGAGTTGGTCTAATATAACTAATGTGTAATAATTTAAATATTGTTTTAACTCATCATCGGGGATATCTTCTTTTTTTATCCTTAAGAACAGTCTTGCTTGGTCTACTTCTAACATGCTTCTTATCCTTATATTTTTGTTAATTTGAAAGTGGATATGTAGTTAATGTCCCTTGGTGTTAACATTCCAGAGTTATCTCCTATTAATTGAGAGTAGGAGAGTTTGTCTGGGTGTTGTGATTTTAAATTATCTACAAATTCTTGTCTTTTTAAAGCTTCTTCTTTTGTTTCCACGTATCCTAATTCAGTTAATTGGTCACATTGTGCTTTTGTAACCTCAATAGTCTCACCATTCTTCACAATAAGTGTTTCCGGTAATCCTTTAATTTTAGGAACCACTACTTTAGTTTCTCTCCCATCAACATTTTTAATCTCATGTGATTCAAGACACATTTGTATTGCAGATGGTTGTGTTATTAATGGTTTGAATGCGAGTTTTATTTTTTTAGGAGTTGTTTTCCTTGTTGTTTTTTTAGTAGTAGTGGTTGTTGTTTTTTTAGTAGTCATATTTTTTTTACACCTCTTTAAAAGAATCCATACAGTTATAATTTATTGTTTTTTCATTAATGCACAACATTCAGTTCTAACACATACTGGTTGTTGGTCGTGACGGATATCTACAACATAAGAAATATGTTCCTCATCTCTGTATTTGTGGATGGTTGGTTCTTGGTCTTCTGCTAACCAGAATGCATCTTTACTGGAGTCAAGAATAATTGCTTGGTCCATTAATTCGTTTGCAATCATAATGTTTAATCCTGCTACACTTTGACCGGTTTCTCCGTATAATATTCCTCTGTTTCCTCCTTCTTTGAGTTTTGCATCTAAAAGGATTCTTTGGAATATTTCTGGTACAAATTGGAATTTAGGGTCTTGTTGTAATTCGTTAAACATTGCGTAGGACATGATGATAGTATCTGGTTCGAGGCTGATTGGGTGGTCTGCGTCAGCTCTTGCGTCTTTTATCATTTGTACTACTGCATTGTTGATTGCGGATACAGTAATTTTATCAGTGTAGGTAGTTACGGTGTTTCCGGTTCCTGCTGCAGTCATCATTACATTGATGATGTCGAGTCTTTCTTTTTTAAGCATTCTATCCATTGCTGATTGCATTTTTCTGGATTCGAATGATGGGTCGTCTTCGTTGATTCTTTTTTCGTCATCATCTATTTTGTATCCGGTTGCGTTTCTGTGTAAGAAGATGGTGAATAATTTTCTAATGTTTTCTTCTCTTGGGACCTCGGAGTTTCCTGCGATTTGTACTGCGATTCCTTCGTCTTTTTCTATACGGAAGGTTTTACTGAGTACTCCTTTCATTGGTTTTGTGGTGAAGAATTGTCTGAGGTCAGAGTGGTCTTCTAGGTATTTGATGATTTCTGGTGCGATTGCATTATTACGGTTGTAATAACCTTCGCTGGTTTGTGGTGCTTGTGCAAAAGTGTTAATCGGTTCCATATTTTTATACTCCTTTGATATATGCGATGAATCTTTCGCCTTTCTCTGCTGATTGGTATGCTCTTCCTAAGCTTTCTTCTGCGAGTGTAGTTGGTTTGAATCCACCGTTTGCTCCGAGGGTGATGAGTTCACCTTCTTTGACTTTTTCGGACGCGATTACTGAAATCATACCGTTTCTTTCTATAGTGACTACGTCTCCTTTTTGAAGGGTACGACTTGCTCCGTAATCTAAAATTGGTTTTCTACTGTTTAATACTGTGGTTCCAGCATCTAAGTTTGCTTCTGGTGTAGTGTCGTTTCCAACTACTCCAACGAAAGATAAGTGTTTACCTTCTGCTCCTTCTTCAATCCATGTACCGTATACTTCTGATGCTTCAGTTGGGATTACTTCTGGTACACATACTGCTTTGTATGCAGTTTTGAAGAATCCATCTTTATCTGGTACATTGGAGATTGCGTTTTCAATTACTTTTGCTGCTCTACCAGTTAATATTTGTCCTGATGAATGAATCATATTATTATACTCCTTCTATTGTACTCTATGTAATAAGCTTGCTAATGGGTCGTCTGAAAAGCTTTCTTCTCTGTATTTGTCATCAGCAGTGTTAGATGGTTTTACTTTTACGGTATTTTGTTTAATGTTAGTGAACATGTCCACATATCTGTGTAACATTTTTTCACTTAAGTTTTCGATTTCTTCGACTTCAAGTCCTGCTTTTACTTCCTCATTTAATTGGGTGACTTGTTGTCTTAATTCGGAGAGTTTTGCTTCTTCGATTTCTGCAAATTTTGCTTCGTAACCTGCTACTTTTTCATTTAAAGCTTCGGTTTCTTTTTGAAGTTTTTCTGCTTCAGTTTTTAAAGCTAATGCTTCTTCAACTTTGTCGGAAATTTTCATTTCGTATTCTTCTTCTTTCGCTTTGAATTCATCTTTTAATTGGGTGATTTCATCATTTTTCTCCATTTTATAATTGGAGAATTCTTCAACTACTTGAGTATATTTATCTTCAAAATCAGACATTTTAGTCCTCCTTGATTGTTTAAATTCTTCTAATTGTTCAAAGTCCATTTCATCGTCAGAAAAATTAATATGTACTGTTGCATCAGAGTCTGCCGGTACAGCTACAACGGATAATTCTTGAAATTTCATATTTCTTGCTAATATTTGGAATCCATCGTCATCGAACCAGTGAGTACATTGTGTTACTGGTTTTCCACATATACTACAGATATGTTCACAGTTAAAGCCTACGCTTACTGCGTTTAATAGGCCTTTATTTAGTTTATTTAAAAAAGAGTCTTCTTCTGCGTCTATATCTGCTTCATAGTATATTGTAGGGGTTGCTGTGTCCGGGTCCATTCTCATTTCTGCATGGGTTATTTTCCCTATTACATTATCTGATAACCTTACATGGTCTTTTAAGAATGGTTTTTTAATTAGTGAATTAACACTTTTCTCTAATTCTTCTTTTGTTACGGTGATACGGTTGAAGGTTCCTTCATGTACTGCGAATCCAGATACATGTACGAAGTCTTCTTTTACGTTGAACTCATCGAAGATAGAATCTTTGATTTGTGTTAACTGTACTTCGGTCATAGTAATTCTTTTTCCCGATTTCTTTTTAAAATTTGTAGATAATTTTAGCAATTATCAATTTATTATCTCTCGGAAGTGTTTATAAAAGGTTTTTTCATTTTTTATTTTTTTCCATTAAGTTTAAATACTTGTTAAGATAAATATATTCATTATGACTGATAGAAAAGGAGTTATTTATATTATTAAGAATTTTGCCAATGATAAAATTTATGTTGGTAAAACCATTAATACTGCTCAGAAGCGTTTCGGTCAACATTTAAATGAAGCTTTTACTGAAAATAGTCGTGTTTATAATTATTGTTTAAGTCGTGCTATCCGTAAATATGGTATTGAATGTTTTGATTACGCTATTTTAGCAGATAATGTTCCTGAAGATGATTTGGATTTAGTTGAAGAACATTACATTCGCATGTATGATGCGACTAATCCTAATATTGGTTATAATATGAGCAGTGGGGGGTATGACACTAGTAATCATCAAGAGTATCGTAAAATTCAACCGGATACGGATTATGATACTGATTCTCGAATGAATTTCGATGATATTGATGATGATTTAGTGAATGAGGTGCTTAATAATTTATAAAAGAGGTTTAGGTACTTTTGAACGAGTTAGATAAAGAGAGGAAAATGAAGAAGGTTCTCATAGCCTCTAAAAAAGACCCTGTTTTTTTTATTGAACATTTTTGTTATGATACGACTGGGCATCCATATAAGTTAGAGCCTCAACAAAAACTTTTTTTACGTGATAAGTCTCCATATAAGATTTTATTCTGTTCTCGTCGTAGTGGAAAAACTTTAACGATGATTGCTGATATGTTGCATAAAGCTTTTTTCCGTAAGAATCAGCAATTAGCGTTGATTGCTCCGACTCAGGAACAAGCTAAAACTTTTAGTAATGTTATGAGTGATATGGTGATGCGTAGTCCTATGTTGCAATCCAGTTTTACTGTTAATAATAAATTTGATAAGCAATTAACTAATAGTACTAGGATTAAATTCGGTACCAGTGGTGCCAAATCTGGGAAAAAGGAGGATTCTAGTCTTGTTGGGTCTGGTTTAAATGTTTTATATTTAGACGAAACCCAATCATTAGAAAGCGAAGCTTTATCAACAATTATCCCAGTTATCAGTGGACAAATAGGACATTCAGAAATGGTTTTCGCTGGAACACCCCGTGGAAAATCAAATTTCTTCTATGAAAACATTTTAAACAGTAAACAAATCAGTGAATCATATGTAAATAATGGTAAACCTAAAATATGCCCACAACATGGGAAGTTCTCCCTGCATCGTTTCCAAATCACTGATTTAGATGAAAACGGAAATGTAGCATATAGTAGAGCAGCATATCGTTTACCTATTGAGGAATTGGAAACTGTTAAAAGTGTTATTGGAGAAGAAAAATTCCGTCGAGAATACTGTCTTGAATTCCTTGATGAATCAAGTATGCCTTATTATCAGGAACTCATTGATACAGCTGGAATATGTAGGCTTCCGGAGGTTTTCCAATCTAATGGTTTAGCCTGTGCTGGAGTTGATTTCGGGAAAACACGTAATAATAGTGTTTTAACCGTAGGGGTACTAAATCATGGTAATCAGACTTGGGAATGCAAGTATTTCCGTACTTGGCCATTAGGAACCCAGTATAATAAGATTCTACATTATTTAAATACGGTTTTACCTAAACGTTTCCCTATGTTACAAGTTTTAGCTATCGACGCTACTGGTGTAGGTGTCGCTTTAACCGAAAATGTAAATCATAACGCAAGTTATAAAGTTTTAGATGTTAAATTCAGCCAACCCATGAAAGTTACATTAGTAGAGAATACTATTAATAATCTTGAATCTGGATATACAAGTTTTTACCAAGACCCTACCTTAGTTGATGAAATGCATGAGTATACAAGGGAATTAACCGAAAACGGAAGAGTAATATTTCAAAAAGGAGCATCAGATGATTACATTGATAGTTTAAACCTATGTAACTACGCAATAACAGACCTCGTAAACAATGGGGGAATATACAAGAACGATTTTAAAAGTTACAGTTTACAAGGAAAAATGTTCGGTAAAGAATATAAGAAAAAAGCCAAACAAAGATATGGTAGATTCACTAATCAAAAAAGAAGGAGATACTAAATGCCACAAGACACAAAAAATAAAACCCCACCACAAAGAAAAATAAAAAAAATAAACCCATACTACAACAACAGAGTATTCGGAAGCAACTACCGTCCAATGCAACTAACATACACTATCCTAGACGGTTTATACCAAAGAACAATCCTAAAAAAAATCATACAAAAATACATTGGAGGAATATGCCCCAGTTTCTACACCTTAACCGTTGAAGACGAAACCGGGAAAAGAATATCAGAAATTGAGCAAGCTTGCAAACCATTAAGTAAAATATTAAATCGTAGTTTATTCAAAGAAGAATTAAAAAGCTATTTCTTATATGGTACTGCTTTCACATATTGTGGGAATCGTGATGCAGCAGGAAACCCAGAAGAATTATTTTTATTACATCCCCGTGATGTTGAAGTTAAACTGGTAACTGAACCGGGGCCTGAATATGGGGATATTGAATATTATAATTATACATATGGTGGTTATACTTTTAAAATCCCACCTGAAGATATTAAAGTTTTCAGTAATGACCCTAATATTGGGGAACTCTACGGTAACAGTATTGTAAACCATTTACAGGACACTTTACACCAATTTTTAAATAATCGTGTTGATTTAGCTGAAATCCTAGACCGTTATGCGATTCCATTAGTACAATGGGCAGTTGATGTTGAAGGAGAAATGGGTATCAATAAAGATGATATTATTGATAAAGCTCGTAGGGTTTTAGATGAACAGTTAACTGCTGGTGATGATATTGTTTGCGATGCCCGTATTGAACCTCGTACTTTAAGTTTTGCAAATGATGTTGGGCATTTAATTAGTATTTTAGAGCAGTCTCGTCGTGATTTAGGAATGTTAAGTATTCCAGAAAGTTTACTTGGTGGACAAATCAGTAACCTTAGTGGTGGTAAAACACAAGCCGCTGTCTTCCAACAAGAAATCAATGATTATCGTGCTAATTTAAATGATTTCTTAGCAGAAAGCTTCTATATCCCATTCCTTGAAACACAAGGATACACTCGTGGAGAAGACTACCATAATATTTACATTGCATTCCCACCAACCACAACAGAACTACCATCAGAAAGCATAATCTGGATAAAAAGTGCAATAGAATTAGGATTAATCACACTAGACGAAGCAAGAAGCGTACTCGGATTCAGAGGATGCGCACCCGGCGTAACCAATACATTAAAAGAAGTATACGCAGTAAGAAGCGCACAATACGAAAACGCCAACAAAGAACAAAAACAACAAACCGACCCACTAACCCCTAAAAACCGAGACGGAAGAGACCCAGACAACAAAAGAGGTAACCAATAATGTACATATACATACTAACCAACACACATAATAATAAAAAATACGTGGGCAAAACACACTTACCCAAGTGGTTGTTTAAAACATTATTATATGATATACTAGATGATAAAAAACATTATAATGATTTACTGCAAAAAGACTGGTTAAAATATAATTTCATGCTGGAACTCATAGAAGAAGATAATTATAATAACCAATGCGATGAATACATTAAAGAATGGGGGTTACTGAATCCTATTTATGGTTATAATGTTTTCAATGATTTACAAAACAAGAAAGGCCGTTTCAAAAAAGAAGACTTCTTCAATGACGATATATGCTTACTATTTTGCTTCCACCCAAATGTACAATTCTGGGCAAGAACACTAAACATGGAAAGAAACACCATCTCTAATAGGTTAAGTAACTTTGACTTATTCTGCAACGGTTACTTCCACAGAAACATTGCAAGATACGAAGACTACTACTGGACCTGTATCCGTATTGTTTACTTAACTGATGAATGTTTCACTGCTAACCAGTTAATGGGGAAAATGAGAGAAAAATACAAAATCAGCAACCAACTACGCATCACACCCCGCAAAATAAGCCGTTTTTTCAGTATGCATGATGTACACAAAAGTGGTGAAAAATCAGCCGGATGCTTACTGTTTTGCCCTAAAAAAGAAGAGGAGTAAAGGTTTTTATGAATGATGAAAAAATGAGGTTAATAATGAGGTATTTCATAAAACACAAACAATTAGGAAAACAGAAAAAACTAATACACCTAATCGGAGGAAGCCTAGAAAACTCCTCCGGCACCAAAGAAGACGTAACACTAGCCATAAAACTACTAAAATTCATAATAGAGGAGGAAAACATATGATTGAGGACCCATACAGTATCACAAGTCAAATAGCAAACGTAAGACGCTACAGTAACATGACATTCGACAAATTCATCAAATTCGCAACCGTATTCTACGACAAAACACAAAAAGGATACCACCCCAGCATAACAAGACAAATATGCGACCCATACGGATGGGCACTACTATGTAACGATTACCAAGACGAGGATTTCCCATTAAATATGGAAGCATCATGCAAAGACATTTTCGAAAAAAAATGCGAGAGTGATGGGAGTACAAGTGATTTAATTGGAGCCCTTGACTTTAAAACCATTTTAAACCTAATCTACAGAGGATTCTGGTTCAACTACGACCTCGCAATGGAACTATACATGATGCAAAACTCCCCACTAAGCATATTCAAACAAATCCTCGGAGGAAGAGGTTATGTTTTCAATAGGTTCAAACCAGATTTAGTGGAAAGCCAAAAATACTTAAAATTCGCATCAGAAAGCATACTATACCCAGACGAAAAACTAAGAATACCCGTACCACACACATACAGAGTATGTGACGGTTTAAACTGGCCAGTTATTTGTATGAACTATACCGGTCCATACAGAGTTGTAAAAGGAGAATGTGGAGGATTCGGTGACGGTTTATTCATTGTAGATTATGATTACATGATTATAGATGTATTAAGGGTGAATGATTTATGGTTAACCGACACTGGTTTAGAAAACCGCCTCCGCTTCGCAAATACATGTAAAGAATATGATACAAGAAGCTTCGTAAAATGCTGGAGTTTAAGAAGTAGTCTAGAAGCCGGGAAAATGTTAAATGCTAACCCAGACGACGGTTTACTATTAAGAAGCTGTGCAGAAAACTTCTACAAAAACTACTGGTTCAGATGGTACGAAGGAAGCCTAATCTACTACAAAAGAACACAAAAAGGAAAACTAACAACACAAACCAAAGCAAAACCCAACTGGTACAAACTAACCGGAGAAGACGGAACTGTTGATGATTTTGAATATCGTAGATATGATAGGGTATTCCTAGATGAATGGGACGTGAAGGAATTCCAAAAAATACTTACAATATAGAATTCATAAAATGGGAGAAAATAAAAAATCATAGTAATGTGGGGGGAGATACTTCTTTTTTTTTGTGTAACATATTGGAAAAAATTGTTCGTATGGTAAAATTTTTGAAATTTTTTTTGTGAACAGTAATGTTGATTATTCATGACGGGGGAGATTTGTCCTTATTTTTACACTTGAAATTATTAAATTGCAAGTGTAAAAAACAATACATTTATATATGATAATGTATAAAGTATTATGTAGGTGATAAAATGCTGATAAAGCAAAAAAATATAAAAGAAAAAATCAAAGCGGATAACAAGTATTATAGTATTAGCTTTTCAGCTAATACTATTGATTTAAAGCTACTATTAAATATTTTATCTTACTATAAAAAGATAAATAAATTAATATATAAAGGAGGAAATACAGACGTGCTGTTCCTCCGTATAGGAGGAGCAGGAAAAGACCTATTAAAAGCTTTTAGTAGGTATAACAGGATTTTAAAAGGGGGCTTGACATATAAAGAGCAAGCCTTACTTAAAAAAATCAAAAAAGACAGCTATGTCACTAAAAAATACAATTTTAGTGATGATGAAATAAAGGAAGAGGAGTTGTTCAAAGTCTACTTGCCTGATGAACAAGTAGATTGCTATGATGATTATGACAATTATCATCATCAAGAGATTTATACTAAAAGGATAAAATATAATAAACAAGTAGTAAAAAGTAACACAATTGACAAAGTGTTACAAGCTACTTGTGACACTATAACGAATTTTAAACTATCCTCCCTTAACAAAAAAATAAATATTTTAAAAGATAACGGAATAAATCATATAGTTATTTTCAACTATATGATACAAAAAAACGAAAAAAAATTAAAAAATTACTATAGGGTAGCTAAAAAAGAAAAAGCTACCTATAGTGATTTACAGGACTTTATTAAGTCCGCTGTATTTTATGGTGCTAGCCATACTCCGAATAATAGGTTTTGGAGGGAGGTTAAAAGAGAGTTATATTAACTCTCTTTTATTTATTTTTTTTTTCGCCGGTCATCGTTTCCCTTTTTTTTTGTTGCCCCACCATTCCAAATTTTTTTTTATCACCCCCAACAGCCACCCCTTAAAAAAAATTTTCGTCGGCTATCGCCGACGGGGCCCACCCTTACGGGTGGGCCGCATCATCGAATGACACCAAAGTACCCGCCCACCCACCCCCACCACCACCCCACCTATGGATTCACC
>SFKS01000025.1 GCA_004554705.1 Clostridiales bacterium | reverse complement strand
AAATATTTATTCATTGTAATATTGTTTTCATCTCTATCAAGATATACCCAATCTGGCATTATATCGGTCAAATTTTCTCTTTTTTGTAAGAAGATAATATCTGATGTTACTTTTGTTCCTGCATTCTTTGTAAAAGTATTATCTGGTAATCTAATAGCACCTAAAAGGTCTGCTCTTTGTGCTAAATACTTTCTAACCTCTGGACTTGCTTTATCCATTGTTCCTTTTGAAGTAATAAATGCAATTACTCCTCCTGGTCTAACTTTATCTAAAGTTTTAGCAAAGAAATAATCGTGTATTAAGAAATTATTTTTATCGTATCTTTTATCATTAACTTTGAAATCTCCAAATGGAACATTTCCTATTGCTATATCAAAAAATGAGTCTGGTAAATCTGCTTTTTCATAACCTTGAATTTTAATATTTGCTTTTTGATATAATTGTTTTGCTATCTTACCACTTATGGAATCAAGTTCTACTCCATATAGTTTTGAGCTTTGCATTTCTTGTGGCAACATTCCTAAAAAATTTCCTGTACCACAACTTGGTTCAAGAATATTTGCTTGTTCAACACCCATGCTTTTTAGAGTGTCATATATTGCATTTATAACTACTGGTGGTGTATAAAAAGCAGTTAATGTTGAAGCTCTTGCTGACTTATATTCTTCATCTGTAAGAATTTCTTTTAATTCGTTATATTCTTCGCTCCAATTATCTTTACTTTCATCAAACACATCTGGAAGTCCTCCCCAACCGACATATTTCGACAAAATATTCTGTTCTTCTGAATTTGCTAATCTATTTTCATCTTCTAATTTATGCAAAAGTTTTATTGCTTCAATATTTCTTCTTACTTTTTCTTTTGGTGTACCTTCTCCTAATAATTTATCATCAATGTGATAATTAACCTTTTCTTGTTTAGGTTTTGGTTCTACTATTTCCTGTTTGTTAGTAGTAATTTCCTCTTCAAAGTTTCTGTCATTACTATGATAAAGTGAAACTGCTCGTAAATAACTTTCATTTCTCATAATTGGATAATGTGCATTTTCTAACATTGTTTGGTCTAACAAAACAATTTCATCTAATTCTTTGTTAATAGCCTCAACTCTATATTTTCTATCACTTTCTAAATAAATAATTTTTCCTATTTTAAATTGTGTTTTTGGATCTTCGCTTAATTCTTTTACTGTACTAATAGCATTAGCAATTATTTGAGTTTCAACTCTATCAGCAATATCTTTTAATTCTGCCTCTTGTTCTAAATTATCAATAAATTCTTGACTAACTTCTTCTAGGTTTGTATCTGCTAATTCTGTAATATCAGTAAATTTTGCTAAGTCTTTTCTAATATCGTCTAAAGTCTTTTTATCTGCATTTTCTGAATATTCTAAAAGTCCACCATCAATTTCTGTTCCCCTGTTGTCATATATTGCATAATAATATCCCTCATCATTTGTATGAAAATGAAAGTAATTTCCATTACTCAACTTATAATTTTTTTCAATATTTATACTAGATATATCTATAAAATCATTTGTATTTTCTTTTAACCCTCTATCTAGCATCCATTTTTCTTTTTCATAGTCATTTTCTAGCCATTCTTGATATTTTATTTTTTCTTCATCATTAAAATATCTATCTAATCTAATAATTTCTTTAAGCCTTTGTTCAACATTACTCCAATTTATTAGTAGCTCTACTCTATCATCTTTATAGCCTTTATATAACTTTATTCCTTTGCTATCATGCTCTTGTCCAAAATCTGCACCAGAATATGCAGAACTTGAACCTCCTATTCCATATTCATGTTTTAGAAATATTATATTTTCTTTTGCTGATAAACTTCTTTTAAATTGTTCATAAATTCTATATTTGCTATGTGAAAAATTACTGCCCTCAATAAGTGTTTTATCTATCATTTCTTGAGTAAAAGAAAAAGCAGGAGTATTTTCTACTTCTGCTTGTGCTTGAATACTATTTATTTGTGTATCTACACTTAGTAATTCCTTAATTGGTGGTACATAGGTATCTTCAAAAAGATTTAATTGTAAATTAGCTCTGACATTATCATTTCTTCGGCTTGGTTCTTTATTGAGTTCATTGCTTGTACCCAACTCATTTGATTCTCTCTTTTCATTTCCTCTGTTATTTGATTCTTCTCTGCTAGACTTGTTATTATCTGTTTCATTCTCTTTTGGGCTGTTTGCTCTATTTCTCCTAAATGTTCTTCCATCTTGCCATCTAACATTAATTCCTCGTATAACCCTCTTTTGTGTTCTTTTAGGAATTTCTCCCTCATTCTTGAGAATCTCCCCTGTGCCATTTTCTTCGTTTTCGGTAATGCTACTTGTGGTATTTGGTAATCTCCCATTTGATTGTATGTTAATTCTATCATAATCATTTCTCCCTTCATTATTTTTTTCTTCATTATTATGATAATTTATTTTTTCATTATTAACAAATGTACGATTTGTTAATTTATAATTTTTTTCATAATTTATAACACTAGAATAGATTTCTCTTAATTCTTGTTCTGCAATATCACTTATTGCTGCACCTAATCTTGAAACAACTCTTTTATTATTAAAACTACTAATCATTTCAAAATCTGATACATTAAAATGTTCTGCTGGATCAATACCACATCTTTTCATTGCCATATATGATATTGATTTTGCAAGTAATACAATAAAGTTTCCCTCTAAATCTATATCTTGCATTCCCTCTAATAAGCTACCATCTAAAACTTCTTTTAAATCAACTAAATAATCTTGATAATTATCTTCAACTAAATTTATAGATGCTGAATATATTGCTTCTGCTAAATTAGATTTAACTTCTAAATTTCCAAAACTATTTTCTAGTGTTTCTATAATTCCATTTTCATAAGAAGGTTTTATTTCCCATAACTTAAAATCTTTATTTATACCACTATGTGTATCTGAAATATCAAAAACATGTCTTAATACATTTCTGCCATTTTCCATTGATAATAAGGCAATACCTTTTGCACCCTTATTAACCCATCTTCGTAATTTTTTATTCCAAGTTTCTATATCTGCACAAGCAGTAGCATTTGGTTTTTGAGCATATATTAACACTTGCTCATTAAAAGAATATTTGTAATTGTTACTCGCCGTATTTAAAAACTTAATCCAACTTTCTCCATTTTGAGTAATTTCTTTCAATGTTTCACTTGCCATTTCATTTATTAGTTGATATTTATTCGCCATCGGTTTCCTCCTTTCTCGTTTCTTGATAATTGAAATACCCTATTGTATTATGTTCTTTAATAAACTCTCGTAAAGCAATAATATTCAAAACATCAGGGTCTTTCGTTATTTCTTTTAAATCTTCTATTTTTAAATTTGAAATATCTTTTTCTGTTGATTTTCCAATACTTATTAACTTGTTATATGTTTCCATTCTTAAGTTTCTTCTTCTAGGCATTTCACACCTCCTATTTTTAACAAATTAAAAAGAGCTAATAATCTAGCTCTCCATCATCTATTATTTATCTTTATTTTGTTTACGCTTAATTACATAAGCTATTCCTAGTAATGATAAAATTATTGCACTGGCAAATAATTTAAGTTTACTTTCAACTCCTGTTTTAGGAACTTCTATCTTTTTATTTTCAAAAGTAAATTCGATTGTATTTTCATTTTCTTCTACTTGTGTATCATCTATAAATATACCTTTGTCATTGATTTCTACTTTAACAACTTTATTAGATAATTCATAATCTTTTGGTGCTTTTATTTCTTTAATGTAATATGTTCCATATCTTAATTCTTCAAATAAAGCTATTCCATCTTCTGAATTAGATTTAACCTCTTTAATAAGTTTGGTACATTCTGGATCTTCATATATTGCAAATATGAATTTATCTTTAATAACTTCTTTTGTTTCAGTATCAATTTTAATTACCTTTACATTTTTTAGTATTGGCATATCTTTCATTTCAATTTTTTGAGTTTCTTTATCTGTTGTAACTGTGAATTTTATTTCTTCTGTAATTTCATAACCATAAGGAGCAGTAGTTTCTTTTAAGATATATGTTTTACCTTCTTCTAAACTTTTTACTTTATGAGGTTCTTTAGTAGATGTCCATTTATCTATTATATTGCCATCTTCATCTGTTACTTCTAGTTCTGCACCCTCAAGTTCATTTCCATTTGTTATATCTGTTTTAGTTATTTCTACTAATTTATCAATCATAACTAATTTTTGTGTTTCTTTATCTGTTGTTACAATAAATTCAACATCAGTTGCTTTTACATAAGAATCTGCAACTATTTCTTCATGTAATGTGTATGTTTCGCCTTCAACTAGATTTTTGATTTTATGTGGCTCTTTACCAGATACCCATTCATCAACTACTTTATTGTCTTTATCTAATACTTGAATTGTTGCACCTGCAATTTCTTCTCCTGCAATATCAACTTTGCTCATTTCTACTATTTTGTCTATCATAACTACTTTTTGAGTTTCTTTATCTGTTATTACTTTAAATTCAATATCAGTTGCTTTTACATAAGAATCTGCAACTATTTCTTCGTGTAATGTATAAGTTTCTCCTTCAACTAAATTTTTGATTTTATGTGGTTCTTTACCAGATACCCATTCATCAACTACTTTGTTGTCTTTATCTAATACTTGAATTGTTGCACCCTCGATTTCATCTCCTGCTATATCAACTTTGCTCATTTCCACAATTTTATCAATCATATTTACTTTTTGAATTTCATTTGTATCTTTTATAGTAAATTTAATACTTGTTGCAACTACATAACCCTCTGGAGCGATTTCTTCTTTTAGTGTGTATTCTTTTCCTATTGTTAAGCCTTCAATTTTATGTGTTTTTTCTGTTGATGTCCATGTATCTATAATATTATTTTCATTATCTAATACTGTAAGTTTTGCTCCTATTAGTTCTTTATCTCCAGTAATATCAGTTTTAGAAAATTCAACTAATGTTGTATCATTTGAAATATATAATTTTGTTTCATATATCTTTGTAGTTAAATCTTTTTGCTCAAACTTAACTTCATATTTTGTTGTATTTAAAACAAGTCCATCTAATGTTTTAGTTTCAACTATTTCATAAGTTCCCATTGGAAGATTTGTTATTGTTAATTTTCCATCTTTAGTCAGATTATATTTTTTAATCTCTTGTCCTTTTTTGTAAATTACACTACCATCTGCCATATCTATAATATTTTCTTTTGCTGAAAGTTTAAATTCTATACCAGATAAGTCTGATGTATCAATTAAAGATGTATCTGCATCTTCTCTTAATGCAATAGTTTTATCCAATTTAATAGTTCCTGTTGGTTGCTCATTTTTAACAACGACTTCTTTTATAAAATCTCCATCTTTGTCTGTGTCATAATCTTTTACATTTTTAATTTCAAATGTAACTGATTTATCTAATTGTAAAAAGCCTGTTGGAACTTTTATTTCTGTTATTTCGTAACTTCCTACTGGTAATTTTAAAGGTGTTGTAATTGTTGCTTTATCATCATTTTTACTATTAAATGAGCTATCTGGAACAACTATATTATCTGCATTTGTTGTAAATGATGTGTATGTTGTATTTCCCATTTTTTGAGAAATAGATTCTCCTTTTTTGAATAATATCTTTTTAGTAGCTCTATCATATATATCTTTTGTTGCTTTAATTTCAAATGTTGTAGAATTTAATGTAACAAGTTTTCCTGTTTTTAAGTCTTTTTTGATTAACTTAATATATGTTTCTAATTGTTCATTATTTACTACTAAATGTTTTGTTTTTTTTGCTATTTCTTTGACTTCTGACTCATCATCTGTAATAGAAAATGTAAAATCAACTGCTGTTTCATAATCTGTTGGTGTTTTAGATTCTTTAACTATATATTTTCCATAAGGTAAGTTCTTTTGAGTATATGCGTTTCCATCTTTATCTGTTTTTATTGTTTCATAACTAGGAGCTATTACTTGTGCTTCTGCTACTCTTTTGCTATCAACTTTTACTTGGTTTCCGTTTTCATCAATTCCATTCCAAACTTCTGCATAAGTGTAGCCTTGTGCATAAGCTCTTTCTACTGCTGAATTTAATTTTATAGTAAATTCTGCACCCTCTAATCCTGGTGTTTCTCCAGAATTTTCTTTTATACCAGATTTGAATATATGAACTCCCATTTTCTTAACATTCTCTAAACTTGTTTTAGTATCTGTTATTACTTTTGTATATTGGTCTTTGTATTTTAGTTCTACATTATAAGTATTTTTATCTAACATGTATCCTATTGGAGCAGTTTCCTCTTTAACAACATACTTTCCTAAAGGAAGATTTGTTATATCTTCTGTTTCTCCTTTTTCATTCATAGTTCTTGTTGCAACTAAATCTCCATTTGAATAGAATTTTTTAGTTTTTGCTTTGTTGTATATATCTTCATTTGCATAAACCTTATAAACTGCACCATTAAATGTTGCATCTCCTTGTGGTACTGATCCAGTTTCTGAATCTTTCTTTATTATTGTAATTGTTCCTGTTGGTTCTTCATCTTTTATTCCATTAACATCAATATAAATAACTTTTGTATTAGCATCTTTATATTTTAATTCTGTATCAAATTCTTTTGTATTTAATAAATACCCATCTGGAGCATTTGTTTCTTTTACATAGTATTTTCCTAAATGTAAATCAGAGAATTTTACCATTCCATCATCATTTGTAATTGCTTTTGTAACTAAATCTCCTTTTTTATACCAAGTTTTAGTACCTGCAACATTTTTTATATCTTCTCTTGCATATAAAGAAATTTCTGCACCTTTTAGTCTGTTATTATAACTATCAGTTTTATATACAGTTATTTCTCCTGTTGGTGTAGTATCAATTTTTTCAAAACTTTCTAATACGATTTTTTCTGTTTGTCCTTTATAAGATAAAGTAACATTGTGTTTAGTATTATCTATTAAATATCCTGTTGTTGCTTGTGTTTCTTCTACAATATATTTACCTAGTGGAAGATTTGTAATTTCTGCTAATCCATTACTATCTGTTTTTATATTAGCAACTACCTGTCCATTTGTATAATAAGTTTTAGTTTTTGCAACATTCTTTATATCTTCATTTGCAGTAACTTTAAACACAGTATCTTTAATTAAATCTCCCTGTTCACTTTTCTTAATTACTTGTATAGTACCTGTTGGTTCTTCATTAACAATAGCTTTACTTGCTGTTTGATTTACTTGTACTTCGACATTATAGGCTTGTGTATTTAATAAATATCCATTAGGAGCTGATTTTTCAGTAATTGTATATGTTCCTTTTCTTAATTTTTCTATTGTTATTTTCCCATTAGTAACTGTTACATCTTGATTAAAGCCATTTGGTCCTGTCACATGGAATATAGCACCATCTATTAAATCTCCATTTGTATTTAATTTTTTTATTTCTAACTTACCAAATGTTTCAATATTTAATTCAACTGCTAATGTTATTGGGTCATTATATGCCATTGAATATAATTGATTTTGAACTCCACTTGCAAATTCAAAAAATACCATTGAATCGTGGTCTTGTGTTCCATCTTTAATCATACCCCAAGACTTAAATTCTGCATCAGTAATAACATAGTTTTCTAAATTAGTATTTTCATCTACTGATATTGTCATTGAATTGCTACCACTAGAATGTTGTACTCTTATTCCGTTTGTTGTTCTATCTAAACTTGGATAAGCTGATAAAACACCATTAGAATCATTTAAAGTTTTACTTTCTCCTGCTTGAATAGTTATTGTTGTTCCATCAAAACTTGGTCTTCTATCCATTTGTGCTATTTGGTTTTCAATATTGTTTTTAAAACTTACATATTCTGCTTGAATACCACTATCAATAAAAGTTGCATTACTTTGTCCTAATGTTTCCCATATTAATTGTTGTGTTAAAACATATTGTTTCTTTAATGCAGATGATGTTCCTCCATCTATAACATAATTTCCATGTTGTTTATACCATCCTAAATAAGCTACTTTACAAGCTTTTCTTAATTTTGAATCAACTGGTGTATAATATTTTCCATTGTAAACTGTTCCTGTATCAAAATCTACACCATGTTCTGCACAGAAAACTGTTCTTTGTTCATTAGTTGAGTAATTTATTAATCTTCTTAATAAAACTCCATATTGAGTATTTGCATTATCAGTTGTTTTAATGAATGAAGCAAATTGTCCTCCTACCCATTTACCTGTTCCTGATGCTGCAAATATTGGTTGTGTTGTACTTAATAATGTTATCATCAGTAAGAAAAAAGCTATAATTCTTTTACTTTTTAACTTTTTCAACATTTAAAATTCCTCCTTTTCCATAAAAAAAGAACAAGTTTTAATTAACCTGCTCTTATAAAAATATTTAATTATCTCATATAATAATTTAAAGTCCATTTACCACAATATTGGCAACTCCATATTTCATATCCACAAGGACATTGTTTGTTATATTCTTCAAATGTTATTTCTCCATTATGTATTTTATTGCTATAATCCAATATTAGATTATCATAATATGAAACTGCCTCATTATAACTATTAAACCATTTATTTGAATTACCAACTCCTACACCATGTTTTCCATCTGAACACTTTGGTGTTTCTGGTTGTTTTATTTCAACTTTTGTTTCTTCCTTTGGTTGTTCTGGTATTTTTGTTTCAACTACTGTTGTTGTTGTTTCTTTTTCTACTGTCTTTTTTGAACTACTGGATCTTTCTTTGGTTCTTCTTGAATATTGGTATTTTTAACATTTACAATATCCGCTTCTTGTTGTATTTCTTCAACTTTCTCTTGTTCTTCAGCATTGTTTTCAACAGCAATTACCTCTGTATCTTCTTTTTCTTCGTCATCAGTATTATTTATTTCAGTTACAATCTCTTTCTCATTTTCTATTTTACTAAAACTTAATGTCTTTGATTTTATAATCATCATATTCACAAATAATGCCACTATTAAGGCTATAATTATTAAAACTAATATCTTTGTACTTTTCATTACTACCATCTCCTTATAGCTTAATTATATGCTTTTTAGAGATAAAAACAAATGTATAAATTATTATATAAAATATATTAAATAATATTATAATAATTCTCTTTTAGTTTGTAATATAGTATGTATTTAAAAGGGATTGTAAGGGAAAACTTTGTAAAGTGTTCACACAAACAAGTATAACTAAATATATCTAATTTTGTTCACACACTATCTGGAATTTCTTTCTTGTTTTATTCGTTCTCGCCTAATATAATCTTGCACACATTGAATAATAAAATCTTCAACATTTCCAGATTCTTTAACTCTACTTGGAATATATTTTTCTATTTTTTCATTGTGTATCTTTATATATTCTTTTTGATTTGGCTTTTCCTGTTGCAATATTTCTTCTATTTTTTCTTCTGTTAGGTTTCCTTCTTGTTCTAATTTCTTTAATCTTATTGCTTGACTTAAAGAAGGTGTTACCTCATCAAATTCAAATATATTTTCTACAACATATTGATTTTCTTCACTTAAATATGATAATTCTACTGCTGGTCTAAAAGCTATTCTTTTGTTATCAACTTGTTCTAATAA
>SFKS01000001.1 GCA_004554705.1 Clostridiales bacterium | reverse complement strand
CGATCAAAGAAAAATGGAAAAGATAAGTGAACTGCAAGAAATGACATTAAGTTTACATACAGGAAAAGAAGCAGGAGAATATGCAGAAGAAGGAGCAAAGGCATACACAGGAATAGGACAAATGTATAGTAGCTATTTAGGGAAAGATTCTAAAGATAGAAGAGAAGAAACTGAAAGAGGTTAAATAAAACAAAGAAGGGAGATACATATATGAGTATTGATACTGGTTTGATTTATGATGTAAAAAGAAAAATGTTAGCCAAGTATCCAAGATTTGGTAGTGAAATTGCTGTAGCTCATATTGAATTTAGAGATGATTTACCAATGCATACTGCAGCGACTGATGGAAAAAATATATATGTTGACCCAAACTATTTTGAAAGTCTAAGTGAAAATGATAGATTGTTTACAATTGCACACGAAATAATGCATATTAAATTTATGCATATGTATAGATTAATGGATAAAGATGGAAAGAGAAGAGACCCAGAACTTTGGAATATTGCAACTGATGCCATTATAAATGCAAATTTAGAAAGAGACGGATTTACAATTAAAGAGGGATATGTTAATATGCCAGAAGCATTAAATTATTCGGCAGAAGAATTTTATCAAAAACTTTTACAAGAGAAAGAAAAGCAACAGCAAGAACAAAGTAATGGTCAAAATCAAGAACAAGGAGAAGGGGAAGAACAAGATAATCAGCAAAATAGTGACAATAATGGACAAGGACAAGGTCAAGAACAGGAACAAGATAATCAGCAAGGTAGTGGCAATAATGAACAAGGTCAAGAGCAAGATAACCAACAAGAAAATGGTCAAGGTAAAGATAGTGAAAATTCAGATGAAGGAAAATCTGGAGGCGATGACCATAGTTTATGGGAAGAAGCATTCAAAGAACAGCAAAATGCTCAAAAGAAAGGTCAAAAGAAAACTTCAAATGGACAAAAACAAACACAAAAACAAGAGCAAGAACAAGTTGGCGAAGAACAAGCAGATGAAGGGATTGATGAAAGAGGAGAATTTGAAGATAATAGGAAAGAAAAAAGAGAAAAGTTTATGTCCAGAAGAGAAAGAACAGAAAGAGATATTCGTAGTACACAAGAAGGAACAATTAAATTAGGGAATATAGGAGAAAGCAAGGAAGCTATTGATTGGAAAGTATTGATACGCAGAGAAGTAGAAAAAACAGAAACAATATGGAGTCAACGCCGTTCTATCGCAGAAAATAATTATGCATACAGACTAGAAGAAAACGATATAGAAGATGAAGCAGAAACAGAAATTATGATAGATGTTTCTGGGTCAGTAGAGTTAGATTTAGTAAAAGCATTTTTAAGGCAAATAAAGCCATTATTAAAACAATCCAAATTAAGAGTAGGGTGTTTTAATGAGAAATTCTGGGGACTTGTAGATATAAAAAGTGTAAGAGATATAGATAATTTTACTATACCAAAGGGTGCTAGAGGCGATTCAGCGTGGACAGAAGATTGGGATTTAGCAGTAAGGAGTTTTACAAAGAAAAGAGAAATTAATAAAATAGTTTTTACAGATGGTTATCCTTGTCCTGGAACTATGCCAAAAGAAGACTTAAAAAGGGAAAATGTTATATGGCTAGTTTATGGAAATAGAGATTTTAATCCTTGCTGTGGTAAAGTAATAAATATTACAGAAAAGCAATTAGAACAATTGCATTTAGTTGATAAAAGTAGTTCTTCATACGAAACAAGTAGATAAAGTGCCAATTTGGCACTTTATTTTTAGGTATTATCTATATAGTATAAAGCTCTATTTATAAAGTCTTTAGTTGTTATTTTATAATCAGCAGAAAAGGCTTTTTTTAATTTTATATCTTTTACTTTTTTATAATATATTGTGTTTACAGTTTTGTCCATAGCAGATTGAATACTGTCTAAATGAGAATTTTTATAACTAAAAGAAATATGCCTAATAATGTTAGAAATATTAATATCTCGTTCTACATCATAATATGCAATATTTATTGCAGTTTTTAAATACCTAGAGCCTTTTGTATAAGGCTTAATATCTAACCCAGTAAACATTTTATCTAAATCTTGTTCTAAACTAGGTTTTAAACCTTCATTTCTTTTTATTTCTCTTATTTCTTCAATTAAGCGGTCATAATCAATAGGCTTTGAAAAAATCCATTTTATTTTATCGGGGTTACTAATTTGAGAGCGAAAGGGCATAGCCCCTGAAACGACAATAACATTTTTCTTTGAATCAAAATTTGTATCATTTGAGAGTTCATTTATAACTTCTATACCAGACATCACTGGCATATCTAAATCAAGTATGAGAGCAGTAGGCTTTAGAGAAAGATAGTCATTAAATGCTTCCATACCATCTTTTGAAATTTTTAGTATCTTAAAATCTTTTTCCTTTGATAAAACATTTGACAACTGTTCCGCTTGGACAGCACTATCATCAGCAATTAAAACATCAATCATAATGTAGTCCTCCTTATTAAATTTTCAAATATTTTTTCAAATTTCAGACCTATTCTATCACAAAAATTATGTAAAGCCAATACAAACCGCAGTATATCAACGATAAACGGACTTTTTTACGAAAAATTACAAAATTTTACAAAATTATACAAAAAATGAACTAAACTGAAAATATGGTTGTATAATAGGCACAATTTAAGAGCCTATTAGGTGCGAGTTCCACATCTGATAACATTAATAGGAAGCAAAAGATGAAAATTATTAATGCTAGGCTTTTATTTTGTAATGAGGAGGAATAGAAATAGTGTAATAAATATAATATGTTAAAGAATTTAATTATTTATATAAACTTTTAACTCCACTCTTATTAGGCAATAGCCGAAAGGGGTGTTTTTTGTGAATAAACAAATAGAATTCATTGATTTCATTTTTATTGTAGATAATCCTAAAGAAGATGAATTTGTATTTGTGCGTTTGGCTTTTGAGACGTTAGAGCGTTTATTAAAATGTTCTGGCGTCTTTTTTGTTACTTCTAAATGCCGTAGTCCTCCTATATTCAAGTTTCAAAAAATTTGAAATTTGAATGGAGGTTAAGAAAATGAAAGAAAATGCAAAATGTTTTATTAAGATAAAGAAAGGCATTTATGAAGAGATTACATATAAAGAATTAAAAGAAAAGAGAAACAAATATATTACATATAAAAAGAAAAAATTTATACAATTAGATGATATTTTATTAGAAGTATCTAAAAGGGAATATGAAACAATAGACCCAGAAGAACAAAGACTAAAATATATAAACAGAACTGAAAGAAATATAAAAATTATTTCTTATGATAAAGAAGATGATAATGGAACTGTTTTAAAAGATGTAATTCCAGATTCTAATTATAATTTGGAATTTGAAATTGAAAGAAAAATGGAAATTGAGAAATTAGAAGAAGCATTATTTCAATTAAATGATGAAGAATATAATTTAATTAAAGCATTATTTTTTGAACAAAAAACATTGAGAGAATATGCTAAAATGCTAGGTATTCCATTTATGACAATTCAAAATCGTAAGAATAAAATTTTAGAAAAATTAAAAAAATTCTTAAAAAATTAAAAAAATTTGGTACAAACCCCCTATTTTTTCACAGGAGAAGTAGGGGGGGATTTTTTTCTTAAAAAATTCCCAACAGAAAAATGGACTTTGAAAATTGAATATAAATTTGTTAAATACATTACTATTATCTGGAGCTAGTTAATAAGTAGCCTTACAAACTACTTAACTTAAATATGAGATAGCTACTCATAAGGCGAAGATAGTTAATAGGTATAATGATACACTTGTATAGTCATAGCACGAGCGTGATAAAACCGTCCCAAGCATTGAGTACAAGCCTGTCGCTGACAGGTAGGTGGAATTCCTGTGGAGCAGTTTAGCTGATTGCCGTTTAATGAATTAGTGGAAGGAATAGAGAAATACAGGGCTACTGTATTTTATAGTAGCCCTTTAAATGAAGGAGTAGAAGAAATGACGATAATAATATTTATAAGTATGTTTGTATTTGCAGTAATTACATATTTATTTTTTTTAGGTGCAGGAAAATGCAAATCAGACTATGAAAGAGAATTAGAAGATAAAGAGCAAATGGAATATTTGCGAAATTATAAAAATGGAGGCAAAAAAAGTGGAAAATGAGCATTTAAGAGGCAATATTTTCTATGCTAATTTAGATACAGCAATAGGTAGTGAACAAGGAGGAACAAGACCTGTAGTAATAGTTCAAAATGATATTGGAAATAAATTTGCAAATACAGTAATAGTTGTCCCACTTACAAAGAAAATAGATAGAAAAGTTAAATTGCCAACACATATTGTAATAAAAAAGTTTAAAGAAATTAAATATGATTCTACGGCATTGACAGAACAAGTAAGAGTAATAGATAAAAGGCGACTTATTAGAAAAGTCGGAGCATTGCAAGAGAAAACCATAAAAAAACTTAACAAAGCACTTGCAATTGCAATAGGTATAAAAGAATAAAAAGGAAATGAGATCAATAATGAATTCATTTCCTTTTTTTGAAAGGAATGAGATGAAATATGAATATGAAAAAATTTAATGAAATTATAAAAAGAAAATATGCACCGAAAGAAGCATTAGCTTATTTTGTCATTAGTGCTAACAAATCAGCAGATGTAAATGCAGATAAATTAGTTGATACATTAATAAATGAACTTATACAAAACAATAACAGAAAGGAATTGATGGACAAGTTAAAGTTAGATTCAATAGAAAAAATAATAAATTATTGGATTTTATCAATGGAACAAGTTATAGCATACAGCTATATTGTTTTTAATAATATTATCTTTGAAGAAAAGCAACTTACTGAAGAAAAAATTACAGATATGTTTGTATATGTAATGAGATTATATTCACCAGATAATGCTGTTGAATTTGTCGAACAAAAGCAAAAAGGCATATAGAAAAATTTGGTATAAATTATTAAATTTTCTAATATGGTTAAAGAGAAAAAGGAGGGCAAATTGAAAGATAATAATAAAGATAACCAAGTAAAAGTTATCTATGGAAAAGAAAATTTACAAGAAATAATAACCAATATTTTAGAGGAAAAATTCAATGAAATTATAGAACAATGTGAGAATTAGTAAATAATTAAAAATCGCACAATTTACTGAATCTAATTTAAAAGATAAAATGAATTCGTAAAAAGGTTATTTATTCTGGAGAGGAGGGAAGATGAAAAGAATAAATAATGGTGGCAATATAAATTATAGAAAAGATAGAGCAGTTAAATATTTACGTTTGTCAAGAGATGATGGAGATGACAGAGAAAGTGAAAGTATAGAAAATCAAAGAGATATAATAGAAAACTTTATAAAAAATAATGATGATTTAGAAGATGTTGGAGAATATATTGATGATGGTTATACAGGAACTATACAAAAGATTTATCAAGATTTGGAAGAGACCATATAGATACAGGATATTATCTTGAAAGGTATTTACCAGCCAAAGCTATAAGATATATTGCAATAGGCGATAATGTTGATACAAATAATCCAAATGGATTACAATTTTTAACTTTTAAATTAAGTTTTAATGATTATTATGCACAAGATATATCCAATAAAATAAAAAGTGTAAAGCAAAGAAAAATAGAAAAAGGGGAATTTCAAGGAAATATAGCTCCTTATGGGTATAAAAAAGATACTTTGATAAAAAATCATTTAGTACCAGATGAAGAATCAGCAAAAGTGGTTGTAGATATATTTGATATGTATGTTAATAAAGGAATGTCCACAACTCAAATTGCAGATAAATTAAATGAAAAAGAAATTTTACCCCCTGCTATATATTTAAAGATTCCATTGATTATGAAAGGTAATAAAGATATATCTGAATATAAATGGTTGTATAGTCAAATTTCTGAAATGTTGCAAAATCAAATATATATAGGAAATGTAGTAGGAAGAAAATTTCAAAAGATTAGCCATAAAGTTGATAAAGTAAGGAGAACATCAAAAGAAGAATATATTATAGTGCCAAATAAACATAGAGCAATTATTTCAATGGATATATGGAATAAAGCACAGGAAAAATTAGAAAAATATAAAAAATTTAGAACAAATAAATCAGAAGAATATACTCATCCACTAAAAGAATTAGTACATTGTGCAGAATGTGGGAGTAAAGCAATATATAGACACAGAGTAGCAAAAAGAAAAAACGGCAATATATGGGAAAATAATAGTTTTATATGCTCCAATAAAAACTCAAAAAGGAATGATTGTGAATGTAAGCCAATTAAATTAGAAGAACTTGAAGAAAAAGTAATTGGCGCAATAAAAGAAGAAATACAAAAATTATCTTATACAGATGAACAATTACAAGAAATATATGAAAATGCAGAACAAAAAGTAAATAAAAAAATTGATTTTTTCAAAAATCAATTAAAAACATACGAATATAAATTAAATGAAAAAAATGAAACAATAAAACAGGTATATAAAGACAAAATTGAAAATGTAATAACAAATGAAGATTTTAATATTTTTTATGAGGATTTATTAAAAGAGAAAAAACTAATTATACAACAGATACAACAATTGGAAACTAAAATTGAGGAAACAAAAAAAGGTAGTAGTAACCTTAATTACAAACAAATAAAAGACATTGCAGATGAAATATTATCTATTAAAAATCCTAGTAGAGAATTATATTCAAAACTAATTGAAAAAATAGAATTTGATAGTCAAAAAAATGTAATTATAACTTTTAGATTTGGTCAAATAGACATAAAAGAAGGATTAAAGGAGGCAATATAAATGAAAATATACAGAGCTGTAAAATATTTGAGATTATCAGAACAAGATGGAGATAAACAAGAAAGTGAAAGTATAGAAAATCAAAGAGATATAATAGATAATTTTATAAGTAATAAGGAAGATTTAAAATCTGTAGGAGAATATATTGATGATGGTTATACTGGAGGAAATTTTGATAGACCAGATTACAAAAGATTTATCAAGATTTGGAAGAGACCATATAGATACAGGATATTATCTTGAAAGGTATTTACCAGCCAAAGCTATAAGATATATTGCAATAGGAGATGGAGTAGATACAATAAATGCAACAGGCTTACAGTTTTTATCTTTTAAATTAAGTTACAATGACTATTACATACAAGATATTTCAAAAAAGATAAAAAGCGTAAAAAAGAGAAAAATGGAAGATGGAGAATATCAAGCAGGAATTGCACCATACGGTTATAAGAAAGACGAAGATGTAAAAAATCATTTAGTTATAGATGAAAATGTATATAGAATTGTGCAAGAAATTTTTGATATGTATGGTAATAAAGGAATGTCCACAATAAAAATTGCAGATGAATTAAATAGAAGAAGAATTGTACCACCTGCTGTTTATATGGATATGCCTTGTGCAAAAAGGAAATGTAAAAATCCATCTGGAGAGTATGTTTGGCTAAGAACTACAATAGGAAATATGCTAAAAAATCAAACTTATTTAGGTTATGTTGTAAGTGGTAAAAGGGAACAAATAAGTCCTAAAATAAAAAAAGGTGTGCAAAAGAAAAAAGAAGATTTTATTGTTATTAAAGATATGCACGAGCCTATTATAGACAAAGAATTGTGGGATAAAGTTCAAAATAGGTTTAAGTCATTTAATACAAATAATAAGAAAAAGTATGATTATCTTCTAAAAGGAATAGTTTATTGTGGAGAGTGTGGAAATCAAGCAACATTTATGCATTATATAAGTAAAAATAAAAGTGGAAATGTATCTTGGGAAGGTAATTATGCTGTATGTAAAAAACGAAATGACTATGTAGGATTATGTGATAATAAAAATCTTGGAGAACACATTATATTAAGAGAATTAAAAAAAGTAATACAAAGTGAGTTAGAAAAAATAGAAATTACATCAAAGGAAATAAAAGAACTTTACAAAAGAACGAAAGTAAAAAGCAATACAAAAGAAAAAAAGAATAAGGTAATTATAGAAAATAAAAATAAAGAATTAAAAGAAATTGAAAATAAATTTTCAGAACTTTACAAAAGAAAGTTAAGAAGTGAAATATCATTAGAAGATTTTAATAAGATATATGAAGAAATGAAAGACAAAAGGAAAACTATAAATCAAGAAATAAAAGAACTTGAAGAAGAAATTACTAATGTACAAACTAAGAATTTTGAAGACAAAGAATATAAGAAAATAAGAAAAATGGCTAAAAAATTTTTAGAGATGGATGAACCAGATAGAGAAACAATAAAGGCATTAGTAAAGAAGATAACATTTGATAAAGATAAGAATATTACAATAGAACTCACTTTTTCAAATCCTTATGAGAAAGTAATATATAAAAAAGATGTAGCATAATAAATTAGTAAGTAGTTATGAATTAACTACATATTTTTAGAAGTAAAAGTGGTACATCTAGTTAGGCTCAAACCATACAGTAAACCATCCAAGTATGCCAGACTTGGATAATGATAAATTAAAAGAAGAAATAACAAAACTACACATAGCAGTATATGAAAAATTTGGATACGAAATGAAATACTTAAGACCACCAAAGGGAGAATTTAGTGAGAGAACACTAGCCTTAACAAAATCACTAGGATATACAACAGTAATGTGGAGTTTTGCATATGACGATTGGGATGAAAGTAAGCAAGGGAGAGAAAATTATGCAAAAGAGAAAATATTGTCAAACGTGCATAATGGTGCAGTAATGTTACTACATGCAAATTCGAAAGACAATACTAATATCTTAGCCGAAATAATAAAAAACATAAAAGAACAAGGCTATGAGTTTAAGACATTAGATGAATTTAAAAGATAAATTGCCAATAGACGGAGATTTTTGGTAAAAAGTAAACATTAAATATATAATTTTTTTAAAAAATGTATTGATTATTAATTTTATTTTGTGATAGAATGATATTGTTGTAAATTATTGTTTATAACAATATCATTTTACCCATTTTAGGAGGAAAAATGAAAGAGATAGTTGAAGAAAAGTTTAAAGAAATTTTTGGGACAGAAGGCAGATTCAAAACATACTTTGTGCCAGAAAGAACAGAAATAATAGGTGATGGAGATCAAAAAATACCAACAACAAGAAGAAAAAAAGGTGTATATGCAACTATCAGAAAAAGAGAAGATAAAATATTGAATTTTTATTCTGTGGATTTTAGTGAAGCAGGTATTATTTCTATTTCACTAGATAATATATTTAACAATGAAAATAATAGTTGGGTCAAATATCCAAGAGAAATTGTAACTTCATTAAAAGAAAAAGGGTATGAATTAGAACATGGCTTTGATATTGTATATTACGAAAACATTAAAAAAGACATAGAAACAAAGTTACCACCTACATTAAAAGAACTAACAATTATCATTTTGGCAGACATGTTTGGTTTGAAACTAGACAATGAAGAAATAATATTACTAGGCACAAGTACAGATGAAGAAAGAAAAGAAGAAAAAACATATATTCCAACTGGAGAAAAACTTCAAATTCTTTAAAAATAAGGAGAAAAAATGAGTATTTTAGGCGTAGATTCAGGTAGCTCAATAGTAAAATTAGTAGTGATTGATAAAAAAGGAGAAATTCTGCACAAAGCAATGTTAAACAAAACTCCAATTTTGCAAGCAATAGAAACATTTACAAACAATAATAAAATAAATATAAATAGCATCGAAAAGATTGTATTAACAGGAGTAGGAAAAGACGAAGTAGAAGGAAATATATATAACATACCAACAATAAGAATTAACGAATTTGAAGCTATTGGTATAGGAGGACTATATTTATCAAATCAACAAAATGGTTTAGTAATAAGTATAGGAACAGGTACTGCTTTTGTAAAAGCAACACAAAAACACTGTGAACATATTGGTGGTACAGGTGTTGGCGGAGGAACTCTACTAAATTTATGTAAAAATTTTGGCAATGTTAATTCATTTAAAGAAATAAATAATATAATTCCAAAAGGAAGCTTAAAAAATGTAGATTTAACAGTACAAGATGTTGCAACACATGAAATTAAAACATTACCAAAAGATACTACTTCAGCCAACTTTGGAAAATTAAATGAAAATGCGAGCAAAGAAGATATAATACTTGGAATTACTAACATGGTATTTGAAACAATTGGAATGATGGCAGTATTTGCAACACAAAATACAAACACAAAGAATATAATTGTTGTAGGAAGCGTTGCAACAATGCCATATATAAAAACAGTTTTTGCAAAAATAGAAAAAATGTATAATTTAAAATTTATAATTCCAAAAGAAGCAGAATTTGCATGCACTTTAGGTGCAATCAAAGTAGCAAATTAAAAGCAACGTAAGAAATAAAAAAACTAAGGAGGTACTTATAAAATGTACATATTTAATAAAATAATGGTAAATCCACAATTACCAAAGACAATTGAAAAACTAGGAGAAATATCTGAAAATTTATGGTGGTCTTGGAACACAGAATTTCTAAAAATATTTAAAGAGATAGATATAGATTTATGGGAAAGATGTGGAAAAAATCCTGTAAAATTTCTAAAACAAGTTGAGCAAGAAAAACTAGAGAAAGCAACGGAGAATCAAGAAATTTTAAAAGACTATAAAATAAATGTGGAAAATTTTGAGAATTACATGAAAAGCAAAAATACATGGTTTAATAAACAATATCCAAGTAATAAAGAAGATATGATTGCATATTTTTCAGCAGAATATGGGCTAGATGAGACTATTCCAATATACTCAGGAGGATTAGGGATACTATCAGGAGATCACTTAAAATCAGCAAGTGACTTAGGTATTCCTTTAGTTGCAATAGGATTATTATACAAAAATGGATACTTTAACCAAACAATAAACAAAAACGGTGAACAACTAACAGCATATAATAATATAGAGTTAGAAAATTTGCCTATAAAACCAGTAGTAGACGAAAATGGAGAAGAATTAATAATAAATATAAAAATAGCAAAAGACAGATTATACTTAAAAGTATGGAAAATAAGTGTAGGAAGAGTAAATCTATATTTATTAGATACAGATATAGCAGAAAACAAAGCAGAAAATAGAGATATAACACTAAGACTATACGGTGGAGATCAAGAAATGAGAATAAAGCAAGAAATGGTACTTGGATTAGGTGGGGTAAAACTGCTAAAAGAACTTGGAATAAATCCAACAGTATATCACATGAATGAAGGACATTCAGCATTTCTTGTTTTAGAGGCGATAAAAAATGTAATGAAAGAAAAGCAGATAGCTTTTAATATTGCGAGAGATATTATCACATCAAAAACTGTATTTACAACACATACACCAGTACCTGCTGGAAATGATATTTTCCCAGTAGAACTTGTTGAGAAATATTTTGATGGATACTGGAAAGATTTAGGAATATCAAAAGAAGAATTCCTAAATCTAGGAATGAAACCAAAAGAGACTGCAAAAGCGACATTCAATATGGGTATACTTGCGTTAAAAATAGCTGGAAAGAAAAATGGAGTAAGCAAGTTACATGGCGAAGTTTCAAGAGAATTGTTTTCAGAGGTATGGTCAGAAATAGCACCACAAGAATCGCCAATAACACATATTACAAATGGGATTCATACATGCTCATGGTTGGCACCAAATATAAAAGAATTGTACAACAAATATTTAGAACCATTTTGGCAAGACAGAATCTATTCAGATGAAACATGGAAAAAAATTGAAAAAATTCCAGATGAAGAATTATGGGAAGTACATAAATCAAGAAAAATTAAACTATTAAAACTTGTAAAAGACAACGTTACAGCAAGATTCAAAAACAATGGCGTACACTACGAAAAAATAAAAGAAGTTGTATCAGGACTAAACCCTGATGCATTAACAATAGGCTTTGCAAGACGATTTGCAACATACAAAAGAGCAACATTAATATTTAAAGACTTAGAAAGAATGACACAAATATTAAATGATGAAACAAAACCAGTACAATTTATATTTGCTGGCAAGGCACATCCAGCAGATAAAGAAGGGCAAGATTTAATTAAAAGAATCCATGAGATATCATTGATGCCACAATTTAAAGGAAAAATATTCTTGCTAGAAAACTATAATATTAATATAGCTAGACATTTAGTATCAGGAGTTGATGTGTGGCTTAATAATCCAAGAAAACCAATGGAAGCATCAGGAACAAGTGGAGAAAAAGCATCAGTAAATGGAGTTGTAAATTTTAGTATATTAGATGGATGGTGGGCAGAGGGATACAACTTTAAAAATGGGTGGGCGATAGGCACAAATGAAGAATATTACTCATTTGAAGAACAAGATTTAGCAGATAGTGAAAGTATGTATAAAATACTAGAAGACAAAATCATACCAGCATATTACAATAAAGATGAGAAAGGAATATCAAAGCAATGGATTAACCTTATGAAAAATTCAATAATATCAACAGGAGGCAAATACAGTACATCAAGAATGTTAGTAGACTATACAGAAAAATTATACATGCCATTATGTAACTTAAGCAATAAATACTATAATAGCTTAGAAAATGTTACAGAATATAACAAAGTAAAACAGAATTTATATGAAAAATGGAAAGATATAAAAATAACTCAAGAAAACAATTTAGACAATATAACAATAGATGCTGGAAATAAAATAAAAGTAAAGTGTAAAGTTGTTTTACCTAATATAGAAGAAGAATATATTCAAGCTGAATGTTACTATGGAAGAATACTAGAAAATGGAATAGTAGAAGAAGTAAATATAATGCCAATGCAACTTGTATCAGAAGATACAAAAAACAATACATATGAATATGAAACATATATAGAATTAAAAACAGGAGGAAACTTTGGGTATACATTTAGAGTAATGCCAAAACATGAAATGTTACTAGATCCGGCAAATTTGAATTTAGTAAAATGGATAACACAATGAAAGGAAATGAATTTTATGAGAAAAACTAAAATAGTTTGTACTTTGGGTCCATCTACAGATAATGAAGAAATATTAAAAGAACTTATGTTAGAAGGCATGAATGTTGCAAGAATAAACTTTTCACATGGTAACTATCAGGATCAAGCAGATAGAATAAATATGTTTAAAAAAGTAAGAGATGAACTAAAAATGCCAATCCCTTTATTATTAGATACACAAGGACCAGAAATAAGAATAGGAAAGTTTTTAGAAAACAAAACTTATTTAGAAAAAGGTCAAGAATTTACTTTATTAAATAATGATGAATTAGGTGATAAAACAAAGGTAACTATAACATATAAAACTCTATACAAAGAAATAGATATAGGTAGAACTATTTTAATAAATGATGGAACAATAGAACTAAAAGTGAAGGAAATAAAAGATAAGGACATAGTCTGTACTGTAATACAAGGAGGAAAACTCACAAATAGAAAAAGCATAAATATACCAGATTTTTCGGTAAATCTCCCAGGAATCACAGAAAAAGACATTGAAGATATAAAATATGGAATAAAAGTAGGATTTGACTACATTGCTGCATCCTTTGTAAGAAAGCCTCAAGATGTATTAGATATAAGGAAAGTATTAGAACAAAATGGAGGAGAACATATAAAAATAATATCAAAAATAGAAAACAGAGAGGGAATAAACAACTTTGATGAAATATTAAATGTATCAGATGGAATAATGGTAGCTAGAGGAGATTTAGGAGTTGAAATACCTATAGAAGAAGTTCCAGTATTTCAAAAAGAATTTATAAAGAAAACCTATAAACAGGGCAAACCAGTAATAACAGCAACGCAAATGTTAGAATCTATGATTTCAAACCCAAGACCAACAAGAGCAGAAGTAAGTGATGTAGCAAATGCAATATATGATGGTAGTAGTAGCATAATGCTATCAGGAGAAACAGCAACAGGGGAGTATCCCGTAGAATGTGTCAAAACAATGAATAAAATTGCCATAGAAATAGAAAATTCAATAAAATATTGGAAAAGATTTAACTCAAGAGAATATGATTTAAAAGATGCTAGCTGTGAATTTATCATGAACTATGGAGTATGTACAACAGCTATGCATATTCAAGCAAAAGCAATTATTGCATACACAAATACTGGAGATACAGCAAAAATGGTATCAAGCTTTGGACCAGAATGTCCAATATTTGCAATAACACAAAATGAAGTCATATATAGGCAGTTAGGTTTAGCTTGGGGAATAATTCCGAAATATTTTGAAGAGCAACCAAGTATAGATATATTACTGCATAAAGGATTAAATAAATTAAGAGAAGAAAATTTTCTAAACAAAGGGGATAAAGTAGTTATTGCAGGAGGTACAAAAGTTCTAACAGATGTACCAACAGGAGAAGTAGCTAAAAATAGTGTAATGGGAGGAGTTGTAGAAATATAAATGGAACCAATTGTTGTTATTGCATTTATACTTGCAAGCACAGTTTTACTAAAAATAGCATTTAGTATAGATACAAAAGAAGTAGAACCATTAAAAGAAAATAAAGATTTGGAAATATTAACAAATAAACTTCCAGAAAATACACAAATAGCAAAAGAAATGCTTGAAATTTTAGGAAATCAAACAGTAAAAGTAGAAGTATCAAAAAATTCTAAGACCAGTTTATACATAGCAATCACAAATAAAATATCAATTGCGGATATAAAAAATAATTATGCAAGAATACAAACAATAGCACATGAATGTTTACACTCAGTACAAGATAGAAGACTCTTATTGTTTAATTTTATATTTTCAAATATTATAATACTATATTGGTTAACAATAAGTATATTAACAGCGATCCATGTTATTACGAATATTGCAATACCAGTATTCGTGTTACTATTAATGGCAACAATAAAACTTGCAATACGAGGATTTTTGGAAACAGATGCAATAATAAAGTCAAAGTATTTATCAAAAGAATACATGGAAAGTAAAAATATATTAACAGAAAAAGAAATAATAAGCATAATAGAAAAATATGATGAAATAAATAAAATCGCTGTACCATTTACAATATTACGTATATTATCAGCTTCGCTAATAAGCATTTTCATATATGCAACAATTGCCTTAATTTTCCAATAACGTGACATATTAGCGAGCACTACTTACCCTATGAAATTTACTAAAGTAATTTTCGATATTAATCTTACATTACAAATATGCAATTCAAAATTTGAATTGCATATTTTTCTTCATCTAAAATACAATTTATAGAGGTGAAACATATGAAAAGAAAAAATAGAATAAATCAAATTTTAGAAATGCCTAGGGAAATTGATAATAAAGAACCCAAAATAACAATAATTTCATTTGATGAAATTTTAATAGAAAACTACAAAGGAATACTAGAATATGAAGAATTTTTTATAAAAGTAGATACTGAAATTGGCACAGTAAATATTAATGGATATAAGCTTACTTTAGAACAAATTACAGAAGAAGATATAGGAATAAAAGGTGCTATCAAAAGTATTGAATTAGAAAAAAACGAGGTGGGGTGAATTGATTGTTTGTAAGAAAAATATTAAACTACTTTACAGGGTATGTAAAAATTAAGGTAGAGGGTTTTTTCATAGAAAGATTTATAAATATGTGTATAAGTAAAAAAATTTTACTTATGAATATTGAACGTGAAAAATCAACTATAATGTATGCAAATGTTGGAGTGGATGATTACAAAAAATTAAAGCAAATAGCTAAAAAAACCAAGTCACAAATAAAAATTCAAAGTAAAAAGGGACTACCTTTTACAATGTACAAATATAGAAAAAGAAAAATTTTTTTATTACTATTTATTTTGGCCATTATTGGAACAATAATTTCATCAAATTATATATGGAATGTAGAAATAATAGGAAATGTAAAAATTTCTACAGAAGAAATAATGCGTAGCTTGGAAGAAAGTGGCTTGACAATAGGAACTTCAAAAAACGATATAAATACGAATTATATTATAAATAAAATAAGACTATCAAGAGAGGATATCGCATGGATAGGAATAAGTATAAAAGGTACAAATGCAGTTGTAAAAATTAAAGAAACTAATAAAGCCCCAAATATTATAGATGAAAATAAGTATTGTAATATTATTGCAGATAAAACAGGTATGATAACAAAAATAAACGTACAAAATGGTACAGCAGTAGTTAAGGTAGGAGATATTGTAAAGGAGGGAGATATACTAGTAAATGGATATCTAGAAGGTAAATACACAGGAATAAGATATGTGCATGGAACAGCTGATATAGAAGCAAAAATATGGTATACAAAAAAAGAAAAAGCTCCACTTACTCAACAAATTCCAATTCAAACAGGAAATGAAGAAAAAAAGTATAGTATAAAATTTAAAAAAAATCAAATAAATTTGTTCAAAACCCTTTCAAAATTTGAAAAATATGATACAATAAATGAGAATAAAAAAATAATGCTATTTTCGAATTTTTATTTACCCATTGAAATATTGAAAACAACAAATAAAGAATACAAACTACAAGAAATTACTTACACAGAAGACGAATTGATACAAATATTAGCAGAAAAACTCAAAACTGAACTTTTACAAGAAATAAAGGAAACAAACAATATAATAAATGTTAATATAAACACAAATTCGGAGAATGAATATGTAGAGGTGGAAGTAACATACGAGGTACTAGAAAAAATGGGGAAAGAGCAAGAGATAAATATTTAAAAGAAAGGTGATTATATGGAGCAAAGAAGTTTAAAAGTAATTGAAACTGACAAAACGTTTTTTGCAAAAATAAGCAATACCATTTCAAGAATACTTATACCTACAAGAGTAGGATTGAACAGCATGATGATTTCCATGAAAAGAAGCAGTTTGATAAAAGCATACAATAATTACTTAGAAAACAATACAGAAGAAAGTTCTAAAAAGTATGAGGATAGTTATGCACTATATTTAGAAGCAATAGATAAATACATAATGGATTCTCTGTATAAAAAAGTAAAAAATAACACAGCTACAAGTTTTGAAAAAGATGCTATCTCAAAATACTATTTTATAGTAAGGTTAAAGGATAAAAATTATTTAGAATATAAATATAAAAAGCAAGAATATTTACTAAGAATAGACTATGAAACGGCAAGTGTATTAAAAAATGAAAAATTTGTTAATAAATATAAAAAATTTTATATTGCAAAAATGGACACACTATACAAAGGACTACTAAAAAATTATTCTATAGAAATAACAGATAATGTACACAAAAACGAAGAAGCATATGATAAAATCTTTAAAACTCTAGAAACATATATATTAGAAATCTTACCAATTAAAATAGAACAAGGAGATGAAATTGCAAAAGAGGAATATGAAAAGTATCTGCATACAACAATTGGCAAACTAGATGAAAGAGATAAAATAATGCAGAAAGTAGTACTTCTAGGAGTAAGTAGAAAAATATTCATACATAGTTTACCTTTACTTGCCACTGAAAAATGCTATATAAAGCTCCTAAAACAAATAAGAGAGCTTATAGTAAGCAGTAAAACTGAAAACAAAAGGGAAAAGTTTTATGAAACTTTATTTGAGGTAATAGAAGATTATAACTCAAAAATACTCGAGACAAAAGTATACTGGGACAAGCCAAATGAAAGGCAAGAATATAAGAACTTTTTACAAAAGTATGAAAAAGTAAAAAACAAAACAGATAAAAAACAAATATTATTTTTAAAACAAGATATAAAAAAATTAAATGTAAACAGAAAAAAGTACTCAGAAATTATAAAGTTGCATAAACAAAAATTACAAAAAATGGGTGCCATAAAAACAATAGGCACAATAAAAACTTACAATAAAATGGTATATAATAAGAGGTCAGCATAATGGATATATTAGAAATAAACTATTTAGATGTAGAAGAAAACGAAGAAGACGAAAAAATAATAAAAAAAGTATTAAACAAATGCTTTGAAGAGGAAATACTAAAAGACAAAAATTTATATGTAAATGTAGTATTAACAGACTCTAAAAATATACAGGTAATCAATAAAGAGCATAGGGGTATAGATAGCAAAACAGATGTACTTTCTTTCCCAATGTATGAAAAGGGAGAATTAGATAATATAAAATTAGAAAAAGAAGATATATTGGGAGATATGGTAATTTCAATAGAAAAAGTAAAGGAACAAGCAAAAGAATATGACCATAGCTTTGAAAGAGAACTTGCATATATGGTAGTTCACTCATTTTATCATTTATTAGGATATGATCATATTAACGAAAATGAAAAGAAAGAAATGAGACAAAAAGAAGAAAACATACTGCAGAAATTAAACATAAACAAATAATACAAAAAATATTTAAAAATGTATATGGAATACTAGTTTATAATTCCATATATAAAGGGAAGGATGAATAAAATGAAAAAAAACAAAAGTGGAAAAAAAACAATAGCAGTTTTAATTTTAATAATATTAATAGTAGCAGGTATTCTAGCAGTAAAAATATCAAAAAATCAGGAGATACCACAAACTGTTGCAAAAGAAAAACAAGAGGAGACACCAGTTCCAGAAGTAAAAAAAGTTCAAATAGTAAATGAAGAATCTAAATCAAGACCATATGCAGTAATGATAAATAATAATCACTCAGCATGGCCACAATGTGGAGTGCAAGATGCATATTTAGTATATGAAATAATTGCAGAAGGCGGAATAACAAGAATGATGGCATTATTCAAAGATAAAGATACTGCTAAAGTGGGTTCAATAAGAAGTGCCAGACATTACTTTTTAGACTATGTACAAGAAAATGATGCAATCTTTGTACACTGGGGAGGAAGTCCACAAGCATATAGTAAATTAGGATCTTTTGATAATATAGATGGAATTGCATTAGAAGGAAGTGTATTTTTTAGAGATAAAACTTTAAAAAGAGATTATGAACATACTGGTTTTACAAGCATGGAAAATGTAAAAAAATATGCAGAAAAACAGGGATATACTAGAGATACAAACAAAGACTTATTATTAAACTATAGTGCAGAAGAAATTGAAATGGACAAACTAGATGGTGCAGAAAAAGCAACATCAATATATATAAAATATTCAAACTATCATTCAACAAGTTATGAATATGATGAAGGAAATAAAACATATAAAAGAAGCATGAGTGGAAAACCAAATGTAGATTTAGTAACTGGCGAACAATATACTGCAAAAAATATAATAATATACAAAGTAGGAAATCACACATTAAATGATGGAGAAGGAAAAGGAAGACAAGACTTAGAAAATATTGGAAATGGTACAGGATACTTAGTAACAGGTGGATATGTAGTTCCAATAACATGGGAAAAGTTAATGATGGAAATACATTTATACAAATTTGTCCACTAAATGCTACAATTAAAATTGACGCACCACAGGAAACCACACCAGTAGCGCCAACAGAAGTTAATGAATAAGAAAAGTGGCTTCGCCACATGTCACTAAATAGAGGTCGCCATTTTCGGCGACCTAAAAGATAATATAGAACAGGAGAATATTAATGCCAAATTTCAAATCAGGTTTTGTATCAATAATAGGTAGAACAAATGTAGGGAAATCAACACTTATAAATAGTCTAACAGGGGAAAAAGTAGCAATAACAGCGAATAAATGTCAAACCACAAGAACAGCAATAAAAGCTATAATAAATCGAGAAAATTCACAAATAATATTTATAGATACACCTGGAATTCATAAACCAAAAACAAAGTTAGGAAATACAATGCTAGAAACAGTTTGGCTTAGTGTTCCAAATTCAGATATTACACTATTTATAATAGATGCTACATCAAATAAAATAGGTACAGGAGACAGAATAATATTAGATAAAATAAAAGAACTAAAAAGAAAAACTATATTAGTTATAAACAAAATAGATTTAATAGAAAAAGAAAAACTATTAAAAATAATAGAACTATATAAAAATGAATATCAATTTGAAGCAATTATACCAGTTAGTAGTTTAAACAATGACAATACTGAGGCTATATTACAGGAAATCGAAAAGTTACTTCCGGAAGGACCAGCATATTATGACATAGAACAATACACAGACCAAACAGAAAGACAAATTGTAGAAGAAACCATAAGAGAAAAAGCTTTAAAATTATTAGATGAAGAAATTCCACATGGAATATATGTAGAAACTCAAAAAATGAAATTAAGAAAAACTGTCAAAGGTGAAAATATATATGATATTGAAGCAGTTATATATACTATAAGAGAATCTCATAAAGGGATTATAATAGGCAAAAATGGGAGTATGCTAAAAAAAATAGGAATGTATGCAAGACAAGACATAGAAAAAATGTTGCAAACAAAAGTAAATTTAAAAATATGGGTAAAAGTAAAAGAAGATTGGCAAAACAATAATAATATAGTTAGCAAATTTAAATTAAAATAAGAGTATAAAATATCCTAAACTACAGAAAATATTTTTAAAAGAAAACGAAGGGGATGAAGCACATGATAAGACAAATTGCATGGAATACATTTAAAAATACCGGGAATATAGATACATTTCTAGAATTTAAACAGGTAGAAAATATAGAAAATATTATAAAGGTGAAGGAATATGAAAACCATCAAAACAAAAGGAATAATAATTGCTGAAAAGATAATGTCTGATTTTGATAAAATACTTACAATACTAACACCAAATATGGGAAAAATTGAGTGCGTGGCAAAAGGTAGCAGAAGACCAAAAAGCCTTTTAATGGCAGGCACTCAATTTTTGTGTTTTGGAGAATATGTATTATATAAAGGCTCTGACAATTACAGTATGAATTCATGTGATACAATAGAAGTATTCTACAACATAAGAACGGATTTAGATAAACTCAAATATGCATCATATATAACAAAAATAATAAATGATGTAACAACAGAAAATCAAAACAATTATAAAATATTACAATTATATTTAAACACACTATATGTAATATCAAATACAAATAAAAACTTAGAATTCGTAACTTCTATATTTCGTTTGCGATTATTATCAATAATAGGGTATAGACCAGAAATAGAAGAATGTAAAATTTGCAAACAAAAAGAAAATATAAATAAATTTAGCATAAAAGATAATGGCTTCAAATGTGCAACATGTGGAAAACAAGACAAAGGTGCAATAGATATATGCGAAACAACAAAAATCGCAATAAAATACATAATACTATCGGAAGCAAAAAAGATTTATTCATTTCAGATAACAGAGGAAGCATCAAAAGAATTAGAAATGATATCAAAAATATACTTAACAGAGAAATTAGAAAAAGAATATAAAATTTAAAAAACATCTTTGCCAATGGGGGCGAAGATTTTTGATTGTATTGACAAATTGAGAGGATACTGATAAAATACTAAAGAAAGGAAATATATGAAAGATATAGTAATTTTAGGAATAGAATCAAGTTGTGACGAAACTTCTGCAGCGGTAGTAGTAAATGGTAGGAAAGTTTTATCAAATATTATAAACTCACAAATAAACATACATACAACATATGGAGGAGTAGTACCAGAAATAGCATCAAGATGCCATATTGAGGTTATAAATCAAGTAGTAAAAGAAGCAATAAAGCAAGCAGAACTCAAGTTAGAAGATATAGATGTCATAAGTTGTACATACGGCCCAGGATTAGTAGGTGCACTACTAGTAGGTGTATCTTATGCAAAAGGCTTATCATATGCTTTAAACAAACCATTAGTAGGAGTTAACCACATTGCTGGACACATAGCCGCAAATTATATAACATATCCAGACCTTGAGCCACCTTTTTTATGTTTAATAATATCAGGAGGACATACACATTTAGTCAAAATAACAGATTATACAAACTTTGAGATATTAGGCAGAACAAAAGATGATGCAATAGGAGAAAGCTATGACAAGGTTGCTAGAGTAATAGGATTAGGATACCCAGGAGGACCCAAAATAGATAAATTGGCATATGAAGGAATAGCTAATATAGAATTACCAAAAGCAAAAGTTGAAGGCTTAAATTTTAGCTTTAGCGGAATAAAAACAGCTGTAATGAATTTATATCATAAAAATCCAGAAATAGATAAAGCAAACTTATGTGCAAGCTTTGAAAAAGTAACAACAGATATGTTATTAGACAAAGTAATAAAAGCAGTAGAAGAAACAAAAATTGAAAAAATAGTATTAGCAGGAGGAGTATCAGCAAATACTTATATTAGGAAGCAATTTCAAGAGTTAGGGAACAAGGGAAATGTTAAAATATATTATCCAGAATTAAAACTATGTACAGATAATGCAGCAATGATAGCTGCGGCGGCATATTATGATTACAGAGAAGGACAAATATCTAAACTAAATTTAAATGCAGTACCAAATTTAAAATTAGGAGGTTGATATGTCAATCTATACAATTTCGGATTTGCACTTATCCTTAGGTATGGATAAACCAATGGATATTTTTGGAAACAATTGGAAAAACCATGAAAAAAAGATAAGAGATAATTGGATAAAGAAAGTTAAAAAAGAAGACTTGGTATTATTGCCAGGAGACTTTTCTTGGGCGATGTATATAGAGGATGCAAAAAAGGATTTTGAATATCTAAATGAATTACCAGGAACAAAATTATTGCTAAAAGGAAATCATGACTATTGGTGGGAATCCATAAAAAAAATGAGAGAATTTTTAAAAAACAATAATTTTAAAAATATAGATTTTATATATAACAATAGCTATATTTGGGAAAATAAAATAATAGTAGGAACAAGAGGATGGTCAGAACAAGAAGAAAACCCAGAAAAAATAATACGTAGAGAAAATTTGAGACTAGAGATGTCAATAAAAGATGGTTTGCAAAGGTTTGGAGAAGATAAAGAAATAATAGTATGTATGCATTATCCACCTTTTAATGGATACACAAAGGAAGAGCTAAATTTAGTAAAAACTATGAAAAAATATAATGCCAAAATTTGCATATATGGACATGTTCACGGAGAAGTCGGAAAAGATGCAAAACAAGGAATGATAGATGGAATAAGATTTATAATGGCAAGTTCAGATCAAACAAATTTTGATTTAATAAAAATATAAAGGGTCGCCGATAAACAGCGACCCAAAACTAAAAGAAAGGAAAAAAATATTATGAAAATTTTAATTATAGGAGATATTGTTGGAATTAATAGTGTGAAGAAGATAAAAGAAACAATCCCCAAATATAAAGAACAAAACAATATAGACTTTATTATTGCAAATGGAGAAAACTCGGCGGATGGGATGGGAATTACTTTTAAAATATATGAAGACTTAAAAAACTCTAAAATAGATATGATAACAATGGGAAATCATACATGGGGAAAAAAGGAAATATTTAACTTTATTAATGATGAAAAAATAATAAGACCAGCAAATTATCCAGCAAATGTTGCAGGAGTAGGATATAAAATCCAAGAATGTAATGGAAAAAAAATAGCTATTATCAACTTAATAGGCAGAGTAGAAATGCCAGTACTATCAGAAAATCCATTCTTAAAGGCAGACGAAATAGTAAATAAAATAAAAGATAATGCAGATATAATAATAGTAGACTTTCATGCAGAAGCAACAGCAGAAAAAATAGCCATGGGATATTATTTAGATGGAAGAGTAACATGTGTTTTTGGAACACATACCCACGTACAAACGGCAGATGAAACAATACTAGAGAAGGGAACAGGATACATAACAGATGTAGGAATGACTGGACCAAAAAAATCAGTTATAGGAATGGAAGTAGCAAATTCCATAAAGAGATTTGTAACAACTTTACCAGAAAGATATAAAGTAAGTGATGATAAAAAAATTGAATTATCAGGATGCCTTTTAGAAATAAATGACAAAAATTGTCGAATAGAAAAAATTAAAAGGATAAAATTGTAGAAAAAGCGAAAAATAAGGTATTTTATGCGATGAAAACTTCCAGAATTTTCCAGAAAAATATAGACAAATATTTAAAAATATAATATAAATATAATGTAACAAATGAAAGAAAAAACAACGTTACAAAAAATATTTATAGGAGGAAAAATATGGAGACTTTAAAAATTTCATCAAAATCAAATCCAAATTCAGTAGCAGGAGCAATTGCAGGACTAGTAAAGGAAAATAACAAAGCTGAAATGCAGGCAATTGGTGCAGGAGCACTAAATCAAGCTGTAAAGGCTGTAGCAATAGCAAGAGGATTTGTTGCACCAGCAGGAGTAGACTTAGTGTGTATACCAGCTTTTGCCGAAGTCGAGGTGGAGGGTGAAAACCGTACAGGTATGAAGCTCATAATAGAATCAAGAAAATAAAAAGCATAAGAAAAATGGCTTCGCCACATACCACGAATGCTCTGCATTTTGGCAAATTAGTGAAACTTAACATTGTTATTCCGGAAAGAACTATCGAACTTTCCTACATAATAAACAGAATGGTAGGGCAAATGTCCTACCATTAATTGTATAAAAAATATCAAATAAAAATATTGTAAAAGCATCAAATCATAAAAGGAGGATTTAATGCAACACATCAAAAGAATTTTTGTATTTACAATAGTTTCTCTAACAATTTTAGGCTTTTATATTGTCTATATAAAAGACAATAATAAACAAAATAGTGTACAAGCAAAAAGTAAGGAAATAAAATTTATAAAAGAAATAACTATAGGAATAACAAAGCTTGATACTATAAATCCAATTTTAACAAAAAAATTAGAAATTCAGCATATAACTAAATTGATATATGAGCCATTAATAAACATTTCTCAGGATTTTAATACAACACCATGCATAGCAGAAGAATGTTCAAAATTAGATAATTTAACATACATTATTAAATTAAATGAAAATAAAAAATGGAGTAATGGCAGAAATGTAACTGTAGAAGATGTAGAATTTACGATCAATACAATAAAAAACTCAGATTCAATATATAAAGAAAATACTGTAGCAATTAGTGGTATAGAAAAAATAGATCAATATACTTTCAAAATAAATTTAGTAGAACCTGTGGAATTTTTTGAATATTTACTCTGCTTTCCAATTATGGAGGTAAGTACATATAATTCAACAAAGCCAATGGGAACAGGAGAGTATAAAATCACAAATATAGAAAAAGACGAAATAAGCATTGAAGGAAGCGAAATAAAAATAAAACTAAAAATATATAAAAACACAACAGAGTTATACAATGAATTCACTCGAAAAAATATAGATTTGATAATAACAGAAAACACAGATTATGAAAAATATATAGGCAATATAGGAATAGAAGAAAACTTAATAACTGCTAGGGAATTCTATTATATATCATGTGAGAATATAAAGAATGAAGAAACAAGAAAATATTTAAATAAAAACATAAATAAAGAGAAAATAATATATGACCTATATAATAAAAAATATAGCATAGTAGATTTTCCACTAGAATATGGGAGTTACTTAAACAAACAAAACACACTACCAGAAGATGTAATTGATATTACAGGTGAAATATTTACTTTATCAACAATAGCAGAAAACAAAGAAATAGCAAAAAAAATAAAAGAACAGTTAGAAGAAAAAAATATAAAGATAGAAATACAAACATACCAAAATTCGAATGCAGACTTAATACTTAAGACAAGAACAGTGCCAATAACACCAGAAATAAGCCAATACTTTGATAATAAAGAAACAAGAGAAAAGATAGAAAAAATAATACAAATAGAAGATAAAGAAATATTAAAAAAGGAATATGAAAAAATAATAGAAAACTATTATAAAGAACTACCATTTATTAGCTTGTATTTTAATAACTATATAATATTGCATACAGATAAGCTAAAAGGAGACTTTTCAGGCAACTGGTACAATATGTTTTACAATATAAACACATGGTATAAAATATTATAGGGCTAATAAAGAACAAGACCATTAATTTGGAAAAATAATAAATATGAACGTCAAAATTTTTAATATTGACGTTCATATTTGTAATTTTATTACTCAACTATCATTGCATCTCTTCCTGCCCCTGTTCCAATAAATTTTACAGGGACACCAACAAATTCTTCAATTCTTGCTAAGTATTTCTGAGCATTTTCTGGTAAATCTTTTCTTGTTTTACAGTCACTAATATCACCAAAATTACCTTCAAATTCTTCATAAATTGGAGTACAACTATTTAAAAAATTTATGTTTGTAGAAAAATCAGTTGTAATTTTACCATTATGATTATATCCAACACAAACCTTTATTTTAGGAAGTTTTCCAACAGTATCAACATGGTTAATTGCTAAAGCTGTAATTCCATTTAACCTAACAGCATACTTTAGAGCTACTAAATCAAGCCATCCACACCTTCTAGGTCTTTTTGTAGTAGTTCCATATTCATGACCAAGTTCTCGTATTGTATCACCAATTTCATTATCTTGCTCTGTAACGTAAGGACCACTACCAACACGTGAAGAATATGCTTTTAAAACACCATAAACTTCGCCAATATCTTTAGCACCTAATCCACTACCTGTGCAAATACCACCAATTGAAGGGTTTGAAGAGGTAACAAAAGGATAACTTCCAAAATCTATATCTAAAAGAGAAGCTTGTGCACCTTCACATAAAACCTTTTTTTCATTTTCTAAAGCATTATGTATCAAAGTTATTGTATCTGTAATGTGTGGTCTTAAAATTTCAGCATATTTCTTATATTCTTCTAAGACTTGACTGACATCAAGTGTAGGATATCCATATACTTCAAAAATTTTATTCTTATTGTTTATATTAATAGTTAAAAGCTCTTCAAAATTATCACTAATCAAATCTTCTGCTCTAATACCACATCTTTCAAATTTATCACAATAAGCAGGACCAATTCCTCTTGCAGTAGTTCCAATTTTATTAGCACCACGATTTTCTTCTAGAAGCTTATCCATTTCAACATGATAAGGAAAAATTATGTGAGCTTTTTCACTAATATATAAATTATCAGTAGAAAATCCATTTGCCTCTAATTCCGTCATTTCATCAATTAAAACTTTAGGGTTTACAACAACGCCATTCCCTATAATTGCTAGAGTTCCTTTATTTAAAATACCAGAAGGAATTAAATGAAATGCGAATCTTTTACCACCAACTTCAATAGTGTGTCCAGCATTATTACCACCGGAGCATCTAATTGTGATATCAGCATCTTTTGATAGATAATCAATAATTTTACCTTTTCCCTCGTCCCCATAAAATGTACCTAAAACTACACCGTGCTTTTGACATAAAAATCACATCCTAAAAAACAAAATATGTCCTTAAAAGAATATTATCATTAAGAACATATTTCATTATCCAACATTTAAAAGAAAAAGTCAATATGAAAGTAAAAAATAAACCAATTTTTGGGGACGGTGCTAATCGGTACTACATTTTAAAAGAATATGGTAACAAATCTTCCATTTTATAAACCTTAGCTTTACCATTTGAATCAAGCAAAAAAATCTTAAAGTCTTCATTTACGAATTCATTCATGAATTGTCTGCAATATCCACAAGGAGAGCAATCTTCAAGACTATTTAAATCTGAACCACCACATATAACAATATAATCAAAATCACGTTCTCCTTCAGATATAGCTTTTGTAAAAGCAACTCTTTCAGCACAAATAGACATTATACCATTATTCTCAATATTGCAACCAGAATAAACATGTCCGTTTTTACAGACTAATGTGGCTCCAACATAGTAATGAGAATATGGCGAATAAGCTCTTTTACGAACTTCTTTGGCTACTTTTATAACATCATCTAAACTCATAATAATAACCTCACTTTCTACTTATATAATATACTATAAAACAAATTTAAATGCAATTTAAATTTAAGTTATTATTGACTTTTAAAACATGAAATTATATAATTGCAAATAAAGATAATAAAAAGAAGGAAGTAAAATGAGAATTAGGAACAAACCATGGGCAAAAGCAGAATTAGCTACAAGCAAATTTTATGTACAAAATCCAGAGGAATATAAAGGGAGATGGAAAGAGTTTTTTAACAATCACGATAACCCAATATATTTAGAATTAGGTTGTGGAAAAGGATATTTTGTAAAAAAAGCAGCAATTCAGAATCATGAAATAAACTATATAGCAATAGATTTAGTAGATGCAATCTTGGGAATAGCAAAAAGAAATATTGAAGAAGAATTTCAGAAAAATGAAGTCAAAAATATAGCATTAACAAGATATGACATAGAAGAGATAAATAATATATTGGATAAAAAAGATAATGTGGAAAGAATCTATATAAATTTTTGCAATCCTTGGCCAAAACCCAGACACAAAAAAAGGAGATTAACACATATCAGGCAATTAGAGAAATATAAAGAATTTTTGAAAACAGAAGGAGAAATATACTTTAAAACAGATGATGATGAATTATTTAAAGAAAGTATAGAGTACTTTAAAGAAGCAGGATTTAAAACAGTAAAGCTAACAAATGATTTGGAAAAAGAACAAGATTTTTGGTGCAATATAGAAACAGAACATGAGATAAAATTTAAAAAAGAAGGAATAAAAATAAAAGCAGGAATATTTAAATATAAATAGAGTATCCTATTTTAGGATACTCTAAATAGTAAAGAGAACCATTTGTCAAGGATAATTGTAAAGAAAGTGTATGCTTTAGGATTCCTTTTATTAATTATCTTAACAAAGTAAACCACTTTTCTACTACAAGAGCAACCATATTACCTATGTTTAACTTCTTAACAGTATTATTGGCAACTAAATTTACTGTGCCAAGTGTTTCATTATTTAAACTAAAAATTACTTCTCCTAGTTTTTCTCCTTTATTAATAGGTGCATTTATTGTTTCTGGAAGAGAAACAGTTGTTACAATATTAGCGGATTGACCTTTAGGAATTAAACTTCCAGCATCGCTTTCAAAAGACACTTCAACACTATTTGTTGTACCTTTATGAACTAAAATGCTTTTTGCGATATCTCCTTGGTTAGCATATTTCAAATATTCAAAATTACTAAACCCAAAATCTAAAAGCTTTTTGGCTTCAGCGAATCTAATAGGAGAAGTTTCTCCACGCATTATAACAGCAATTAGAGATAGATTATTTCGAGTAGCAGTTGCAGAAAGATTAAATAATGCAGTTGAAGTAGAACCAGTTTTAAGCCCAGTACATCCCTCATAATTTCTTATCAATTTATTTGTATTAACTAATTGAGATTCACCATCTCTTAAAGTATCCATCCATATAGTAGTGTAATTTGTGATGCTAGGATGATTCAACATAAGCTCTCTGGACATTAAAGCAATATCGTAACTAGAAGTTACATGACCATCTTCATCTAAACCATGACAATTTTTAAAACAAGTGTCATTCATTCCAAGCTCTTTTGCACGAGCATTCATTCTTTCAACAAATAATTCCTGACTACCCGCAATGTGCTCAGCCATTGCCACACAGCAGTCATTTGCAGACACAACACAAATGGCTTTTAACATTTCATTTACAGTTAGTGTCTCGGTGGTATCTAACCAAATTTGTGAACCCCCCATTTTTGAAGCCTCTTCGGAACAAGCAACCCTATCATCAAGTGAAATAACGCCATTGTCTAAAGCCTCCATTATAAGTAAAATTGTCATAACTTTAGTAACACTTGCGGGTTTTAACTGTTCATGACTATTATGTTCATACAAAATTGTACCTGTTGATTGCTCCATTAAAATAGCACTACCACAAGTTAAATTTAAAAAGTTTCCCTCTTTACCACCGAATAACATTAGAAGTAGAAATAGCTTCAGGATTAGAATTATCAGACCAAACATAAACACTATCAGTCGCTAAAACAGGAACAAAACAAGAACATAGTAAAACAAGAACTAAACAAAATTTAAAACTTTTTTCAAACATAAATTCTTCACCTCTTTGTAGTAATTAACCCAATTTGCAAGTAACATATTACCTTATATAATATCAGTAAAATTGGGCAGATCAAAAAAATCTTAGTCAATAAAAGTTTATGAAGAATTTATGAATTTATGATAAAATTTTAACAATGCTTATATCAATACTATCTGGAGTGTTTGAAAAATACATTTTAATATCAAAATTATTATCATTTCTAAATTTGAAATCACATGAACCATAGGAAACACAAGCATCTTTATCTTTTGGAACATAATAAACAGGACCGCTATGTGCATTTCTTTCAACTACAGTCAACCCATCTCCTGCCAAAACAGCATTATACAAGGTCGAACTTACTTGACATTTGCCACCACCATATGCTTGAATAGTATTTCCATTACTATCAAAAGTATCAGCCTTTTTATATCCATCCTCAGGTTTCGCTGGACCTAAAGTATTACAAAAAGAAAAAGTTTCTCCTGCCTTAACAATAGTGCCATTTAAAGAATTACAAGTAATTGTAATATTATTTTGCCTATCTGGATCATCTTGAGACACCTTGGTAGAAAAGGCTGAAAGAGGTTCTTCAACAGCTTCTTTTTTTTCAACATTATTATCTTCTCCTTTATTAATAGCTAAACTTTTAGTACTATAATTTCCAATATCTTCAGAAGAGGTATTACTATTACATCCTGTTAAAAACAAAATGTAAATAATTAAAGACAATATAATTTTCAAAATAAAAACCTCCTAAAATAAAATATAGAAATAGTTTACCCAAAAACATAACAAAAATTCGTTTAATATCTACAAAAATCAAAAAAGATGTGATATAATTTTACATGTAAAAATTAAAAGGAGCAAAAATATATGAAATTATTAGAAATAATAGGAATCGTAATAATAATGTTTGGAATAATATTAATATATGATGCACGATATTTGAGTAAAAAAAGATTTAGCTTTAGCGATCAAAATATAGCAACACTAACACTTAAAATTGTAGGTTTTATACTAAGTGTGATAGGTGGATTTTTAATAATGATAAGTTGAAAGGATTATGGTGAACAAGCATGGATTACAATGAATTGGCAAATTTAATATTTCCAGATGCAAAGGGAATAGAATATTATGAAGAAAAATATCCAGAAAGAAATTTGAAAGAAGGGGCAATGGTAACACGTTTTGCACCAAGCCCAACTGGATTTGTACATATAGGCGGACTTTTTGGAGCAATAATTGATAGAAAATTAGCTGAGCAATCAAAAGGAGTATTTATATTAAGAATAGAAGATACAGACCAAAAAAGAGAAATTGAAAATGGAACATCTCAAATTGTGGATAGCTTGAAGGACTTTGGAATAAATCCAGATGAAGGTATGATAGGAGAAAATTTAGATAAAGGAAATTATGGTCCATATAAACAAAGTCAAAGAAAAGATATATACCAAGCATATGCAAAATCATTAATAAGGAGAGGACTAGCATATCCATGTTTCTGCACCACACAAGAGCTAGATGAAATAAGAGAAAAACAAGAAACTGCTAAAATACGACCAGGATATTATGGGATTTGGGCAAAATATAGAAATCTTCCAATAGATGAAGCTGCAGAAAAAATAAAAAATGGAGAAGCATATATTATAAGATTTAAATCACAAGGAAGAGAAGACAGAAGAATAAAACATAAAGATGTTATAAAAGGTAACATAGAATTTCCAGAAAATGATCAAGATATAGTAATAATAAAAGCAGACGGATTACCAACATATCACTTTGCACATGCAGTAGATGATCACCTTATGAGAGTAACTCATGTAATTCGTGGAGATGAGTGGGTATCTTCAATACCACTTCACTTGGAATTATTTAAAGCTTTAGGTTTTAAACCTCCTAAATACGCACATACAGCAACAATTATGAAGGATGAAAATGGAAATAAAAGAAAAATAAGTAAAAGAAAAGATCCAGAAGCAGCTGTAAGCTACTATCATGAAGAAGGAATACCAGAAGAAGCGGTAGTAGAATATTTACTTAATATTGCAAATTCAAATTTTGAGCCTTGGAGAAGAGCAAACAAAGATGCTGACATAAGTGAATTTAAACTAGAACTAAATAAAATGAGTGTAAGTGGAGCAGTATTTGACATGGTAAAACTATTAGATGTTTCTAAAAATGTTATATCAAAATTTACAGCAGAAAAAATATATACTGAAACACTAAAATGGGCTAAAAGATATGACAGAGAGCTTGAAACAATTCTAACAAAAAATAAAGAATATGCAATTAAAATATTAAATATTGAGCGAGGTGGAAACAAACCAAGAAAGGATATATCAAGATGGTCAGAAATAAAACATTCGATACAATATATGTATGATGACATTTTTGACAAAAACACAAGTTATGAATTTCAAAAAATCATAGATAATGATGAAATAAAATCAATATTGAAAAGTTATATTGAGAAACATTTTGACATAAATGATGACAAACAAGATTGGTTTAACAAAATGAAGGATTTAGCAGAAGAAATGGGCTATGCAAGGGAGGTTAAGGAATATAAAACCAATCCAGATGCCTATAAAGGACATATAGGAGACATAAGTACAGTTATAAGAGTAGCCTTAACAGGAAGATGCAATACTCCAGATCTTTATGAAATTATGCAGATATTAGGAAAAAAATCTATAGAAAGAAGAATAAATAAGATATGCAAAGAAAACTAATGAATAGAAAAGGTAAAACAAGAATAAGCACTATTTTATCAACAATATTTCTTTTAGTTGTATTAATTATATCGTTTAACATTTTTAAAACAAGTTATTTTAATGGTTTTGAAAAAGCAGTAGCCAAGAAAGAGGCAGAAACAAGATTTTCAAGAGACTCAAAAGTAAAATACACAGATGCTAAAAGTCAAATCTAGAATATAATGATTCAGCAATTTACAAAGAAATAGAGGTAGAGCCTAATACACCATATAAAATTACCTGTATGGTAAAAACAGAAAATATACAAAGCGATACACAGACCTCAGATGCAGGTGTTGTTATAGGACTACTAGACACAACAGAGTACTCTAAACCAATAACAGGAACTAATGATTGGCAAAAAGTAGAATACATGTTCAATTCCAAAAACAGAAATACTGTTAAAATAAGCTTTAGACTTGGAGGAAATGAAGGAGACTGTATAGGAACAGCATGGTTTTCAGATTTCAAATTAGAAAAAGGAACAAAAAGAACAGACACTAAATGGAATGTAGGATGCTTCATTGCACAAGAATTAAATGTGAACATAGATGGAAAAAAATATGATTTAAAAATAAACTTAAATGATATTGAAAATATAAAATTAAATATGGAAAGATATAAAGAAACTTGCTATAAAATTTCAGACAAAAAATTAGACATAAAGTATGATATAATTAATATAGAAACACCAATAACGACAATATCATATTCTGACGAACATGGATATTATTTATCATATAGAGATATAAAAAACTTAGTATATGAAAAAACAAAAGAAAAAGAATATGACCATATATTTGTAGTGTGCAGATTTGAAAGTGAAAATGGAGATATCTCAATACCAATTCTTAATAACTGGATAGGACTAGGAAGTATGGATATTTATGGTATAGGATATTCACTAATTAGGATAAATAAAAATTCAAATTCATATACATATAGATATGGAATAACAAATCAAGTTCCAGAAGAGGTATATATACATGAGTTTTTACATACTTTAGAAAGAAATACAATGGAGAATGGATATGAAATCCCGGCCTTACATGATTATGAAAAATATGGATATACGGAAAAAAGCACAGAAGGATTAAATCAGTGGTACAAAGATTATATGAGAGGAACCATATTAGATAAAGACACAGGTAAATATATAGGACTTAACAACACCTCATATTCAACCCAGCCACCAAACAGTAGCAATTTCAAATATGCAATTGAGATAGAATTTAATAAAGAACCACAAAACATAATAGAAGAAATCTTATCAGTTTTTGATGCAATAAAACATAAATAAAATATAGATGGGTCGCCACCAACGGCGACTCAAAATACATTTAACAGTATAAATTAATCAATAAAAAAATATGGAAGCAAGCAATACACTTCCAAACAAAAAACGAATATATGAAAGGAAAAAATATGAAAGTATCAGATTTTAATTATGAACTACCAAAAGAACTAATAGCCCAACATCCTTTGGAAAAAAGAGATGAATCTCGACTAATGGTGTTACATAGAGACACAAAACAAATAGAAGACAAAACCTTTAAAGATATAATAGATTATTTAGAACCAGGAGATTGTTTAGTAAGGAACAACACAAAGGTCATACCAGCAAGACTTTATGGAAAAATAATCGGTAAAAACACAGAAAAATTAGTGGAATTTTTACTACTAAAACAATTGGAAAACAACAATTGGGAGGTAATGGTAAGACCAGGAAAAAAACTAAGAACAGGAGTAAAAGTAAATTTTGGAGATGGATTGCTTGAAGCAGAAATATTAGAAGTGATGGAAAATGGAAACAGAAAAGTACACTTTAAATATGAAGGAATATTCAATGAAATACTTGATAAAATAGGACTTATGCCATTACCCCCATACATAACAGAAAAATTAGAACAAAAAGATAGATATCAAACAGTATATGCAAAATATGATGGTTCAGCAGCAGCACCCACAGCTGGATTACATTTCACACAAGAATTATTAGATAAAATAAAAGAAAAAGGTGTGGAAATAGCAAATGTGACATTACATGTTGGAATTGGAACATTTAGACCAGTGAAGGTAGAAAATATCGAGGAACATAAAATGCACACGGAACATTACTACATAAAGCAAGAAGATGCAGACAAGATAAACAAAGCAAAAAGAGAAGGACATAAAATAATAGCAGTTGGAACAACTTCATGCAGAGTACTAGAATCAATAGCAAAAGAAAATGGAGAAGTTAAAGAAACAGAAGGAGATACAAGTATATTTATTTATCCAGGATATGAATTTAAATGTATTGATAGACTAATTACAAATTTCCACTTACCAGAATCAACATTAATAATGTTAGTATCAAGCTTAGCAACAAAAGAATTTATAATGGAAGCATATAACAAAGCGGTACAAGAAAAATATAGATTTTTCAGCTTTGGAGATGCAATGCTAATATTATAATTAAATATCCCACTAACAATTTTGAAAACTTTTACAAAATTACTTGACAACGTGTCCTAAATTATGATATTATATTATAGCTCATATTTTTTGCAATAGCAAGAAATATGTAAACTATTTAAAAAGAAATGGTGATTTTTAAAAAGTGAAAAGAGTAATTAAAAGTTAAATAAAATGTAATCTAATTAAAAGTGTAGAAACAGCTTAAAATAGCTTAATATAGCAATATATTACTACACTTTTTTGTTGTGTTTGCTTTTTAAGGCTAAAAAACAATTTAGAAAATTACCAATTGCAAAAGAAATGTTAAGAAAGAGGAATTAATTATAAGTAAAGGTGTTAATTCAAAAACAATATAGAGCAGTAATTTTTTTGAACTAATAATACACTTGTAATTAAGAGGGACTTTCGTTAATATATAGAGGTTAGATATTGAAGGTTAGAAATTAGAGAAACCTTTAAGATCTTATCAAACTGCTCAAAAGTATTAAAGAAAGGGTTGATTTATTTTGCTAACAGACATTAACTATGAAAAAACAACAAGAAAAACATTTGCAAAAATAGGAGACTTTATAGACTTGCCAAATCTTATTCAAGTTCAAAAAGACTCTTATGATTGGTTTGTAAACGAAGGATTAGGAGAAGTATTAAAGGATATTTCCCCAATTGAAGATTATACTGGAAATTTAGTACTAGAGTTTTTCGACTATTATATGGAAAAGGAGACTAAATATTCATTAGAAGAAGCAAAGGAAAGAGACGCTACATATTCAACTAGATTGCATGTCAAAGTAAGGTTAATAAACCGTGAAACAGGGGAGATCAAAGAACAAGAAATTTATTTGGGAGATTTTCCTTTAATGACAGATAGCGGAACATTTGTAATTAATGGAGCAGAAAGAGTTGTAGTAAGTCAATTAGTAAGATCACCAGGATGCTATTATGAATCAGACTATGATAAAACAGGTAAGAAATTATACAAAGCGACAGTTATGCCAATTAGAGGTGCATGGCTTGAATATGAAACAGATGGAAATGATGTATTTTATGTAAGAATCGATAGAACAAGAAAATTACCAGTCACAACACTTTTAAGGGCAATAGGATTAGTTACAGATGAGCAAATAACAGCTCTATTTGGAGATGAAGATAAAATTCTAGCAACAATTGCAAAAGATACAACTAAAACAAATGAAGATGCTCTTATTGAAATTTATAAAAAATTGAGACCAGGAGAACTTCCAACAGTTGAAGCTGCTAGAAATTTATTTAATAACTTATTCTTCGATCCAAGAAGATATGACTTATCAAAAGTAGGAAGATACAAATATAATAAGAAGTTAGATTTAAGCTCAAGAATAACAAATAAAGTTGCATTTGATACAATAGTAAACTCTGAAACAGGAGAAGTAATAGTTGAAAAAGATTCTGTTATTTCAAAAGAAAAAGCAGAGGAAATTCAAAATGCAGGAATAAACATTGTTGATTTAAAAATAAACGATGCAAAAATAAGAGTTATAGGAAATGGAACAGTTGACTTAAAAGCATTTATAAAAAATGATGAAATAAAAATAAAAGAAAAAGTAAATTATGCTGTTCTAAAAAACATACTAGAAACAACAGATAAAAAAGACTTAGTAAAAGTTATAAATGAAAGAAAAGAAGAGCTAGTTCCAAAAAATATTGTAACAGAAGATATGATTGCTTCAATTAACTACTTGTTAAACTTACAATATGGACTTGGAAACATTGATGACATAGACCATTTAGGAAATAGACGTATAAGATGTGTAGGTGAATTACTACAAAACCAATTTAGAATTGGTTTAACAAGATTAGAAAGAGTTGTAAGAGAAAGAATGACAATTCAAGACTTAGATGTAGTAACACCACAAACTTTAATAAATACAAAACCAATAACTTCAGCAATTAGAGAATTCTTCGGAAGCTCACAATTATCACAATTTATGGATCAGACAAATCCATTATCAGAATTAACACATAAAAGAAGAATATCAGCATTAGGACCTGGAGGATTATCAAGAGAAAGAGCAGGATTTGAAGTACGTGATGTTCACTATACTCACTATGGAAGACTATGCCCAATAGAATCTCCTGAAGGACCAAACATAGGGCTTATATCAGCACTTTCAACATTTGCAATAATAAATGAATATGGATTTGTGGAAACACCATATAGAAAAGTAGATCCAAAAACACATAAAGTTACAGACGAAGTAATCTACATGACAGCAGATGAAGAGGACAACTATGTAATAGCACAAGCAACAGAACCAATGGATAAAAATGGAAAATTCAAAAATAAGAAAATAAAAGTAAGATATTTAGATGAAATTATAGAAGTTGAAGCAGATAAAGTTGAATTTGTAGATGTATCTCCAAAACAACTAGTTTCAGTTGGTGCAGCTATGATACCATTCTTAGAGCATGATGATGCAAACCGTGCATTAATGGGTGCAAACATGCAACGTCAAGCAGTTCCTCTAATGATTACAGACTCACCAATAGTAGGAACAGGTATTGAATATAGAGCAGCTAAAGACTCTGGAACAACAGTTGTTGCTAAAAATGGTGGTACAGTACAAAAAGTAACTGGTGACGAAATAATTATAAAAACAAAAACAGGAATAGATACATATAAACTACGCAAATTCAAAAGAACAAATGGTGGAACATGTATCAATCAAAAACCAATAGTAAGAAAAGGCGAAATTGTAAATGTAAATGATGTAATTGCAGATGGACCTTCAACACAAAATGGAGAAATGGCACTTGGTAAAAATGTTCTTATTGCATTCACAACATGGGAAGGATATAACTATGAGGATGCAGTATTACTAAGTGAAAGATTAGTAAAAGAAGATGTTTACACATCAATTCACATTGAAGAATATGACTGCGAATGTCGTGATACAAAACTTGGACCAGAAGAAATAACAAGAGACATTCCAAATGTTGGAGAAGACAGCTTAAAAGACTTAGATGAAAGAGGAATAGTAAGAATTGGTGCAGAAGTAAGACCAGGAGACATATTAGTAGGTAAAGTTACTCCAAAAGGAGAAACAGAACTTACATCTGAAGAAAAACTTTTAAGAGCAATCTTTGGAGAAAAAGCTAGAGAAGTAAGAGATACTTCACTTCGAGTACCTCATGGAGAAGCTGGAACAATAGTTGATATAAAAATCTTCACAAGAGAAAACTCAGATGAGCTAGGAGCTGGAGTAAACCAAGTAATAAGAGTATATATAGCTCAAAAGAGAAAAATATCAGTTGGAGATAAAATGGCTGGACGTCATGGAAATAAAGGTGTTGTTTCAAGAATATTACCAGTAGAAGATATGCCATTTATGCCAGATGGAACACCAGTAGATGTAGTTTTAAATCCATTAGGTGTACCTTCACGTATGAACCTAGGTCAGGTTTTAGAGGTACATTTAGGAGCGGCAGCAAGACTACTTGGGATGAAGGTTGCAACTCCAGTATTTGATGGTGCAACAGAAAAAGACATAGAGCAATTGTTAATAGAATCTGGATTAACACCAGATGGAAAAACAATTTTGTATGATGGAAGAACAGGAGATCCTTTTGATAAACCAATCACAGTTGGAGTAATGTATATGTTAAAACTTCACCATTTAGTTGATGATAAAATACATGCACGTTCAACAGGACCTTACTCAGTTATAACACAACAACCTTTAGGTGGTAAAGCACAATTTGGTGGTCAGAGATTTGGTGAAATGGAGGTTTGGGCACTAGAAGCATATGGTGCAGCATACACACTTCAAGAAATGTTAACAATCAAATCAGATGATGTTGTAGGAAGAGTAAAAACCTATGAAGCAATAGTAAAAGGTGAAAATATTCCAGAACCAGGAGTTCCAGAAGGATTTAAAGTACTAATTAAAGAACTACAAAGTTTAGGACTAGATATACGTTTATATTCTAAAGACGATAAAGAACTTGAACTTACAGAGAATATAGAAGATGGAATAGACTTTAATTTAGACGACAACAAACCACTAATAGCAGATGAAGAACTAGTAGTAGATGAAGGATTAGACAAAACTTTAGCTGAAGACAGCTTATTAGAAGAAGATGAACTTGATAGTTTATTAGATGAAGAAGAAAACTTTGAAGAAGACTTTGAAGAAGACTTTGACAACGAATTAGCTGAAGATAATCTTGAAAATGATGACGATTCTTTTGAAGAGTAATTTAATTTAATATTTACATTATGAATTTATAAAATTTCAAGAAGGAATTGTTCGAGCAGTGTATATTTTATAAATAACTAATGTAGGGGCGAGTATTGCTCGCCCGCCATACAAAAATAGAACGATTTCAAACATCGTTTCTTCAAAAACCAAATAAAAAGGAGGCTTCTCATGGAAGAAAACAAAAAACAAGATGAACTAGAAATATTTGACAAAATACACATTGGCTTAGCATCAGATGATAAAATAAGAGAATGGTCAAGAGGAGAAGTAAAAAAACCAGAAACAATAAATTATAGAACATTAAAACCAGAGAAAGATGGACTATTCTGTGAAAAAATATTTGGACCTACAAAAGATTGGGAATGTCATTGTGGAAAATATAAAAGAGTAAGATATAAAGGAATAGTTTGTGATAGATGTGGTGTTGAAGTAACAAAGGCAAAAGTAAGACGTGAAAGAATGGGACACATTGAACTTGCAGCTCCAGTAGCACATATTTGGTATTTCAAAGGAATACCAAGTAGAGTAGCATTAGTATTAGACATTTCTCCTAGAAGTATAGAAAAAGTTATATACTTTGCTGCATATGTTGTTACAGACAAAGGAACATCAGGATTAACTGAGGGACAAATACTAAATGAAAAAGAATACCATGAAGCAGAAGAAAAATACGGAAAAGGTTCATTTAAAGCAGGAATGGGAGCAGAAGCAATAAGAACTTTATTACAAAAAGTGGATTTAGAAAAATTAGCAAATAAATTGAAAAAGGAAATAGAAAAAACTACCGAACAAAAGAAAGCAAAATTAATAAAAAGATTAGATACAATAGAAAGCTTTTTACTATCAGGAAACAAACCAGAATGGATGATACTAAATGTAATACCAGTAATTCCACCAGATATAAGACCTATGGTACAATTAGATGGAGGAAGATTTGCAACCTCTGACTTAAATGACTTATATAGAAGAGTACTAAATAGAAACAACAGATTAAAAAGATTACTAGAACTAGGAGCACCAGAAATAATCGTTAGAAATGAAAAAAGAATGCTACAAGAAGCAGTAGATGCTTTAATAGATAATGGAAGAAGAGGAAGACCAGTAACAGGTGCAGGAAACAGACCTTTGAAATCTTTATCAGATATGCTAAAAGGAAAGCAAGGACGTTTTCGTCAAAACTTGCTAGGAAAACGTGTTGACTATTCAGGACGTTCAGTTATTGTAGTAGGACCAGAACTTAAAATTTATCAATGTGGTTTACCAAAAGAAATGGCAATAGAGCTATTCAAACCATTTGTAATGAAAGAATTAGTTGCAAGAGGATTAGCACACAATATTAAAAGTGCAAAAAGAATGGTAGAAAAATTAAATCCAGAAGTATGGGGAATATTAGAAGAAGTTATAAAAGACCACCCGGTAATGTTAAACCGTGCTCCAACACTACACAGATTAGGTATTCAAGCATTTGAACCAGTATTAGTAGAAGGAAGAGCATTAAAACTTCACCCATTAGTATGTACAGCTTTCAATGCTGACTTTGATGGTGACCAGATGGCAGTTCACGTTCCATTATCACCAGAAGCACAAGCAGAAGCAAGATACTTAATGCTATCAGTAAACAACTTACTTAAACCACAAGATGGTAAACCAGTAACAGTTCCAACACAAGATATGATTTTAGGAAGTTACTACCTAACAATGGAGGTATCTGGTGAAAAAGGTGAAGGTATGTACTGCAAAGATGAAGATGAAGCTATGATGGCATACCAAAATGGAGACTTAGGTCTACATGCAAAAATTAAAGTAAGAAGAACAAAAGAAATAAATGGAGAAAACATAACAAAAACAATAGAAACAACAGTAGGAAGATTGATATATAATCAAGGTATTCCACAAGATTTAGGTTTTGTAGATAGAACAGACCCAGAACATGGCTTCGACCTTGAAATTGACTTCCCAGTTATGAAGAAAAACTTAGGTACAATTATTGCGAAATGCATAGATAAACATGGTTTAAACGTATCAGCAGAATTACTTGATTATATTAAAGCTACAGGATATAAATATTCAACCAAAGGTGCTATAACAGTGTCTGTTGCAGATGTTGCAGTGCCAGAAGCTAAAAAAGAAATTTTAGCAAAAGCAGAAGAAGATGTTGAAAACATTGCAAAACAATATAAACGTGGTTTAATTACGAATGACGAAAGATATGAATCTGTAATTAATATTTGGGAAAAAGCAACAAATGATGTTACAGAAGCTATGAAGGATAACTTTAGTGAGTTAAACCCAATATATATGATGGCACAATCAGGAGCCAGAGGTAACATGAATCAGTTACGTCAAATTGCAGGTATGCGTGGACTTATGGCAAATACATCAGGTAAAGCCGTAGAAATTCCAATCAAGGCATGCTTTAGAGAAGGACTAGATCCACTAGAATACTTCATTTCTTCACACGGTGCTAGAAAAGGTTTAGCAGATACAGCTTTAAGAACAGCCGATTCAGGATATTTAACAAGAAGATTAGTAGACGTATCACAAGATATTATAGTAAGAGAAGAAGATTGTGGAACAGAAGAGAAGAAGATTGTGGAACAGACGAATACATTGAGATAGAGGACATAAAAGATGGAAATCAAGTAATTGAAAAACTACAAGAAAGATTAACAGGTAGATTCCCTTATGAAACAATAAAAGATCCTACAACAGGAGAAGTATTAGCAGATAAAGATACTTTAATATCAGCAGCTTTAGCAGAAAAAATAGTCGCAACTGGAATAACAAAAGTAAAAGTACGTTCAGTTTTAGGATGTCATACAAAACATGGTGTATGTTCTAAATGCTATGGAATGGGCTTAGCAACAAGGAAAAAAGTAAATATAGGAGAAGCAGTAGGTATAATTGCTGCACAATCAATAGGCGAGCCAGGTACACAGCTTACAATGAGAACATTCCATGTCTTCCAAGGGTTGAAGAACTGTTTGAAGCAAGAAAACCAAAGGGATTAGCTGTAATATCAGAAATTGCTGGAACGGTAAAAATAGAAGATTCTAAAAAAAGAAAAGAAGTAACTGTAACAAGTAAGGATGATAGCAAAACATATACAATAAGTTTTGGCTCAAAATTAAAAGTAAAACAAGGAGACAAAATAGAAGCAGGAGACCCAATAACAGAAGGTTCAATAAATCCAAATGAAATATTAGACATCAAAGGACCACAAGGAGTATTTGAATATTTAACATCAGAGGTACAAAAGGTATATAGAAACCAAGGTGTTGACATTAATGACAAACACATTGAAATCATATCAAGACAAATGCTTAAAAAAGTAAAAATAGAAGATAGTGGAGACAGCAAGATGTTTGTAGGTTCATTAGTTGATATAAATGAATTTAATAAGGAAAATGCAGAGTTAGAAAAACAAGGAAAATTACCAGCAAAAGGACAAAGAACACTACTTGGAATAACAAAAGCATCTCTAGCAACAGAAAGTTTCCTATCAGCAGCATCATTCCAAGAAACAACAAGAGTATTAACAGAAGCAGCAATAAAAGGAAAAACAGATTCATTAATAGGATTAAAAGAAAATGTAATTATAGGAAAACTAATACCAGCAGGAACAGGTCTAGCTATTTATAGAAACAAAAATATTACTACAGAAAATAAAGAAACAGAATCAGAACAATCATAAAAAGTAAGGGGCGACCAATGGTCGCCCTTTTGTTTAGAGAGGAAAAGGCATGAAAATAAACGTTATACTAGTAAAAGCTAGTAGTTAATAAACTACTAGCTTTGTTTTTAAAATTTCCAAAAGACTCTATAAGCCTTATAAGATTCATAAACATCAAATTTACTTGTCACTTCGTAAGGAGAATGCATTGATAAAACAGGAACGCCACAATCTATAACATCAACACCTTTATTAGCCAAGATATAGGCAATTGTTCCACCTCCGCCTGTATCCACTTTGCCAAGCTCACTTACTTGATAAGAAATATTGTTAGATTCAAAAATATTTCTTATTTGTGCAACAAATTCTGCATTTGCATCAGAGGCACCAGACTTTCCACGGATACCGGTATATTTATTAAGCCCAACACCTTTACCTAAATATGCAGAATTATTTTTTTCAGAAACTGATGCATAGATTGGATCTAATCCTGCATCAACATCAGCTGACAACATTTTTGAATTGCAAAATACTTTATCTAATAAATTAGGTCTATTGGTATTTGTTTTATTTAACAATTCAGAAATAAATGTATCAAACACATGAGATTCCATACCGGTATTACCCATACTTCCAATTTCTTCTTTGTCAGCAAATATGCATACTGCAGTTTTTGCAGGTGTAACGGTATCAAGTAAAGCTCTTAAAGAGGTATAAGCACATACTTTATCATCTTGACCATAACCTGCAACCATACTTCTATCAAAGCCCAAAGATCTTGCCTTAAAAGCTGGAACAAGTTCAAGCTCAGAACTTACAAAATCTCTTTCTGTAATTCCATATTTATCATTTAATATTTTTAATATATTTAATTTGATTCTCTCAGTTGTTTTCTCATCACCAATTGGAATACTTCCAATTAATAAATTCAAATCCTCTCCAGAAATACTATCTTTTAATTTTTTCTCCATTTGTTCTTGGGCTAGATGAGGAAGCAAGTCAGTAATTGTAAATATTGGGTCATTATCATCTTCACCAACATTAATAGTAACTTTTTCTCCATTTGCCTTAACAATAACACCATGAATAGAAAGTGGAATTGTAGTCCACTGATATTTCTTAATACCACCATAATAATGTGTTTTAAAATACGCAAATCCAGTATCTTCATATAAAGGATTTGGTTTTAAGTCAAGCCTTGGAGAATCAATATGAGAACCTATAATATTTAATCCGGCTTCAACAGGTTTATTTCCTATAATAGCAACATATACAGATTTCTCTCTATTTACATAGTAAACTTTATCCCCAGGAACTAAAATCATTTTATCTTTTATATTAACAAAACCATTTTTATCTAAAATTTCTGTAATAAAACTAGTGGCTTCCCTTTCTGTCTTACTTCTATTTAGAAAATGAATATATTCATCACTAAACTTAATAATGTCATTTTTTACACTATCTGGAAGACCTTCCCAACCATACTTTTTTGTATCAAACAAAAAATCTTTTAATTTTTCAGTTTCACCCATTATACAATCATCCTTTCCACATCAATATACAATATAATATATCCTTTTTTAAAATTTGTAAACAGAAAATGGAAAAAATATATAAATAAAAACACAAACTAAAAAAGTTAAAATATTTCAAAATCCTACTGTTGTTATCAAAGAGTAGAAAAATGAGGGAGGATAAATTCTAATAAGTAAATTTTAAAAATTAAAAGTCAGTTCCAAAATGAAACTGACTTTATACTACTAAAAGTAAATAAAACTATTTACTTAACATTTGACTTTCAGCCTTTTGAATCATTTTCTTAACCATATTACCACCGATTCTTCCAGCATCTTTTGCAGATATATCACCATTATATCCATTTTTTAAATTAACACCAACTTCTGAAGCTACTTCATATTTAAATTGATTTAAAGAATCTTTAGCTTCTGGTACTAATGTTCTACTTGAATTTGAATTTGCCATTTCTAGTTTCACCTCCTAGGATTTTTTATATAAACATTTAAAAGCGTTTTTATTGCTTTTCAAGAATATGATGTGCAAAATAAGAAAAAATAAACTAGTAATTTTTTCAAAAAATGGATAAAAAACATTATAAAAAAATTAAATACAAAAATGTTACACAATTGTTACAAAAATATTAAAAATATATTACAAAAACTAAAAAATGTTGTATTTTAACATTTTTTGTTGTAGAATTATAGTAATAAATAAAGTAATTAGGGGGAATAAATTATGCCATCAAATCCAATGCAAAGGAAAGTAAGAAATTCATTTTTTTTGGGCATTCTAGTTATGCTAATAATAACAATAATAATAGGAGGACTTGTGTTTGTTACAATATTAAAGCCAAAAATGGATAAAGAAAAAGGCGAAACAATTGCATATGTATATAGACTAAAAGCAGGTGTAAATATTTCATCAGGTGAAGAAATTATACCAAGCATGGTTGAAAGTGTGGAAATACCAGTAACAACAAATTTAACAGATTTTATACTAGCGAAACGTCAAGACCAAACAGGTAAAATAGTGGATATAGGTTTTATGAGTGGTTATACTAGTAAAGTCGATTTAAAAGAAGGAACGATATTAACAAAAAGTATGTTAAATGAAGGAGAAAATGAAATATCAAATTCATTAAGATATGTAGAATATAACATGATTACAATGCCAACAACATTGGATGTAGGAAGCTTCATAGATATAAGATTAAGATTGCCAAATGGTCAAGATTTGATTGTTGTATCAAAAAAAGAAATAGCCAATGTGTATGGTCAAACAATAGGATTAAATTTAACAGAAGATGAAATTCTAATTTTAAATAGTGCAATAGTAGAAAGATATATAATTACAGCATCAGAGCTATATATGACAACATATGTAGAACCAGGAACGCAAACAGCAGCAAAATATACATATATGCCAACAAGTGAGGTTATTGCACTAATGAATATGGATGAAAATATAGTTGCAGAAGCAAGAGCTGCTTTAGCAAGTCTTTATGCAAAACAAGGAGTGACTGAAATAAGAGGACAGATTAACACAATAAGAAATCAATACGGAGAAGCAGAGTCAAATATAGAAGCAGGAATACAAGCACAAATAGAAGCTGCACAAAAAGCAAGGAAGGATTATTTATCTGGATTAGAAGGTTATTAAACTTTAAACATAGGAGGATACTTACTTGAAAAAGATAGGATTTATAGGGGCGTATGATAAAACAGATTTAATTATATACATAGCAAAACTCCTTGTGGAAAATGGATTAAAGGTTATGGTAATAGATGCAACAACATTACAAAAAACAAGGTATACGGTACCTTGTATAACACCTAGTAAAAGTTATATAACAACATATGAAGATATAGATATTGCAATAGGCTTTGAAACCTTACAAGAAATAAGAAATTATATGCAAACACAAGAATTTGACTATGATATAATGTTACTAGATATAGATAACAGAGAAACATTTGAAAGCTTAGAAATGTATACTTCAGATAAAAACTATTTTGTGACTGGCTTTGACAATTATTCGTTAAAAAAAGGACTTGAAATAGTAGGAAAATCCACAGAAAAACTTTTAATGACAAAAATATTATTTTCAAGACATATGGAAAAAGAAGAGAACGAATATCTAAACTTTTTATCATTTTACTATGGAGTGAAATGGGGAAAAGAAAAGATATATTTCCCTTTTGAAGTAGGAGATAATTCGGTTATAATTGAAAATCAACGAAGTGCAAGAATAAGCTTTAAAGAGTTGAGCCCAGAGTATAAAGAAGGAATGTTGGAAATAATATCACAAATTGCACCAGAAATTAGGCTAAGCGATATAAAAAAAATGTTGAAAAATATATAGAAATTATATTACTTAGAAAGATGTGTGCAGATAGAAGGAGATAAAAAATGTCAGTTATAACTTTTTACGGTAATGATAAAATAGAAACTGCTCAAACAACCTCAATGGCAGGAATAGCAACCTATTTATCAATAGAACAAAACTATAAAATATTGTTAATTAACACAAGATATAATGATACTAGTTTACAAGAATGCTTTTGGGAGCAATCTAACAATATAAAACCTAGAGGAGATTTAGAGACGGGGATAAGTGGATTGATAAAGGCAATTGCTAGTAACAAAATAGCTCCAGAAATAATAACAAATTATACAAGGACAATATTTAAAGAGAGACTAGAAATATTAACTGATAATAATATTCCAAAAGATAGTTATGAAAGACAAAAAGAATACATGAGGAGTATTGTAAGATTAGCAAATAAATATTATGATTTAATTTTTGTAGATGTAAAAGGAAACTTAGAGGAATCATACATACAAGGAATTTTACAAGAAAGCAATTTGGTAGTGGCAAACACATCACAAAGAATAAAGATGATAAAAGAATTTCTACAAAAAAGAAGAGAATATGATATTTTAAATAAAGAAAAAATACTATATCTAATAGGAAAATATGATAAATATTCAAAATATAATGTAAAAAATATAGAAAGAACAGAAAGAATATATGATGTATATGGTATACCATATAATACTTTATTTTTTGAAGCATGTAACGAAGGAAATTTGGCAGACTTTATGATAAATTATAGAAATGTGAAACAAACTAGTACGCAAGCTCCTATAATAGATTCTATTTCAGAAGTAGCGTTTAGAATAATAGATAAATTAAAAGAATTACAAATGCAAGTTTAAAAAGAGAGGAGTACTGCTCATATGAATTTAGTAAATATACTTTTAATATTCATGGTACTAATAATAGGAGGAATATTAGTATTTTACATGATTAAAAAGAATAAAAATGCAGAAGAAGAGGAAAAAGTAGTAGACGAAAAATCATACACATTAGACTCAATGTTGGACTTTATAAAACAGAGACTAGATGAAATTACAAAAGTAAATTTATATGACATTGGTCTATCAGAGGAAGAACTAAAAAGAAGAAAAGCTAAGAAATACGAATTAAGGAAAGCCCTAAAAGGTTGTACATATGGAGACGTAAATGATAAAAAGTATATAAAAGAATTGATATATGATTTGTTATATAAAGAATATGGAGTTAATGAAATAAACATATCAAAAGCAATTCCTTTTGACGTGCCATCACTCCTTACTGCTCAAGATAAATTTGATATTTTAATACATATGTATAAGAAGGATTTTGGCTATGAAGCATTAACACAAATGATAAAAAAATACAATTTAGCAGTATTAAAATATGTAGAAGGTGCATCAAAACCAAGCTATGTTATAACACAACAAGAAATAAGCGATATATATGAAAAAGAAAACTTTACTCTAGACTTCTCAGATAAATTAAATATAGTAACACAAAGAATTTACCAGCATTATAAAGGATATAGTAGTATTGATGAAATAAGAGATATGAATATAGATGGAGTATCTGGACGGAGTATCAGGTCTTCCAGAAAGCTTTTTGAGCCAAGTAGCACAAACAGATGGAGATTACCTAGAACAAATCACAGAAAACAGAGTACCAAGAGCATGTGATAGTATTTGGATATTTTTCCAAGGTAAATCTATAAGATTAGAATTCTTATCTTTTGGAAAAGAAAGTGAACTAAAAAGGGTTTGCCAAAATATATATAAATACAATAATCCAGGGCAGTTATCTGATTCAAATGGTTATAAAATTAATGAAATGAAGGATGGTTCTCGTGTTGTTGTTGTAAGACCTAGTATGTCTGAAACATGGGCATTCTTCGTTAGAAAATTTGACGTAAAAAGAGCTACACTAGAACAAATCATTACAGTAGATGGAAAAGAAGAAGCAATAAATCTATTAAAATATCTAGTAAAAGGTGCAAGAATATTAGCTCTTACAGGTGAGCAAGGTTGTGGTAAAACAACAATGCTTATGGCAATGATAGAAAATATATATGAAACTATGAACTTGCGTATTACAGAAACAGCTTTTGAGTTGCACTTAAGAAAAATATATCCAACAAGAAATATCTTATCAATGAGAGAAACAGAAACAATAGCAGGACAGGAGTGTTTGGACGTTCAGAAAAAAACTGATGGTAGTGTAAACATTATAGGTGAGGTTGCAACAGACCCAGTTGCATCTTGGATGATTCAATCTGCACAGGTTGCTTCTAAATTTACATTATTTACGCACCATGCTAAAACATTCCCAAATTTAATTACAGCCCTAAGAAACTCAATGTTAAGAGCAGGAACATTTACAGATGAAAGAATTGCAGAAGAACAAGTTGTAAGTGTATTAAACTTTGACATTCATTTAGTAAAAGATTTCAGAGGAAGAAGATATATTGAAAGAGTAACAGAATGTATTCCAATTGAAGATACAGAAGATTATACGCACGATTATAGAAAAGAAAAAACAATAGAAGGAAAAATAGAGAAATTTATGGATAATGCAACAAAATATTTTCATAAAGTAACAAACAAAGAACTATATAAATATGTAAATATAATGGAATATCATAATGATGCTTATGTATTAACAAATAAAATATCAGATACTAATATTAGAGAAATGAGAAATAACATGAGTGCTGAAGATGCAGTTGAATTTGATGAATTCATAGAAAGAAATTGGGGAAAGAAAACAAAAAAAGAAGCAAAAAAATGAGGTGAAACTAAATGTCAAACCAAATAATATATTACATAATGGGAATATCAGGTGGATTGTTTGCTCTAATTGTTATTGCTTACTTAATAATGAAATCTAAAACAAATAAAAGTGATATGAAGAAAATTAAGCAATTAAGAGAGGGAACAAAGCAAAATAAATATTCTAGTGATGTGATTTACCAAAAACTGTATATTTTTTATACAACAGTTCCTATATTCAAACGCTATGTGCTAAAAATAAGGAAAAAATTAGAAATTATACATATGCAAGATGAATATAAAACAAGAAGACAAGCATCAAAAATAATTACACAAGCATTATGTATAATAATTCCAGTAACATTAGCAGTAATAATTTTTACTAAAAATGATCCATTATTACTAGTGATATTACTATTATTTGAAATATTTTTAATAGAAACAATAATGTCTGGAATGATAGACAAATATGATACAAAACTATTAAAACAACAAATTGAATTTTTTGCAGAAATAAGACATGCATATCATGAATTTAATATGGTAGAAGAAGCAATATATGAAGTATCACAAAATGATGAGCTAGAAGTATCAATACAAGGACAAAAAATTTATGAAATATTAATATCAGATGATCCGGAAACAGAACTTGAAAAGTATTATGATGTTGCACCAAATAGTTTTTTAAAAGAATTTGCAGGAATATCATATCTAACAAGAGAATTTGGAGATAGAACAGATAAAGATGGTGCATCACTTTATCTAAAAAATTTAAATAATATAACAGAAGAAATGCAATTAGAAATATTAAAAAGAGATAAATTAAACTATGTATTTCAAAGCTTATCAATAATAGCAATTTTACCAGTACTATTTATGTCACCACTTAAAAATTGGGCAATAAAAAACTTTTCATTCACATCACAGTTTTATGATGGCAAAGGAGGATTAATGGTGCAAGTGGCACTAGTAGTTCTTACATTTGTATGTTACTTCCTAACAAGAAAAATAAAAGATACAGGAGGCATAAAGGTAGATTTTAAAGATCAAAACAAAGTATGGCAAGTAAGACTATATCAAAAACCAATTATAAAAAAAATAATGGATTTAATAATACCAAAGAAAAACACAAAAGAATACAGAATAGTAACAAAATTGATGAAAGAAGCTGCTTCAAAACAAAAAATAGAAACACTATATGTCAACAAAGTAGTAATTTGTATATTAACAATAATAATTTCAATAATGTTGTTTAGCTTTGCACATAAAACAGCCATAAATTATGTTTATAAAGAACCAACATCAAATTATAATTTGCTAGGTTCATTAAGTAAAAAAGATAAAGCAAATGCAATGGAAGTAACAAAAGCACAAAATGAAGCATTAAAAGTATTTAAAGGTAGACAGAAAGTAACAAAAGAAGAGATAGTAGAATATTTACCTAAAATAGAATTTTATAAAGATGCCTCAGAAAATGAAATCTCACTAGCAGCAGATAAAGTCATGAGCAAACTAAAAATAATAAATGGAGAAAACTTCAAATGGTTTGAACTACTATTAGCTTTCATATTTGGATATTTAGGGTTCTGTAGTCCTACATGGATGTTAATGTTGCAGAAAAAGTTAAGAGCATTAGAGATGGAAAATGAGGTAATGGAATATCAAACAATAATATTGATGTTAATGAAAATAGAAAGAGTAAATGTTGAAATGATATTAGAATGGCTTGAAAGATATTCTAATATTTTCAGAGAGCCAATATCTAAATGTGTAAATAATTATGAATCAGGAGCATGGGAGGCATTAGAAGAACTAAAAGGAGAAATAGCATTTCCACAACTAATACAAATAATAGAAAGTTTACAAGCAGCAGTAGAAAAAATACCTATTAGAGAAGCTTTTGATGAACTAGATAATGAAAGAGAATATTACCAAGAAAAACGTAAAGAATCAAATGAAAGATTAATAAAAAGAAAAGGAATGATAGGAAAAGTAGTAGGATTTGCACCAATGATCAGTTTATTTGTAGGATACTTAATTATCCCACTAGTTGCAATTGGAATGACGGTAATGACAGAATCCTTCTCATCAATACAAGGAATAGGATTATAAAAGTTATATAAAATAGAAAGGATTATAATATATGGAAAATGCAACACAAGCATTATTAATAGCAGGAGGAATATTATTTGCAATACTAACATTATCATTAGTTGTATTTTTATTCAGCAATATGAATACTATAGGAACAGCACAGGCTAACAAGAAAGATGCAGAATATTTAGAAAAATGGAATGCTGAGTGGGAAGCATATAATAAAAAATTATTACATGGTTCAGAAGTTTTAACTGTAATAAATAAAGCTGAACAGAACAATATTGATAATGAAAATGATGAAAAATATATTATAGAAGTAAAAGTATTTGAAAATAATGTAATAAAAACTCAAATAGATGGAAATGGACAAGTAACAGGAAAAAACTACTTTGCTGATAAGAAAACTAATGTATTTGAATGTACAAAAATGGAATTAAGCAATGAAACAGGAAGAGTAAAATGGATAGAATTTAAATATATAGAATAAAGGACTGAGGTAATATGGAAAATGCAACTAAAGCTTTATTAATAATAGGAGCAACCATGTTAGCAATACTTACACTAACCATAGGTGTATATATGATGGGCAAGTTTGGAAACGTTTCAGACACTTATGTTACAAAACTTGATATAATAGAATTACAAAAATACAATAGTAATTTTGAAGTATTTATTGGAAGAAACGATATAACGGCTCAAGAAATAGTATCAGTAGCAAGTATAGCAAGGCAAAAAGAATTTGGAACAAAAGTATTTGTAAATCAAGAAAATATTACAGATAAAAGCGATGAAGAATTTAGAATCTGGACAAACAAATTCTTAACAGATAATATATTAAAATATAGTAAAGACGATTCAGGTGAACAAATAGTAGAGAACATGTATTCATTGGTTGGAAGTTTAATCAAAAAAGATTCTGATGGAAAAATAAGTGAAATCAAATTTAAAAAAATTAATTAAAAACTCGAAAAATATTGCAAAAAATGTATAAAAACAGTATAATATATAATATAAATAGGAGGTCAAATGAAAAAGACACTGTTATTAGTAAGTATTCCTATCTTAGTAATATTATTTTCAACAATAGGATTATTAATAACAAAAAATACTACTAACAGACTATTAAAACAAGAAAATAGCAAATACGAATGTTATCTAAATAGAACAATATATGGAACAGAAGTTGCAACAATAATAAATAAAGCAATAAATCAAAATGAAAATAATCAAGTTCAAAAAGATGAAAAAAAACATTATATAGAAAATAATGAAAACAGCATAAAAATAGAAATTAAAATGTTAACAACAGGTAAAACATATCCAATGGAAGAGATATATAATAATGACATGACACAATTTGTTCAAAATTTTAATTTCATACAATTTAAATGTACTAAATTAGAATATCACAAAAGCTCAGGAAAGGTAAAAAAACTACTATTTGAAGAAGTTGAAGAAGAGTAACAAAAGACATTAACTTTTAGAACAGATTGTTCTAAGGACAAAAATAAACATAAAAATGGAGGTGAAATATTATGGAGAATGCATCAAAAGCTTTAATTATAGCAGGTGCTATATTGGTATCTATATTATTAATTAGTGTTGGTGTTATAATAATAAATTCAACAGGAAAAATGACTGACCAAGTTGGAACATCAGCAGATAAAATGGCAATAGACACATTTAACGCACAATTTACAAGTTATGAAGGAAATGCTGTTTCTTCTAACCAAATAAGAGCATTAGTTTCAGGAATAAATTCAAGCAATGGATCAAATGAAGCAACATCTAGTGCTGATGAAAAATACGTTGAACTTGCTTGGACAAGCCCATTAACAGGAGTAGGTGATTTAAAAACTACAAAAAAATATAAAGTATCATTAAGTTATGACACCACAACAGGTTATGTAAACAAAGTAACAATTTCAGAATAATATTATAGGATAAGTCTACATAAGCTTATCCTGAACATAAAGCATATATCAAACTGTATGCTTTATGCTCAGGATAAAATAAATATATCAATAGGAGGAAAATTATGGAGAATGCAACAGACGCATTAAAAATAGCATTTGCAGCTTTTATATTTATCGTAGCATTATCCATAGTATTCTCTCTAATGACAAAAATAAAAGCAACAGCAGATAGTATATTAATTTCTTCAGACCAAACAACATATTACAATTGGAATACTGGTGAAACAAATTATAGGCAACGCAATGGAAGAGTAGTTGGAGTAGATGAGGTAATATCTACTTTAAAAAACTATAGAAATCAAGCAACATATGTTAGAATTAAAAAAAATGATAGAACAGAAGAATTTGATTATAGTGTTGGTATGGAAGCTAAAATAGAAGAATTTATAAAAAATAACTCAGGAAGCCAAAAGATATATTTAGAAAATATTCAAGAAATAACAACAGGAGGAAAATATAAAGTAGCAGAAGATGGAGTAAGAGTAATTATTGCACCAGGAGTAACACGAACATATGTAATATATGATGAATTATAAGGAGGAAAAATTTTATGTCAGATACTTTTATAACAGTAATAGCAGTAGTTACAGTGGCATTAGTAATGTTTGTATTCCCTTTAATGGCAATAGCTAACCAAAATGACGATATAACTCAAACATCAGTACAAACATTAGTGTCAGATTTTGTAAATACATGTGCAAAAGAAGGAAAAATAACGCAAAATAATTATGATAACTTAATACAAAAATTACATGCAACAGGAAATACTTATTCTGTTGAATTAGAAGTTCAAATACTTGATGATAATCCATCTAAAAAAGGGCAAAACATTAATGTAATAGGTGAAAACATTTATTATTCCGAATTTACAAATACAATAGAAAGTAAACTTAAGGAAGATAGTGTATATAAAATGAAACAAGGAGATTATATTTTGGCGAAGGTACAAAATACAAATGTAACATTTGGAACTCAACTAAAAAATTTTATGTATAGTATAATGGGCAAAGATACGATAGCAATAGAAGCTAGTAGCTCTGCATTAGTTACGACAACAGGAAAATAAAATATATTGTATATTATAGGGCAGGATTAAATATGCTGCCCTAATTATATAACTTTAAAACACTAAATACAATACAGAAACATAGGAGGACTATAAAGTATGAAAATTCAAAACCTAGCAATAATTTTTCTAATAATAATAATACCATTAATAATAATATTATCATACTATTTGAATTTACAACGAAAAACCTTACAGCTACAAGCAGAGTACAATATAAAACTCGGAGAGGCAACAAAAGAAGGAATAAAAGCATTTGAAATAAATACAGTAGATTGGAAAAACTATAAAGGCAATGCACGAAGCAATACAGTAGCAGCTATAAATGCTTTCATAACAAGCTTATCAAACAATTTAAATATATCAGGAACTGCAAAAGAATATATGATTAATTATATTCCAGCAATATGTACAACAATGTATGATGGATATTATATATATGCACCAAACTATGTTCCAGTAAATAAAGAAAATAAAGATGGTGTACAATTATTTTATGATACATCAACTATTAATCAAGCAACAACAGATACAGAGAATGCAGTTAGTAAAAATCAAATATTATATGAAGCAAAGGAAGGAGAAGGAAAAACATATTATTATAAAACATATGACGAAGAAGGCAATGAGACAACAGAAACATTAACAAATCTAACAACAGATTCCAATAAAGCTAAAAAAGAATATAAACATATATTAAGTAATCAAATACAATATTCAGCACAATATTCTAAAGGAGATTTAAATGTAATAGTTAATTATACATTAGATAACAGGATATATGTTTATGGGAAAAAAGGAGAAAAAAATATTAACAAAGATGGATATCTTGTATATTTTGATAATGACACTGTTCTACCAAGAATAAGAATAAATTCAAATCCAAGAGATGAAAGTGATATACAAGTTAAAGAAACCATAGTAAATACAGTATATAGCAAAAAATATATTCCTGACACTCCAGAAGCTTTAAGAGAAAGACAAATTAAAACAAAAATACAGCCAGAAGTATTAGAAGAACAAATAGAATACAAAGATTCTATAGGCTATAAATTAGGAACATTTAAATATATTTACGACATAGAAAATGAAAAACTATATTATGATGATGCAAAAAGCAATTTCTTTAAATTAAATGATGATAAAACAAAAAGCTATCTAGATATGTCTCAAAGTATTAAAACAGGAGATAGTGAATGCAAATATAAATCAGTATCAGTCTTATTAGGAGATGGTGAAACAACAGAATACAAAAAAATATATCAGGTGCTAAATGGTCGAGATAAAGGCAAATGGTACATAGATTTGGTAGAGAATACGAAAACAGTAGAATTAGATACAGAAATAAAAGGTGAAATGTTATCAAATTTAGCAGATAATAACTTTGCAGCAATATATAAAAGCTTTAGCGATATAAACTATTATGTAGAAGCATATGCATTCACTAATTGGGTAAAAGAAAACTTAGGAGGAAGAATAACAGAATATAAACTAGTGTATAACGAGCAAAATTCTAATTATGAACGCGAAAGTGTAGAAATTGATAACTTATTTGATATATCTCAAGCAAACAATCCAGAAAAAGATAATTCACAAATAGTAGAACATAAAAAAGAGATAATGAAAAATCATATTATAACAAATTTAAATTTAGCTATAAAAAATTATAGTAATGGAAAATATAATTTTAGAATACCAGTATTAACAGATTTGGATTGGGAACAAGCATTTAGTAATATTTCCTTAATAACATTTTTTCAAGGAATACAAATAGGACTGAAATTTTACAATAATTATGCAATAGCAACAAGTACAACAAATAGAGAATATGTAGATCCAGGAGAAATATACTTAAGTGGAGAAGATAATTATTATCATAGAGTATATTGTTCAAAATGCAAAAATGTAGATTATACAGGATATAGAAGTGTAGACTATGTTCAAAAAGAAGGAAAAAATAATATTTACTATTATCCACATGATAAAAGTAATAATAGTGATTCAGAAATAGCATGTTACTACTGTGTAGTAAACAAGCAAAACTTTGAAGAAAATAGTGATAGAGATATATTATACAAACAGGCAAAATCCTATAATGAGGCATTAGCAAGAGAAAGGTATTACCAAAAAGAAAAATTAACAGCAAATTTAGGAATAAACATTACATATTATGCAGGATTAACAATTGAAAATGAGATAATAGCTATACATAACATACCAGAAACACAAACAGTAAATATAGGAGAAACTGCAATAATACAAGGAAACAATCCAACGCCAACAATAGATACAAGCAATCAATTTATAAAATATGTATTTTGTGGTTGGACAGAAACAAGAGGTTCATCAACTATAAAATACTTACCAGGAGAAGAAACGGGAATACTAACACAAGATATAGAACTTTATGGAGTTTGGAGAATATCATTAAGTAATTTAAACTGGAAAAAAGACTATTACTATTTATCTCCTATAGATATGCCATTTGATGAAATAAAAAGCAAAGCTGAGAGACTGTGGACTTATGCTGGGAAAGATATGGATGGAGAATGGTTTCAAAATGAATGGTATGGAAGTATTTCATATATTAATATAGCTGAATCCGACAATGGATCAAAAATAGAAATGATTGGAAATTCTGTATTGTCAGGTAAAGGTGCTATTTGGGCAAAATTAGAATCAGAATATATAAACATACAAAAAATTGAATTTGATTTAGATATAGATCAAGGAGATAGTTTTAATGCAGGAGGTTTGTTGTTCAATGTTACTGATAATGGTAAATACTTAAAAGGATATATGTTTAGTGTAAATTTTGCTGGGGAATTCTTAGAAAAATCGGATTCTAAGGTGGGTTCTATTTATGAATTTGAATACAAAATAGGAGCAAATAGAAACAATGTAGAAAAAATTGAACATATTTGTACTTTTGATCTTCCTCATTATGAAACAGGAGATGGAAGAAAAGGAAAACATGTTGGACCAACAAATATTGCAATAGAAGTAATAAATACAGGATATAAAATTTCATCTGATTCTTTAACAGAGGATATATATATAGATGTTCCAGCAGATAAAATGAATAGAGAAACAATAAATACATTTGGCTTTTTTTCGGATCACTATGACCACCGATGTAAAGAGATAGGTTATTTCGTATTAGAAGATATAAGAGTAACAGCAGTAAAAGAGATATAGAGATAAATAAGTATAACTAACTAAGAATATGGTTATCCTAAACTTTAGGGTGACCATATTTGAATTTTATAAAAAAAAGTTTAATAATAATATTACTTTTAATATCATTAATATATACAGTAAATATAACAAGTATGCCAAAAAATGTAATACTTCTTGAAAATGAAGAGTTGGATTTAAAGCAGATTTTAGGTATAACTTTAAAAGAGAGTAAGAAAGAAGTATTACAGACTTCAAATGATAGTAATAAAATAGAAACCAAAACAATTTCTGTAAGCTTGTTTAATTTATTTAATGTAAAAGAAGTAAATGTGAGTACTGTAAAAAATACAAAAGTAGTGCCACTTGGCAATATAATAGGAATAAAACTTTACTCAAATGGAGTATTAGTAATAGGAATGACAGAAGTAGAAGGTAAAAAACCATATGAGAATACTGGAATAAAAGAAGGTGATCTTATTACAACAGTAGATAATGTTACAGTTACAACAACAGAAGAACTAATAAAATGCGTAAATAATTCACAAGGAAAGCAAGTAAAAATAAAATATATAAGAGAAGGAACAGAATATGTAACAGATATAGAGCCTGTTAAAACAAAAGAAGACAAATATAAAATAGGCTTATGGGTAAGAGATGGAGCATGTGGAATAGGAACAGCGACATATTATGACCCTGGAACAGGGAAAATAGCAACACTAGGACATGGAATAGTAGATAGAGACACAGACAAATTAATAACTATAGAAAGTGGAAAACTACTTACAAGTACAATAACAAAAATAAAAAAAGGTGAAAAGGGAAATCCGGGAGAAATAAAAGGAATAATAAATGATAATCAAACAATAGGAAGCATTAACTTAAACACAGACTTTGGAATATATGGAAACTTAAAAGAGATAAATACACTTGGAATAGATAAGAACAATAGCTTAGAGATAGCACTAAAAAATGAAATAAAAACAGGAGAAGCTACAATACTACTAGCACTAGAAGATGAAATACGTAAGGAATATAAAATAGAAATAAAAAAAATATATAAAAACAATACAGAAGATAATAAAAGTATGCTAATAGAAATAACAGACGAAAAATTAATAGAGAAAACAGGTGGAATAATACAGGGAATGAGCGGTGCACCAATAATACAAAATGGAAAATTTATTGGTGCAATAACTCATGTATTAGTTAATAATCCCTTGCAAGGCTATGCAGTATTTGGAGAAATAATGATAAAACAAATGAATATATAATTATGTCCTTTTTGGGAACAGTCCCAAAATCTGACGAAAAATGGGACTGTCCCAGAAAAGGACAGTCTAGCTAAATCTTATTAATTAATTTTTCCACAATTTGAATTGCATTGCTGGCTGCTCCTTTTCTAATGTTATCTGCAACAACCCATAAGTTGATGCCAAAAGGAACACTTTCATCGCGTCTAATTCTCCCAACAAAAACATTATCAGAACCTGTAGCATGAGTCGCTAAAGGATATATATTATTTTTTGGGTCGTCTTGTACAACAATGCCAGGGCTATTTTTTAGCACATCTTTTAATTCTTCTAAATCAAAATCATTTTCAAATTCAACATTAATAGATTCACTATGGGAATTCATTACTGGAACTCTTACTGTTGTAGCAGTTACCTTTAAATTTGGTCTATGAAGAATTTTTCTTGTTTCATTAATCATCTTAATTTCCTCTTTTGTATAGCCACTTTCTGTAAAAACATCTATATGTGGTAAACAATTGTTAGCAATTGAATAAGGAAATTTTTTAGGCTTTAAATTATTTAAAGTGTCTTTTAAATCTTGAATTCCTTTTTGACCAGCTCCAGAGACAGCTTGATATGTTGAATATACAATTCTTTTTATCTTATATTCCATATCAAGAGGTTTTAAAGCGACAACAGCCTGAATTGTAGAACAATTAGGATTAGAAATTATACCATTATGTTTTTTAATATCTTCAAAGTTAACTTCAGGAACAACTAATGGAACATTATCTTCCATTCTAAAAGCACTGCTATTATCTATAACAATACATCCATTAGAAACAGCAATTGGTGCAAATCTTTTAGAAATTTCTCCCCCAGCAGAAAATATAGCAAAATCAAAACCAGAATCAAAAGAAGTTTGGGTTAATTCTTTTACAAAATATTTTCCCCCTAATAAGGTTAATATAGTACCAGCAGAGTTTTTAGAAGCAAAAAAATCATATTTATCAATAGGTAAATTTTTCTCCTCTAAAACTTTAATTGCAGTTCTACCAACTAAACCAGTAGCACCTATTATAGCTAATTTATATTTTTTCACAAAAATCCTTCCTTTCAAAATCAAGTATATTAAATTATATTATAAAATATAAGAAAAAAGAAAAAAAACAAGAGGCATTTAACCTCTTGAATAAGCATATAGAAAAATTATCTACAGTTATTATTGCTTCTTTCATTTTGATTGTTGTTATTTTCATTATTTCTATTATTATTTTTGTTGTTCTTATTATTTTTGTTATTTTTATTCTCTGACATGAGACATACACCTCCTAGAAATTTATAATAATATTATTAACAAAAATGTACAAAATATGCATAAACACTTAAAAAAAGTAAGTAAGCAAAACAAAACACGAATTATGTAAATAAAAGAAGGTGTAAAAAACTTTATGTCGAATATTATATAGTAGGAAAGGTGCTAAAAATGGTGCGATATAGTGAAGCTTTTATTGATGATATAAAGTCCAATAATGATATAGTAGATATCATATCACAATATGTAATATTAAAAAGAAGCGGTAGAAATTTCTTGGGATTGTGTCCTTTTCATAAAGAAAAAACGCCTTCTTTTTCTGTTTCTGCTGATAAGCAAATTTTTCATTGCTTTGGCTGTGGAATTGGTGGAGATGTAATCAGTTTTATATGCAAAATAGATAATGTAAATTACAAAGAAGCTATAGAAATATTAGCAGAAAAAGCGGGAATACCACTACCTATATCAGATAATACAAATGATACAAAAAAAGAAATGCTAAAACAAAAAATATATGAGATTAATGAATTAGTGGCAAACTTTTATCACCAAAATTTATACACTTCAATAGCTAAGCCAGCTCAAGAATATGTTAAAAAAAGAAAATTAGATAATAACACCTTAAAAAAATTTATGATAGGATATTCAACCGGCGGAAATGAAGTATACAAATTGCTAAAAGAAAAAGGCTTTACAGAAGAACAAATATTAGCATCCAATTTAGTAAAAAAGACAAATTATGGATACAATGATGTATATAAAAACAGACTAATGTTTCCAATACAAGATATAAGAAACAGATATATAGCATTTGGAGGAAGAGTTCTAGATAATTCACTTCCTAAATATATAAATTCACCAGAAGGAATAGTGTATAGTAAGGGTAAAAACCTATATGCATTAAATATAGCTAAAGGTACAAAACTAGATAAAATAATTATGGTGGAAGGATATATGGATGCAGTGTCACTTCATCAAAGAGGAATACCAAATGCTGTAGCATCACTTGGAACATCACTTACAGAAGGACAAGCAAGACTACTTAGAAAATACACCGAAAAGGTAATAATAGCTTATGATTCAGATGGAGCAGGTCAAACTGCTACTTTAAGAGGACTAGAAATACTTACAAGTGCAGGTTGTGATGTTAGAATATTGCAAATGGAGGGAGCAAAAGACCCAGACGAGTATGTTATTAAATATGGTAATGGACGCTTCAATATGCTTGTAGACAATGCAATATCATTAATTGAATTTAAAACAAAGGTATTGAAAAAATCACTAGATTTAAATAATGTAAATGACAAAATAAAATTTTTAAAAGAAACCGCAAAGTTATTAACCACAGTAGAAAGCAAAATTGAACAAGAGCTATATATAGACAGAATGGCAGAAGAATACAATATTTCCAAAGAAGCACTCTATGCAGAAATAAATAAAATGAGCGGTAAAAGAATAACAGCAAAAATTCTTGAAAGAAAACCACAAGCAATTATTAAAAAAGAAAATGTAGAAAAAAAGCTTATTGAAAGAGAAAAATCAATAATTGCCTTACTAATTCAAGAAAAAGCGTATGAACAAATAAAAAATGAAATCAAAGTAGAAGATTTTAAATCTGATGTAAATAAGAAAATATTAAGAAAACTGTATGAAGAATATGAAAAAGGAAATAGTAATATAAATGATGTAATAACCTTTTTTATGCACGATGAAGAAGTTATAAGCAGATTGACAGAAATCATGGCAGAGGAATATGAAATAAAAAATGACGAAAAAGCAATAAGAAATATTATAAACACATATAAAATTGAAAAATTAGACACTAGAAAAATGGAACTTTTAGAACAACAGCAACAACAAAATTTAACAAAAGAAGAAAAAGAAAAAATAATTGAAGAAATAAATGAAATAATAATAGAAAAAAAATTAATAAAGTAGAGTTTTTTTACAAAAGGGGGATATTATGGAAGAAGAAAAGAATATTAATATAGAAAAAAAAGAAGAAAACCCAAACAATCAGACTACTGAACAAAAAGTAACAGATATAATTAAGAAAGCAAAAGAAAAGGGCAATATAACATATGGAGAGTTAGCGACAGAACTAGGAGAAGTGAACCCTGAACAAATAGATAAAGTGTTTGATGTAATGGAAGAAATGGGAGTAGATGTACTAAAAGATGATTTGGAAGAACCAGACGTAGAAGACTTAAAAGAAGTAGAAGACTTAAAATTAGATGATATAGATTCTATGAACTTTGAAGGAGTAAACACTGATGATCCAGTTAGAATGTATTTACGTGAAATTGGAAAAATTGAATTACTTTCATTTGATGAAGAACTAGAATTAGCAAAAAGAATATTAGATGGAGACGAAGAATCAAAACAAAAATTAGCAGAATCAAACCTAAGATTAGTCGTCAGTATAGCTAAAAAATATGTTGGAAGAGGATTACTATTCCTAGATTTAATTCAAGAAGGAAATATGGGTTTAATAAAAGCAGTTGAAAAATTTGACTATACAAAAGGATATAAATTCAGTACTTATGCCACATGGTGGATAAGACAAGCAATAACAAGAGCCATAGCAGACCAAGCTAGAACAATAAGAATACCAGTTCATATGGTAGAAACAATAAATAGATTAATACGCACCTCAAGACTATTATTACAAAGACTAGGAAGAGAACCAACTCCGGAAGAAATAGCTAAAGAAATGGATTTAAGCGTTGAAAAAGTAATGGAAATACAAAAAATAGCACAAGATCCTGTTTCACTAGAGACCCCAATAGGAGAAGAAGATGATAGTCATTTAGGAGATTTCATACAAGATGAAGATAGCCCAGCTCCTCAAGACTCTGCCTCATTCACACTAATGAAAGAACAGCTAGATGAAGTAATGAATACACTAACACCAAGAGAAGCAAAAGTGTTAAAGCTAAGATTTGGACTAGAAGATGGAAGAGCAAGAACACTTGAAGAGGTAGGAAAAGAATTTGAAGTCACAAGAGAGAGAATAAGACAAATAGAAGCAAAAGCTTTACGAAAACTAAGACATCCAAGTAGAAGTAAACGCTTACGCGATTATATGAATTAAGAAATTTAAAAATGTATGGAGGGGCGACCAATGGTCGCCCGTCGCTCACCATACATAAATAAAAGATAGGAGGATATATATGAGTAAACATAATTTAGATGGCAAATATAATCCAAACGAATTTGAAGAAAAAATATATAAGAATTGGGAAGAAAAAGGATATTTTAAGCCAAGTGGAAATAAAGAAAAGGGAACATATTGTATAATGATGCCACCACCAAATGTTACAGGAAAGTTACATATGGGACATGCACTAGACGGAACATTACAAGATATTTTAATAAGATACAAAAGAATGCAAGGTTACAATACTTTATGGCTTCCAGGAACAGACCATTCAGCAATCTCGACAGAGGTAAAAATAGTAGAAAAGTTAAAAAAAGAAGGAATAGATAAACATGATTTGGGAAGAGAAAAATTTCTAGAAGAAGCATGGAAATGGACGGAGGAATATGGAGGAACAATAGTAAAACAACAAAAAAGATTAGGATGTTCAGCAGACTGGTCACGTTCAAGATTTACAATGGATGAGGGACTTTCAAAAGCAGTACTTGTTGTTTTTAAAAAGTTATATGACAAAGGGCTAATTTACAGAGGTAAGAGAATGATAAACTGGTGTCCTTCTTGCCATACTTCCATATCAGATGCAGAAGCAATATATGAAGAAGAACCAACACACTTATGGCATATAAGATATAAAGTTGTAGGAGAAGATAAATATTTAACAGTAGCAACAACAAGACCAGAGACAATGCTAGGAGACACAGCAATTGCAGTACATCCAGAAGATGAAAGATACAAAGACCTAGTAGGCAAAAAATGTATATTACCTATAATGAATAAAGAAATCCCAATAATAGCAGATAAATTTGTAGAAAAAGAATTCGGAACAGGTTGTGTTAAAATCACACCAGCACATGATCCAAATGACTATCAAGCAGGATTAACACATAATTTAGAAATAATAGAAGTATTTGATGAAAACTTCAAAATGAACGATTTAGTTCCAGAATATAAAGGACTAGATATGTATGAAGCAAGAAAAAGAATAGTAGAAAAATTACAAGAAATAGGGGCACTTGTAAAGATAGAAAACTATACACACAATGTTTCAAAACATGATAGATGTGGCACAACAGTAGAACCAAAAATATCAGACCAATGGTTTGTTGCAATGAAGGAACTAGCAAAACCAGCAATAGAAGCAGTTAAAACAGGAAAAACAAGATTTGTGCCAGAAAAATTCGAAAAAACATATTTTAATTGGTTAGAAAACATACAAGACTGGTGTATATCACGTCAAATTTGGTGGGGGCATCAAATACCAGCATATTATTGTAAAGACTGTGGAGAAATAAATGTTGAAATAGAAACTCCAGAAAAATGTTCAAAATGTGGAGGACACAACCTAAAAAGAGATGAAGATACATTAGATACATGGTTTAGTTCAGCATTGTGGCCATTTTCAACACTTGGTTGGCCAGAAGAAACAGATGACTTAAAAACATTTTTCCCAACAAGTACATTAGTAACAGCATATGATATAATCTTCTTTTGGGTAGTAAGAATGATGTTCTCGTCACTCGAACAGATGGGAGAAGTGCCTTTTAAAGATGTATTCATACATGGAATAATAAGAGACAGCCAAGGAAGAAAAATGTCTAAAAGTTTAGGAAACGGAATAGATCCACTAGATGTAATAGAAAAATACGGTACAGATAGCTTAAGATATTCATTAATATCAGGAACGTCAGCAGGAAATGACATGAGATTTATGCCTGAAAAACTTGAAGTGTCAAGCAACTTTGGAAACAAAATATGGAATGCAGCTAAATTCGTATTAATGAACTTAGAAGATGCCGACCAAGATCTACTTAAATCCGAACTCCAAATTCTAAACTCTGAATTCTGTTTAGAAGACAAATGGATAATATCAAAATTAAACACATTAGTAAAAGAAATAGTTATAAATATGGAAAACTACGACTTGGGAGTAGCAATAGATAAAATATATACATTTATTTGGAATGAATTTTGCGATTGGTATATAGAAATCGTAAAAACAAGATTATATGACAAAGAAAATCCAACAAGAGCAACAGCCCAATATGTATTAAACAAAGTATTACAGGATGCACTAAAATTATTACATCCATTTATGCCATTTGTAACAGAAAAAATATATAAAGAATTATACAATAATGATGAAAGCATAATGATAGCAAAATATCCTGAATATAATGAAGCTTTAAACTTCAAAAAAGAAGAAGAACAATTAGAAGAACTTAAAGAAGTTATAACAGGAATAAGAAATGTAAGAACAAAAATGAATGTACATCCATCAAAAAAATCAAAACTAATATTTATAGCAGAACCAGAATATAAACAAGTAATTGAAGCATCAAAAGGATTTATCCAAAAATTAGGATTTGGAGATGAGATAGAAATTAAAGAAGAAAAAACAAATATTCCACAAAATGCTGTAAATATAGTAACTAAAGAACTAGAAGTATTTATACCATTCCAAGACTTAGTAGATATAGAAGAAGAAATGCAAAGACTCGAAAAGGAAAAAGAAAAAATACTAATTGAAAAAGGAAAGACAGACAAAATGCTAGGAAATCCAGGATTCTTAGCAAAAGCACCAATTTCTAAAGTGGAAGAAGAAAAAGAAAAACTGGTAAAATTCAATGAAATGTTAAAAAATATAGAAGAAAGAATAAAAACTTTAAAATAAAAATGCATATAATAATATTGGAGGGAAATATGGAAAAATATAGAATATTAACAATCAATCCAGGATCAACATCAACAAAAATTGCACTTTTCGATAATGAAAAGTTGATATTTAAAGAGAATTTAACACATGAAGCAGGAACACTAGCTAAGTTTAAAACAATATCAGAACAATTGCCATATCGAACAGAAATGGTGCTAGAAGCATTAAAAAATAACAATGTCAAATTAGAAACAATAGATGCGTTTTCAGGCAGAGGAGGAGGATTAGTATCTCTAAAAGGAGGTACATATAATATAAATAAACTATTATTAGAACATGCTAGAATTGGATATACAATGCAACATGCTTCAGTCTTAGGTCCACAAATAGCATATGACCTAGCACAAAGGAATAATAAAAAATGTTTTGTTGTAAACCCAGTAAATGTTGACGAAAAAGAAGAAATAACAAGAATAACAGGAATAAAAGGAATATATAATGAGAGTATGTTCCATGCATTAAATCAAAAAGAAACTGCATATAAATATGCAAAAAGTATTAATAAAAAATATGAAGATTTAAATTTAATAGTAGTCCATATGGGTGGAGGAATTTCTATAGGAGCACACAAAAAAGGAAGAGTTGTAGATGTAAACAACGCTTCTGAAGGAGATGGACCATTTACCCCTACTAGAAGTGGTTCTATACCAGCAGGAAGTTTAGTAGATTTATGCTACTCTGGGAAATACACAAAGCAAGAGATGAAAGACTTAGTCTCTAAAAAAGGCGGCTTAGTTTCCCTATTAGGTACAAGTGATGCAATAGAAGTAAAAGAAATGATAAGAAATGGAAATAAATTTGCAAAGCTTGTATATGATTCAATGATTTATCAAATAGCAAAAGCAATCGGAGCATATAGTGTTATATTAAAAGGAGATGTGCAGGCAATAATTTTAACAGGTGGCATAGCAAATGATAAAGAATTAGTAGAAGCTATAAAAGACTATGTATCATATATAGGAAAAGTAGTAGTAATGCCAGGAGAAGAAGAAATGGAAGCATTGGCAAATGGAACATTAAGAGTATTAACAGGAGAAGAAAAAGCTTTAGAATATACAGGAAAACCAGTATGGCAAGAAAAAACAGAGTAAAATTTTACATTTGATAAAAAATATGGTATAATATCATTATAAAAACTCGAAAGAGTTAAAATCAAGGAGGAAAATATGTTCAAATCAGTAATGACAACCGCAGATGAATTGCGGAAAAAAGGAAACATAGTTGTAAGCTTTTCCATCTCAAAAGATGGAAAAGTTACACAAGGCCTTGCTGTAGCAGGGGAAGTTCCAGACCTTGAAAGGTGTGGATACCGAAAGGCCAACGCCTCTGAAAAAAGTGAAATATTAAAACATTTTCCGGAGGAATTTTGTTCAGAGGAGGTGGTAACGGTCTACTGCCGTATGTGACTCCAAAGAGGGATACTCATGTATCCCTCTCTTTTAATGTGCGACGGAGATTTTGCCCAGTAGGTACGGCAAAAACGGCTCCTTAGATTTATCTATTATACATACAATTATTATTATCATTTACGAAATATTTTTTTTCTGCAAGCTTTTCCTGAACTCCACGTAAAGCCTCACCAAATCTTTGAAAATGAACAACTTCTCGTTCCCTTAAGAAACGAAGTGGATCTAAAACATCTGGATCATCTCCAACTAAATCGATGAGTTTTTCATAAGTTGCACGAGCCTTTTGCTCTGCTGCTAAATCTTCTTGCAAGTCTGCAATAGGGTCACTTGTAACGGCTATAGTTGAAGCTGACCAAGGTATACCTGCAGCTGATTGAGGGAATACTCCCCAGCCATTATCTGTATAATAAGAGCCAAGACCTGCTTTTTCCAATTCTTCTGCAGAACACCCATCTGTTAATTGATGAACTATAGCTCCAACCATTTCTAAATGACCGAAGTTCTTCTGTACCTATATCATTTAAAATAGCTTTTGACTTTTGATCTGGCATGCTAAATCTCTGAGATAAGTATCTTAAAGAAGCACCAAGCTCCCCATTTGGTCCACCATATTGCGATATTATAAATTTAGCTAACCTAGGATTTCTGCATTTTATATTTATTGGATACTCTAAAGTTTTATTATAAGTCCACATTAATAATTCCCCCTTTCCCAAGGCCATGGTTCTTCAAGCCATCTCCACTTATTGCAAGGATAATCTATTGTAAGAGGTCCATAAACTCTTTGATATTTATCCTTTAATTCTTTAAGTTGTTTTGCATAAGTATTATGCAAACATAAAGCTCTTCTATCATCGGGATGAGTATCTAAATACAAAGCTAAATCTTCAACAGCAAAATCCAATTCCTTAATCTTCATTATCATTTCTTCTCTTTTGCAATCTCTTGGACATTGTTGACTTTCAGGAAGCTCCATAATAGGTAAAACAGCTTCTTCTGATTCATTTTGGCTACAATCACATTGATAATTGCAATCATTTATATTATTAGAATTTAACATTTATTACATCCCTCCCCAATAGTATTTCTTCTTCTTAAATATTCCATTTCAGACATGGATTGACCAGGCATATATGGACTCACAAGTTCTGGATAAATTGTACCCATTTTTAATCCAACACAAGGGATAAAAGTTCTATCCATAGTTTGAATAGGGACATAGCTTTGACCTAAAACAGGATTTTCAGGAAAACTACTTAATTCATCAAAACCACAGCTACATTCATCATATATACCTAAAGTGTTTTGAACATCAGAACAACTCTCTTCATAGCAATCTTCATATTCAGAAGCAACATTCATGTTTGCAGAATTGTTCCAGCTATTGTTCAAATTACATTTGCAGCACTTTCTATACATCAATAATTCCTCCTTTTTATAATGCATACTACATAATATGTCAAAAGAAAGGAAGAAGTTACAAATTTTATATTGCTAAGAACACAAGAGCATTTCCTATAATAAGTCTGTACAATTTCGTCTTGGAGTAATGTAATAATTTTCTAAAAAAATTTTCAAAAATAGTTGTAAAATAAAAGATAAATTGATATACTTGTATAGATAAAATATATAAATAAAAACAAAAGGAGGTACAAAAGTGGAAGAAGAAAACTTAAGTACAGAAAATAAGGAAGAAATATCATCAGAAAATGATGAAAGCATAAAAATCGCAAATGACGTTGTTGCTTCAATTGCTGGAATCGCAGTTTCAGAAGTCTCAGGGGTATATGGTATGGCAGGAGGAATAACAGAAATATTTGGAAAAAAAGGATTAAGCAAAGGAATAAAAGTTGAAGTAGGAGAAAAAAGCACAAAAATAGATGTAAATATCATAGTAGAATATGGTGTAAGAATTCCAGATGTAGCTTTTGAAATCCAAAACAGAGTGAAAAAAGCAGTAGAAACAATGACAGGATTAAGTGTTTCAAGTGTAAATATTCACATACAAGGAATAAACATTGCAGAAAAAAGAAAAGATGAAAAAAATGAAGAAATTGAAGAAACACAAGAACAATAAAAATAAGTAGTAGGGGTCACCCTAAGTGTGACCCAAAAATAAAAGAAAGGAAATGATAATATATGAAAATTTTAGATAAAATAGGACTAGTAGTATTCTCTACAATAATTTTATTAGTAGGAGTAGTAGCAATTTTAACAATAATAGGTTGGATGGAGTTAGAATTAATAATAGGAGCTATTGAATTTGTAATAACAGGAGAAATTGCTTCAAAAATAACCCTAGGGGTATCAATAGTACTAATATTGTTAGCAATAAAATGTATTTTCTTAAATTCTGATACAAAAAGTACAAGCAATGGAAAAGATGGAATATTATTAGAAAATGATAATGGAAAATTATTAGTATCAAGAGATACAATAGAAAGCTTAAGTAATGCAGTAGTGAAAAATTATGAGACAGCACAAAATGTTATGACAAAAGTAGAATTAGATAATGAAAGTAATGTAAGCATTTTCATAACATTATTTGTATATCCAGATGCTATAATTAAAGATTTAACAATAAGCTTACAAAAAGACATAAAAGAAACAATAAAAAAATCATTAGATTTAGAAGTAAAAGATGTAAATGTTAGAATTAAAAATATCGCATCTAAAAAAGAGGTAAGAGAATAAAATTTACGGGTCAATATTATTGGCTCGCAAGTAAGGAGAAAGACTTATGGAAAATTTAAAAAATTTTATAATAAGATATAGAGGTGCTATAATTGGTGGCATTGTAGCTATAATAGCACTAATATTGCGTATACACAAATTCCTAATAGGATGCATCATAATACTTGCAGGAATACTAATAGGAAACTATGTACAGAAAAATAAAGAATATGTAAAAGATAAAATAAAAAACATTATAGAAAGATGGTAAAAAAATGAATATATCTAAAATGAGAGAATATGCATTCATGCTATTATATGAATTAGAAATACAAAAAAAATTTGATGAAGAAAATTTGGAAATTTTCTTAGAAAATAATAACATAGAAGACAACAATGCAAAAAAATATATAACCAAAATAGTAAAAGGCATTAAAGAAAATGAGCCTAAAATAGAAGAAACAATATCAAGCAAACTAAAACCAGAATGGAAGTTAGACAGAATTTCAAAAATAAATATTGCATTACTAAAACTGTCCATATATGAAATTATATATACAGATGTACCATATAAAGTTGCTATAAATGAAGCTATTGAACTAGCAAAAACATATGGAGAGGAAAATTCTGCGAACTTTATAAATGGTGTTTTAGCAAATGTTGTTAAGGAGAACTTATGATACCAGTAGCAATAACGGTAAGTGAATTAAATAAATATATAAAAAACAAAGTAGATGAAGATGAATATTTAAATTATGTATATGTAAAAGGTGAAATTTCAAATTTCAAACATCATTATACAGGACATATGTACTTTACTTTAAAAGACGAGAAATCTTTAATAAAGTGTATTATGTTTAAATCATCAACATCTACTTTAAATTTTGCTCCAACTGATGGAATGAAAGTATTAGTATTAGGGACAGTTGCTGTATATGAAGCAGGAGGGGTATATCAAATATATTGTAAAGCTATACAACAAGACGGAATAGGTGATTTGTATAAAGAATATGAAAAGCTAAAAAATAAATTAGAAAAAGAAGGCTTATTTAATGAAGCACATAAAAAGAAAATTCCATTAATGCCAAAAACCATTGGAGTACTCACATCTCGAACTGGTGCAGTAATTCAAGACATAATAAATGTATCAACAAGGAGAAATCCAAATGTATGTATAAAACTATATCCGATACCAGTACAAGGCAAAGGTGCAGAAGAAAAAATAGTAGATGCAATTTACTATATGAATGAAAATAAAACTGCTGATGTTATACTATTAGCAAGAGGTGGGCGGAGCCATAGAAGATTTATGGCCCTTTAATGAAGAAATAGTAGCAAGAGCAATATATGAATCACAAATACCAATAATATCAGCTATAGGACATGAAACAGATTTTACCATATCAGACTTTGTGGCAGATTTAAGAGCACCAACTCCATCAGCAGCTGCAGAGATTGCTACAGCAGATGTATATGAAATTAAAAGAAAATTAGATATGTATCAAGACAGATGTAAGCAAGCATTGAGAAAAAAACTAGAATTAATCAGATTAAAATATGAAAAGATAATCAACTCTAGAGTATTTACAAACCCAACTCAAAAAATAAAAGAACACTACATACAAATAGACATAAAAACAAAGCAATTAGAAAATCTAATAGGAAACAAATTAAAAGAGAATAAAAACAAGGAAATGACCTTGGTTGCTAAACTAGATACTTTAAGTCCATTGAAAACTTTAACAAGAGGATATAGTGTAATAGAACATAAAGGCAAAATAATTAAAAGTATAAAACAACTGCAAAAGGATGATGAAATACAAATAAGATTAGAAGATGGACATTTAAGAGCAAAAGTAATAGACTAAAATATAGTAACAAATAAAAATTTTGAAAAAGTAAAATTGGGGAGGAAAATAGCATGAAAAAATTAATAGTTTTTGTAATAGCAATTGTTTTGACAATAGGATTGGGAATAGCTATTGGGGAAAATATAAATGGAAAATCAGTATCAACAAGCTCTAATAAGTTAGATGAAAAAACAAAGAATGAGATTAAAAATGTAGATAATACCATAGCAGAAAACAACCTAATTCAGAACAATATAACAAACCAAAAAGATGAAAATAATACAACAGAGAAAGTAAAAGAAGATAAAATTCAAACAGACTTAGAAAGGGCAGTAAGTATTGTAAAAAAAGATTGGGGAGAGGATACTTCAGTATATTTTTCAGAAGATGGTCGAACTGAAAATGAAGAATATATAATTTGTGTGAGAGACAAAAATACAACAAGTGCAAAAGCGTGGTATATAGTAGACTTAGAAAAAGGTACAGCCGAAAGATGGGATTAATTACTATTTTAAATAAATGTAATGGAGGAAAAAGGTATGAATTTTGAAGAAAATGTGGAAAAACTAGAAAAAACAGTTCAAGAATTAGAAAGTGGAAATTTAAATTTAGAAGATTCAATAAAAAAATTTGAAGAAGGTATGGAACTAGCTAAAAGATGCAATGAAATGTTAGAAGAGGCAGAAAAGAGTATAACAGTATTAATTAAGAAGGATGATAAAATCATAGAAGAAAATTTTGAGTAAACTAATTGTTTCATTTTCTCGGTTCCTATTGAAAAAAATCGAAGTTTATCGTATAATATTTATGTTATTAAATTATGTATCGCATTTATATTATAATGCGATAAAATTTGAAAGGAGTTTTTTTATGCGGAAAATCTTTGTAGTACTAGATGATGCTTTGATATCATCAAACGACACTACACTGAGATTAGGAAATGACAATCTAATAGTCATTCCATATCCAGTAGTTCAAAGGTTGCAAAATTTTCAAGGAACAATTGAAAAAAGCAAGACAGCAAAGGAGATTCTAGCATATCTTGAGACCTTTAATTTAGAGCAACTATCTCAAGAAGGTGTTGCTCAAAGAAATGGCAGTATGCTAAGAATAGAAATGAACTGCTATAGCAGTAAAATTTCGGACAGCAAATATAAGTTTTCGGAATTCGAACTGCGGTGCTTTGGAATTTGCAAGCACTTGCAGGAGAAAAATCCAAGTGAAAAAGTAATCCTGCTAACTAAAAACCCTCTTATGAGAGTTGATGCAGGGATGCTTGGAATTAAAGCCGAAGACTTCAAAGATGAACAGTTTCCACAGCTGAAAGAACAATATTCAGGACGTGTAAAAGGATTGTACTGTAGTTCTTCTGCCATGGATTCCTTCTATTCAAACAAATACCTAGATCCCTCAAGGATTTATAATTTTGAGGAGATTAACTGGATTACAAATATGTTTGTAATTTTCCAGTCTGAAAAAGGAGTGCAATCAGCTTTGGGTAGATTTGATGGGGAAAAGATAGTGTCTCTAAGGCACCAAAAGGAGTATCCTCAAGGAATTACACCCAAAAATGTTGGACAAAAGATGTTGCTTGAGTGTTTGCTCGAAGGTTGGGAAACAGCTCCTCTCACTGTAGTGAAGGGGAGTGCAGGGACAGGAAAAACTTTCTGTTCTCTTGCAGTAGGATTGGAAAAAATGCCAGAAACATATAAACAAATTCTGGTAGCCACTCCAGTTTCTCGCCGTAAGGAGGAGATTGGATATCTTCCTGGAGACATAGGAAACAAAGTATCTCCATATCTCGGAGGAATTCGAGATAACTTGGAAGTTATATTCGATAAGAGCAAATGCAGAAAGGATAATTTCCAGTTTAACGAATCTGGAGAATATTATTTTGAATCTGGGCTGATTAAAATACAGCCTATAGGATTCTTAAGGGGAAGAACAATCGTCGACACTCTATTCATAATAGATGAGACCCAGAATGTAGAACCTAGTGAGATAAAGTCAATTGTAACCCGTGCAGCACAAGGCTCAAAATTCATCTTCCTGGGTGATCCTTCACAAATTGATAACCCAAATTTAAATGAAAGATACAATGGACTTGTATATCTTTCAGAGAAGATGAAGGGAGATCCTTTGTGTTGGCAGGTTACGCTAGATGAGGGGGAATCTGTACGTAGCAAGCTAGCAACGATTGCTGCACAAAAACTCTAAATTCTTGTTTGAGCAATGTTATACATTGCTCAATTTTTTGTGTATAAATACCACTTTTTGTGCAAATAATAGCAAAAGGTGGTTAATTTATGTTTAAAAGAAAAATTATTCCAATAATCTTGTTAATTATATCAATAACAACATTCATATTATATAATATTTATTTTAGAGAAGATGCAAATAATGTAGAAGCTTTATCTAAATATGGATCTAGAGGAAATGAAGTAAAGCAAATACAAACAAAATTAAAAAGATGGGGATACTACTATGGCAATATAGATGGAATATATGGATCCCAAACTTTATCAGCTGTTAAATGGTTCCAAAGTAAAAATGGCTTAGTAGTTGATGGAATTGCAGGACCAAAGACTTTAGCAGCAATGGGAATTACCTCAACTAGCAATAATACAGGAGGGACTGCATCAAATTCAGATTTGAATTTATTAGCACACTTAATATATGCGGAGGCTAGGGGAGAACCATATGCAGGACAAGTAGCAGTGGCAGCAGTTGTGTTAAACAGAGTAAAAAGCTCTTCATTCCCAAATACTGTTGCAGGAGTAATATATGAAAGAGGTGCTTTTTCGGTGGTTGCAGATGGACAAATTAATTTAACACCAAATCAAACTGCTATTTCAGCAGCAAGAGATGCTTTAAATGGATGGGATCCAACATATGGAGCTATATATTACTTTAATCCAAATACTGCAACAAATGGTTGGATATGGTCAAGACCAGTAACAGTTGTAATAGGAAATCATAGATTTTGTAAATAATTATTGATATTTTTACTTTTTTGTAATATAATTGAAACATAATTGTAACATAATGTGGAAGGAAAGATAAAAATGTTTGGATTTGGACAAGATATAGGAATTGATTTAGGAACAGCAACAGTAATTGCATATGTAAAAGGAAAAGGAATTGTACTAAGAGAACCATCAGTAGTAGCTGTTAATAATCAAACAGGAGATGTTTTAGCTGTAGGTGCAGAAGCGAGAAGGATGTTAGGAAGAACGCCGGGAAATATAGTAGCAACAAGACCTTTAAAGGATGGTGTAATTTCAAATTATACAGTTACGGAGAAAATGCTTAAACATTTTATTACAAAAGCATGTGGTAAAACAATGTTTTCGCCAAGAATTATGATTTGTATACCTTCACAAGTAACTGAAGTAGAAAAAAAGGCTGTAATAGATGCTGCAACTACTGCACGGAGCAAGAAGAGTATATCTAATAGAAGAGCCAATAGCAGCAGCAATAGGAGCAGGAATAGATATATCAAAGGCGTGTGGAAATATGGTAGTAGATATTGGAGGAGGAACAGCAGATATAGCAGTAATTTCTTTAGGTGGATCAGTAGTAAGTACCTCAATTAAAGTTGCAGGAGACAAATTTGATGAAGCAATAGTAAAATATATAAAGAAAAAACACAATATGATGATAGGAGAGAGAACAGCAGAGGATTTAAAGGTAAGTATAGGTTGTGTATATCCAAAAATTCAAGATGCACAAATGGAAGTAAAAGGACGAGACTTAATGTCGGGACTTCCAAAAATGGCAACAATATATTCAAGCGAAATGATGGAGGCCTTAGCAGAACCAGCAATGGCGATAGTAGAAGCAGTACATTCAGTATTAGAAAGAACTCCACCAGAACTAGCTGCAGATATAAGTGACAGAGGAATATATATGACAGGTGGAGGTTCATTAGTAGACGGATTAGATAAACTATTACAAGAACAAACAGGAATAAATGTAAATGTAGCAGAAGATGCAGTATCATGTGTAGCTATCGGAACAGGAAAAGCACTAGACAATTTAGATATGTTAGATGGCAAAGCAAGAAAATAAAAGTGCCAAAACGAATGTGTTTTTGGCACTTCTTAATTATTCATTTAAATTTTTACTATTTTCATAGTATTTCTTTAATTTTTCGGAAACTAGATAATTTATTGTACCAGCAGGAAAATTTCCTTCTTTGTTTTGCTTTCCAGCAGGAACACCTGTTAGAATTTCAATCCCTTCATCAATAGTTGAAATTGCATAGATGTGGAATTTACCTAGTTTCACACTTTCTACTATCTCATCAGATAAATGCAAATTGCGGACATTTTGAATAGGAATTAGTACACCTTGCTCGTTAGTTAAGCCACGTTTTTTACAAATGTTATAAAATCCTTCTATTTTTTCGTTAACACCACCTATAGGCTGTATAAATTTACAGAGCCAGTTACTGCAAGTGATTGTTTTATAGGTATTCCGGATAGACTAGAAAGTATAGCATAACATTCAGTACTTGAAGCACTATCTCCATCTACACCATTATATAGTTGCTCAAAACACAAACTTGCTGTTAGAGATAAAGGAAAATTTTGTGCAAATTTTTCACCTAAGTATCCTCTTAAGATAAGTACACCTTTAGAGTGGGTAGAACCAGACATATCAACTTCACGTTCAATATTTACAACGCCCGTTTTACCCATAAAAGTATTTGCAGTTATCTTAACAGGCTTACCAAAAGAATAGTCTCCAATCGTCATAACCGTCAAACCATTTATTTCTCCCAATTTATAACCATCAGTATCTATAAGAAGAGATTTTTCTTCTATTAATTCTGAGTATTTTTGATCATATTTTTTTACTCGTTCAATTCTCTTTTGAAGAGCTTTATCAACATAATCAGAGGTTACAACTTTTTTCCTAGAAAGCTTCGCCCAAGTAGAAGCTTCTGATACTATTTCACCAATTTCATTAAAATGTGTAGATAATTTTTCCTTGTCATCTGATAAGCGAGAAGCATATTCCACAATTCTTGACATTGCACCCCTATCTAGAGGAAGACAATTTTCCTTTTCACAATAACTGTGAACAAACTTAGAAAGTTTAATTATATTATCATCATTTCTAGGTGCAGATTCTTCAAATTCTACTTTAATTTTAAATAACTTTTTGAAATCTGGATCCAACGCAAGTAATGTATGATAAATATTTGCATCACCTATTAGTACAACCTTTAAGTTAAGAGGAATAGGTTCAGGCTTCAATGAAATCATTACCATTGCAGAGCGTTGCTCTAAATTGTTATCTATACTAGCTTCTTTTACTAAAAGAGCTTTTTTCAAAGTATCATAACAAAGTTGATTTGTAAGTAAATCTTGTGCTTGCAATAATAAGTAACCTCCATTAGCTTTATGAAGCACACCAGATTTTAACATAGTATAATCAGTTCTAAGCATACCATATTGATTTTCATATTCTAATCTACCAAATAAGTTTTGATAAGAATAATTAGAATCCATAATAACTGGACTACCAATAGTATTACTATTATCAACAAACAAATTTACTCTGTAATTTAACCATGGCTTAGTTACTTCAGATTTTGATACTTGGGGTGAAGAAGAGTTACAAACATCTTCATTTATAAAATGAGTAATATTTTTCAATATATCTTTTTTTACATTATCCAAAAAAGTTACAATTTTAGCATTTTTCTTATAGGCAGTTCTGATAGGATTTATATATGCATTGATAGTAAGAAGTGCAATATTAGATTGCCATTCATCTATCTTCTTTTCAGCTTCTTTTTCAATAAATTTTAATTGACCAATAACATGCATTATTTGTTCTTGTACAATATTTGACTTTTCTTCATATCCATGTTTTATTTCATCATCTAATTTCTCAAATTCAGTTTCATCAAGAGCTTTACCATCAAATACAGGCAACATATAGATGCCATTTGGTGCAGCTTTAACTTGAAAATCATGTTTTAAAGTCTCTTTATTTAAATTATTTAATAATTTCTCACGCTTTTCTTCATATTTTTGTTTTATCAGGGTTTTTTCCTTTTCAAAATCCTCATTATTAAAAGTTCTTTTTAAGTATTTTTTTACATCATCAATAAGAGAATCCATATTTTGAACAAAAGATTTTCCTTCACCAGCTGGAAGAGAAACAGCAATTGGCTCATTTGGATTATCAAAATTGTATATATAACACCAATCATCAGGGGTCTTTTGCTTACTTGCAATTTCTGAAACATATTCTTTCGAATACATTGTTTTGCCGACACCGGCAGGACCTTCAACATATATGTTGTAGCCTTTAGAATTAATGCTAAGACCAAATTGCAAAGCCACAACGGCTCTTTCTTGACCATAAACTAATCCAACATTATCAAGCTCTTCTGTAGTTTCAAAAGTAAATACATCTGGATCACATGAGTTTTTTAAATCCTTGTAAGTTAATTCATTTTTTTTCATTAGTAACTCCTTTTCTCAAAATGCCTTGCATTTTGAAATATATTATTAAACATTCACTATTACTATTTATTAAAGTATAGTGTCATGATATAAGCATCTTCTTTTCCATCATAATAATTTTTTCGTATTCCTAAATTTCTGAAGCCATATTTTAAATACATATCTTGAGCAATTTCATTTTTTGTATTTACTTCTAAAGTAAGTGATGATTTTACTTTAGAAAGTTCAATAAGTTTTTCTAATAAAAGTTTACCAATTCCATTATGTCTGTAAGCCTTATGTACCACAATATTTGTAATGTGTGCATCATCAACAGAAAACCAAATACTAGCAAAACCAACAATTTCGCTATTTTGCTTTGCTACAATACATTTGTAACTTTTATTTTCAAGCTCTGCTTTTAAGTTTTGAGAGCTCCAAAAATCGTCAAAATGGGAATTGTATATTGGTTCAATTTCATTAAAATCAGCTAAAGTCATATCAGTAATTTCCATTATTTATTTTTCATCCTTTCAGCTTGAGATGGTCTTAAATACATAACAGATAAATTATCAGCATTTGTTACTAATCCTTGTAAATATTTTTTGTATCCACAAATACCGATATTTTTACTATAAATAGTATTATCAAAATTATTTGAAATATTTAAAAGTTTTGTACCATCACCAACAAAAATTAGATTATTATATTCTTTAAAAGTACCAACTAAATTATTGATATCATCAGCAAGATAGTTTGATATTAAATTATAATTCTTATCAAAAATTGCAGCATATACCTGATTGTTTCTAGCATCAAGAATTGAGCAAATATAGTCAGCCCCTTGAACATTATATGCAAGCCCATCTAAAGAAGAAATTCCTATAACTGGTATTTGCTTAGCTTCAGCTATCGCTTTAACAGTTGCTACACCTATTCTAATACCTGTAAAAGAACCGTGGACCAATGTCACAAGCAATTAGCTCAACTTGTGAAAGAGAGAATTGGGTTGTTTCAAATAATTCTTGAATAAGTGGCATAAGTTTTTCAGAATGAGTTTTTTGGTCTATAATATTAAGTTCTTTAATTATATTATCATTTTCAAGTAAAGATACAGAAGCATTATTACTTGATGTTGAAATTGCTAAAATTTTCATTAAAATAAAATTCCTTTCACATAATACATAGTAAACTTTCACTTTTAAATAGTTTAACCAATATTATCAACAGTTATATATCTAACATTTACATCATTATTATCTTTTAAAATACTAATCTTGATGTATTTTGATAAAATAGGCTCAATAAGTTCACCCCATTCAATTAAACAAATTCCTTTATCAAAATATTCAGGACCACCAATAGCATAAAATTCATCTAAATCTTCTAATCTATATACATCAAAATGGTAGATATTTATATCTTCTTTACAATATTCATTAACAATAGTAAAGGTAGGGCTAGAGATTTCATCATTCAAGCCAAAAAAAGAAAGAAACCCTTCAGTAAATTTTGTTTTACCACTACCTAAATCACCGAGATAAGACAATAATATCTTTTTTATCTAATTTAGAAGCTATTTTATAGCCAATATTTTTAGTTTCATTTTCATTATTTGATATAAATTTAAGCATAATTCATCACATACATATTGTATATTAAAGAAGCAAATTTGTAAAGAAAAAAAGCAATATTTTACAAAAATATTTAAAGTAGCGAAAATTTTGCTTATCAAAAAAAAATCACAAAAGTTCCTATAAACTATTGACTTTTTCAACAAAATATAGTAAACTAGTATAGTATTAAAGAAGAAGTTATCCACTTCTCACCTTAACTGTAGGGAAAAGGTTATATGTTTTTTGATTTTAATAAAAATATATATGTGGATTACTTGTTTTTTATAAACAAGTTTTTTTTGGGGGTGAATCACATAAAACAAGAACTACCAATCAATGAACAAATTCGTTTTAAAGAAGTTCAGGTAATCGACGAGCAAGGACAAAAAATTGGAAAGTTACCAATAAGCAAAGCACTAGAAATTGCAATTAGTAAAGAACTAGATTTAGTTTTAGTTTCAGCTAATACAGATAATCCAGTTTGCAAAATAATGAATTATGGAAAACATAAATTTGAACAGGCTAAGAGAGAAAAGGAATCTAGAAAAAAACAAAAAACAGTAGAGTGCAAAGAATTAAGAGTAACTCCAAATATTGAAATACATGACTTTTCTTTTAAGGCGAAAAATGCAAGAAAATTTTTATCAGATGGAAACAAGGTAAAAATAACAGTTCGATTTAGAGGCAGAGAAGTTAATTATGTAAAATCAGGTGAAGATGTATTAAAAAAATTCATTGAAGATCTAAGTGATGTTTCAACAGTAGAAAAGAAACCTATCTTAGAAGGAAAGAATATGTTTATTATACTTGCACCTATTAAATAAAAAGGAGGAAATATTATGCCAAAATTAAAAACAAATAAAGCTGCTGCAAAAAGATATTCATATACAGCTAGCGGAAAAGTAAAAAGAACAAAATCAAATAGAAGACATTTATTAGGAAACAAAACAACAAGACAAAAAAAATCAGGTAAAATTCAAAATGCTTATGCAGATAAAACATGCGAAGCAGGAATTAAGAAAATGTTACCATATGGTAATTAATGAAACTTTAATCTAAAAAATAAAATTAGGAAGGTGAATAAAGATGGCAAGAGTAAAAACAGCAAGAATAACAAAGAAAAAACATAAAAAAATATTAAAACAAGCTAAAGGATATTTTGGAGCAAAAAGTATTAGATTTAGAAATGCTAATCAAGCAGTATTAAAATCAATGTCTTATGCTTATGTTGGAAGAAAGGATAAAAAAAGTGACTTTAGAAAATTATGGATAACAAGAATAAATGCAGCTAGTCGCCAAAATGGAACAACATATAGTAAATTAATGGCAGGATTAAAGAAAAACAACATTTCTATAAATAGAAAAATGTTAGCAGAATTAGCAGTAAATGACAGTGAAGCATTTGCTGAATTAGTTAAAGCTGCAACAAAAGCATAATACAAAAAGAAAGACGTTTCTCAAAAGAAACGCTTTTTTGTTGTGAGAAAAAGGAATATATATATTTTTTTTAATTAATAGAATCTTTAATTTAAATGGAGGTTTTTATGAATAATTATATTACAATAATTGGTGGAGGTTTGGCAGGATGTGAAGCTGCTTATCAAGTAGCTAAAAGAGGTATAAATGTTAGATTATATGAAATGAAACCAGTGAATTTTTCTCCTGCACATAGTAGTAGTAATTTAGCCGAAATTGTTTGTAGCAACTCTTTTAAATCTAATAGTATAACAAATGCTTGTGGATTGCTAAAAGAAGAACTAAGAAAATTAGACTCATTATTAATTAGAATAGCAGATGAAACAAAAGTGCCAGCAGGACAAGCATTAGCAGTAGACAGAGAGAACTTTTCTAAAAGAATTACTGAGGAAATTGAAAAAAATCCTAATATAGAAATAATAAGAGAAGAAGTAGGCAAAATAGATTCTGAAAACGGCATAGTAATAATTGCCACAGGTCCATTAACATCAGAAAAAATGACAAATCAGATATTAAAGATAACAGGAAAAGAAGGACTTGCTTTTTATGATGCAGCAGCACCAATTATTGAAAAAGAGAGTATAAATTTTAATATAGCTTTTTATGGAGACAGATATGGAAAAGAAGGAGATAGTAGCTATATAAATCTTCCAATGAATAAAGAAGAATATGAAAGATTTTACAATGAGCTTGTAAATGCTGAAATAGTAACACTACATGATTTCGAAAAAAAAGAGATATTTGAAGGTTGTATGCCAATAGAAATAATGGCAAAAAGAGGAGAAGACACAATAAGATTTGGACCATTAAAGCCAGTTGGCTTTACAGATCCAAGAACAGGAACAAGACCTTATGCAATAATACAATTAAGACAGGACAATAGTGAAGGAACATTATATAATATGGTTGGTTTTCAAACAAACTTAAAATTTGGAGAGCAAAAGAGGGTATTTTCTCTAATTCCAGGATTAGAAAATGCGGAATTTATAAAATATGGAGTAATGCATAGGAATACCTTCATAAACTCCCCAGAGTTATTAGATAATACATATAATTTAATACGAAACCCAAACATATACTTTGCAGGACAAATAACAGGAGTTGAGGGATATGTTGAATCAATTGCATCAGGCTTAGTGGCAGGAATAAATGCAGGTTTGCAATATATGAAAAAGGAAAAACAGACATTTCCGAAAGAAACGGTAATAGGAGCACTGGCAGATTATATACAAACACCAAACATAAACTTTCAACCTATGAATGCAAATTTTGGAATATTACCACCTCTAGAAGAAAAAATAAAAGACAAACAGATAAAATATGCAAAAATGGCTGAAAGGTCAATGCAAAAATTACAATTTTAATTAATTATTGAAAAACAATTGAATTCTAATTTGAAAAATGTTACAATAAATATGCACTAAAATTCGACAAAAAATATATTTTTAGGGGGAAATATCATGAAAGATATTAAGATTTTTGCTTGCAACTCAGCAGAAAACTTTACACAAGAAATTTGTGACACATTAGGATTACCTATGGGAAAAAAGAAATCATTTAAGTTTGCAAATGACAATAATTTTGTACAAATATTAGAAACAGTTAGAGATCAAGATGTTTTTATTGTTCAAACAACAATGCCACCAGTAAACGAAAGAATTATGGAATTATTAATAACAATTGAAGCGGTAAAACGAGCATCAGCAAAAAGAATAACAGTCGTTTTACCATATTTTATGTATTCAAGATCAGATAAAAAGGATCAACCACGAATACCAGTAACATCTAAATTAATGGCAACATTACTAGAAGCTGCAGGAGCAAACAGAATAATAACATGTGATCTACATAATGCGGCAATTCAAGCATATTTTGACATAAGTTGTGATAGACTAACAGCAAAACATTTATTAGAAAAATATTTTAAAACAAAAAATTTAAAAGACATTGTGGTTGTAGCAACAGATGCAGGAAGTTCTAAAAAAGCATACAAATACTCACACTTCTTTAATTGCCCATTAGCATTAATAGATAAAAGGAGAGACGACAATAATGATAGAGCAGTAGCAACAAATATAATAGGAGAAATAGAAGGAAAAACAGCACTAATATTTGATGATGAAGTAAGCACAGCAGGAACACTAGTAGAAGCAGCAAATATATTAAAAGAACATGGAGCAAAAGAAATATATGCAGGAGCTACACATGGAGTACTAGTAGGACCAGCAATTGAAAGAATACAAAATTCTCCAATCAAGGAATTAGTAGTAACAAATACAATTCCAATTGAACCAGAGAAATTGATAGATAAAATAAAAGTAGTTTCAATAGCACCACTATTTGCAGAAGCAATAAAAAGAATCAATGAATCTAAACCACTAGGAGATTTATTTGAATATGAAAAATAAGATAAGTAAGATAAGTAAGATAAGTAGGGGAAACCCTACTTATTGTTTAACATATTATTTTTTAAATCCCATAGATTTTCTGATAAATCAACATAAAACTTATGAGGATTATTAAGCCTCGTAACCTCTTCCCACAAAGTTTCTAATTCATTTTCACGAAGTTGAGAAATGTCGCTTAAAGAAGGCAAAGTGTATACTAATTTACCATTTCTAAATATTTGTTTTTGTAATAGCTTAAATGTGTAATTTGATAAATTTTTTTTCCTCCAAGGACTTATTGGGTCAAATATAACATAATCAGAAGCTGGTATATCTTCATCATGTAAAGCTATAACATCTGCTAAAGCTTTGCCGAGTATCCTTTGAATAAAATCTATAAACTTTTTTGAATCCAGGATTAGTTATTTTACCAGTATTCTCAGAAATTTTAATTTTAGGAATAATTTTCCCATCCTTTTCTAAAGCACATAATTTATAAACTCCACCAAAAACAGGATTACTTTTAGATGTTATTAAATTTTCACCAACACCAAAAGAATCAATTTGTGCCCCTTGATCTAAAAGCGAAGAAATAAGATTTTCGTCTAAGGAATTACTTACACAAATTTTACAATCTTCAAAACCAGCCTCATCAAGAATGCTACGAACCTTTTTTGAAAGATAAGCTAAATCTCCACTATCTAGCCTTACAGCTTTTGGTCTAAAACCTTTTGGAAGTAGAACATCATTAAAAACCTTTATGGCATTTACTATGCCAGAACCTAAAGTATCATAAGTATCAATAAGCAAAGTACAATCATCTGGATATAATTCAGCATATGCTTTAAATGCATCGTATTCAGAATCAAAACTTTGTATAAAACTATGAGCCATTGTTCCACTTGCAATAGTTCCAAATTCTTTTGCAGTATAAGTACAAGATGTACCAATACAACCACCAATAATAGCAGCTCTTGAACCAAGCACAGCAGCATCAACAGAATGAGCACGACGAGAACCGAATTCCATGACAGGTCTACCTTTAGCAGCTAAAACAATCCTACTAGCTTTAGTTGCAATTAGAGATTGATGGTTGACAAGCATTAAAAGCATTGTTTCCAATAACTGAGCTTCAATAATTGGAGCCTTTACAGTGATTAAAGGTTCATTAGGGAAAACCACTGTACCTTCTGGAATTCCCCAAACATCTCCAGTAAATTTAAAACTCTTTAGATATTTTAGAAAACCATCAGAAAACTTGTTTAAGCTTTTCAAATAATTAATATCATCATCATCAAATTTTAAATTTTCAATGTAATTTACAACTTGTTCTAAACCAGAACAAATTACATATCCACCATTATCAGGAATTTGCCTAAAAAAAACATCAAAATATGCAATAGTATTTTGCATATTATTTTCAAAATATCCATTAGACATTGTTAATTCATAAAAATCTGTAACTAAACTTAATTTTTTATCATTCATATATATATCCTTTCTTAATTAAGACAATTATAACATTAATGTCAAGTAAGTAAATACATTAATGAATAAAACTAAGTATAAAAGAGTTTAAAAGAGGAAAAATAAATTAAAAGATAAAATTTGCCTTCACTCAAAATTGCTAAGAAGCATATAATATGATAAGATAAAAATACAAATAAGTTTATAATATTTCCCTGCATAGTGCGAACGAAGAGAAATTTTAGAACCAACAGTTAAGGAAAGGGAGTCCAAAGCTCTTGATATGGCGTGCAAGCTTACACAGAGCAGCTGTAGTAAGAAGCCCATGAGTATTTAAGGCAGACACCCACCTGTGTAAGAGCAGGTCCTTAAAATTTCTATCAAAACGGCTAAGGCGGGGAACCTTTTTTGCTTTTAATTAATAATGAATAATTATTTGTAAATATTTTTTAAAAGTATTGCAAATAATAAAAGTATGTGATATAAAATATATATAATTTTTGAAAGGAGAAATAAAATGGATTTAGAAAATAACAACCCAGAAATGGATGAAGAATTAGATAATGTAATTATTTTAAATGATGAGGACGGAAACGAAGTAAAATTCGAATTCTTAGATTTAATTGAATATAGTGGAGAGGAATATGTAATACTTCTACCTGTAGAAGAAGATGAGGATGCAGATGAAGTGGTAATACTAAAAGTAGAAGACACAGATTCAGAAGAAGAAGAATCATATGTAGGAGTAGACGACCAAGAAGTATTAAATGCAGTATTTGCAATATTTAAAGATAAGTTTAAAGATGAATTTAATTTTGTAGATTAAAACAGAAGCCTTCAGAAAAAACTGAGGGCTTCATTTAGAAGAAGCGAAGAAAATATAAAATATAACAAAAAATCCAGAATGTAAATTCTGGATTTTGTAATATCTATCTCTTTGAAAATTGTGGTGCTTTTCTTGCTTTTTTAAGACCGTATTTTTTTCTTTCTTTCATTCTAGCGTCTCTTGTTAAGAATCCACTTGATTTAAGAATTGGTCTATATTCTGAGTTTGCTTGTAATAAAGCTCTTGCTATACCATGACGAATAGCTCCTGCTTGACCACTAATTCCGCCACCTTTAACATTACAAATAATATCAAATTTATCTAAAGTGTTTGTAGCAACTAAAGGTTGTTTAACTATAACTTTCAAAGTTTCTACACCAAAATATTCATCTAAAGATTTTCCATTAATAGTAATAGCACCATTACCATTAACTAATCTAATTCTAGCAATTGAATTTTTTCTTCTACCTGTTCCAATATATGAAGTTTTCTCTGCCATATTATTTTACCTCCCAAACTATAGGTTTTTGTGCTTGATTTTCATGTTCGCTACCACTATAAATTCTTACTTTATTAATCATTTGTCTTCCTAATCTATTTTTTGGAAGCATACCTTTGATAGCAAGCATCATAGCTTTTTCAGGATTATTTTCTAACATTCTCCTAGCTGAAACTTCCTTCATGTTTCCAATATATCCTGTATGATGTCTATAAATTTTCTGATCTAATTTTCTACCTGTTAAAACAACATCTTGTGCATTTAATATAATAACATGATCACCTGTATCTACGTTAGGTGTAAATGTAGGTTTATGTTTTCCTCTTAACAATTTTGCGGCTTCTGCAGCAACTCTACCTAGTGATTTACCACTAGCATCAATAATATACCATTGTCTTTTAATATCATTACTCTTAGCTGAGTATGTAGTATTATTCATTGATAATTTCCTCCAATCAAATTTTTAAATATAATATATATAAAATATCTTCATAGTAATAGACTACCGGGCAAGGGTCTATTTATAAAAATATTTTTTGACACTTAAGTAGTATAATATAAAAGAAGCAAAAAGTCAAGTAAAACAGGCAAAAAAAAGCAGAAATATGTTCCTTATTTGAATTCATAAGACATTATCAATTGACAAAGGAAAAATTTATGATAAAATGATACAAATAAAGTTTGGAGGAGTAGTATGATTTTAAAAGGAAAAGTTACAAAAGGACTCGGAACTGCAAAAATGTGGGTTAGCAAAATTGAAGAAGTTTTTAGAAAAAAAACAGGAACAAAACTATTCCCAGGAACATTAAACATAAGACTAGAAGACGAATATATTATAGAACCAGACTGGATTATAGAACCAGAAAAATATAAAGGAACACAAAGAGTTTTTATAAAAAAATGTGAAATCTTAGGAAATGTAGCCAATATTGTAAGAGCAGAAAAAAATCAAATAGGTAAAGGAGACCATGACTTACACATAATAGAAATAATATCAGATATAAATTTTAGAGAAAAGTACAATTTAAAGGATGATGAATGTATAGAAATTAAAATATAAATTATATTTCACCTTCAAAATCACAAAAAAAACAGTTCTAAAACAAATATCTCTAGCATATAATTCTAAATAAAGGAGTTAATATGTTAGAGATATTTAATTTTTTTTCAAAAAATATTTCACAAATATTAAAAGAAAAATTAGGAGACAAGCCCATAGAAGAAATTAATTCACTAGAAGAAATTCGAATAAGAAGCAATGGAAGTATAATCCTTAAATTTATTGAAAAACAAGAAGTTTTACATAAAAAAGTAGTGTATCAAGATATAATAGAAACTTTACAAATAATGTGCAATAATTCAATTTATTCATACCAAAATGAGATAAAAAATGGGTACATAACAGTAAAAGGAGGCCATAGGGTCGGAATAGCAGGCAATTGTATAATGGAGAATGAAAAAATTATAAATATAAATTACATATCAAGCATAAACTTTAGAATAGCACGAGAAATTATAGGGTGTGGAGATAAAGCATTGCCATATATATTAAAAATTAAAGAAAATACAATTTATAATACCCTAATAATATCACCACCAGGTGCACGGAAAAACTACAATTCTACGTGATATTATAAGAAGTATAAGTACTGGAATGGAGGAAATACATTTTAAAGGTATGAACATAGGATTAGTAGATGAAAGGGGAGAAATTGCCGCATTGTATAAAGGAATTCCACAAAATGATATAGGAGTAAGAACAGATGTCTTGGAAAATACTCCAAAATCAATAGGTATAAAAATGCTAATACGAACTATGGCACCACAAATAATTGTAGCAGATGAAATAGGTAGAAAAGAAGATGTAGAAGCAATAAAAGAGGCGGTGTGTTCGCGGAGTAAAAGGAATATTTACTGCACATGGAGAAAGCAAAAATGAACTAATTAAGAATCCAATATTAAAAGAGCTTATTAATGAACAAATAATAGAGAAAGTAATTTTTTTAAAAACAAATGAAAAGGGAAGAACAATTGAGGTGGAGGAAAATGTATGTTAGGTATAAAAATATTAATTTATAGCTCTATATTTTTAGTTTGTTCTACTATAGGTTTATTAAAATCTCAGAAATACATATATAGAGTAAATGAACTGAGAGAATTTAAAAATGCATTAAATATGTTCAAAACAAAAATCAAATTCACATACGAACCCTTGCCAGAAATATTTAGACAGATATCTGGAGCTATAAAACCCAATATAGGTAGTATATTTAAAATTGCAAGTTATAATATGAATTTCTTCTCGGCAGGGGATGCATGGAATAAAGCCATAGATACAGATATTTTAAATATAAATTTAGAAGACAAAAATGTTCTTAAAAATTTAAGCAAATTATTAGGTGCAACAGACTTAGAAGGTCAATTAAGCCAAATAGAGATGACTTCTAATTTTTTAGATGAACAGATAAAAAAAGCAGAAAAAGAACGAGAAAAAAATGAAAGCATGTATAGAAAGCTTGGAATGATAATAGGATTAGGAATTGTAATTATTTTAATATAATGAAAGGAAAAGGAAAATATGGAAATAGATTTATTATTTAAAATTGCGGCAATTGGAATATTGGTAGCAGTTTTACATCAAGTATTAGTACGTGCAGGACGTGAAGATCAAGCAATGATGACAACATTAGCTGGAATAGTTATAGTACTTTCTATAGTGATAAAAGAAATAAGCACATTATTTAATAATGTAAGAGTAATATTCAATTTGTAGGAGTAAAAATGGATATTGTAAAAATTATTGGAATAGGTTTTATAGCTTTAATAATTATTGTTATAATAAAACAGTACAAACCAGAATTTGCAATGTATGTTTCGATTATAGCAGGTACGATTATAATCTTCTTAAGTCTAGATAAAATAATAGGAATAATAAATTTACTAAAAAACCTTAGCAACAAAACAGGTATAAATGCAGAATTTTTAGTAGTATTGCTTAAGATAACAGGAATAGCGATACTAACAGAATTTGCTGTAACAATATGTAAAGATAGTGGAGAGAATGCAATTGCAAGCAAAATTGACTTTGGTGGCAAGATAATTGTAATAAGTATGTCTATTCCGATAATTTCAGCACTCCTAGAAGTCATACTAAAAATCATGCCATGATATTAAGTGTTCAATTCCAACATTAGTTAAGCTACTATAAGATAATAACTATTATTAAAAAGAGTGATAAAATGAAGAAAATATTAATTTTAATGATGCTCATAGTTATAATTCCTGATGTGAGCTTTGCAACAGATACAATTGTGAGCGACCAAATGGAGGCTTTAAACTTAGGAACATTTATTAATGCAGGTGAAAAATATACAAAAGAAACATTCCCAGAAATTGAAATTCAAAATTTAATAACAGAAAGCCTTAAAGGAAAAGTAGATAATAGTATATTGTATAAAGGAGTATTACGTCTATTTGGAAAAGAACTCGTTTCAGGAATTACTATGCTTGGAAGTATTTTAGCAATTATAATAATACATAGTATTTTAAAAAACATAAGTGAAAGCTTGGGGAATGATGAAACTTCACAAGTTGCATATTACATAGAATATATACTAATAATAACAATAATAGCAGGCAATTTTACGAACATTATTATCAACATAAAATCAACAATTGCAAATTTAGTAGACTTTATGAACAATTTGGTGCCTATATTAATTGCATTAATAGTTTCAACAGGACAAGCAGCAACAGGAACAATTATACAACCAGTACTGATATTTGCAGTTGTATTTATAGGGAATACTATAAATTTAGTAATTCTACCTATAATAACAGTAATTATGGTACTGAATATAGCTTCTAACTTATCAGATAAAATTCAAATAGGAAATTTAGCTAAGTTTTTTACTTCTAGTGTAACATGGTTCTTAGGATTTGTTATTACTATTTTTGTAGGATTGTTATCATTAGAAGGAACATTAACAAGTAGCGTTGATGGAATAACGGTAAAAGGAATAAAATCAGCTACTGCGACATTTGTTCCAGTAGTGGGAAAAGCTTTAGGTGATTCTGTTGATACAGTATTAGGAGCAACATCACTTATAAAAAATTCTGTTGGTTTTGTTGGAATATTAATTGTAATAGGAATATGCTCTTTACCAATAATAAAACTAACAATACTTAGTATACTTTACAGTTTAGTTAGTGCAATTAGCGAGCCACTGGCAGATAAAAAGATTGTTACTGTAATAAGCCAGATGGCAGTGGTGTTTAAAATACTACTAGGAATAGTGTTTTTTATAGCAGTACTTTTAATAGTGGGGATAGCATTAACACTAAAAATTTCTAATGCAAGTCTGATGTATAGATAATTTGAACAAAAAGTTATCATTATTTAAAAAGCAATGGAGGGATATATGGTCAATTGGATTAGTAGATGGACTCAAAGCATTGTAATTGCAGTTATCATAAGTACAATTATAGAAATTATATTACCTAATAGCAATATAAAAAAATATGTAAGAACTGTTATAGGTGTATATATTGTATTTATAATAATTTCACCAATAGTTACAAAAATAACTGGTAAGGAAATTACTCTTGATTCATTAAAACTACCAGAAACAAAACCATACGAAAAACCAGAACTAGATACAAACGCTTATGTAGAGACAACATACATAAATACAATAAAACAAGATATAATAAAAAATATAGAAGAAAAAGGATACAAAGTATTAAATTTAGAAATTGAGATAGAAAGACAAGAAGAAAAATATGGAAATATAAATAGCATAAATTTGCAAATATCAAAACAAAAGAAAAAATTAGGAGATATACAACCAGTTGTAATAGATGTAAATAATCAACAAAAGGAAGATAAAGGTATTACAAATGAAGAAATACAAGGACTAAAAGAATATTTAGAAAAGAATTATGAAGCAGAAAAAGTTTTTATTAATGAACACTAAATGATAAACAATAAAATTTTTTGAGGTGTAAGATAATGATTAAAGAAAAAATCAAGAGTTTAGTTGAAAAGAAGACTAGTAAAAATAGTAAAAAAACAATAGAAAACTTAATAGTGTTTCTAATATTACTAGTCATAACCATAATTTCTATAAATGTAATATGGGGAAAAGAAAGTAAAGAAAAAAAGCAAAGTCCAATAGATGAAAGCTATAAAGTACTTGCACAAAATACAAATGAAAGTAATATTTCACAAAATATAGAATATAATTTAGAGGAAAAACTAGAAGATATTTTATCAAAAATATCAGGTGTGGGAAAAGTACAAGTACTAATTACATATTCTGAAACCAGTGAGATAGTCGCGATGCGTAACGAGAAAAGAAATATAAACAAAACAGAAGAAAATGACTCTAGCCGGAGGAACAAGAAAGATAGAAGAAACAGATGTAAGTAAAGAAATAATAGTAGATTCAAACAACAATCCAATAACAGAAAAAGTAGTAATGCCCAAAATCGAAGGAGCTATTATTATAGCTGAAGGGCGGAGAAAATGTAACAATAAAATCTGACATAATTCAAGCAGTTTCTGCAGTTACTGGCTTATCAACACACAAAATTCAAGTTTTTAAAATGTCAAAATAGAAGGGAAAGATGAAGATGAAAATTTTAAAAAGAAATCAACTAATTATTTTAGTGATATCATTAATGTTAGTAACAGCAGGATATTTAAATTTTACAAGTACAAATTATAAAGCAGAAAATACCGAAGTTATAGCAGAACTAGGAGATGCAACATTAGTTAGTAGTAACAATATTGTAAATGAAAATTCAATAGAAAATAAAGAAGAAAGCAAAGAAGAAAACAATGAAATTATAGAGACAAGTCAAGAAGATACATATTTTACAACATCAAAGCTAGAAAGAGAAAATATATATTCACAAATGTTAGAAACATGCCAAGAAATATATAATAATACAAATTCAAGTCCTGAACAGAAGAACACCGCAATACAAGAAATGGCAAAAATAAATGAAACAAGAAATTCAATAATGATAGCAGAAAATTTAATAAAAGCAAAAGGCCTTCAAGATATTGTAATATTTGCAAATTCAAATAGTGTAAGTGTTATAGTAAAAGCTGAAAAACTAGAACCTGAACAAATAGCACAAATACAAAACATAGTTTCAAGAGAATTAGAAGTAAGTGCAGAAATTATTAGTATAAGTACCAAGTAAAGAGTGCAATAACAAAGGAGATAAAATTTAAAATTTATTTTGATAAAAGATAGCTAAAAGAGTAAAAAATATGTAAAATAATGAAGGAAAAAAAACAGAATTGGCGAATAATATAGTAGTACATTATAAAACTAATGTACAATAAAACTTTGGAAGGCGGTGCACATACATGCAAATAACAGACGTACGTTTAAGAAAAGTAAACTCAGAAAACAGAATGAAAGCTGTTGCTTCTGTAACATTCGATAATGAATTCGTAATTCACGATATCAAAGTTATCGAAAGTCAAAATGGATTATTTATAGCTATGCCTAGCAGAAAAACTCCAAACGGAGAATTCAAGGATATAGCTCATCCAATCAATGCTGAAACAAGGGAGAAAATTCAAAATGCTATATTAGAAGCATATAACTCTCCTGATGCTGAAACAGCTGAATAATAATAAATAAAAAAACACCTTTGGGTGTTTTTTTGTTGCAAAAAACAAAAAAATTACAAAAAAGTATATTAATCTTTCTATTTTTCTGATATACTATTAAAAGAAAATAAGGGGAAATAGTATGGGAATCAAAATACAAAAAAGAAAATTTATAAGAAACATATTTATTGGGATAATAGGACTAGCTATTGTAGCATACATAATAAACATAGCACCAGGGTATAAAAGAGACAAATTTAAGGATGTAACAAATCTGGTTATAGGAGAAAAAAATGTTACAGAAGAATTGAAAAACCCAATATATATAGACGAAAATGAAACAATATATCTATCTAAAGAAGACATAAAAGCATTATTAGATAAAACAATATATTTTGATGAAGCAAATAATATGATAATCATAACCTCTGAGATATCAGTAGCTAGTATGACAGTAGGAGAGAAAAACATTAAAATAGACGGTGCAATAAAAGATACTTTAGATACAATAATATATGTAAATGATATAATGTATATTCCAATAAGTGAAGTAAAAATAAAAGATGTATATAATATTGAGTTAAAATATATAACAGATAAGAATGTAGTAATAATAGATAAATTAAACGAAGGAATGATAAAAGCTAGAGCAGAAGAACAGACCAAAATAAGATTTAAACAAAGAAACCTATCAAAAAAAGTCGGAATATTAGAAACTGGAGATGTTGTAAGTGCTTTCTACACAACAAGTAAAGGCTGGAGGCAAATTAGAACAGAAGACGGAACAATAGGATATGTAAAAGCAAATGTATTATCAGATGAACATATATTAAGACAAGATATGAACCAAACACCAGAAACAAAAGAAATAATTGCTTCTACACAGGATAATGAAATATTAACCATAGAACGGAGAAAATATTGTAATAAAAGATTTATTTAAAATAACAACAGAAGGTATTTTATTGAAAAATATAAATTTTACTGGTACTGAAGGAAACATCGAAATATGGGCAAATTTAAGTACAGAAAACGCAGACTTAACCGAATTTGATAACAGATCACAGATAGTTAAAAATATTGTAAGTATAGCAAGGAAAAATGAAATAAAGGGAATAAATGTATATGCATATGATATAGATCAAAACCTAGAGAGGTTTATCATAGAACTATCACCAAAATTAAGAGAATTAGGAATAAAAACAAACATAATAGTAAATAAAAACTTTAATGAAGAAAACAAAAAAATATATGAAGATATTATAGATTATATAATAACTGATTAATAGCTTTTTTGGAAAGAAAGGAACAATAAAAATGAAAAAAATAATAATGATAATAATAGTAACAATCTTAGCAATAATAACACTAATTTTAGGAACATATAAAATATTAACAATGCCAGTAAGTAAAAATATAGAAGAAAAACAAATAGAAATTCCAATGGGAAGCGGTGCAAATAAAATTGCAGAAATACTTAAGAACAATAATTTAATAAGAAACAAATTAGCATTTAAAATATATGTAAAACTAAATAAAATATCAAATTTTAAAGCAGGTACATATTATTTGAAAGAAAGTATGAGCCTAAAAGAGATAGCAGAAATGCTACAAACAGGTATAATGTCTGACCCAAACCAAATAACAATAACATATTTAGAAGGAAAACCAATGTGGTGGCTGGCTGAAATTATCGAGACAAAAACTAACAATAGTAAAGAAGATGTATACAATGTCTTAGCAAATGAAGAATATATAGATACACTAATTGAAAAGTATTGGTTTTTAACAGATGAAATAAAAAATAAAGACATATATTATTCACTAGAGGGGTATCTATTTCCAGACACGTATTCTTTATCAAATGAAGATATAAAAGTTGAAGAAATATTTGAAAAAATGTTAAACAGAATGGAAGAAATATTAGAACCTTATAAGCAAAAAATTGAAGAAAATAAATATACAATTCATCAATTATTAACACTTGCATCAATAGTAGAAACAGAAGGAATGAATAGAGAAGATAGAGTAGATATAGCAAGTGTATTTTACAACAGATTAGAAAAAAACATGTCACTAGGAAGTTGTGTCACAACATATTATTCAGCTAAAATTAATATGGGAGACAGAGACTTATACCAATCAGAAATAGACAAAGATAATCCATATAATACACGAGGACCAGGTATGGAGGGGAAATTGCCTGTAGGACCTATTAGCTCCGTAAGTAAAATGAGCCTAGATAGTGTAATTAATCCAGCAGATACAGATTATTTATTTTTTGTTTCAGATAAAAACGGAAAACTATATTTTACAAAAACATACTCAGAACATCAACAAATGATAAAAGATTTACAAAACAAAGGAATGTGGTACGAATATTAAAAACAAAAACGCCCAATTGTAAATTGGGCGAAGTTTTAAAAAAACAAATTTAAAAATCCGAGAGATAAAGAAATTAAAAATGATTTAATGGAAATCTTAATACTTTTTTTAAACATTGTCTGAGCAACAAGTAAACTATGAGGCTTTAGCTCAACAAGTGCTGTACATTCCTCTTCTTCAGTTTCAACAAGCTCATTGTTGTCAACAGATATCTCCTCATTAATAATTGAAACAGTGTCTAGCTTATCCATCTCAGGCTCTTTATTACTTAAAATTTCATTAAGAGACAATTCATCTAAAGTATCATTAGTATTGTTTAATTCGATGTCTTTATCAATTAAATTTAAACTATCCATTTAAATCACATCCTTAAATCTTTAGTAAAAATATGTTAAATAAATTATAACATTATAAAAAAAAAAAAGCAATAAAAGAAGAGAATTTAGTAAATTAAGGGTGAATAGTAACAATTTTGGAGGATAATCTATGAAAGAAGAAATATTAAGAAAAGTTGATCATACTTTATTAAAACAAATATCAACATGGTCAGAGATAAAAACGCTATGTGATGAAGCTATAAAATACGATACAGCATCTGTATGCATACCACCAAGCTATGTAAAACAAGCAAAAAACTACGTTGGAAACAAAATGAAAATATGTACAGTTATAGGATTTCCAAATGGATATAATACAACTGCAGTTAAAATGTTTGAAACAGAACAAGCTATAATAGATGGAGCAGACGAAATTGATATGGTAATAAACATAGGAAAATTAAAGGAAAGAAACTATGAATACTTATTAAATGAAATAAATTCAGTAAAAGCAAAATGCAATGGGAAAATATTAAAAGTAATAATAGAAGCATGCTTGCTAACAGAGGAAGAAAAGATAAAAATGTGTGAAATAATATCAAATTCAGATGCAGATTATATAAAAACATCAACAGGATTTAGTGTAGAAGGAGCAAAAATAGAAGACATAAAACTATTTAAAAACTATATCACAAATGGAAAAAAAATAAAAGCAGCAGGAGGTATAAAAAATTTTAAAGACGCAGAAGAATTCATAAAAGCAGGAGCAGACAGATTAGGAACAAGTAAACTAGTAGGGACGAGCAATGCACACCCATAAAATATGAACAATAAGATACTGTGGGCAGAGAAAAATAAATTTATAAAATATAGAATAAAACCCTTTTTAATGGTAAAAATATGAATAAATTTACCATTAAAGAGGGTTTTATTTTGAAAAAAAAGAGATATTTAAATATTAAAGGTGCGGCTTTAGATAAAGAACAATTACAAATGTATATGGAAAAAATGGCTGTTAATAATGAGACACTAAGAACTAGCAATATAGAAACATATCCAATAGACCGTTTAAATGATAATTTCAGATTTATACAAAAAACATATACATTATTAAACGAACACATAAAAAAAGGAATAAGCATATATCCAGCAGGAGAGTGGCTATTAGATAATTTCTACCTAATAGAGGAAACGGTAAAAAATATAAGAAATGAACTAACTCAAAAAAAATATAAAAACTTTCCGGGAATTAATAATGGCTTATATAAAGGATTTGCAAGAATATATGTCCTTGCGACAGAAATAGTAGCATATACAGATAATAAAATAGATGAAGAGATACTTAAAACTAGTTTACTAGCATATGAACGTAAAAAAACACTGAACATGGAGGAAATATGGAATCTTCCCACCTTTTTAGAATTAGCAATAATAGAAAATATACGAGGAGTTTGTGAAAAAATATATGTAAGTCAAATACAAAAATATAAAGTAGAAGAAATTGTAGAAAGACTGATAGAAAAAAAAGAAACGAATAAGCAAGAATATAAGAAAATAAGAGAAAATACAAGAATGTATCAAAATTCAAGTTATCCATTTATAGAATATATGTCATATAAACTAAAAAAGTATGGAAAAACAGGAAATGCTTATTTAAATATTCTTGAAGAACAAGTAAACAAATTGGGGTTAAGTGTTTCAGAGGTAATAAGAAAAGAACATTTCGATATAGCCATTCAAAAAGTAGCAATAGGCAATGGCATAACAAGTATAAGAGAAATTGCCAGAATTAATTTTTTAAATTTATTTGAAGAAATTAACGGAGTAGAGTCATTACTAAAACAAGATCCAGCCAATGTATATGAAAAAATGGATTATAAAACAAAAGAATATTATAGAGCCGAAATAAAAAAAATATCACAAAAAACGAAAATGTCTGAAATATATATAGCGAAGAAAACATTAGAATTAGCCAATAAAGCAAAACAAGAAAAGAAAAAACATATAGGATACTATTTAATAGATAGAGGAAGATATATTTTAAATAAAGAGCTTGGACTAAAATACAAAAAAGATAATAAAAAAGCAAAAAAATATATTATCTCAATTTATGCTGCCACAATGATTTTAAGTTTAGCCTTTGGAGCATATGTTTACAAAACAACCAATTTAGTGATAGCTATTATATCAACAATCTTTGCAATAATCCCAATTTCTGAGATATATGTTCAAACATTAAATTATATCTTAGTAAAAGCAGTAAATCCTAAAATATTACCGAAATTATCATTGCAAGAAGGAATACCTATTGAATATAGCACTATGGTAGTCATTCCGACAATTATAAATACAAAAGAAAAAGTGGAAGAGCTATTTAAAAAAATGGAAATATATTATTTGGCAAATAAAGAGGAAAATATATATTTTACATTGCTTGGAGACTGTACAGCCTCCAAAAATGAAATAGAATCTTTTGATAAAGAAGTAATAGAAGAGGGCTTAAAACAATCTAAAATATTAAATGAAAAATATGCAAAAGATAAAAAAGAAAAATTCTATTTTCTTTATAGAAACAGAGTTTGGAGCAGAGGGGAAAAGTGTTATCTAGGATGGGAAAGAAAAAGAGGTATGCTTTGCCAGTTTAATGAATTTCTTATAACTGGAAATAATAAATTTAAAGTAAATACAATAAAAGATAAATTAAATATAAAATATATAATAACATTAGATGCAGATACAAATTTAGTATTAGAATCTGCAAAAGAGCTAATAGGAACAATGGCACATATTCTAAATAAGCCAGTATTAGATAAAAGTAAAAATATTATAATAGATGGACATGCACTTGTTCAACCAAGAGTAGGAGTAGACTTGACTTCAAGCCGAAAAAGTTTATTTGCTAAAATATACGCAGGAGCAGGTGGAACGGATTTTTATACAAATGCTATTTCTGATGTTTATCAAGATAACTTTGGAGAGGGAATTTTCACAGGAAAAGGCATATATGATTTAGAACTATTTCACAAGGTTTTATACAATGAAATTCCAGAAAATACAGTTCTAAGCCATGACTTGCTAGAAGGAAGCTATTTAAGATGTGGTCTGGCCACAGATATTTTAGTATTAGACGGATTTCCATCTAAATATAACAGCTACATTGCGAGACAACATAGATGGATTAGAGGAGACTGGCAAATAGCAACATGGTGTACCAATATAATAACAATAAGAGATAAAAGCAAAAAAGTAAATCCATTAAACAGCTTATCAAAATTTAAAATATTAGACAATTTAAGGCGAAGCCTTATAACAGTGACAGTAGCAATAATGCTAATTATTGCTGGAGCACTCGAAATTTGTAACGTTTCTGCAACCTCAATATTAATACTTGCGATAACAACTTTATTATTTCCAACGATATTAGATATAGCCAACTATATTATATTCAAAAAGAGCATAAATTCTGAATCCATATCGGCACATAGAAACCTTTTAAAATCAATAAGTGGAATAAAAGCAAGCATTATGAGAGGATTTTTAGAAATATTATTTCTCCCAAGTAAAGCATATTCAAATTTAAATGCTATAGTAAAAACCATATACAGAATGAATATATCTAAACAAAATTTGCTAGAATGGATGACATCTGAAGAGGCAGAAAGACAAAGCAAAAATACTTTAGGTGCATATTATAAAAATATGCTGCCAAATTTAATTACAAGTGCAATACTAATAGTATTAACAATAATAAACTTTAAAATTTCATTTCTAGTTTTTGGAGTTTTATTTGCTATTGCACCAATAATAGCATGGTATATAAGTCAAGAAGAAAAAGAAGAAAAATTAATTTCAAAAATAAGCAAACAAGATAAAGAGTACTGCCTAGAAATCGCAAAAAGAACTTGGAAATTTTTTGAAGAAAATATAAATGAAGAAAATAATTATCTGCCTCCAGATAATTATCAAGAAGATAGAAAAGAAAAAATAGCACATAGAACTTCTCCAACCAATATTGGGCTAGGGCTATTGACAGTATGCTCAAGCTATGATTTGGGATTTATTACCTTAGAAAATGCAATAAATATAATAAAAAAAATGCTTGATACCATTGAAAGACTTAGTAAATGGAATGGGCATCTATATAATTGGTATAATACTTTAAACTTAGCACCATTAACTCCAAGATACATTTCAACAGTAGATAGTGGAAACTTTGTAGGTTATTTATATACTTTAAAAGAATTTATATTAGAAACAACAAAAGAAGAAGACCTAATAAATAGAATAGACACTCTAATTAATAATACCAATTTTGCAGTATTATATGACAGCAAAAAGAGGATATTTTCAATAGGATTTAATATTGAAGAAAACAAAATAACAGATTCATATTATGATTTGCTAGCCTCTGAAGCAAGACAGGCGAGCTTAATAGCAATAGCAAAAAAAGATGTGCCATTAAAACATTGGAGTAGTTTAAGCAGAACATTAACAACCTTAAACAGATATAAAGGATTAATTTCTTGGTCAGGAACTGCTTTTGAATATCTAATGCCAAATATAAATATTAAAACATACAAAGGTAGCTTATTAGATGAATCTTGCAGATTTATGATAATGAGTCAAAAGGAATATGCCAAAAAATTAGGAATTCCATGGGGAATTTCTGAGGCAGCGTTTAATTTGAGAGATTTAAATAATAATTATCAGTACAAAGCATTTGGAATACCTTGGCTTGGATTAAAAAGAGGACTAGAGGATGATATGGTAGTATCAGCATACGGAATATTCTTAAGCATGATATATGATCCTAAAGCGGCTATAGAAAACTTGAAACAGCTAGAAAAACAAGAAATGTATGGAGAATATGGATTTTATGAATCAATAGATTATACAATATCAAGATTAAAATATGGTAAATCATATGAACCAGTAAAAACATATATGGCACACCATCAAGGGCTAATACTACTCTCAATAAATAATTTGATAAATGATAAGATTTTAGTTAAAAGATTTAGTAGAAATCCAGAAATAGAAGCCATAGATATTTTACTTCAAGAACGTATGCCAGATAAAGCAATAATAACAAAAGAAAGTAAAGAAAAAGTAGAGAAACTAAAATTAAAAGACTATGAAAACTATACAGAAAAAATATTCACAAAAACAAATACAAATCTAAATACGTCAAATGTCATTTCAAACGGAAAATATACAGTAGTATCAAATCTAAAAGGAATAGGGTATAGCCAATTTAACGATATATTGATAAATAGATATAAAGAAACAGCAGATTATGATCAAGGAATTTTCTTTTATATTAAAAATTTAAGTACAAAAGAAATCTATAGAAATACACCAGAACAAAAAAGCAAAATAACATTTTCTCCAGATAAAATTCAATATACAAAAATAGAGGGAAATATAGAGGTTAAAACAAAGATAACAGTAGCACCAGAGGAGGCAGTAGAAATAAGAAGATTAGAACTGACAAATAATGGAAATAATGTAGAAACGTTAGAGGTGACAGGATTCTTTGAACCAGTATTATCAACTGCTCTGCAAGACTACGCTCATACAGCTTTTAATAATCTATTTTTAACATTTAAAGAAATTGGGAATGGCAATATCTTAATAAAGAGAAAAAAACGCGGAAATAAACAAATTGATATATACGCAGGGGTTGCTTTATATACAGAGGGAGAAATAGTAGGAGACTTAGAATACGAACTTGATAAAGAAAAATTTATGGGAAAAGGAAACTTCCAAACACCAGAATCTATAAAAAACTCAAAACCATTTTCTAAAAGTTTAAATCTAGTAACAGACCCAATATTAGCAATAAAGAGAACAGTTAAAGTACTACCACGAGAAATTGTAACATTGGATTGGATTTTGTCAGTAGGATATGAAGAAGAAAATGTAAGCAGAATACTACAAAAATATCTAAATTCAAACACAATCTCAAAAACTTTTGAATTATCAAAAGCTAAAACCGAAGCGGAAGCAATATATTTTGGATTAAGGGGAAAAGATATAGAAAAATACCAAAAAATGTTATCATATCTAATATTTCAAAACCCAATGAAAAAAGAAATATTAGAAAAATTACCAAAAAGAACATACTCTCAAAGTGAGCTTTGGAAATTTGGAATATCAGGCGATTTACCCATTCTATTAGTTAAAATAAAAGATGTAAACGATATACATGTAATAAGAGATTGCTTGAAAGCCATTGAATTTTTTCGAAGTAAAAATATTAAAATAGATTTAGTAATTCTAAATGAAGAAAAAAATAGCTATGAACATTTTATAAAATTTGAAATAGAAAATGAAATACAGAATAAGCAATTAGCATTTTTAAAAAATATATTTGGAGGAATATTTGTAATAAATGAAAAAGAAATATCACAAGAAGATAGGGATTTACTAGAATTTAGAAGCAATTTAATATTAAATGCAGCACTTGGTAATATCGATATGCAACTCAAAGATTTAGAGGAAGAACATGAAGAAAAAATAAAAAATATTGGCGAAGAGGAGAAAAAAGTTTTTATTCAAGACAACCAATTAGAAACAATATCAGAGGATTATGACAATTTAAAATATTATAATGATTATGGAGGTTTTTCAGAAGATGAATTGGAATATAGAATAAAAATAAACAAAAATAATAAATTGCCAACAGCATGGTCTAATATTCTAGCCAATCCGAATTTCGGTACAATCATAACACAAAACTTAGGAGGTTTTACATGGAATCAAAATAGCAGATTAAATAGAATTTCAGCATGGAATAATAGTAGCAATACAGACATTCCATCTGAAATAATATATATTAAAAATAAAGAAACAGGAGAATACTGGAGTTTATGTGATAATATAACAGTAACGCCTCAAGAATATCATATAAAGTACGGCTTTGGATATGTAATAGTAAAAACAATAAAAAATCAAATAATCCAAGAACTAGAAAGCTTTGTAGCAAAAGAAGACAGAGTGAAGGTAAATATTTTTAAATTAAAAAACACTTCAAACGAAAAGAAAAACTTAAAAATTTTATACTATATAAAACCAGTTCTAGGAGAAGATGAAACACAAACAAATGGATATATATATGTTCAAATGAACAACAATGTAGTAACAGCAGAAAATTTATATACAGACAACTTTAAAGGACAAATAGTATATTGCGGAAGTAGTGAAAAAATAAAATCATTTACAGGAAGTAAAGATGACTTTATTGGTCAAGGTAAGATAAACAAACCAAAAGCAATAAATACAGTAAATCTAGGAAATCAAAACGGACTTGGAAAAAACTCTTGTATAGCAATTGAATTAGAAATTCAACTAGAGGGATATGAAAGTAAAGAGCTAGTACTATTTTTAGGAGAAGAAGAAAATTTATTAAAAGCAAAGGACACAGCATATAAATATTCTAAAATATCAAATGTAAGAGAAGAACTAAATCAGGTAAAAAGGTTCTGGTATGAATTATTAACAAGAATACAAGTAAAAACGCCACTAGAATCTATGAATATAATGCTTAATGGGTGGGCTATTTATCAAACTATTGTATCACGCCTTTGGGCTAGAACAGGATATTATCAATCAGGTGGTGCAATAGGCTTTAGAGATCAACTCCAAGACACTCTGGGATTAAAATATATTGCACCAGAGTTAATGAAAAATCAAATACTAATTCAGGCAAGACATCAATTTATAGAAGGAGACGTAGAACATTGGTGGCATGAAGAAACTAAAAGAGGTATTAGAACAAGATTTTCAGACGACTTATTGTGGCTATGTTATGTTGTAAGTGAATATATAGAATATACGGGAGATAAAGAATTTTTAAATATAGAAGTGCCATATTTGCAGGGTGAGCCACTTGAAGAAGGAATAGACGAAAAATATGACTTGTATTTGGAATCAGATATAAAAGGTAGCATATATGAACATTGTATAAAAGCAATAGAAAAGTCACTTAACTTTGGAGAAAATGGACTTCCTAAAATAGGATCAGGAGACTGGAATGATGGTTTAAACACAGTAGGAAACAAGAAAAAAGGTGAGAGCGTATGGCTAGGATTCTTCTTATATGAAATATTAAAAAGATTTATACCAATATGTGAAGAAATTGATGATCATGAAAGGACTGATAAATATGATAAAATACGAGAAAAACTCAAAAAAGCATTAAATTCAGCAGGATGGGATGGAAGATGGTTTAAAAGAGCTTTTACTGACGAAGGAGAACCAATAGGCAGTATTGAGAATGAAGAATGTAGAATAGATAGTATATCTCAAAGTTGGGGAGTAATATCAGGAGCAGCAGATAATGACAAAAAATATATATCAATGGAAAGCTTAGAAAACCATCTAATAGATAAAGAAAATGGAATAATAAAACTACTAGATCCACCATTTAATAAAACAAAAATGGAGCCAGGATATATAAAAGCATATCTCCCAGGAGTAAGAGAAAATGGAGGACAATACACACATGCAGCTATGTGGGCAATAATTGCATTTACAAAACTAGGATTTGGAGATAAGGCATTAGAATATTATAGAATGATAAATCCAATAGAACACTCAAGAACAAAAGAAACAGCACTAAAGTACAAAGTAGAACCTTATGTAATACCAGCAGATATATATGGAGCAGAAGGAATGACAGGAAGGGGTGGATGGACTTGGTATACAGGTTCAAGCAGTTGGTTTTATAAAGCAGGTATAGAAAATATTTTGGGATTAAATATAAAGAACAATGTTTTAAAACTAGAACCATGTATTCCAAGAGACTGGAAAGAATATATTATAAAATATAGATACAAAAATAGCATATACAACATCAAGGTAAAAAACGAAAATGGCAAAAACACAGGAGTAGAAAAACTTTATTTAAATGGACAAGAAGTAAAAGAAAAACAAATTACACTAAATGGTGAAGGCGGAATATATGAAGTAGAAGTATATATGTAAAAAAATCCTAAGTAGGAAAAATTCCCACTTAGGATTTTTTATTATAAATATTTCTTTAAATCATCTATATTTTTTTCTTGCAACCTAACAAAGTCAGATAAAATATTTTTAATCTCACTATCTAAAAAAGAATGATTATTTAATAATTTAGTGCCTTTTATAATTCCCATATCGTTTCCTTGAATTAAAAGCTCAGATAGCTTAGAATTACTTGTATCATTCACAGTATTAAGTTGAATACCCATCCAAGACATTGCTTTTTGCATAGTTGGAGTATCTTCCATTTGAAGATTATTTTTTACAAGCAATTCTTGAGTTCTGTCATAAATGTTTTGATATTCATCATGCTGAGTATTTAATAAATCTTTAAACTTAGTGTCTTGGGATTTCTTTAAAACAGTGCTTAAAGAATCCATGCCCATCTTAGCATTTTGATTAATTTCTTTTAAGATTTCAAATTCTTCCATAGTACCTCCTAATTTTAGTATTTGCAAATAATAGGTTATTATTCAATAGCTAAGAAAGTCAATGCCTTTAAATAAAAAATCAGAGAACGAAGGGCTCGAAAATGTTGAAACTAGAATTTAATTCATAGTATAAAATAACAAGAAAACTATTGCAAACAAAAACACTTTATTATATAATGGTCTAGAAATTAAAAGAAAGAAGGGAATAGCTCTATGGGGTTAGAGTTAAAAGACGTTTGCAAAAATTTTGGTACAAAACAAGCAGTAAAACACTTAAATCTTATCATAAATGAACCAGGCGTATATGGATTGCTAGGAACAAATGGTGCAGGAAAGACAACTACAATAAGAATGATTTTAGGAATAATAAAAAAGACAGCAGGTACGATAACTTGGAATGGTAAAGAAGTAACTAGGGAGAATGTAAATTTTGGCTATATGCCAGAAGAAAGAGGAGTGTATCCAAAAACAAAGATATATGACCAATTAATGTATTTTGCAAAACTGAAAGGAATAACAAGTGAAGAAGCAAATGAAGCAATAGATTATTGGCTAAAACGTTTGCAAATGGAGGAATACAGAGATGTTTTAGCAGAAAAGTTGTCAAAAGGAAATCAACAAAAAATTCAATTTATAATAGCAGTAATGAATGACCCAGAATTAATAGTACTAGATGAGCCATTTAGTGGATTAGACCCAGTAAATACTGAAACTTTAAGTGAAGTTATGAAAGAATTAATAGCAAAAGGAAAATATATTATAATGTCTAGCCATCAAATGTCATCAATAGAAGAATTTTGCACAGATTTAACTATATTAAATAGAGGAGATACTGTATTACAAGGGAATCTAGAGAAAATAAAAAACAGTTATTCATCAGAAAAATTAGAATTAATAGTAAACCAAAATATAGATAATTTTGTAAAAGAAGAAAATTTAGAAATTATTGAAAATAAAGATAATCATTATTTAATAAAACAAAAAGATGAAAAACAAGGTGAAGAATTATTAAAAAAATTAATAAATTCTAATATTCGTATAACAAAATTTGAAATGAAAAAACCTACATTAAATGAAATATTCATAGAAAAGGTAGGTGACGTAAAATGAGAAATTTATGGTTAGTAACAGAATTTACAATTAAAGAAATGATAAAGAGAAAATCATTTATAATATCAACACTAGTATTACTAATTATTATAGCAACAGCATTTAATATTCCTAATATAATGAAAATGCTTGGCAAAAATGATTTTAATGAAGAAATCTTAGTAATAGATCCAGAAAATTTATTTGAAGGAAATGTAGAAGTCTTAAATCAAATGAATATGGGATATAATTTTGAAATAACAACAGAGAACTTAAACTATGACCAACTAAAACAAAAGATAGAAAATGACAAAGACGAATGTATTAAATTCACAAAAAATGAAGAAACTATAAAAATGGAATATATTGTAGAAAGTGCAACAATGAATTTTGGAACTGTACCACAAGAATTGGTTTCTATATTTACTAATTTATATAGCAAGATACAAATATCAAAATTAAATATAACACCAGAAGAATTAGCAACAATAGAACCTGAATTTGATGTAGTGCTGGTTGAAACAGATGAAAATGCAGCAAAAGGGAATGTAACAATTATGATGATAATATCACTAGTTCTATTTTATGCAGTATTTTTCTGTGCACAGCAAGTATCTGTTGCAATAACAACAGAAAAAACCTCAAAAATAATAGAAACATTGGTAACATCAACAGATAGCAAAACAATAGTACTTGGTAAAACGTTAGGAATAGGAATTGTAGGGCTAGTACAAGTAATTTTAATGATAACGGTGGCCATAATTTCAGCAAAATTCTGCATAGATCCAGAGCTATTAAACACTATATTTGATGTATCATCAATAACACCAAAACTTTTAATACTAACTCTAGTATACTTCTGTTTTGGATATGCATTATATTCTTTATTCTTTGCACTAACAGGAGCAACAGTAAGCAAACCAGAAGATGTACAATATGCAAATGGACCAGTAAGTTTTGTAGCAGTTATAGGATTTTACTTAGCATATTTCTCAATGATGAATCCTAGCAGTAATTTAAATAAAATATCTGGTATAATACCCATATCATCACCTTTTAGTATGCCACTTAGAATAATGATGGGAACAGCTACAAATAGCGAAATAACTACATCTTTACTAGTTTTAATAGTCACAACAATATTATTAGCAGTAGTTGCAATAAGAGTATATTCAACAACAATTTTAAATACTGGTGCAAGATTAAGTTTAAAAGAAGCTATAAAAATGGCAAAAGAAAATAGAGAATAAAAGTATTTTAGAAAAATTTAAATAAAGGAGAAAAGAGAAAATGATTAAGAAAGTTGCAATAATTACAAATGGTGGAGATTGCCCAGGATTAAATGCAGTTATAAGAGCAATAGTAAAAACAGCAGAAACAAATGGAGTAGAATGTTATGGCTATATAGAAGGATATAGAGGACTATATGAAAACAACTATATAAAATTAGAATCAAGTGGCAGTGCTTCAGGATTATTACACAGAGGGGGGACGATAATAGGTTCATCAAACAGCACAAACTTATTTAATTTAAAAGTAGAAGAAAATGGAAAAACTGTATATAAAGATGTATCAGATAAGTGTATAGAAAACGTTAAGAAAGCAGGGTTCGACTGTATATTTACACTAGGTGGAGATGGAACACAAAAATCAGCAAGAGATTTTTCTGTAAAAGGACTAAACATCATAGGCGTTCCTAAAACAATAGATAATGACGTTGCTCATTGTGAAATCACATTTGGATACAATACAGCTGTATCTGTTGCAACAGAAGCATTAGATAGGTTACACTCAACGGCAGAATCACACCATAGAGTAATGGTCTTAGAAGTAATGGGACGTTATGCAGGTTGGATAGCACTAGAATCTGCAATAGCAGGAGGAGCGGACGTTGCATTAATTCCAGAGATACCATATGATATAAACAGTGTAGTAGAAAAAATAAATAGAAGAAGATTAGCAGGTAAAAAATTTAGTATAGTAGTAGTATCAGAAGGAGCAAAACCAAAAAATGGAGAAATGGTAGTCAAGAAAACACTAAATGATGGAAAAGGCTTAGACAATGTGAGACTTGGAGGGATAGGAGATAAATTGGCAGAAGACATAGAAAATCTAACAGGTGTGGTAACAAGAAATACAACACTTGGATATGTACAAAGAGGAGGAACACCAACTTCATTTGATAGAGTATTATCAACAAAATATGGATACAAAGCAATGGAACTAGCATTAGCAGGAATTTTCAATGTACTAGTAACTCTGAAGGAAGGAAAACTAGGATATGTGCCACTAGAAGATGTTGTAGGAAATAACAAAGAAATAGGAGCACGCTCAGGAGGAACAGAAAGTACCAATATCAAAACAGTAAAAATGGATGATGACTTAGTAAAAGTTGCAAGAAATTTAGGAATATGTTTAGGAGACTAAAGACGCTTTACGTTAGTGAATAAAGAAAAAAACTAAAAAATATTTATTATAGAAGGAGATATACAAGATGATTAGTTTTAAAAATGAAATAGCTAAAGCAATTGCAGAGGTTACAAATTTAGATGTAGAGGAATTAAAAACATATATAGAAATACCACCAAATAGTGATTTAGGAGACTATGCTTTCCCCTGCTTTAAATTAGCCAAAGCTTTAAAAAAATCACCTCAAATAATTGCAATTGAAATAAAAGATAATATTAAACTAGATGAAAATATTATAGAAAAAATAGAGGTCATAGGTGGATACTTAAATATATATATAAATAAAACTACATTAGCAAAAAATGTACTAAAAGAAATATCAGAAAAACAAGAATTGTATGGTTCTAGTAATATTGGACAAGGTAAAAATGCCGTGATAGAATATTCTTCACCAAATATTGCAAAACCATTTCATATTGGACATTTACGTACAACGGTAATTGGAGGAGCGTTATATAAGATATATAAATTTATTGGTTATAATGTTATAGGAATAAATTATCTAGGCGATTGGGGACTACAATTTGGTAAAGTACTTGCAGGAATGGAATTATGGAAGGACGAATATGACTTTGAAAAAGATAAAATCCAAAGTTTATTAAATGTTTATGTAAGATTCTGCAAAGAAGAGAAGGAAAACGAAAAATTAACAGATTTAGCTAGAAGCTATTTTAAAAAACTAGAAGAAAAAGATGCGGAATGTTTAAAAGTCTGGGAATGGATTAGAAATGTAAGTATAGATAATTATAACAAAACATACAAGTTACTAAACTGTAATTTCGATGAATATAGAGGAGAAGCATATTATAATGATAAAATGGAAGCAATTGTAAAGGAACTAGATGAAAAAGGATTATTAAAAGATAGTCAAGGTGCAAAAATAGTAGATTTAGAACAATACAACATGCCACCATGCATTATTATAACCTCAGCAGGAACAACAATTTATGCAACTAGAGATATTACAGCTTTTATAGATAGAGCAAAATCATTCAACTTCGAAAAAATGATATATGTAGTAGGAGGAGAGCAAAAATTACATTTTGAGCAATTTTTTAAAGTTTTAGAACTTATGGGATATGGCGAATATGTAAAAAAAGCAACTCATGTTTCCTTTGGACTTGTTGTAGATAAAACAGGAGAAAAAATAGGAACAAGAAAAGGAAACTCAGTATTTTTAGAAGATATATTAAATGAATCAATACAAAAAGTTGAAAAAATAATAGATGAAAAAAATCCTAACTTAGAAGATAAACAAGAGGTAGCAAGAAAAGTAGGAGTTGGGGCTATAATATTTAATGACTTAGCAAATAGTAGAATAAAAGATGAGATATTTGATTGGGACACTATACTTAATTTTCAAGGAGAAACTCGGACCTTATATTCAATACATATATGTACGCACAAAAAGTTTAATAGAAAAAGCAGGATATATACCTAATTTGGATAATATTAACTTTAGCAAACTACAAAATAAAGAATCAATTGAAATACTAAAACTATTATATAGATTCAATGAATTTGTAGAATCAGCTGCTGAAAAAAACGAGCCATCAATAATTGCAAGATACTTAATAGATGTTGCTCAAAAATTTAGTACATTTTATAACGAACATAAAATAATAACAGAAGACAAAACAATTCAAGATGCACGTTTAGCTTTAACATATACAGTAGGAATTGTATTAAAAACAGGTGTAACATTATTAGGTATGGAAATGCCTAACAAAATGTAAAAAGACAGAAATCAGATGACAGAAAAATATAAAAAATAGGAGGTATATTTTTATGAAAGCAATCGAATTAAAACATCCATTAATTGAACACAAATTAGCAATACTAAGAGACAAAAAAACAGGAACAAAAGAGTTTAGAGAAATAATTTCTGAATTAGGAGAATTACTTTGTTATGAAGCTTTAAAAGATGCAAAAATGTATGAAACAGAGATTGAAACACCAATGGAGAAAATGAAAACAAGAAAACTAAATGAAGACAATTACGCCTTTGTACCAATTTTAAGAGCAGGAACAGGAATGCTAGATGGAATAATAAATATGGTACCAAATGCAAAAATTGGTCATATAGGTATGTATAGAGACGAAGAAACATTTAAACCAAATGTATATTTCTTTAAGGTTCCAAAAGATATAGAGAAAAGAGAAGTTTTGATATTAGATCCAATGCTTGCAACAGGAGGGTCAGGATTAGATGCAATAGAATTACTAAAAGAAAAAGGAGTAAAAAAATTAAAATTTTTATGTATAATAGCATCACCTGAAGGAATAAAAGCTATAGAAGAAAAACACCCAGATGTTCAAATATATTGTACATCAATTGACAGGAAACTAAATGAAAAAGCATACATATTACCAGGACTTGGTGATGCAGGAGATAGAATATTTGGAACAAAGTAGTAAAAAATACAAATTACTACTTGTAATTTTACAAAATCTGTGCTAAACTAAATAATAGTGAATTTTAATAACAATCATTAGGAGGTGCGATAGAAATGGCAAAATGTGATATATGCGATAAATCAGTTAATTACGGAAACAAATTAAGTATAACACGTTCACATATAAGTAAAAGAACATCAAGAACATTTAAACCAAATATTAGAACAGTAAAAGCAATGGTAGATGGTCAACCAAAAAAGATAAATGTTTGTGCAAAATGTTTACGTGCAGGAAAAGTAAAAAAAGCTTAATATACAAAAACAAAGAGCAAGCTTTCTTGCTCTTGTTTTGTATGTAATTCAATATTACATCATTAAATCTAAGTTCAATTTTTAACTTATTTTTCTTTAATTCCAAAAATTAGTTTAACAAAACCCCTCAAAAATCTAGGAACTTTTTTAACAACAATTGTCATAATCAAACACTCTCCTTCTATACAAAATTAACAACAAAGCCAAGATAAACCAAGGCAAACAACAATAAACCCAATAAGAAATAACCAACCAGTAAAAGGAAGTAGTATAACAAGCAAAATTCCTAAACCTAAACCAATTAAGCACACAGCCAAAGTTTTTTTAAAAATTCTCATAACATACCTCCTAGTTTAATATATAGTATTAAAATTTATGTAAAATTGTGAAAGAAGGTAACAAATGCTATTAGATATAATTTATCCTCCTACATGTGGAATTTGCGGAGAAATCAACAAAAAATACATATGCAAAAAATGTGAAATAAAAATAAAGCAATATGAAATAAATAAAATAGAAAATTATAGAAAAAATAAAAATAAGTATTTTGATTATCAAATAAAACTTTTTAAATATGAAAACATAATAAGAGAAAGAATAATAGACTATAAATTTAGAGAAAAGGCCTATCTAGGAGAGACTTTTGAAAAAATGGTAATAAAAAATGAAAAAATATATAGTTTTTTAAAAAAATATGATATAATATTATACGTTCCTATGTTTAAAAAACATAAATTAGCAAGAGGCTACAACCAATCAGAATTAATAGCTAAAAAACTAGCAAAAACATTAGGAATATGCTTGGAAAAAAATAATTTAACAAAAATTATAGATACAAAAAAACAAAGTTTATTAACAAAAGAACAAAGAAAAAAGAATATAAAAGGTGCTTTTAAAATTAAATATCCAGAGAGAATAAAAGACAAAAACATCATATTATTTGATGATATATTTACTACTGGAAGTACAGTTAATGAATGTAGCAAAATGCTCAAAAAAGCGGGTGCAAAAGAAATTGTAATACTTACAATTGCCACAGATTGAACAAAGGAGGCTTTAATGGAGGATTTAGTTGAAAGTATATTGGATTATATAAGATCAGATTACACTGACTATGCAATAATGATAAATGGAGAATGGGGAAGTGGAAAAACATACTTTTGGAATAATAAAATAAAACCTAAAATTGATGGTATGCAATTTAATGGAAAAAAATATTCAACCATTTACATGTCTTTATATGGAATATCAAATCTAGAAGAAATTAGTAAAAAAATATTTATTGAAACAACACAACTTATGGATAAAAATGTAAAAAAACATAAAGAACTATCAGAAAAACATTCAATACCAGAATATGCAAAAACAGGAATAAATATGGCGACCTCATTTGGTGCAAATGCAAACGGAGAAAAAATTAATTATGGAAATTTCTTCACTACAGACGATAAAGTGTTATGTTTTGATGACTTGGAAAGAGCTAATGTTGATGTTATTGACATACTAGGATATATTAACAATTTTGTAGAACACGATCACATAAAAACTATAATTATATGCAATGAAAAAGAACTTGCAACAAAGCTAAAAAATAATAATTTAGAAATGAAAACCTTTATAGCAACATATATATTAGATAAAGAAGGAAAATTATCCAATGAAGACAAGCCAATGGTCGAAAGAATTCAAGACAAAATTGAATACGTATTTGATAAAGCAAATGACTACGAAAGAATAAAAGAAAAATTAATAGGAGAAACCTTTGAATATAGACCAGAATTCAACTATATAATAAACGGAATCCTGATGAGATATGAAAATGATAAGGAGCTAATACGTTTTTTAAGAGAAAACACACCATATATTATAAATACCTTCAATAAAAGCGGAACAAAAAATCTTAGAATATTAAAACATTCTCTAAATGACTTCAAAAAAATCTATGAAAAGGTAAATAAAAACTACCCAAACATAAATTATAGAGTATTGCAAACAATGCTTATATTTACCATAGCAATATCCTTTGAAATTAAAGCGGGAAAAATAACAAAAGACAAATTTGTTCATATACAAAGTAATGAAGAATATAAAGAAACTGTAATATCTTCAAAAGTATTTGCAGATAATAGACAGTTTTATATAAAAGAATTCGACAATAATTATTACTACAATTTTAAAGCAGAATATAGATTTTTTAAATTCATAGAAATGTATGTGAGAACAAGAATCTTTGATACCAAGAAATTCAAAGAAGATATGGAGGATGTAATAAACACAGTAGATACAGAAAAATTGCCTGGATATAAAAGACTACTAACAGAGGAGTTTTGGAAAATATCTGATGACCAATTTCCAGAAGTAATTACAGAAGTGATTGAGGAGGTAAAAAAAGGTGAAATAAACCTAATAGATACAACAAAATTATTCGTATATTTCACTTACTTTGTACAAAGAGGTTTAATAGATTATAAGACATCTACAATAAAAACAATATTCTTTAATGGAATGAATTTAGCTTCATTACACTCAGAGTATATAGAAGATGCAGACAAAGAATTAAACAATCTTGCATTAAGTGAAGAAAATATAGATATAGAAGAAATACTAAAGCATTTCTATGCTTTAAACAATACACTAAAAGACAAAATGTACACAGAAAAAGCAAATGATGTATTAAAAGCTATTCCTATGAAAATGGAAGTCTTCTACGAAAAATTTGACGAAGAATGTATGAAAATACCAATATTAAAATATTATGATCCATACCAATTATTTCAAAGAATATTATGTGCAAGCAATGAAGATATAATGATAATAAAAGAGAAACTCGTAGAAAGAGCAAAGAAACATACACAAGAATTAAAACCAGAATTAAAGAACATCACAAAATTAAAAGAAATAGTAGAACAATATTTAAAAGGAAAAGAGACAACTATAAAAACAGTAATGCTAGTAGAACTACAAAAAGACCTTGAAAACATTATAAATTTGATGAATAATGATATAAAATAGTTGAGAAAGGAAAATAAATATGAAGGAACTAGAATTAAAATATTATTTTGAACATATGGAGGAATTTAGACATAACGAATTATTTGAAAACTGCACTTATATTTGGGAACCTCTAAGCAAAATAAATGACTATATAAAGAAAAAGATTGTAGATAAAAATATACAAATTAATAAAGCAGAAGAAATTGGAGAATTCGTTTCAATAAAAGGCAATTATTTTATAGATGAAGGAACAAAAATTGGCTCAAATGTAACAATACAAGGACCCGTACTAATAGGAAAAAATGTTGAAATTCAATCAGGAGCTTTAATAAGACCAGGCTCTATTATAGGAGATAATTGTGTTGTAGGTCATGCATCAGAAGTAAAACACTCAATATTGCAGAATAAAGCAAAAGTAGCAAGCTTAGCGTTTGTAGGTGATAGTATTCTTGGAAAATCAACAAGAATAGGTAGTGGAATAATACTTGCTAACAGAAGATTTGATCAAAAAAATATAGAAATAAAAATAGATGGAACAAAATACGATACAGGAACAGATTTCTTTGGAGCGGTTATAGGAGATACTACAAGATTAGGAGCAAATTGTACTACACTACCAGGAACCTGTATAGGACCTTATACATGGATATTACCAACAGTACAAGTAAGAAATTTTGTACCAGCAGAAAAAAGAATTCTACCAAAGGCAGAATACACAATTCAAGACAACCCAAGAATAGAACTGAAATAATAAAAATATATGAATTACAATTATAATAACTACAAAAAATGTATGCAAAGCTACACTTAAAAAGGAACGAGGACATTTTATGAAGAAAAAATGGCAATATTATGAACAAAACAAAGAATTAGTAAAACAAATTTCAGAAAAGCATAACATATCTACATTATTAGCTCAAATATTGATAAACAGAAACATTGTAGATGATAGCCAAATTGATATATTCTTGCAACCAAAACGAAACGATTTTCATGATCCATTTTTAATGCTAGATATGGAAAAAGCAACAGATAGAATAATGCAGGCAATCAAAAACAAAGAAAAAACAATAATTTATGGAGACTATGATGTTGATGGCATAACAAGTATTACAGTATTGAAAAAGTTTTTACAGGAAAGAGGACTAGAAACAGACTATTACATACCAAATAGATTAGAAGAAGGATACGGACTAAATGTAGATGCAATACAAGAGATTGCACAAAAGAAATATAAATTAATGATAACAGTTGACTGTGGAGTTTCTGGAATAGAAGAAATCAAGTTAGCTAATAGTAAAGGGATAGAAACAATAGTAACAGACCATCATGAACAACTAGATGAACTTCCTGCTGCATATGCAATAATAAACCCAAAACGCAGAGACAACACGTATCCTTTTAGAGGACTAGCAGGAGTAGGAGTAGTATTTAAACTAATACAGGCTATATCAAAAAAACTAGGATTAGATGAAAAGGAATATCTAAAATACCTAGACATAGTATGTATAGGAACAATATCAGATATAGTTCCTCTTGTAGACGAGAATAGAGTAATAGCTAAACTTGGATTAATGCTTGTTGAATGCACAAAGAACATTGGACTAAAAGAATTGATAAGTGAAACAAAATATAAAAATATAGATTCAACCATGATATCCTTCGCTATAGCACCAAGAATAAATGCTTGTGGTAGAATGGGAAAACAAGAAGAAGCTTTGCAATTATTCCTTACAGAAAATCTTGAAGAAGCAAAGGAAATAACAAAAAAACTAGAAAGATATAATTCAGAACGTCAAGAAACAGAAAAAAACATATTTGAACAAGCAATAAAAAAAATAGAAACAGAAAATTTGAAGGAGCTTAACAGTATAGTATTAGCAAGTGAAAACTGGCACCATGGAGTAATTGGAATTGTAGCTTCAAGAATTACTGAAAAATTTTATAAACCTACAATATTAATATGTATAGAAGGAGATGAAGGCAAAGGTTCAGGCAGAAGTGTTCCGGGATTTGATTTGCACCAAGCACTAGTAGATAGCTCACAATTCTTAAAAAAATATGGTGGACATGAGATGGCAGTAGGACTATCTTTGGAAAAAGAAAAAATTAATGACTTTAAAAAATATTTTGAAGAAATATCAAAGGCAAAAAATGTAAAACAACTAATACCAGTAATAAATATAGACTGTGAAATAACAAAAAAAGAATTAAATAAAAAAACAATAGAACAAATAAAACTATTGGAACCATTTGGAGAAAAAAACAAACAACCGTTAGTAATATATAAAAACCTAAAAATCACATCAATAAGGGCACTATCAGAGGGAAAACACCTGAAATTAATGTTAAAAGATGATAATGAAATAGTAAATGCAATAGGCTTCAACTTAGGAGAACTTTCTAATGAATACTTAATAGGAGATAAAGTTGATATAGTAGGGACAATAGAAACAAACGCATATAATGGACAAGAACAAATACAAATAAATTTAAAAGATATAATGAAATCAATTTAAGTGCCAAAGAAACACTTCTTTAGTCACAGATTTAGAAAGGATAGTTATAATTTATGGAAAGTAACAACAAGACAATTGATGATCTAATAAAAAGAATGAAAATGAATAAAAGAAAAACTAACACGACATTAATATTAAAAGCATATAAGTTTGCAGAAGAGCATCATCGTGGACAAAAAAGATTGTCAGGAGAAGACTATATAATACATCCATTAAATGTAGCATATATTTTAGCAGATTTGCAATTAGATGATGCAACAATTTGTGCGGCACTATTGCATGATGTAGTTGAAGATACAAATGTTACAAATGAAGATATTGAAAAAAATTTCGGAAATGAAATTGCAGAAATGGTTGCAGGAGTCACAAAATTAGGAAAAATACAATATGTAACAATAGAAGAAGAACAGGTTGAAAACTACAGAAAAATGTTCTTAGCAATGGGAAAGGATATAAGAGTAATATTAATAAAACTTGCTGACAGACTACATAATATGCGTACACTTTCAAATCTAAAAAGAGATAGACAAATAGCTAATGCAAAAGAAACAATGGAGCTCTATGCACCACTTGCAAATAGGCTTGGTATATACTCTTTAAAATGGGAACTAGAAGATTTAGCTTTTAGATATTTATACCCAGAAGAATATAGAGAACTTGTATTAAGTATAGAAAAAAAGAGAGAGGAAAGAATAGAATTCATAAATAAGATTATGGATGAAATACGAATAGCTCTTAAAAAAGAAAAAATAGTAGCAGAAGTAACTGGAAGAGCAAAACATCTATACAGTATATATAGAAAAATGAAGAGAGATAATATAACAATAGACCAAGTATATGACTTATTCGCATTAAGAATAATAGTAAATTCAGTAAAAGACTGTTATGCAGCTTTAGGAGTTGTACACGATTTATATACTCCAATGCCAGGAAGATTTAAAGATTATATAGCAGTTCCAAAACCAAATATGTACCAATCAATACATAATACACTAATTCGGACCAAAAGGTACTCCATTTGAAGTGCAGGTACGTACATGGGATATGCACAAAGTAGCAGAATACGGTATTGCTGCACATTGGGCATATAAAGAAGCAAATAAATTTAAAAAATCAAATGTGCTGGTGGAGGAAGACAAACTAGCATGGCTTAGAGAAACACTAGAGTGGCAAAAAGATATGCAGGATCCAACAGAATTTTTAAAAACATTAAAAACAGAACTATTTGAAGACGAAGTATATGTTTTTACACCTAGAGGAGAAATAAAAACACTGCCAAGAGATGCAACACCAATAGACTTCGCATATAGTATACATGCAGAAGTAGGACATAAAATGATAGGTTGCAAAATAAATAGCAAAATGATGCCAATAGTAACACCTCTTAAAAGTGGAGATATTGTAGAAATCATAACATCAGATACTGCAAAAGGACCAAGTAGAGATTGGCTTAAAATAGTAAAAAGCTCTAGTGCAAAAACAAAAATTCAGCAATGGTTTAAGAAAACAGAAAGAGAAGAAAACATAGAAAAAGGAAAAGAAATTCTAGACAAAGAAATAAAAAAAATTGGAATGTCACACAGCGACTTATTTAAACCAGAATGGATACAAAATGTTCTTAATAGATATAATTACAACACACAAGAAGATATGTATGCAAGCATAGGCTTTGGAGGAATATCACCAAACAAAATAATTACAAGACTATTAGAAGAATATAAAAAAGAACATGAAGAAGAAGTAATAGAAGAAAAAATACAAGAATTGGTAACAGAAAAACCTAAGAAAACAAAAGCTTCTAAATCTGGAGTAACTGTCAAAGGAGTAGACAATTGTTTAGTTAAGTTTTCAAAATGTTGTAATCCGGTACCAGGAGACGATATCATAGGATACATCACAAAAGGTAGAGGAGTTTCAATACATAGAAAAGACTGCACTAATTTAAAAGATTTACTGTCAGAAGAAGAAAGAATAATAGAGGTAGAATGGCATAATGAAACAAACAAAGTAACATACAATGTAGATATGGAAATACTGGCCAATGACAGAACAGGTTTATTATCCGACATTGTAAAAGAAATAATGTCTAAAAAAGTAAATATAATTGGAGTAAATACAAGAACAAGCAAGGATAAAATTGCAACAATTTATATAACCTTAGAGGTACAAGACATAGAACAATTAAACCAAGTTATAAAGCAGATTAGAAAAGTAGATAGTGTATATGAAGTTACACGTAAAAAATAAGTAATTAAAGGAGGAAATATATGCAGAAAACTATAGCAAAGACTCTACCAGGATTTATGGAATTATTACCAGAAGAACAAGTTCTATTCAACCAAATGAGAAAAACAATACAAGAAACATATGAAAAATTCGGTTTTCTACCAATAGATACGCCAATTATAGAAAGCACAGAAGTATTGCTTGCAAAAGCAGGTGGAGAAACTGAAAAACAACTATATTCATTTACAAAAGGAGACAGCAATTTAACATTAAGATTTGATTTAACTGTACCACTTGCAAAATATGTAGCTTTACATTCAAATGAGATCAGTTTTCCATTTAGGAGATATCAAATCGGAAAAGTATATAGAGGAGAACGTGCACAAAGAGGTAGATTCAGAGAGTTTTACCAATGCGATATAGATGTTATAGGAGATGGAGAACTAAATATAATAAATGATGCTGAAATACCAAGTATTATATATGAAATCTTTAGAAAATTAGGACTTGATAACTTTTGTATAAAAATAAACAACAGAAAAATTTTAAATGGATTGTATGAGTCAATAGATGCAAAAGAAGTTTCAGAGAGTATAATGAGAACTATAGACAAAATAGAAAAAATAGGTATAGAAAAAGTAAAAGAAGAACTAAGAGAACTATCACTTTCAGAAGAAAACATAGAAAAAATAATAAAATTCATAACAATAAAAGGAACAACAGATGATAAACTAAAAGAACTACAAAACTTAAATATAAAAAATGAAACATATCTCGAAGGTATGCAAGAGTTAAAAAAAGTTATAGAATATATACGTTTATTTAATGTACCAGAAGACTATTTCTCAATAGACACAAGCATCGCACGAGGGTTAGATTATTATACAGGAACAGTATATGAAACATTTCTAAATGATTATAAATCAATAGGTAGTATATGCTCGGGAGGAAGATATAACAATTTAAGTGAATATTATACAGATAAAAAATTCCCAGGAGTAGGCATGTCAATAGGGTTAACAAGACTATTTTTTATACTAAATGATATCGGATTAATAAAATCAAATAAAAAATCAATATCAGAAGTATTAATAGTATCAATGATATCAGACATATCTTCAGCTATTGAAATAGCAAACAAATTAAGACAAGCCAACATAAATACAGAAATATATTTTGATGACAAAAAAATAAAAGCTAAATTTAAGTATGCAGACAAATTAAAAATTCCTTATGTGATTGTTATTGGAGAAAATGAAATAAAAACAGGGAAATTAACTCTAAAGAATATGAAAACAGGAGAACAAAAGGAATGTGACTTAGAAGAAATAATAAATAAACTACATAACTAATAATTAAAAATGAATAATGAAAATTTAATTATTCATTATTCATTCTCAACTATTATCTAGTAACTATAATGTTATTTGCATCTTCTTTGCGAAGAGCAATAGTGAACCCTCGCACTTCATAAGCAGTAGGTTCACCAAAAGGACTTTTAAATACGGCTTTAATAGGAGTATTTTGAACAAAACCTAAATCTAATAATCTTCTATGAATAGGGCCAGAGCAATTCAAGGATACAATTTTTCCACACGAGTTTAAAGGTAATTTATCTAATGTAATAGTATTCAAATTTATCCCTCCACTATATTTTATGTTGGAAAATAAAAAGTGTTAAAGAAAGGAAATGATTTTTATGGAAAGAAAAAGAGGATTTGAAGTAGCAAAAGGATTTGAAAATAGTAATATTAATTTACCAGTAAGGAAAACGAGATTTTCAGCAGGATATGACATAGAAGCAGCAGAAGATACGACAATACCAAGCTTTAAAAAAGGTATAAAACCAACACTTATAAAAACTGGTCTAAAAGCATATATGGAGCAGGATGAAGTCTTAATACTAGCAAACAGAAGCTCAAATCCAGGGAAAAAAGGTTTGATTTTAGCAAATAGCATAGGAGTAATTGATAGTGATTACTATGGAAATCCAGAGAATGATGGACACATAATGTTCGCATTTTATAATATAAAAGAAGAGGACATAGAAATAAAAAAAGGCGATGCAATAGGACAAGCAATATTTCAAAAATTTTTGACAACAGATAATGACGTAAGTTCAGGAGAACGAATAGGTGGATTCGGCTCAACAAGTAAATAGCAAATACTTTGAGGAGGTAAAATCTATGAAAAAAGAACGTGGTGCAATAACACTAATAACATTAGTAACAATAGTATTCATGATATCATTTTTAATAGGAACATATGTAATAATGTCAAATAGAAGACAAGCTCAAGAAGAAATAAAAAGGAAAACTCGGTGATATATATGGAAACAACTTAGAAAATGTAAACGAAATATATGAAAACTATTTTGCAAGTGGAAATGACGCAATTCCAATAAGTACACCAGAACAATTATTAAAAGTATGCACAAGTACGACTGAAAAACCAGTTTATATTATATCAGAAAATAAAATATATAATTGTACAGCAGATGCAAACTATATTTTAATCAATGATATAAGTTTTTCAGCAATGGACTATATAACAGATTATCCAGAAAAGTTCACAGAAACTCCACCATACACATGGGAAGACAACACTGTGCAGACAAGTGAAGGAACTTTTAAAGAGAATTTTAATGATAATGGTAAAAAAATAATATGTATACCTTATACTCCAGAAGATAGTAATAAAACTACTAATAAAAGTTCATAAATTAAGAAGGCAGTATTATAAAAATACTAGAAATAGTTGATTTTTCTAATTAAATTGATTATAATATTAAAGAACAAATTGACATAAAGAGAGGAATGATGAAATGAATAAAGACATACTTATAGGAGGGGCATGGCCATATGCAAATTATTATATGCACATTGGACATTTGGCTGCATTATTACCCGGAGATATTCTTGCAAAATACTTCAGAGGAAATGGTGATAATGTAATGTATGTATCAGGAACAGACTCACATGGAACTCCAATTACACAAAGAGCAAATAAAGAAAAAGTAAGTGCAGAAGAAATTGCAATGAGATATCATGAGGCATTTATAAATAGCTTTAATTTAATGAATTTTGAATATGATTTATATGCAGCAACATATGATGAAGAACATAAAAAAATGGTACAAGAATATTTCTTAAAGCTTATAAATAATGGATATATATATGAAAAAACAGTAGAACAAGATTATTGCGATAAATGTAATAAATTTTTATCAGACAGGGAAATTGTAGGCAAATGTCCTAAATGTGGTGGAAAAGCTACAGGAGAACAATGTGATGACTGTCTAACAACATTAAATGCGGATGAAGTAGTAGACAAACACTGTAAGGAATGTGGGGAAAAAACAGTGTTAAAAGGAAATAAACACTTGTACTTCAAGTTATCAGCTTTTCAAAAACAAATAGAAGACTTAATAAATAGCAGTGAAAATACTTGGAGAAAGCAAGCAATAGGAGAATCAAGAAAATTTTTACACAATGGTTTAATAGATAGAGCAGCAACAAGACAATTAGACTGGGGAGTTGAAGTACCCGTTGAAGGGTATGAAGACAAAAAAATATATGTGTGGATAGAGGCAGTATTAGGATATTTAACAACAGCTAGACGAGTAGCAGCTAAAAGAAACATAAACTTTGAAAAGTTTATGAGCAAAGATAACCCAAATCTTTCAACATACTATGTACATGGAAAAGACAATATACCTTTTCACACAATAATATTTCCAGCACTAATGCTTGGAATAGAAAAGGGATATCAATTACCTAAATATATAGTATCAAGTGGATATGTTAATATGAACGATTCAAAAATGTCAAAGAGCAAAGGAAATCTAATAACAGTAGATGAACTAGTCCAGAAATTTGATGTAGATAGTATACGATATTTTATGATCTCAAATGGACCAGAAAAAAAAGACTTAAACTTCACAGAAGAACTATTTATACAAACTCATAATAAATTTTTAGTCGGAATGCTTGGAAATTTTGTAAATAGAAATCTATCATTTATAAACACAAAAAATTTGATGGAATTATAAAAAAAGCAAATATAGACAAAGAAATTATCAAAAAAACAGAGGAACTATATAAAAAAGTAGGAAACTTAATAGAGCAAGCAGAGTTAAAAAGTGCAATAGACGAAATTTTCGAATATATAGGATATGCTAACAAATACTATGATGAAAAAGAACCATGGAAACAATGTAAAGAAAATATTGAAGAGTTTAATAATATAACATATACATGCACATATATAATAGCAAACATATCAAACTTAATAGCACCATTTATGCCAAACACATCAAAAAAAATAAAGAAAATTTTAGGTTTACCAGAATTTAAATGGGAACCAATTATGCTAAAAGATGATATTAAAATTAATGAACTAGAATTGTTATTCAACAGAATAGATTTATAATAAACACTATAATATTGAGGGTAAAATTTTGCAAAAGAGGTAAAAAAATGGAGGAGAAACAATTTATAAAGAAACAATTTATAAAAAACATGATATATACATTTGCAGTATTTACAATATTGGTATTAGCTTTTGATGTACTTATATATACAAGAGCAAAACGATATAGATATGATGAAATAGACACAGAATTGCAAAATTTTGCTAGCATAAATTGGAACCATAAAATAATAGTCCTAAATCCAAGAATTATTTATATAATAAGAGACGAAAAAGGAAACATACTAAATAAAGAAAGCATAGGAAGACTATATCAATATATAAGTGACATTGAACTTGATAGGAACAAGCTAAACACAATATATTCAATTAAAGTTAATTCAGAATATAATTACAGGGGAATAACAACTAAAACATATCTGGCTTCAAATGAACCATACTATATCCAATTATTAGCAAATGTAGATGGAGAAAATGAAAGTCTAAAAAGCTTAAAAAATAGACTCTTTGGGATGAGTGCAATTATAATAACCACATCAATCATTGCAAGTTATATTTTATCAAAAAAAACCTTGAAACCTATATTTGTAGCATGGGAAACACAAACTGAATTTGTACAAAATGTCGCTCATGAATTAAGAACACCTCTTACTATAATACAGGCAAAACAACAGCTATTATTAAAAGAGCCAGAAAGTAAGATAATAGACAAATCAGAGGATATAATCTTAACAATAAACGAAACAAGAAGATTAACTAAACTAGTAAAAGAACTTATGATTTTGGCTACAGCAGATTCAAATCAATTAAAAATAAAAAAAGAATTAAAGAACATAGACGAAGTAATTAAAGATATAGTAACACCATATGTGGAATATGCTGAAATGCAAAACAAAGAGCTATTATTGAACCTAGGTTGTGATAAAAGTATAAACATAGATGTAAATAAAATTACACAACTAATGATCATATTACTAGATAATGCAATAAAATACACAAAAGAAGGAGAAAAAATAAAAGTAAATACATTTTTTAAAGATGGCAAAGGTGTAATAGAAGTAATAGATGAAGGAATAGGCATAAATGACGAGCAAAAGAAACACATTTTTGAACGATTTTATAGAACAGACAAAGCACGAACAAGAGAAACAGGAGGAACAGGACTAGGTTTAGCAATAGCACAAACAATAGTAAGGCTACATGGTGGAACAATACGAGTATATAATAATGAACCAAAAGGAACAAAATTTGTGATAAAAATTTAAAAAACCAACAAGCTATTAAGAGATAGCTTGTTGTTTTTTTATACGCTAGTGTTAATTTAATATTTATTTTTGATTTAATATTTTTTTGCCAACTTCAAATATGGTACCTGCCCCCATAGTTATTATTAAATCATGAGGACAAGCATGTCCCTTTATATAATTTGAAATTTCTTCAAAGTCAGATATGTACATAGCATGTTTACCAAAATCATTAATCTTATGGACTAAATCTTTAGAAGAAATGCCGTATGTATTTTTTTCTCTTGCTGCATAAATATCAGTTATAATAATATTATCAAAATCTAGCAATGCTTCAGCAAAATCTGATAACAATTCTTTAGTCCTGCTATAAGTATGTGGCTGAAAGACAACCCAAGATTGACGATAAGATTTGTTTTTCATTGCCTTTGAAGTAGCAGCAATCTCACTAGGATGATGGGCATAATCATCATAAACATCAATATTACTATAAGAACCTATATATTCAAATCTACGATTAGCACCAGTAAATTTTGCCAAAGTAGTTTTTAAAACTTGTTTAGATATTCCATAAGTAGAACACATTGCGATACAAGCCAAAGCATTATAAACATTATGAAGACCTGGGACACAAAGCTTAAATTCGCCAAAATAAGAATTGTTTCTATAAACATCAAACTTAGAAAAACCATTTTTATCATAAACGATATTTCTTCCAACAAAATTTGCCTTATCATTTCTTAAACCAAAAGTGATAACTTTTGCTTCAGTATGCTTTCGCAAATTCAAACAATCTGGATCATCTGCATTTGTAACTAGAAAACCATCCTTAGGAAGCATATTTACATATTTTTCAAATGCATACTTAATATTATCAAAGGTCTTAAAATAATCCAAATGATCATTGTCTATATTAGTAACAATAGTACTTTGAGGACTAAATTTCAAAAAGCTTTCAACATATTCACAAGCCTCCAAAATAAAGAAATCGCTATTACCAACCCTATAATTTCCACCTATATCTTTAAGCATTGCTCCAACTTGAACACTTGGATCTAATCCAGCTTCTAAAAAACATAAAGAAACCATAGAAGTAGTTGTGGTTTTTCCGTGTGTTCCAGCAATACCAATAGTATTATCATATATTCGTGTAAGAAAGCCCAGAAAATCAGCCCTTTCAACAATGGGAATATTGTTAGTTTTTGCACAAATAAGTTCTGGGTCATCTTGCTTAATTGCAGCAGAATAAATAACAAAATCAGCTTTTTCAACTAAATTTGTATTATGACCAATAGATACAAAAATCCCATGACTAGCTAATTTATCAGTAATTTTACTTTTAGTGCAATCAGAACCTGTTACAAAAAAATTCCAATTATGTAAGACTTCTGCTATACCACTCATACTAATTCCGCCAATACCAATTAAATGAATGTGTTTATATTGCTTCAAATTTTCTATATTATTTAAATCCATATTATCATCTTTCCTTTCGTGTAACATAATTAAGACATATAGATTATATACTCTAAATGCAAAAAATTCAATATATTATGTAAAAATAATATATGATTTATACAGGAAAAGGTTACAAATCATTTTTAAAAAACTTCACAAATGATGAAAAATGTGGTAAAATAAATATAATTAGATTTAGCTTAGGAGGTTGTTATATGGTGAGAATGAAAAAGACCGAACTAACATGGGATAAATACATGGATTATTTAATTGAAACAATTGATGAGAGTAAATTTATGAGAAGAGCTGAAACAAAACCAATGTCTACACCAAAGGCAGCAAGCGAATCTCATCTAACTTCAAGAGCAACACATTCAAAAATAGCTGCAAACATAGCTAAAAGATTAGCTGATGCATTGGACTTAAATGGGGAATATATTTATGCAGGAATGTTGATGCATGATGCTGGACATCCGTTTAGTGCACATGAAGGTGAAGAAATATTTAACAAGTTTGGAAAAAGAAAAAATTGCGGATTTTTTCATCACAATGCTAAAGGAGTAGAAGTGATTAGAGCAGAAGGTATTCGAGATAAAGCAATTAATAAAATTCCAAACATTAATGAAACTCCAGAATTGAAAGAACAATTGGAAAAAGAGTTTGATTATTTTCTTGATGTAATAATATCACATGATGGTGAAGCAACAAGAGGAGAGAGAAACAGAAAAGAAATACCTTACCCAAGTATTCAAGATGCAATACGTGATAAATTAAGAAAGGCAAATTCGTTTAATGATTATAAATTCGTTGCACAAACTCCAGAAGGAAAACTTGCTAAGATGGCTGATGTAATAGCATATTTAGCAACAGATATACAAGATGGATTTAGAATAGGAATAATTGATAATTTTGATAACGATTATTTAGCATTATTGGGTGAAGTATTAACAACAGGATATTCAACAAGAGAAGGGTATATTGCCTGTGCTAAAAACAAAATTAAAGAAATAAAGGAAAGCAAATTAAGAGAATTAAAATCTGACATGAAAAAGCCTGAAAATGAGAGCATTCTAGCAAATGCAAATGAGATTATAAAAACAGCAGAGCAACAAGGAATAAAGATTGCTTCAATGAAAGAAGAAGACATACAAAAACTATATGGTATTTTGGAAGAAAAAGTTCAAAGCATTAAAGACGAATCTGCCAATATGACGGAAGAAGAAAAACAATTTATGTATGCAGATGTTGCAAAACTTAGAGAATTTGTTGGAAAATTGTTAAGTATAAATTCATCAGTAGTATATGAAGTAACAAGTAAAATGCAAGAATACTTTATAAACGATATAATAACAGAAACAAGAGCTAGAACAGAGGAAAAAGAAAAAACAATATTGGAATTAAAAGATAAAATTTTATTAAATCCAGATGATACTGAATTAAGAAAACAGCTTGAAGACGAGGAAAAGGATACTCCAGTTAATCCTAAATTTTCTTCTAAAGCAGAAAAACTATTTGATAAGATCAAAGATTTAAACTATAAAAAAATAGTGCAATATACAAAATGGGATTATCAAATGGAACAACAACCAAAAGCTGCAAAAGAATTAGCTATATATGTAGCGAAAGCATTAAAAGAAACTGGTGCAATTAGAAATAAATTTTATGATAGGACGATTAGAAGAGAGATAGAGCCAGAAGCACTAAAATATATGAAAGTTAAACCACTTGATGAAACAAAATATGAAGAAAATCAAAAAAAATATGGAATTAAGGACATAAAAGGTACTCGAAAAGTTGGAAGTGATGAAAGATTTACAGCAAAAGGGGAAAAAGCGAATGAAAACAGAAAACACGAATTATGTAGAGAAGTTTATAATAGCGTTCAAAAAGAAGGAGATAACTTTGCAATAAAATATAACAATGTATTTGCTGCAATTCCTAAAACTATAGAAATGGTTGTAGATGAAGCTATAAGCCACGATGAGGAATTTACTAGAAGAGTAAATGACACTCGAACTATTATAAAAACAAAATATGACGGAAAAACAGAAGAATTAGAAGATATAGATAAACAAGAAAAATTTGCTCATTTACTAGTAAAAAAAGGAATTTGCAAACCAGAACAAACAAAAGCGACAATAAAACAAGCAATAAGAGCATATGGATATTTAGAAAGATATGAAGAAGAAGAAAACAGAAAAAATCAAAATGAATTATTAACACAATATGGAATAATTGAAGAAGTAAAAAAACATAGAGATGAAATAATACAAAAAAGAATAGAACAAGCAAGAAATAACATGGAAGAGGCAATGGCATATCAATTAGCTATTGACTATATAAGTGGTATGACAGATAGAAGCTTTAACGATTTAGCAATTAGAACTGGCTATATGTCATATGATGACCTAAACACAAAAAGAGGAAGAACAAGAAGCTCTTCAGTTGTAGACCTGATTGCAAAAAATAATAGAGAAAACGGAGAAGAAAGATAAGACATGCCAAAATTTTTTATAGAAGCTAAACAAATACAAGAAGATAAAATAACTTTATTTGGCGAAGACGTAAAACATATTGCAAATGTTTTAAGAAAACAAATAGGAGATGAAATAAACATTTGCAATATATCTACGTCTGAAAACTTTTTGTGCCAAATAGAAGAAACGAACAAGGAATTTATAAGATGTGGTATAATCAAAAAGCTACTGTCAGAAGCAGAACCCAAGACCCAAATTACCATATTTCAAGGACTACCAAAGGCAGAAAAAATGGAATTAATAATTCAAAAATGCACTGAGCTTGGTGCAAAACATTTTATACCAGTGCAAATGGAAAGAAGTATAGTAAAACTAGACAGTAAATCAGAAAATAAAAAAATAGAAAGATGGAATAAAATTGCAGAAACAGCTGCGAAACAAAGTGGAAGAGATTTCATACCAAAGGTGGAAAATTTAATAAATTTGCAAAAACTATGTAATTTAATTCAAAAATATGATATAGTATTGTTGGCATATGAAAATGAAGAAAATACAACTCTTAAAGCAATATTAAAAACGGTAAAAAATAAAGAAAATTTAAAGATAGGAATAATAATTGGACCAGAAGGCGGAATAGATAGAAAAGAGGTAGAAAAATTAGTAGAAGCTGGTGCAAAAACAATTACTTTAGGAAAAAGAATTCTAAGAACAGAAACTGTAGGATTAGTAATGACAAGTATTATAATGTATGAGCTAGAATAACGCAAGAGAAGGGAATGAAAAGAAAACTTGAAAAAAAATATATTGAACAATATAGAAGCAATTAAAAAAAAGAGAGAGTTATCAAAAGAAACAAAAAAACAAATATCAAAAAAGATTATAGCAAATGCTTTAATATGTATAGGTATGCTACTACTGTTAATGATATACAGAATAACAGCTGATTTTTTAACAATAGAAATAGCAATAAGCATGTATCATACAAGCTCAATGCTAATATTACTAATTGCATTAGCAATATTAGAAATAGCCTATAAAAAGGACAATGGAAATTTAGGAATATCTGGATTAGAAATACTAGCATTAGCTATATTCACACTTTTTGCACCATACATTTATATAAAGTTTAGAACAAACTTCATTTATAAAGCATTAATATTTATAACAGTTTATTATATTTCTAAAATAATGATAATATATTGCAAAGAAAAAAAGCAGTATTCACTTAATATTAGTGACATATCAAATATAATAAAAAAAGAAAGCCAAGATGAAATGGCACAACAGGAAAAAAATAAAATTAAAGAGAATCATAAACAAAGAAAAACAAATAAAAGAGGTAGACCTAGAAAGAAAAAATAAAGGAGAATAGATAAATGTTAAGAAGTATGACAGGATATGGAAGAGGTAAATATGAAAAGGATTTTAGAGAATATTCCGTTGAAATAAAATCAGTAAATAATAGATATAGTGATGTATTAATAAAAATACCTAGAAACTTAAGCTTTTTAGAAGAAACAATAAAAAAGCTCATATCTAATTCTATAGTAAGAGGGAAAGTAGAAGTGTTTATTACTTTTGCAAACAATAGTGATAAGGGAAGAAACATAGCAATAAACAGTGAATTAGCAAAAAAATACATTGAGGAAATGAAAAAACTAGCAGAGGAAACAAATATAAATTCAAATATAGAAGTAATAGATGTAATGAAAATGCCAGACGTATTAAACACAAAACTAGATGAAGAAGATGAAAAAATAATAACAGAGGAATTAGTACAATGTACAAAAGAAGCAATAAAAAGCTTCATAGAAATGAGAGAAACTGAAGGGGAAAAGATAAAAGAAGACTTAGAAGAAAGAGCAAAATTTATTTCAGAGAAAATAGATAAAATAAATTCAATTTCTACTGGACTTGTGAAAGAATATATAGTAAAATTAGAAAGACGAGTAAATGAACTGTTAAAACCAAATTTAATAGATGAGGCACGCTTAGCACAAGAAATAGTATTATACTCAGATAAATGCTCTGTAGAAGAAGAAATAACGAGAATGAGAAGCCATATATCACAATTCTTGAATTTACTAAATAAAGACACTAGCAATGGAAAGAGAATAGACTTTTTAATCCAAGAAATGAATAGAGAGACAAATACAATTGGATCAAAAGCAAACAATTTAGATATAACAAATTATGTTGTCGATATAAAGACCGAATTGGAAAACATACGTGAACAGATACAAAACATAGAATAGGAGGCATATATGCAATTAGTTAATATAGGATTTGGAAATGTTGTTTCTGCAAACAAAATAGTTTCAATTGTAAGTCCAGAAGCAGCACCAATAAAAAGAATTATACAAGAAGCAAAAGACACAAAAGCTGCAATTGATGCAACATGTGGAAGAAGAACAAGAGCAGTATTAATAATGGATTCAGGTCATGTAATTTTATCTGCTGTACAGCCAGAAACAATATCAGCAAGATTAGACAAAGATATAGCTAAAGAAGAAAACATAGAAGAATAAAAAAGAAAGGAAATGAGTAAAATGATTATTAAACCAACAGTTACAGATTTATTACAAATAATTGATAATAGATTTGAATTAGTGATATTAGTAGCAAAAAGAGCTAGACAAATATCAGCAGGACAAACACCATTAACAAAAGTAAAAGAAAGGTCAGCAGTAACTCTTGCAGCAAATGAAATTGCTGAAGGAAAGGTGAAGGAATGTTAGTATTACTATCAGGAGTGTCTGGAGCAGGGAAAGATACAATAAAAAAAGAACTAATAAAAAGAATGAATAATGTAGTATCAATGCCATCATACACAGATAGACAACCACGAGAAGGCGAAGTAAACGGAGAAATTTATAATTTCATAACAACAGAAGAATTCGAAAGAAGAATAAAAGAAAATGAGTTTTATGAATACTCTGTACATCATGAACATTATTACGGCACATCAAAAAAAATACTAAATGAAGCAACACAATCAGGTAAAATTATAGTAAAAGACATAGAAGTAAATGGAACAGAAAACTTACTAAAACTATTTAAAGACAATATGGATATGGTTACAATATTCTTAAGAGTTCCAAAAGATGAGCTAAGAAGAAGACTAGAACACAGAATAGAAAAAGCAAGCTTAAAAGAAATAGAACTAAGACTTAACAGATTTGATTATGAAGAATCAAAAATAGGTATATATGATTATGTACTTAAAAACGATGACTTAGAAAAAACTGTTCAAATAATAATGACAATAATAGAAAATGAATATAAACTAAGAAAACAAAAATAATAAATTGCCTTAATATAGATTTTGGCTGTAAGGGTGAGCAATGCTTACCATAACTAAAAAACATTTATAGAGGAGGAAAACACATGAACAAAAAAAACAAAATATTTGTTAGAATTTTTGCAGCAATAATGGCAGGACTAATGGTGCTTGGAGTAGCCACATCATTACTATATATGTTATTTGTAAAGTAAAAATAGGAGGAACAAATGCTAAAAAATTTAGAAATATTATCAATAAAAGAGGGAGACATAACAGCATTCTTCAATACATTACTACATAGTCCATATAACTTAATAATGTTTATAGTAGATATAACAATAGTTGTATTTATAGCAGTTAAATTTTTTCAATTCGTAAAGGGAACAAGAGCCTTACAATTATTAAAAGGAATTTTGTTTTTAATCGCTGCAACAATGATTAGCTCACTATTAAATTTAAGAGTACTTAATTTTATATTAACTTCTTTTATGACATATGGAGTAATTTTACTAATTGTTATGTTTCAACCAGAACTAAGACGTGCATTAGAACAATTAGGTTCAAACAAGATAAATAAATTCTTTGGAATAGAACAAGATATAGCAACAAAAGTAAAAGAAAATATATATAAAATAACAATAGCAGCAATGGAGCTATCAAACACAAAAACAGGAGCATTAATTGTTATTGAAAGAGATATAAAATTGAAAGATATAATAGACACAGGTGTACTAATTGGAGCGGAAATATCACCACAACTGTTAGTAAACATATTCCAACCAAACACTCCCTTGCATGACGGAGCAGTTATAATAAGTGAAAGCAAAATAATGGCAGCTGCATGTATGTTGCCTTTAGCTGGAGATAAAAACATATCAAAAAAACTAGGAACAAGACATAGATCAGCAATAGGAATTTCAAAAGAGTCAGACAGTATAGTTATAGTAGTATCAGAAGAAACAGGTAAGATATCAGTTGCAAAAAATGGTACATTAATAGCAGATGTAAAAGAAGAAGCACTAAAACAAATTTTGATAAAAAATCTAGTACCTAAAATAGAAGAAAGAAAAAAATTCAAATTGACGAGGAAAAAATGAGAAATATAAAATTAGTAATAGAATATGATGGTAAAAAATTTGGTGGATGGCAAAAGCAACCCACCAAATTAAACATACAAGGGGAAATTGAGCAAGCGATAAAAGAAATAACAGGAGAAAAAGTTGAACTAACTGCATCAGGAAGAACTGACGGTGGAGTACACAGTTTAGGACAAGTTGCAAATTTTAAAACAAATAGTAATATAGAAATAGGAAAAATTGCGATTGCATTAAACTCAAAATTAAAAAAAAGTATAGTAATAAAAACAGCAGAGGAAGTACCAGAAGACTTCCACGCACGCTATAGTTGTAAAGGTAAAAAATATAGATACATAATAAATAACTCATATCAAGGAACGGCAATATATAGAGATTTAGAATATCATATTCCACAAAAACTAGATGTAAAAAAGATGCGGAGAAGCAATAAAATATTTTGAAGGAGAGCATGACTTTAGAGCCTTTAAAGCAAGTGGTACAAGCAGTAAAAGTACAATAAGAACAATATATAAAGCAGAAATAAAGCAAGAAGGAGAGAGAATAATAATAGAACTTACAGGCAATGGCTTTATGTATAACATGGTAAGAATAATAGCAGGAACAATTGTAGATGTAGGATTAAGAAAGATTGAACCAAAGGAAATACCAGAGATAATAAACTCAAAAGACAGGAGCAAAGCAGGAAAAACTCTTCCTGCATATGGTCTATACTTGGTAGAGGTATATTATGACCAATTCAATACATATTAAAATACTAAATTATAAAATAAATATATTCAAACACAATTATTCTCAAATATTACAAATTTGTTACAAATTGCAAAAAAACTTGCAATTTGTAATTTTTTAATATAGAATAAACATATAGAAATATATCTAATGGGAGGAGAATAAAATGTCAGACACATTAATGACAATAATAGGAATTTTCTTGGCAGTGGTATTAATGTTCATTTTTCCACTTATGGAAATGGCAGGAAAAAATGATGAGATAGCTCAAACAGTGACACAAGTAGCAGTGTCTGACTTTGTAAATACTGTTGCTGCACAAGGTAAAATAACTCAATTTGACTATAATGAACTAATTCAAAAATTATATGCAACAGGGAATGCATATGATATACAAATAGAGGCTCAAATATTAGATGATAATCCAAGAAGAGCAACAACTACAGCAACAAGTGACTTACAGGGAGAATACAAATATTATTCAGTATATACAAATACTATACTAGATGCAGTAAATGGCGAAAAAGGAATATATCAATTAAAAAAAGATGATTATATAATAGTAAGTGTTAAAAATACAAACATAACAATTGGAACGCAATTAAAAAATTTCTTATATAAAATGATAGGAAAAGATACATATACAATAGGAACCTCAGCATCAGCACTAGTATTAAATGGGAAACAAAATGTTACAGACCCAAAGACTCCAATAGCGAACATAACAGAAACACCAACCCCACCAAATCCACCAACCCCACCAGAAAACCCATCATACACATTAAGACTCAATAGAAAAAACAGTACGGTTTCAGAAGAAGCATTCAATTTAATAATACTTCCAGATGTTTCAAGTAGTATGATTGTAGGTGGATTTTATGATAGTGTTTATAATTCCATAAAAGATATGTATAAGAGAGTTTTAACAGTAGCACATCAAACAAATAATAATTATGGCTTTGCTTGTATTCCATTTGCAACCAATGCAACAGTATCTAATGAAATAGTTATTAACAAAGACACTGAAAGTGATTTTGATTTAAAAATAAACAGTGATCAACGAGCGGATTGTATTGTAGATTTATACTGCTATGCATGTGATACTGGAGAGGATGATTCTGGAAATACGGTAGCTACAGATTTTGTTATAGAAGCATCTGGTCCAGCCTGGTATTATGAGCCTAAACAAGGATTTATTAGAACAAAATATCCTAGGGAACATCCATATTTTCAGGGACGTACGATAAAGATTAATAATTTAGGGGAAGAAAATACATCTTTTACTCCTGCTTTTCTTGTTGCTGAACAGTATATAAAAAATAAAATACAATCTGATAATGATATTAAAGATAATTTAACATATATAATTTTTTTAGGAGATAGAAAACCGAATAGTGAAATAGATGAAAAGGATTGGTGGAAACCCGTACTAACAAGATTAAAGGGATATGTTAATGGTATCTTTACAATATGTTATGTACGCAATAATTTACTTGATGGCATTGCGACAAGTAGAGAATATGAATATACTGCTAAGGATGGAACAATATTAGAAATTTTTCAGAAAATATTAAATTTAGTTGAGGGAGAAAGTCATTTAACAACTGAAAGTGAAATTTCTATAGATGGAGCTCTAAAAAATATAGATATAAACAAAGATATTACAGTAGCCGTTAAAATTAATAATCGAGAATGTGGAACAACTATAATAAATATTGTAAATGAGGGATTAATTGATAAGGGAATAGTTTCAATCGCCGAAAGCGTATATTATGTAAAGGTAAAAAATCTATTAGATTATTTAAGAAATAGTGGCAAAATCAGTGGATTACCAATTATAGCAAATACAGACTCAGTATATATAGAACTAACATATTATGCTAATTAATTCTATAGAAAAAGCAGCAAATAAATATAAAAATGCAACAGTTACAGTAGAATATACAATTACAACATAAAAATTAGACAAATGTGAAAAAACATGATATAGTATATCAAGAAAATTTTCACAAGGAGAGACAAAACATGAATAAAATAGAACAAGCAGAAAGCATATTAAAAAAATACAATCAAAATCACATAAAGATTAAGACTGAAGAACAAGCAGAACAAATATTAGAAATAGATTTTGCACAATTAGAAGAATTATACCAATATGCCATCAATAAAAAAAATATTGATGATATAGAGAATATAGAACCTATCAAAGCAATAAATCCAGACAAACTAAAAAAGGAAGAACTAAATGAATATGAAAGTTTAGGAGAAGAAGAAATTAAAAAAGGTAAATTCGCAGTAGCAATAATGGCAGGAGGACAGGGTACGAGACTAGGACATAATGGACCAAAAGGAACTTTTAAACTAGAAATAAATTCAAAAGTCAAATCTTTGTTTGAGGTTATAGTAGATAAACTAAAAGAAGCACAAAAAAAATACAATATAACACTGAATTGTTATATTATGACAAGTCCTCAAAATCATGAAGAAACAAAAGAATTCTTTGAAAAAGCAAACTATTTTGGATATCCAAAACAATTTATAAAGTTTTTTAAACAAGGAGACTTACCTTTGCTAAATAAAGAAGGAAAATTACTTTTAGACAAAAAAGGACTAATACAACAAGCTTCAGACGGAAATGGTGGAATATTCCACTCAATGGCAAAAAACGGTATAATAAAAGAACTTGAACAAAAAGGTATTGAATGGGTTTTTATAGGTTCAGTAGACAATTTACTAGTAAAATATGTAGATACACTTCTACTTGGTCTAGCAATAAAAGAAAAAGTAAAAATTGCAACAAGAACTGTAATAAAAAATAGTCCATATGAAAAAGTTGGAGTACTTTGTAAAAAAGATGGAAAAATAAAAGTAATAGAATATACAGAAATACCAGAAAATATGAGAGTAGCAGTAGATGAAAATGGCGAAATAATATATGGCGAAGCACATATAATGTGCAATTTGTATAATATAGAAGCTATAAAAAAAGCAAGTACAAAAGAATTAAAATATCATGTGGCAGAGAAAAAAGCAGAATATATAGATAAAACAGGAAAATTAATAATACCACAAGAGGCAAACTGCTATAAATTTGAAAAATTCATATTTGACAGCTTTTGCTTATTTGATAGAATAGCTATTTTAAGAGGAAAAAGGGAAGAAGACTTTGCACCAATTAAAAATGCATCAGGAAAAGATAGTCCAGAAACTGCAAAAATATTATACGAGAACTACATGAAAAAGATACATAAAATTTAAAAAAACACTAAAAATATGCAAAGGAGACTATTATGAAATTTAAATCAAAAAGGAAAATTGTTAAAACAAGAAAGCTCATATCTGATTTATTTAAAATTGCAATAGGCACTCTTGTTATGGCAATAGGGTTGGAATTATTTTTAGTTCCAAATCAACTTTCAACAGGAGGTTTTTCAGGAATAAGCACAATAGTATATTATATGCTAAAAATTCCTCTTGGAACAACAATGCTACTATTAAATATACCATTATTTGCAATTGCATATTTTAAAGTTGGAAAAAAATTTTTTATTAAGACTGTATTTGGAACAGCATTGTTATCAATATTTTTAAATGGCTTTGCAAAAATACAACCAGCTACAGAAGATAGGTTTTTAGCTTTTTTATATGGTTCAGTTATTGTAGGAATAGGAACAGCAATTATATTAAAAGCAAATGGATCAACAGGTGGAACTGATTTACTTGCTAATATCATTAAAACATATAAACCACATTTAAAAACAGGAACTTTAATAGTGATTTTTGATACAATAATTGTTGTTGCAAACACAATATTTTTTAAAGACATAGAGGTTGGATTGTATTCAGCTCTAGCAATATATATAATGGGAAAAATATTAGATATATTTTTTGAAGGAATTAATTTTACAAAAATGTTGCTTATAATATCTCCAAAATGGGAGGAAATATCAGAGAGAATAAACAATGAATTAAGAAGGGGAACAACAGCACTATATGGAGAGGGAACATATACAAAAGAAAAGAAGAAAATGCTATTATGTGTAATGTCACGAACAGAAATAATAGAAGCACGAAAAATAGTAGAAGAAATAGACCCTTCGGCGTTTATTATAATAACTAATGCAAGAGAAGTATATGGAGAAGGCTTTAAAGAAGGGTAAACAATACAAAAAAACATATTGATAAAATGGAGCACTATTTTTGGTGCTCCACATTAATATATAATTCCTGTGGGAATGTAAGTTGAATCAGGTGGACAAGCAAACTCATCAGTAGGCTTATCTACTTTTTTTATTTTAATAACCTTAATAATTGGAACTTCTCCATGATAATTACCTCTTGAAATTTCTCCAGTTATTTCAACCCACACACCATCTGAGAATTTAGAAGCTTCTTGATGAGAACATAAAAAACCAACAATTAAAGTTTTGCTACTTCCTTGAACAACCATATCTCTTGCCAAAACAAATTGATTATCAGCGAAATCTAAATTTCTATAAACATATCCTGAAAAACAAATTTTTTGACCGATGTATGTATCTAAATTTTCATATACACTTTTTAAAACATTAGTATATTCGTCTGAGCTTAAATATGCTACATCAGGCTCCTTGATTTCATCGTTAACCTTAAAACTAGAGCTTAATATTTTATAAAGCGAAATAATAAAAAAAACTACTACAATAATGGAGACTAGTATAAGAGAAAATTTGATAATACTCTTACTATTAAGCTTAACATTAAAAACAAACATAATAACCCCTCACTTCTATCATTTAAAGTTTAGCAAAACTCGGCTATCTTTAAATATTAATTAACTATTGCATTTCACTTAATTCTATGTAAAATCTTGAAAGATATGATATTTTATGATATAAATATATAGTTAGAATAATATGAAAGAAGGATACAAGATGGGATTTTTAAGTAAAATTTTTAAATCATATAGTGAAAAAGAAGTTCAAAGGGTAATGCCAATTGTGGAAAAAATAAACAATATAGAGCCAAATATCGAAAAATTAACAGATGAGCAACTAAAAGCAAAAACAAGCGAATTTAAGGAAAGATTACAAAAAGGTGAAACATTAGATGATATTCTACCAGAAGCTTTTGCAGTTGTAAGAGAAGCCTCAAAAAGAGTTTTAGGAATGAGACATTTCGATGTTCAATTAATAGGTGGAATTATACTTCATCAAGGAAGAATTGCTGAAATGCGAACAGGAGAAGGAAAAACATTAGTGGCAACCTTGCCAGTATATCTAAATGCACTTTCAGGAAAAGGAGTTCATGTAGTAACAGTAAATGACTACCTAGCAAAAAGAGATAGCGAATGGATGGGAAAACTATATAAATTCTTAGGATTGACAGTAGGGTTAGTAGTAGCAAGAATGGAACCAGCACAGAAAAAAGAAGCCTATCAGGCAGACATAACATATGGAACAAATAACGAATATGGCTTTGACTATTTAAGAGATAACATGGTTATAAATAAACAAGATATGGTACAAAGACCGCTCAACTATGCCATAGTAGATGAAATAGACAGTATTTTAATAGATGAAGCTCGTACACCACTTATAATTTCAGGAACAGCAGCAGAAAGTTCTAATTTATATAATTTAGCAAATGACTTTGTTAAAAAATTAAAAGCAAAAACAATAATAGAAGAAGACGCAAAGAATCTAGAACAAGCTGAAGACAATGAAAAATATGATTATGTAATAGATCTAAAAGCAAAATCTGCAACTCTTACAGAAAGAGGAACTAAAAAAGCAGAGGAATATTTCAAACTAGAGAATTTAAATGACATAGACAATTCTGATATAGTTCATCACATAAACAAAGCTTTACATGCACATGGTATTATGAAAAAAGACATAGACTACATTGTAAAAGATGGAGAAGTTTTAATTGTAGATGAATTTACAGGAAGAATAATGTATGGAAGAAGATATAGTGATGGTTTACATCAAGCAATAGAAGCAAAGGAAAATGTTAAAATTGCAAATGAATCAAAAACATTAGCAACAATAACATTCCAGAACTATTTTAGAATGTATGACAAATTAGCAGGCATGACAGGTACAGCTATGACAGAAGAGGCAGAATTTAGAGAAATATATAACCTAGATGTTGTTTCAATACCAACAAACAAGCCAATGATAAGACAAGACTTGAATGACATAATATACAAAAATGAAAGAGCAAAATTTAATGCAGTAGTACAAGATATAAAGAAAAGTTACGAAAAAGGTCAACCAGTCTTAGTAGGTACAGTCTCAATTGAAAACTCAGAAAAATTAAGTAGTATTTTAAAACGTGAAGGAGTAAAACATGAGGTATTAAATGCCAAATATCACGAAAAAGAAGCAGAAATTATAGCACAAGCAGGAAAATTTGGAGCCGTAACAATTGCTACAAACATGGCAGGACGTGGTACTGATATAATGCTTGGAGGAAATTCAGAGTTCTTAGCAAAACAAGAAATGAGAAAACAAGGATATTCAGATGAACTTATAGAACAAGCAAATGCTCATAACGAAACAAAGGATGAACAAGTTTTAGAAGCAAGAAAAGTATTTAATAAATATCAAGAAAAATTTGAAAATGAAATAAAAGAAGAGAAAGAAAAAGTATTACAAGCAGGTGGTTTAAAAATAATAGGAACAGAAAGACATGAATCAAGAAGAATTGATAATCAGCTAAGAGGAAGAAGTGGAAGACAAGGAGACCCAGGGGAATCAAGATTTTATATAGCACTAGATGATGATTTAATGAAAATCTTTGGTGGAGATATGATAACAAGTTTATATAACACTCTAAAAGCAGATGAAAATATGCCAATAGAAATGAGCTTGCTTTCAAAAACTGTTGAAAATGCACAAAAAAGAGTAGAAGGAAAGCATTTCAGCATAAGAAAGCATGTACTCCAATATGATGATGTAATGAACACACAAAGAGAAATAATTTATAAACAAAGAAGAGAAGTTCTAAACGGAGAAAACCTAAAAGAACAAATACAAAAAATGATGCATTCAGTAATAGAAGAAATAGTGACAACACATGAAAATGAAGAAGGACTAGACAAAGAGAGCCTAAAAACAGAAATAAAATCAATATTAGATATAGACATAACAGAAATAAATGAAAACGTACCAGAACTTATAGAAAACCTATATAATAAAACTTTAGCAAACTACGAAGCAAAAGAAAAAGAAATAGGAGAAGAACAAATAAGAGAAATAGAAAGAGTAGTTATGCTAAAAGTAGTTGACCAAAAATGGATGGATCACATAGACGCAATGGATGAACTAAAAGATGGAATAGGACTAAGAGCATATGGACAAAAAGACCCTGTGGCACAATACAGAATAGAAGGTTTTGATATGTTTGAACAAATGGTAAACGACATAAAAATAGACGTTGTAAAAATTTTAACACACATAAAAGGAATACAAAAAATAGAAAGAAAACAAACAGTAAAAATTACAGGAGAAGGATTAAAGCAAACAGAAAATGCAATACCTCATAAATCTCAAAATGCTCCAAGCACTCCAATAAAAAACGAAGGACCACAAGTAGGCAGGAATGACCCATGTCCATGTGGTTCAGGTAAGAAGTATAAACAATGTTGCGGTAAATAGCAAATTTACTTGAAAAGCTTTTATATACTCATAACTTATAATTTAAATGAATAGGAGAGAAACATGCTCGAATTAGAAGAAAACAAACACAAATTATTAAATTTAAAATCAAAAATTAATAGTATAGAGGAAGCACTAAATATAAATAACATAGAAACAGAGCTAAAAGAGCTAGAAATAAAAACAGGAGAACCTAATTTTTGGGATAACCAACAAAGTTCTGGACTAGTACTTACAAAAATGAAGCATTTGCAAAACAAGTTAGCAAAATTTAAAAAAATAGAGACGGAATATGAAAATTTAGTGGACTTAAATGAACTGCTATTAGAGGAAGAAGATATTGAACTATGTAAAGAAGTTCTAAAAAACACAGCTAAATTAGAAGAAGACATAGAACATTTACAATTAGAAACATTATTATCTGGAAAATATGATAAAAATAATGCAATAGTTACACTTCATCCAGGAGCAGGAGGAACAGAATCTCAAGATTGGGTTGAAATGCTATACAGAATGTATAGCAAATGGGCTATAAGCAATGGCTTTGAAGTTCACGAACTAGATTACTTAGAGGGTGATGAAGCAGGCATAAAAAGTGTAACCTTTTTAGTAAAAGGCGAAAATGCTTATGGATATTTAAAAGGTGAGAATGGAGTACATAGATTAGTACGTATATCACCATTCGACGCCGGAGGAAGAAGACACACATCATTTGCCTCAGCAGAGGTACTACCAGAAATAACAGAAGATATAAAGCTAGATATAAATCCAGATGACATAAAAATGGATGTATATCGAGCATCAGGAGCAGGGGGACAAAAAGTAAATAAAACCTCATCAGCTGTAAGACTAACGCATATACCAACAGGAATCGTAACAGCATGCCAAACTGAAAGGTCTCAAACACAAAATAGAGAATATGCAATGACAATGTTAAAATCAAAATTATTAGAACTAAAAGAAAAAGAACAAAAAGAAAAAATAGAAGATTTAAAAGGAGTACAACGAGATATAGCATGGGGAAGTCAAATCCGCTCATATGTATTTTGCCCATACACACTTGTGAAAGATCATAGAACAAACTACGAGGTTGGCAATATTGAGGCAGTGATGAACGGAGAATTAAATGAATTTATTGAAGCATACTTAAAAACAATAATAAGATAAGTGACATAACCATTACCACTTATCTTATTTTATAGAAAAACAGAAAACAATAGAAAATAGTAAAAATATATTCACAAAAAGATTCTTTTGACGTATAATATACAAAGAAGAAAAGATATAACACTTAGATTTAAGTGCTATTGGTATTTTATATGTAAAAAGAGGTTCCATAATGGGAATAATTATACAAAAATTTGGAGGAAGTTCTGTAGCAAATACAGAAAAACTTTTTAATGTTTGTAAGCACATTATAAAAGAAAAAAACAAAGGAAAATCAATTGTAGTTGTAGTTTCAGCACAAGGGAATACGACAGATGAACTAATACAAGAAGAAAAAGAAATAACTCAAAAACCAAACAAAAGAGAACATGATATGTTAGTATCAGTAGGAGAACAGATAACAATTGCAAAACTAGCAATGTGTTTAAAAAGTTTAGGATATCAAGCAATATCATACTTGGGATGGCAAATACCAATAATTACAGACTCAAATTTTGGAGATGCAAATATCACGGAAATTGAAACTTCTAAAATCAATAAAGACCTGAAAGAGAACAAAATAGTGATTGTTGCAGGATTTCAAGGTGTAGATAAAAACAAAAATATAACAACATTAGGAAGAGGTGGTTCAGACACAACAGCAATAGCATTAGCTGCTGCGTTGCAAGCTGAAAGGTGTGAAATATTCAAAGATGTTGATGGAATATATTCAGAGGATCCGAACAAAAATCAAAATGCTAAAAGATATGAAACAATATCATATGATAAAATGTTAGAATTGTCAAACAATGGAGCAGAAGTATTACATAACAAATGTATAGAAATAGCTCAAGAAAATTTAGTAAAAATATTTGTAAAATCAGTATTTAAAGAAGAAAGTATTGGAACAATAGTAGGAAGGTAATATATGGAGAAAAAAACAGAAAAGATAAATATATGGAGAATACTAATATATTTCATAATATATAGTTTTATAGGTTTTGTAGTAGAAACTTTATTTGCACTTGTTAATTATAATGTACTTGAAAGTAGAAAAAGCTTTTTATATGGACCATTTTGTGGAATATATGGAGTAGGTGCAGTAGTACTGATTTTAGTGTTGCGACTTTTTAACAAAAATAATTATACACTATTTTTAGGAGGATGCATAACAGGCTCAATAATAGAATATATTATGAGCTTTTTGGGAGAAATACTATTTGGTGCAAGATGGTGGGACTATTCAAAAAGATTTTTAAACATCAATGGAAGAATATGCTTATTATATTCAATATTTTGGGGTATCTTAAGCTTAATATTAATTAGAATAATAAATCCAACAATAGATAAATTTATCGATTACATAAAATCAAAAATAAACTTAAGAATACTAAAAATTCTAACCAGTATTGCAATAATTTTTATGATATTTAATGTAATAGCTTCTGCTATAGCCATGGACTTATTTTTAATAAGAATGTCAGCTGAAAACAACTTGAATATTAAAAATAAATCAAAAATAATAAAACAATATAATAAAATATATGGGAATAAACAAAGGTCAGAATTAATACAAAAATTCTGGGGCAATGAAAGAATGATAAAAACATATCCAAATGTAACACTACAATTAGAAAACGGAAATGTAGTATATATAAGAGATTTGCTTCCCAATGTAAAAACATATATATATAAATTTGATGAAAATTAAGAGTGTAGAAAAGGAAAAACTTTTCTATGCTCTTAAAATTTTCCAAAGGTTTTTTAAAATTTTTCCTTGACTTACTTTTTACGATATTATATACTATAATCATCTATAAATTTACAAATGATATTTGGAGGAAAGAAATGAATAAAATTAAAAAGACCTTTAGTTTAGTTCTTTTTGTAACAATATTAATATATTGTATAATTCTAGCGTTTTTACCTAATAATGTTGAGGCAAGAGAAAGAACAGAGGACTTAACAAATTTAGTAAATTATCCAGAAATATATACATTAGTGCAAGAGTTAAAAACTGCTCATCCAAATTGGACTTTTACAGCACTGTATACAGGTTTAGACTGGAACACGGTTCTTTATAATGAAACAACAGCAAAACATTTTAGAAGTGTAGTACATAAAACTTACACAACAGATAATGTAGGAGATTGGGTATGCCCAACTTGTAAAATGTCAGATGGTAGCCCAATTTTATATGAAAGTCAATGGTACTGTGCATCCAACAAAACAGTTTCATATTATATAGATCCAAGAAATTGGTTAAACGAAACATATATATTTGCATTTGAAACATTGTCATTTAATGAAGCTGTACACACTGTACAAGGAGTAAAATCAATACTTTCAGGTACTAATATGGATACAGATACTATTACATATATAGATACAGCAGGAAATACTCAAGTTATAAACAAATCTTTTGCTCAGGTAATTTATGAAGCAGGAAAGAAAAACAATGTAAGTCCATATCATTTAGCTGCAAGAATCATACAAGAACAAGGAAGAAATGGTAGCAGTACAACAAGTGGAAATTATACTTACACAAATGCACAAGGAAATACAACACAATATTTAGGATATTACAATTATTTTAACATAGGAGCCACCGCACCATCTGGTTCACCAATTGCTGAAGTAATTAAAAATGGTTTAGAAAAGGCGAAAGAAAAAGGTTGGACAAACCCAGAACTTTCAATAATTGGAGGGGCATATTTTTTATCAGGAGAATATATTAACGGATATCAAGACTGTTTATATTTAGAAAAATTCAGTGTAGATGAAGCTAGCAAATGCCTATATTGGCATCAATACCAACAAAATCTATCAGCACCATACACAGAGAGCACAACCATTCAAAGAGAATATAACAATTTAGGAATTTTAGAAAACAATTTTAATTTTATAATACCAATATATAACAATATGCCTACCACAGCTTCAATAAAACCAGGAAGAAAAATATCATTACATACAGAAAATGTAGTAGTAAACACACTATATTATCCGCTTACAGTAAGAAGAGGACCTTCAACAAATTATGATATAAAGGGAAAAGTGCCAAAAGGAACAACAATTGTTAGAATAGAAAGAGCAGAAGAAATATCAAGTGATGGACGTTATTGGGATAAGATATTCTACAATGCAGGAAGTGAAGCAATAATAGGATATGCATCAAGAGAATATCTAAAAGATGTTGACACTGTAGAAATTGTAAATGAACCAGCAACCATAGGAGCAATGTGTAACCTAAGAAACGGACCAGGAACAACTAATACAAGGGTAAAACAAATATTGCCAGTTGGAACACAAGTAACAATAATAGATAAAATAGATTTCAAAATTAATGGACACACTTGGTATAGAGTAAAATTACAAGATGGAACACAAGGATACATATCAGAAGCATACATACAAAAAGCACCGGTAGAAAAATATAAAATAGAAGGCACAAATATAAGAGTAACACCGGATATAAAGATAACAGATATACCAGAGGCAGTGCTAGAAGGCGAAATTTTTGGAACAGGTGCAAAGGTTAAGATTGGAGAGCAAGAATATACGGTGATAATGCTTGGAGATGCAAATGGTGATGGAAAGATAACACCTTTAGATTATGTTAAAATAAAAAATAATATAATGAATATAACTAAGCTAGAAGGAATTTATAGCTTAGCAGGAGATGCAAATAGAGATGGAAATATAACACCTCTAGACTATGTTAAAGTCAAAAATCACATAATGAATATGAGTAAAATTTCTTTATAAATAAGGGGGACAAAAGATAATTATGAATAAAAGAATTTCAAAAAGTATATTAATAATAGGCATAATAATTATTGTTGGCTTGCTATTAACAACTGTTTCAAATGCAACTTTAACTATAACTACTTCGAAATCTACAGTTTCACCAGGGGAAAGCTTTAATGTTACGGTTTCAGTTGGTAGTAATGAAGCTGGGGCAATTAACTTATCTGCAAGCAATGGAACTTTAAGCCAGACTTATGTTGATTTAATGTCACAATCATCATTAACAATTTCTTGTGTTGCTGGAAGTTCAGGAACTATTACTATTAATGCTTCAGGTCTAGTAGCCAATTATGCTAGTGAAACAGAAGGAACACAAAGTGCATCAAAAAGTGTAATTATTAAACAACCAACCCCAACAACGCCGACAACTCCAAACACACCATCAACACCAACTACAAAACCATCGACTAACACAACTACAAAACCAGCCGAAACAAAAAAATCTGATAATTCAAATTTATCAGCATTACAAATTGCAGAAGGAGTAATAACACCAGAATTCAATAAAAAAGTAAAAGAGTATTCTATAAATGTTCCAAATGAAATCACAAAACTAAGCATAGTAGCAACACCAGAACATTCAAAAGCCACAGTAAAAATAACAGGAAATGAAGAACTACAAGTAGGAGAAAACAATGTGGAAATTGTTGTGACAGCTGAAGATGGAAGCACAGACACATACAAAATAATAGTAACAAGAGCATTACCAGAATTAAACCTACAAACATTAAGTATATATTATATAGATGAAAACAATCAAAAAGTTGAAATAAAACTAGAACCACAATTTGTATTTAATACATATGAATATAAGAATTTAGAAAAATTATCATACACTATAAAAGAACTACAGGTGGATGCAACAGCAAATAGAGAAAATGCAAAAATAGAGATAATAGGAAATGAAAAAATAAAAGCAGGAAAAAATGAAATAACAATAAAAGTAACATTACCAAATGAAACAGGGTCAGAAGAGCAAAAAACATATAAAATAACCATAGAAAGAGAAGACGAGCCAATAGTAGTACCACTAACAACAATACAAAAAATTAAAAATTGGTTTAATGGAATAGGAAACTCAATAGGAGGATGGATAACAGCAAATTTTGATAAATTAATATCAGGAATGTTATTAATAGCAACAGCAAGCTTTGTAGGATTAACAATATACTTTGCATATGACTACAAAAACTATCAAAGAATATTAGCAAAACTTGCAGAATATAATAAAGAGAACTTAAACCAAAGAGCAGCAGTAGCCCTAAAGCCTAAAATTACAAATGCCAACGAAAATATAGAATCAATAAAAATAGCACAAAAAGAAGAAACAAACAATGATCAAAATGCAAACTCAAAACCAATAAAAGGAAGAAGATTCAAATAAAAAATCCAATGGGATTTCCCATTGGATTTTTTTATGGAGCTATTAGCCAGGATCGAACTGGCGACCTATTGATTACGAATCAATTGCTCTACCAACTGAGCTATAATAGCATAAGAACATTATAACTTAAAATCAACACAATATCAATACAAAATAAATATTTTCCAAAAAAATGCATATAATACAAATTGTGGAGGAAATTCATTATGAGAAAAAACAAAATAGATATTGAACTAGTAGAATGCATATTAAAAACTAAAACAGACCTAAACGTAGCTAATAAGAATTTTGAACAAGCAGAAGGAGAACTTATTGACTATTATTTGTATCAAATAAAAGCACATAAGGCAAAATTAGATTATTTAATAAAAGAGGTAAAACAAAAGGGCTTTTCAGTAGACATTATAAATGAATTAAAATTACGAATAAGCTAGAATATTTGTCCAAAGTAAGACATACCTATTAAAAGGAGGGATTACTTTGGAAATAAATAATGTTTTGATAATTTTAAGCTGTGTAATAACAATGCTAATTGTTGGAGTAGTTTTTAAAATTTCAATAATCAAAATTTTAAAACTAATATTCAACTCAATATTGGGAGGGTTTTTAATATATTTTATAAATCAAATAGGAGCCCCCTTTAATTTGCATATAGGATTAAATATAATTACTTCTATATTTATAGGGATATTTGGAATACCTGGAGCAGTATTATTATTGTTATTAAAAATATTTTAAAAAAATGGAAAAAAATGTTTACTTTTTTCTAAATATAATATAAAATAATGTTGAAAATATATAGTAACAAAAGAAAACAAATAGGGAGGATTTATTAAATGAAAATTTTAATGTTAACATGGGAATACCCACCAAGAATAGTAGGCGGAATTGCCAGAGTAGTACATGATTTATCAAAAAGACTTATTAAAGATGGTCATGAAGTAACAGTTATTACATATAGAGAAGGAGAACTCCCATACTATGAAAATGATAAAGGAGTAGATGTCTATAGGGTTGATAATTATATAATTAATCCTAATAATTTTATTGACTGGATTATGCAATTAAACTTTAACATGGTAGCAAAAGCAAACGAATTAATAGAGAAAAATGGTAAATTTGATGTTATACATGCACATGACTGGTTAGTTGCATATAGTGCAAAAACATTAAAAAATTCATATGGAATACCATTAGTATGTACAATTCATGCTACAGAGGCAGGTAGAAATAGTGGAATACACAATGAAAACCAAAGGTATGTAAATGATACAGAATGGCTACTAACATATGAAGCTTCAGAAGTAATAGTAAATAGTAAATTTATGAAAAATGATTTACAAAGACTATTTGGACTTCCATATGAAAAAATAAATGTAATACCAAATGGAATAAATACAAACTCATATACTGGAATAGAAAGAGATTATGAATTTAGAAGGCAATATGCAGCAGATAATGAAAAAATAATATTATTTATGGGAAGACTAGTATATGAAAAAGGAGTTCAACATTTAATATCAGCAATGCCTAAAATACTAGCTGGTTATAATGATGCCAAACTAATAATAGCAGGAAAAGGCGGAATGTTAGATGAGCTGAAGGCACAAGTAGAAACAATGGGATTAGGTCAAAAAGTATATTTTACAGGATATTTAAATGCAAAGCAAGTATCTAAAATGTACAAATGTGCAGATGTTTCAGTATTCCCAAGTACATATGAACCATTTGGAATAGTAGCATTAGAAGCAATGCTTGCAGGAGTTCCGACTGTAGTATCAGATGTGGGAGGACTAAATGAAATAGTAGAGCACAAAGTAGATGGTATGAAAAGCTATGCAGGAAATTCAAATTCATTAGCAGATTCTATACTAGAATTATTACTAAATCCAGAATTATGTGATAGAATAACAAAACAAGCTAAAATAAAAGTAAAAAATGAATACAATTGGGCAAAAATTGCACAAGATACATATTTTACATATGAAAAAGCAATATGCCAAACAATGGCAGAACGCCAAGCAAATCAAATTTTGCAAGAAAGAGTCCAAAAAGCCAAAAAAGCAAAAGGAACGGAAAACGAAATTACAAATCTATTATCATTCAAAAAACGCCAAGCATATGCATAAACATATAGTTATAAAAAACAAGGGAACGACTCAAAAGGTGCAGTTCTCTTTAAAATAAGAGGAGGTAATAATTATGTACGTATATGATGAAGCTAATAATTTAGCAAAAGCAATACAAGAAAGCAAAGAATACGAAGAGTACAAAAAAGCAAAAGAAGATATAGCTAGCAATCAAGAATTGAAAGCAAAAATAGATGATTTTGAAAAGATTAGATATGACTTACAAGCAATGGCATTTCAAGGGAAAGACGATCCGGAAAAAATGAAAAAACTCCAAGAAATGTACAAAATATTAAATGAAGACAAACAAATAAAAAATTACTTCGACATAGAAGTACGATTCAACATAATGCTAGCAGATGTAAACAAAATAATAAGTGAATCAGTAAAAGACTTATTATAAAATTTATTATTCATTAGCAAAAAATGAGAGGACTTTGAACCATACCCCTCATTTTTTTATACTACACATCCATTTGACTACTTAAAAAACCAGCAGCAGATTGCACTACTTTAAGCTCAGTATCTCCCATTGTAGTATTTTGCTCTTTAGAAAGCAGAATAACACTTCCTATAACATCACCATCAGAAATAATAGGATAAATAACCTGAGAATTATAACGCCTTTCTTTATTATCGTTTTGAGTGATAGGTAAAGCAATTTCGTTATTTGCTTTACTTGTATATATTTCTTTGTTTTCAATAACCTTTTCCAATTCAGGACTTAAAGATTGTTCCAAAAATTCCTTTTTTGAACCGCCAGAGACAGCAATAACAGTATCTTTATCAGTAATGCAAGCAATATGACCAGTTGTTTTAGCAAGAGTTTCAGCATATCCCGTTGCAAATTCAGAAAGCTCACCAATAGGGGAATATTTTTTCAAGATAATTTCTCCCTCTTTATCTGTGAAAATTTCAAGAGGATCGCCTTCTTTAATTCGTAAAGTTCTTCTAATTTCTTTAGGAATAACAATTCTACCTAAATCATCAATTCTTCTAACTACTCCAGTTGCTTTCAAAATTTTACCTCCTTCAACTATTTTTGTTCAAAAATAGTATTTGAAAGAAAAAGAAAAATATTCATAAATCTGACAAAATTTTTAAAAATGTGCAATAACGATATAATCATATAAAAAAAGTATATTTTATACAAAAATATTTAAGCGAATTCAGATAAAACTATTGAAAAATAAACCTATTTAAGTGTATAATAATAAATAGTTTAGGAGGAAAAATGAAAAACATAGATTTAAAAAACACATTTTTAAAGTTCTTCGAAAGTAAAGGACATAAAATTATTCCAAGTGCACCAATAATACCAGAGAATGACCCAACATGTTTATTTAATACTGCAGGTATGCAACCATTAGTGCCATATCTAAAAGGGGAAAAACACCCAGAAGGAAAACGTCTTGCCGATGTTCAAAAATGTTTTAGAACAAATGACTTAGATTCAATAGGAGATACAACACACCATACGTTTTTTGAAATGCTTGGAAACTGGTCTCTGGGAGATTACTTTAAAGAAGATGCAATTTCATGGAGCTTTGAATTGCTAACTAAACACTTGAACATACCAGTTAATCGTTTAGCTGTAACAGTATTTAAAGGAAACGATATAGTACTACAAGACGTAGAAACAGCAGAGCTTTGGAAAAAAGTTGGCATAAAAGAAGAAAGAATAGCTTTTTTAGGAGAAGAAAATAACTGGTGGCCTAATATGGAATTAACAGGGCCATGTGGACCGGATACAGAAATATTTTACTGGAGAAGCAATGAAGAAATACCAGAAAAATTTGATCCAGAAAATGAAAATTGGGTAGAAATTTGGAACAATGTATTCATGCAATACAATCACGAGTCAGACGGAACATTTAAACCATTAGAAAATAAAAATGTTGATACAGGTTTAGGAGTAGAAAGAGTGACAGCAATATTAGAAGGACATACTGATAATTACAAATCTTCAGTCTGGAAGGATGTAATTACAAAAATAGAGGAAATATCAGGATTGTCTTATGATGATGAAAAAAACACTAGAGCTATGAGAATAATAGCAGATCATATAAGAGCCATTGTAATGATAAGTGGGGATAATGCAGGAATAAAACCATCAAATACAGACCAGGGATATATTCTAAGAAGATTAATAAGAAGAATAATCAGATATGCTAAAAAAATAAATATAGATATAAATGGTAATTGGGAACAAGTTTTGGCAAAAATCATAATAGAAAAATATTCAAAATACTATTCAGAACTTGAAACAAATAAAGAAATAATATTACAAGTATTAAAAGATGAAAAAATCAAATTTAATAAAACATTAGAAAAAGGCTTGAGAGAATTTGAAAAAGCAACTAGCTCTTTAGAGAATAAAGCAATTAACAAGGAAATAGCTTTTAAACTATATGACACATATGGCTTTCCGATAGAACTAACAGAAGAACTTGCAATAGAACAAGGATTAACTGTAGACACAGAAGGATTTAAAGAAAAATTTGCAGAGCATCAAAAAAAATCAAGAGAAGGAGCTACACAAAAATTTAAAGGAGGTCTTGCTTCAACAGGAGAAATGGAAACAAAATACCACACAGCAACACATCTCTTAAATGCCGCACTAAAAAATGTTTTAGGAAACCATGTGCATCAGAAAGGAAGCAATATAACTGCTGAAAGAATGAGATTTGATTTTTCACATAATAGTAAAATGACAGATGAAGAAAAACAAAAGACAGAAGACTTGGTAAATGAATATATACAAATGGCGATACCTGTTGAAAAGCTAGAAATGAAAAAAGATGAAGCAATAGCACAAGGAGCAGAGGCAATGTTTTTAGATAAATATGGAGACATAGTTTCAGTATACAAAATAGGAGATGTGTCAATGGAATTATGTGGAGGACCTCATGTGCATAACACAAGCGAACTTGGACATTTTAAGATAAAAAAAGAAGAGGCTTCGTCAGCAGGTGTAAGGCGTATAAAAGCAATTTTGGAATAAAAGGAGAGAATTGTAAAAATGGAAGATTGTATTTTTTGTAAAATAATAAATAAGGAGATTCCATCAAATATAGTATATGAAGATGATGAGATATTAGCATTTAGAGACATACACCCTGTTGCACCAATTCATGTGCTTGTAATTCCTAAAAAACACATAACAAGTTTAGTTGAACTAGAAAAAGAAGATGAGGCAATTATAGGAAAAATATATGGAGCAATAAATAAAATAGCAACACAAGAAGGAATACTAGAAAAAGGATTTAGAGTAATAGTAAATTGTGGAGAAGATGGAGGACAAGAAGTAAAACACTTACATTTTCATCTATTAGGTGGGAAAAAGATGGGACCAAAAATAGCATAAAAAAGATGTATAATATTTAGGGACGTGATTAAAGTTTATAAATTTTAATCACGTCCCTGAAACTATAAATTATTGGGGGTGGAAGTAAGTATCCACCCAAGTAAAACTAATCTATAATTCAATTAGCAACCTCCACAGCCATTGTTACCTCCGCAACAGCAGCAGATTATTATTAATAGAATTATAATCCAGCAACAGTCATTTCCAAATCCGAAACCACCGCAACCGCATCCTCTATTTTCTGGCATACTACTTTCACCTCCCTTAAAGTAAGAAAAAATCTTATGTTTTTTTCATTTGTTATGTTATATACTATTCAAAATAAAAAAAATGTGTTACAAGAATTGTGATAAAAAAATCTTGCTTTTTATTTCTATTTAACATATAATCTTATGTAGTAGGTGAAGAAAATGTTAGAGAAAAACCAAATATACGAGGTTGAAATTATAGATAATGGATATCAAGGAGAAGGAATTGCAAAAATAGATAACTTCCCAATATTTATACAAGGTGTGATAAAGGGAGAACAGGTAGAAATAAAAATTCTAAAAGTTTTATCAAACTTTGCATATGCTAAAATTTTAAAGATTATTAAACCTTCAGAATACAGAACAGATGCAGATTGCAGCGATTTTCCAAAATGCGGAGGATGTAATTTAAGACATATTAAATATGACTACACTTTGAAAGTAAAAAAAGCAAAAGTTGAAAACTGTTTATATAAAGCACTAAATAGGAAACTTAAAGTAAATGATGTAATAGGAATGGATAATCCTTTAAATTATAGGAACAAATTACAATATCCAGTTGGATTAGGTAAAGACAATAATCCTGTTATGGGTGTATATTCAGAAAGAACTCATAATATAGTACCAGTTCAGAATTGCTTTATCCAAAATGAAGAGTGTAATAAAATTGCAAATAAAATATTTAAATTTATAAAAGAAAACAACATATCAGTATATAATGAACAAACACTAAAGGGAACAGTAAGGCATATTGTTATAAGAATTGGAGTAAAAACAAACGAGGTTTTAGTTACTCTAGTTGTTAATGATAATAACTTTAAAAAGGAAAAAGAACTAGTAGAATACTTAACAGCAAAATACCCAAACATAAAATCCGTTGTAAAAAACTACAACACAAAAAACACGAATGTAATATTAGGGAATCAAAATGAGATAATATATGGAAAAGGATATATACACGATATATTAGGAGACTATAAATTTAAAATATCACCACTATCATTCTATCAAGTAAACCCAATTCAAACAGAGATATTATATGGTACTGCAATAAAATACGTAGATGCAGATATTGCACATACTCAAAAGAATAATATTGCATTAGACCTATACTGTGGAATAGGAACAATAGGAATATTTGCATCAAAACACTTTAAAAAAGTATATGGAGTAGAAATAGTAGAGCAGGCAATAGAAGATGCAAAAGAAAATGCAAAAATAAATAATGTGGAGAATATAGAATTTTATGCAGGAGATGTAGAAAAAGTATTACCACAGATATTAGAAAATATAGAAGGAAAACCAAAAGTAGTCTTTGTAGACCCTCCGCGAAAAGGACTAGATAATAAAACTATAGAAATATTAAAAACATTAAAACCAGAAAAAATTGTATATATAAGCTGTAACCCAGCAACACTAGCAAGAGATTTAAAACAATTAGAAGAAAAATATGAAATAAAGGAAGTACAACCAGTAGATATGTTTCCGTATACGAGTCATGTGGAGTGTGTTGCGGTACTAAAACTTGAATAAATGCGTATATATCAACGTTTTATGACATGTCAACTATACTAGGAAATAACCTATAAATGTATTAAAAATAAGCTCTAAATTAACAAAAATTATATATAAAAAATACAACCTGGTAAACGGTTGATGGGTCAAAAAAATAATAAAAAAGACTGGTATTTCCCCTGACCTAAAATACTGATATTGGGTTGTGTTTAATAAAATTTTTAGAAGTAAAGTTAAAACTGGAAGTCTTTGTCAAAAGACTTTCTTTTTTAGTTTTTTTATGATAAGATATGTAAAAAATATACAATAATATGATATTCCTATAAAAAGAATTAAACATTTTAAACAATTGGTAAAATAAGGAGGACGTCTATGGAAGATAACCAAATAACAATACAACCAGAAGAATCGTACAAAATAATTAGAAATAGTGTATTAACAGCACAAGCTAAAGTATATACAGTAGTAAATTCTGCAATGGTACAAGCATATTGGGAAATAGGACAAGAAATACATAAAGCATGTGGAGAAAGTGATAGAGCAGAATATGGTAAAAGACTATTAGAATATTTATCAGAACAGTTAACAAGTGAATTTGGAAAAGGGTTTACAGTTGCAAATTTAAAAAATATGAGACAATTTTATCGTACATTTCCAATTCGCCAGACACTGTCTAGCGAATTGAGTTGGTCACATTATAATCTATTAATGAGAATTGAAGATGAAAAATCTAGACAATTTTATGCTAATGAATGTGTAAAATCTAATTGGAGTGTAAGGCAGTTAAAGAGACAAATAGGAACATTCTATTATGAAAGATTATTAGCAAGTCAAGATAAAGAAGCGGTAGAAAAAGAAATAGGATTACCAGAAAAAGTAGAACCTAAGAATATAATAAGAGATCCTTATGTACTAGAATTTTTAGGTTTAGAAGGAAAAACAAGTTTCTATGAAAAAGATTTAGAACAAGCAATAATAGACCATTTGCAAAAATTCTTATTAGAATTAGGAAGAGGATTTTCTTTTGTATCAAGACAACAAAAAATAACATTTGATGGTAGACATTTCTTTATAGACTTAGTATTTTATAACTATATATTAAAATGTTTTGTAATAATAGATTTAAAACTAGGAGATTTAAATCATCAAGATATAGGGCAAATGCAAATGTATGTAAATTATTATACAAGAGAGATGATGAATGAAGGCGATAATCCACCAATCGGAATTGTACTTTGTGCAGATAAAAGTGATCAAGTTGTAAAATATACTTTGCCAGAAGATAATAATCAAATATTTGCTTCAAAATATAAATTATATTTACCAACAGAGGAAGAGTTTAAGAAAGAATTAAATTTAGAAAATTATGTTAAAAAAGATGATAGTTCAACAAACATAGAAGAATAAATTGGTTAAATCTTTTTTTAGAGAGAAGGAAATAAAAATGGAAATTAAGAAAATTAATGAAAATAAAGAAAAATATATGAACTTGCTTTTAGAAGCAGATCCAGATGAAAATGTTATAAAAGTATATATTAATAAAGGCGATATGTATATTGGAATAGAAGATGACAAGCCTGTTTGTGCAATAGTAATAACAGAGCTTAATAGCGATGAATGTGAGCTAAAAAACATTGCAACTTTAAATGAATATAGAGGCAGAGGATATGCTAAAGACTTAATAAAATATGTATTTAAACAATATAGTATGAAATATAAAAGAATGATAGTAGGAACATCAGAAAATATGATTCCTTTTTATGTATTAAATGGATTTACTAAGTATCATCATACTGTAAAAAATTTTTTTGTAGATAATTATAATGAAGAAATATGGGATGGAGATTTGCATTGTATAGATATGTACTATTATGCAAAGGAATTTAGAAGGCTTGATTATAGTATTGTTGAAATAAATAAAGAGATTAGGAAACAAGTAAATAATATACTAATAAATGAGTGGGAGGCAACAGATATAATTATCAGGGGGAAGGTTATTGATGGTACTAAACTAGATGGTTTTGTTGCAATAGATAATAATAAAATAATAGGATTAATAACATTTATTATTGAAAAAGAAGAATGTGAAATATGTTCCTTAAATAGTTTTATAGAAAATAAAGGAATTGGAACTAATTTAATAAATAAAGTAAAAGAATATGCAAAACAAAAAAATTGTACAAGACTCAAACTAATTACAACAAATGATAATATAAGAGGACTAGAATTTTATCAAAGAAGAGGTTTTGTGTTTTCAAATATTTATAAAAACGCTATTGAAAATTCAAGAAAGATAAAACCACAAATTCCGATATTTGCAGATAATGGATTACCTATTAGAGATGAAATTGAATTTGAAATGATACTATAATCAAAAAAATGAATAATAAATATGCATAAAAAGTTGTAAAAATAAATTTTTATGTCAATGCAACCAATCAATAGTGAATGTACCAGATAATCAAGACCATTCAACAGTGGATAGATGGAGCATGTGGAGTGTGTAGCAGCACTACAACAAAAACAAGATACGTAATGCTTGACTTTGATATGGCTTTGGAAATTGATTTATGCTCAAGATTATAATAAAAGTAAAGAAAGCTGTGGAATAAAATGCGTAGAAATAAAAAAATTTGACATCTCAAGAGGAACAATGGATGCATTAAAAATTGAATAACAATACCTGTTATTGGAAGGTGTCCCCAAAAACATATAGCAAATAATTAATATGCTTTTAGGGACACCTACCAAAAGCATGCTAAAAACATATATTACATCAAGATTAGCTAGAAAAATTTAAATACGCCATTTTTACAATGGCTTGAAAATTCAAATGGAATATGATATAACATAAGAAAATATTGGAGATAAAAGTTAAAATGTTAAATATAGAATATAAAGAAGACTTAAATGAGGAATTTTATAAAACCATAGATAATGAATTTAATAAATTTGCAACCCAAAATGGAGTAATTTGTAACTATGAACCATTTGCCTTTATTGCTAAAGAAGATGATAAATTTATTGGAATAATAACAGGAAATTCATATTATAAGGAAGTGCATATAAGTGATTTAATTATAATAAAGGAATATCGTAACAAACACATTGGAAGTAAACTAGTAAAAACTGTTGAAAACTATTATAAAGACAAAGGCTTTGAAAATATAAATTTAACAACTTATGAATTTCAAGCACCTGAATTTTATAAAAAATGTGGATTTGAAATTGAATTTGTTAGAAAAAACAAGAAAAATCCTAAACTTAATAAATATTTTTTAGTTAAATACATTAAAAATTAAACTTAATATAAATATATCTTTTATAAAAAATATTTAAACAAAAATCATACAAAAATAAAAAAGGAAGGAACGTAAAAAACATGAAAAAATATAAAGTTATTACTCTTTGTGGGTCAACAAGATTTAAAGATGAATTCATGAAAGTACAAAAAGAACTTACTCTGAAAGGGAATATTGTGATTTCAGTAGGATTATTTGGACATTCAGGAGATTCAGAAGTTTGGGAAAATATGGATGAGGGAACCTTAACAAAAACAAAAGAAATGCTAGATGATATGCATAAAAGAAAAATAGATATGGCAGATGAAATATATGTAATTAATGTAAATGGATATATAGGCGATAGCACAAAACCAGAAATAGAATATGCATTAGAACATGGGAAAAAAGTAAATTATTTAGAAAATACCAATTAATCAAGATTGATAATAGCTAAAAGAAGACAGAGGAATGAGATATAAAAAATTCCAAGAAAACAGACATTATCATATTTTAATCATAGATTCAAAGAAAATAGACTTTTCTACTTGACAACCATATTAAACTATGGTAAAATATTTATTCGTAAGCCGCTTAAGTTAGGTAATAAATGCGATATAGCTACCTAAATACAAACTTAGCGAGTATTAAAAGAAAGAAGAGGTGCTTTTCGATAATGTATGCAATAATCGAAGCTTGTGGAAAGCAATACAAAGTAGTAGAAGGAGATGTAGTATTTTTTGAAAAATTAGATACAGAAGTAGGAAAAAAAGTAACTTTTGATAATGTAATATTAGTATCTGATGAGAAAAAAGTACAAATAGGAAATCCTTATGTAAAAGGTGTGAAGGTTGAAGGAAAAGTAGTAGCACAAGGAAAAGGTAAAAAAATTATAGTTTTCAAAATGAAACCTAAAAAGAATGAAAGAAAGAAACAAGGACATAGACAACCTTATACTAAAGTTGAAATAACAGCTATAAAAACAGCTACAGCTAAAGCTGAAAAACCAGCAGAAAAAGCTGAAGGAACAGAAAAGAAAGTAACAGAGAAAAAAGTAGCAGAAAAGAAAACAACAGAAAGCAAGACAACAGCAAAAAAAACAACAAAAAAAGTTGAAGCTTAAAATTATAGGGTTGAAGTAAAATTTATGTAAAAAGGGAGTTGAATATAAATGGCACATAAAAAAGGTCAAGGTAGTGTAAAAAACGGTCGTGACAGTGAGTCAAAACGTTTAGGTGTAAAAAGAGCAGACGGTCAATTTGTACTTGCTGGAAACATATTAGTAAGACAAAGAGGAACAAAAATGCATCCAGGAAACAATGTAGGTATCGGTAGCGATGACACACTATTTTCATTAGTAGATGGAATTGTGAAATATGAAAGAAAAGGTAAAGACAAAAAACAAGTAAGTGTTTATCCAGAAGAAACAAAATAAGATAAAAAATACAAATTGCAAAAACAAACTTGCAATTTGTATTTTTTACGTATACAACTTGCCAAAGAACAAAATTTGTAATAAAATATATTTTAATGATAATTAAACTTTAATAAAAAAGAAAGGAAATGATAAGTATGAGCAAAAAAATAATTTTAAGTGGAATTCAAGCAACAGGCAAATTAACTTTAGGAAATTATTTAGGAGCAATAGACAATTGGGTAAAAATGCAAGAAGAATACGACTGCTATTACATGATAGCAAATTTGCACTCATTAACAGTTAGAAATAATCCAGAAACATTAAGAAACAATACTCTGAAAATATTATCAATGTATATTGCAGCAGGTTTAGACCCAGAAAAAAACACAATTTTTATACAATCACAAGTAAAGGAACATGCTGAGCTTGGTTGGATACTAGATTGCTATACTTATATGGGAGAACTTTCAAGGATGACACAATTTAAGGATAAATCTAAAAAACATGCAGATAATATAAATGCAGGACTATTTACATACCCAGCACTTATGGCAGCAGATATATTGCTATATAAAGCAGACTTAGTTCCTGTCGGTCAAGACCAAATGCAACACTTAGAAATTACAAGAGATATAGCAGAGAGATTTAATAAATTATATGGAGAAACTTTTGTGATTCCAGAAGGATATGTAAGAAAATCAAGTGCAAAAATAATGGGATTGCAAGATCCTACAAGCAAAATGAGTAAAAGTGCAACAAACTTAAATGATGTAGTTTTTCTAGAAGATGAACCAGAAGTAATTCTAAAGAAATTTAAAAAAGCAGTAACAGATTCAGATAACAAAGTTAAGTTTGATGTAGAAAACAAACCAGGAGTAAGCAATTTAATGCAAATATACAGCTCAATAACAGGAAAATCAATGGATGAAATAGAAAATGAATTTGCAAACTCAGGTTATGGAGAATTTAAAACAAAAGTTGCAGAAGCAGTAGTAAAAAAAACAGAGCCAATACAGAAGAAATATAAAGAGCTTTTGGCAAATAAAGAATACTTAGAAAAAATATATACAAAAGGTGCAGAAAAAGCACGCAAATTGGCATCAAAAACTTTAGAAGATGTTAAAGAAAGGATAGGAATAATCTAATGTTAGTAGATTACACAAAAATATATGTAAAATCTGGCGATGGTGGAAATGGAGCTATAACATTTAGAAGAGAAAAGTATGTAGCAGCTGGAGGACCAGATGGTGGAGACGGAGGAAAAGGTGGAGACGTTTACTTCGTTGTAGACCCAGATTCAAATACATTAATAAATTTTAGATACAACAAAATGTACAAAGCTCAAAATGGTGAAAATGGTAGTGGAAACAACTGTTATGGTAAAAAAGGAGAAGACTTATATATAAAAGTACCTCTAGGAACAGTTATAAAAGATAATGAAACAGGGAAAGTAATAGCAGACCTTTCAAAACCAGGTCAAAAAGAATTGATATTACCAGGAGGAAGAGGAGGAAAAGGAAATTCACACTTTGCTACATCAACTAGACAGGCACCACATTTTGCTCAAAGTGGAGAAAAAGGTATAGAAAAAGAATTGATATTAGAATTGAAATTATTAGCCGATGTAGGTCTGGTAGGATTTCCAAATGTAGGAAAATCCACAATACTTTCAATGGTAACATCAGCAAGACCTAAAATTGCAGATTATCACTTTACAACACTTGAACCAAATCTTGGAGTTGTTAAAACCGAATATGGAGATAGTTTTGTAATAGCGGATATCCCTGGAATAATAGAAGGAGCAAGTTCTGGAATAGGTTTAGGACTACAATTTTTGCGTCATATAGAAAGAACAAGATTATTACTTCATGTAATAGATGTTTCAGGTTCAGAAGGAAGAAATCCTATAGAGGACTTTAAAACAATAAATGAAGAATTAAAAAAATACAGTCAAAAATTAGCTAACAGAAAACAAATAATAGTAGCAAATAAAACTGATGTTATGCAAGATGAAACATTATATAATAACTTAAAAGAAATGGCAGAAAAGTTAAATATAAAAATATATAAAGTATCTGCAGCAACAGGAGAAGGACTAAAAGAACTATTTAAGAATGTAGCTGAAGAATTAAAGAGGCTACCAAAAGAAGAGATTGTAGAAGAAGACGAAAAAATAGTATATACATTAAAAGAAGAAAAACAAGGATTTGAAATTAAAAAAGCAAATGGAGAATTTATTGTATCAGGACCAGATGTAGATAAATTAATGTCAAGAGTAAACTTAGCAGATAATGAATCAATGTATTATTTTCAAAAAATGCTTGCAAATTTAGGTATTGAGGATGCTTTAAAAAATGCAGGAGTACAAGATGGCGATACGGTAAGATTTAATGACTGGGAATTTGATTGGTACAATTAAATATAGCTCTAAAGAAAGATTTAAGACTGTGTCAAAAAAATAAAAGTATTCATACTATATAGTGGAGGTATAGTATGAATACTTTATTAATTTTCTTCGCATTTCCAATAGCAGTAATTATCTTCTCAATTGTTTTGGAAAAATTACTTAAAAATCCAATCATTGTTGCAAGTTTAATATTTGCTGTATTTATAATATTAACATTTGCAGTATTTGGAGTAAACTTTTTAATAGCAACACTTGCATATACAATATTATCTTTTATAACAGCCCTTATTGTGCACTTATTATGTAACAGAGAAGAACATGAAAACAATCTATGTGACTTGTTAGAAGACTTGCTTTCAAACAATAATAACAACAATAATAATGAAAGCGTTTGTGACACCGTAGAGGATTTATTAAGTAATAGTACGAACAATAACTCAAACTCTAACAACTGCGGTTGTGGATGCAATAGATACAGAAGAAGATAAGAAATGTTAAAAAAGTGTTACACTTCTGTAACAAAAATGTAATATTACAAATTCCTATTTTATATTGACAAGATATTATTAATAATATAAAATAGGAATACAATTTAAGAAACACATAAAAGTTTACACTAAAGATTTTTTATTCAAACCTATCAAAGTCTCTTGATTGTAGTTATGTGGCGTTTCTACAATTTCCCAAAACACTAAAATAGGTCTAAGTGATGTACAAAAGTTTCAAAAAAATATATAACAAATGAAATCAAATAATTAAAAACAAGAAATGAAAAAGGGAGAGATATATTATGCAAATTATTAAGAGAGATGGAAGAATATCAGAATTTGATGAAGAAAGAATTATTAAAGCAATTACTTTAGCAATGTCAAATACACCAGGAGGAGTAGATATTGACTTAGCTACCAAAATAGCAGATAGCGTTCGCAATCAAGTAAAGGACAAGGTACAAGTATCTGTTTATGAAATACAAGATTTAGTTGAAAAGAAATTAATGGGATCATCAAGAAAAGAAGTAGCTCAAACATATATTACATATAGATACAATAGAGATGTAGCAAGAAAAGCAAAATCAAAAGATATGTTCCTAGAAATTATAGAAACAAAATCAAATGATATAACACGTGAAAATGCAAATATGAATGCAGATACACCAGCAGGAATGATGATGAAATTTGCAAGTGAGACAACAAAACCATTTGTTGATGATTTCCTACTATCAACAGAAGCTAGAAAAGCAGTAAAGGAAGGATACATTCATATTCATGACAAGGATTATTATCCAACAAAAAGCTTAACATGTATTCAACATCCATTAGACAAAATATTAAAAAATGGGTTTAGAGCAGGACATGGAAGTTCAAGACCAGCAAAAAGAATAGAGACAGCAAGTATAATTGGCTGCATATCACTAGAAACTGTGCAAAACGAGATGCATGGAGGACAAGCAATCCCAGCATTCGACTATTATTTAGCACCATTTGTAAAAACAACATTTGTAGAGGAAATAAAAAAGATAGAAAAAGTAGTAGATGAAGATTTATCAAGATTGTATAACTATGAAGTAAAAGACTATATAAAAGCTGAAACAAAAGACTTAAAAGGAGATAAAAAGTATATACAACTAGCAATAAACAACACAGTAAATAGAGTACATCAAGCAATGGAGGCTTTTATACATAACATGAATACAATTCATTCAAGAGGTGGAAATCAAGTTGTATTTAGTTCAATAAACTATGGAACAGATGATTCACCAGAAGGAAGATGTATAATAAGAGAAATGCTTCTATCAACAGAAGAAGGAGTTGGAAATGGAGAAACACCAATATTCCCAATTCAAATTTGGAAAAAGAAAAGAGGAATTAACTACTTACCAGAAGATAGAAACTATGATTTATATAAATTAGCATGCAGAGTAACAGCAAAGAGATTTTTCCCAAATTTCTTAAACTTAGATGCTACATTTAATAAACATGAGAAATGGAAAGCAGACGATCCAAATAGATACTATTATGAAGTTGCAACAATGGGCTGCAGGACAAGAGTATTTGCAAATAGACATGGAGAGAAAACATCTGTAGGAAGAGGAAATCTATCTTTCACAACAGTAAATTTAGTAAAAATAGCTATAGAGGCAGCAAAAGAAGCACAAGCAAATTTAAGAATCAACTTTGAACTTGGAAAAGATAGTGAACAATACATGACAGAAAAATACAACAAGGAAGTTAAAAAAATATTCTTAAACAAACTAGAAACATACACAGACATAGCCGCAAGACAATTATATGATAGATATAAATTCCAATGCACAGCAGTAGCAAAACAATTTCCACTATTAATGTCTGGATTATGGCAAGATAGTGAAAAGCTTCGCCCAGAAGATAAAGTTGAAGAGGTATTAAAACATGGAACACTAAGTATTGGATTTATAGGATTGGCAGAATGTTTAACAGCACTTACAGGAAAACATCATGCAGAATCTGAAAAATCCCAAAAATTAGGAATAGAAATAATTACTCAAATGAAGGAGGCATGTGACAGATATTCTGATAGATACGACCTAAATTATTCTTTACTTGCAACACCAGCAGAAGGACTAGCTGGAAGATTTACTAAAATGGATAGAAAAGAATTTGGAACAATAATAGGCGTAACAGATAGAGACTATTATACAAACAGTAATCATGTTCCAGTATGGTACAAATGTACAGCAGAACATAAAGCAAAAATAGAAGCACCATATCATGCACTAACAAATGCAGGACATATATTCTATATAGAATTAGATGGAGATGCAACACATAATCCAGATACAGTAGAAGCAGTTGTAGACTTGATGGATAAGTACGATATGGGATATGGTTCAATAAACCATACAAGGTCAAGATGTTTAGACTGTGGATTTGAAAATGCAGATGCAAATTTAAAGGTGTGTCCAGTTTGCCATAGTGAAAACATAGATACAATACAAAGAATTACAGGATACTTAGTAGGAACAACATCACGTTGGAACAAAGGAAAACTAGCGGAATTACATGATAGAGTAACACATGGTAACAAATAATTTGTGAGAGGGGCGACCGATATAGGTCGCCTGTAATTAAAATACAATATTGGAGAGGAATGAGAACCATGAAAATTGCTGGATTTTATGATGAGAGTATTTCGAACGGGGAAGGCTGGAGAGCAGTGCTATTTGTTAGCGGATGCCCACATCATTGCCCTGGTTGCCACAACAAAGAAGCTCAAGATTTTAACTATGGTGAAGAATTCAACAAACAAGAAATACTAGATAGAATAAAAGAAAATTCGATTTTAAAAGGCATAACAATAAGTGGCGGAGAGCCTTTGTGTAAAGAAAATATAAACGAAGTACATAAATTTATACAAGATGTAAAAACAATTAAACCTAATTTTAATGTTTGGTGTTATTCTGGATATACACTGGATGAACTATTAGCAAGAAATGATGAAGATACAAATCAATGCTTAAAAGATATAGATGTATTAGTTGATGGCAAATTTAAACTAGACAAAAAAGACCCTACACTTAAATTTAGAGGATCCTCAAATCAAAGAATATTAGATGTAAAAAACAGCATAAAAACACATCAATTTGTGGAATACAAAATTTAATTAAATTTTAATATTAATTTAATATATTCTACATATAATGTGACGAAATATGAAAAGGAAGGAATTTGAAATTATGGAAAAAAAAGAAAAAAATAAGAAAACAATTTTCACAAAGGAAACAATAATACCAGTAATAATTGGCTTAATAATAGGAGTACTGATAACTTGTTTAGTAGTACTATGTATGAACTATTTTAAAAATAGAATAGCTACAGTAGCAGGTAAAAAAATTTCGGCAAAAACAATATATGACAAAGTGAAATTAACAGAGGGTTTAACCTTAATGATGACAGAAGTAGACAAGGCAATTTTAAATGATATGTATACATTAACAGAAAAAGAAGAGGAGCAAGCAAAGAAACAAGCAGACAACTATATAGATTACTATACAGCAAATGGATATACTGAACAAGAATTTTTAGAGGGAATTGGATTTTCAACTTATGATGAATTCCTAGAAGATATTAAAGCAAGCATTAAAACTAACAAATACTTATATGATTATTTAGAAAAGAAGTTAGAACCAGGTGAGATAGAAAAATATTATAATGAAAACAAAGATGAAATAGAAACATATGACTCAGAACACATTTTGGTAAAAATAACAGACGATGTAACAGACCAAGAGGCTTTAACTCTAGCAAATGAGATAATAGGAAAATTAAATGAAGGAAAAACATTTAATGAAATTGTAGAAGAATATAAAGACAAAATAGTACATGAAGAATTAGGATTTCAAGGGAAAAACGCTTCACTAGAACAATCATATATTGATGAATTAGTGGCATTAAAGGACGGAGAATACAGCAAAACACCAATAAAAACATCATATGGATACCATATAGTTCATAGATTAGCAACATCAACATTAGAAGACTTAAGAGAAACAATAATAGAGATATTGTCAACAGATTTTATATCAGAAAACAGTAACTTTAAATATAAGGCATTTGTAGAATTAAGAAAAGAAAATAATTTAACAATATATGATAAAGAGTTAAAAAAACAATATGATGAATATTGTGAAAAATTATACAAAAAATAACAATACCAAGAAATGCAGTAATGCTTTCTTATACTTGACAATTCTTACAAAAACGGCTAAAATATAATAAGAGTATATCGAACAGTCGCGTATAGAACTCGCAAGGGTCTACATGAGGAAAGTCCGGGCTCCATAGAGCAATGATGCTGGATAACGTCCAGTGAGGGTAACCTTAAGGAAAGTGCAACAGAAAATAACAGCCCTAGCTTTGCTAGAGCAATAGGTGAAAAGGTGAGGTAAGAGCTTACCGCCAGTTTGGAGACAAACGTGGGTCAATGTAAACCCCATCTGGAGCAACACCTAAAAAGAAGGCTAAGACTGCTCGTCATCTTCTGAATTGGTGGCTTGAGATATGTAGTAATATATATCCTAGATAAATGACTGTTCAAGACAGAACCCGGCTTATAGATATACTCTCATATATAAAAAATGTTCTTATTTCAAGAACATTTTTAATTATATTTTAACATTTGATTTATAAAATATTAATAAATTTAAAGCATACAAGCTTTATATATAGTGAAAGGAATGAAAATATTGTGAAGGTTCTTATTATCGAAGATGAAAAAGTTCTGTCAGATACCATTGCACAATGCATATGTAAAGATTTTCAAACAGAACAGGCATTTGATGGATATGAAGGCTATTTATATGCAAAGGAAAATATCTATGATGCAATAATATTAGACTTAATGTTACCAGAAATGTCTGGATATGATGTTTTATTAAAATTAAGAGAAAACAAGATTTACACACCAGTACTAATTTTAACAGCAAAAGATTCAATTTCAGACAAGTTAAAGGGCTTTAGATATGGGGCAGATGATTACTTGGTAAAACCATTTGAAGTTGAAGAATTAATAGCAAGACTAAACGCAATAATAAGAAGAACAAAAGGAAACTATCAAGATGAATTATTAGAATTTAAAGACCTAAAAATAAATACACAAAAACGAAATATAACAATAAAAGATGAAGAAATCACATTGCAAGGAAAACAATTTGATATATTGGAATACCTTGTAACCTCAAAAAACAAGATTTTAACAAAGGAACAAATATTTGATAAAGTTTGGAGCTTTAACTCCTTTACAACTACAAATGTTGTAGAAGTATATACAAGCGAACTTAGAAAAAGTTTAAAAAAATATGGATATGATAAATACATTAAAACAATTAGAGGCGTTGGATATATGTTGTCAGAAAAATAATATTAATTAGCACATTTTTCATAAAAATGCTGTATTTTTATGAAAAATGTGCTAAAATATTATATGTACATCAAAATGGAGGAAAAAGTATGCTAGAAATCTTAGAAGATACAATAATTGATAGTTTAAGATTAGTACCATTCTTATTTATAACTTATATAATAATGGAATTAATAGAAACTCACGCTGGAGAAAAGACAGAAAAAGCTATTAGAAAATCAGGAAAATTTGGACCAATAATAGGTGCTATCTTGGGAATTATTCCACAATGTGGCTTTTCAGCAGTAGCATCAAATTTTTATGCAGCTAGAATTATAACAAGAGGAACACTTATTGCAATATTCTTATCTACATCAGATGAAATGCTACCAATTTTAATTTCAAAGGGAGCAGAATTTGGACTAATTGTACAAATATTAACCATAAAAGCTTTCATAGGTTTGGGAATAGGAATTGTAATTGATTTTTTAAATAGAGAAAATAAGGAAAAAGACAACATTGAAATACACAAAATTTGTGAAAGTGAAAACTGTAATTGTGAGGAAGAGGGAGTGATAAAATCTTCAATAAAACATACAGTTCAAATTTTTGCTTATATATTCATAATAAGTTTAGTTCTAAATAGCATAATTTATTTTGTTGGAGAGGGAAAAATCGCAAACTTAATTGTAAATATACCGGTACTTGGAACAGTTATTACAGCTCTAATTGGCATTATACCAAATTGTGCAAGCTCAATTATTTTAACAGAATTATACTTAGAAAAGATAATACCGCTAGGTTCAATGATAGCAGGTTTGCTCGTGAATTCAGGGATAGGAATTCTAGTGCTATTTAAAGTTAATAAAGACAAGAAGGATAATTTAAAAATATTAACAATATTATACATAGTAGGAATAACAGCAGGCATAATTTTAGATTTATTAATTTAAACAAGGAAAGGATTTGTAATGAAAAGAATATATTTCATATTAACATATTCAGGTACAGTACTAGGTAGAATAATTAGATTTAAAACTAGAAGGTTTTATACACACGTATCAATTTCTCTTGATGAAGATTTAGAAAAAATGTATTCATTTGGGAGAATAAATCCATACAATTGCTTTGTTGGAGGTTTTGTACATGAAAGACAAAATCTAGGATTTTTCAAAAGATTTAAAAATACTAAAGCAATGATTTGTTATATTCAAATAACAGATTATCAATATGAAAAACTAGAACAACAAATAAAATTGTTTGAAGAGAACAAAGCAAAATATAAATTTAATACATTAGGACTTATTTATATATTTTTCAATAAAAAAATACATAGGAATAATTATTTCTATTGTGCAGAATTTATAAAACATATACTAGAAAAATCCAATATCAATATAAATTTACCAGACATGCCAAAACCAGAAAACTTTGAAAAACTAAAAAACTCAAAGATTATATATACTGGAATATTTAACAATTATAGATATCAAGAATTAGGACAAAAAGTTACTTAAGTAAGGATGATGAAATATGGATAGATTTAAATCAACTCAAAAAGCAAGTATTTTCGGAATAATAGGCAACATATTTTTACTAACTATAAAAACAATAGTAGGAATTTTTACGAATAGTCAAGCTATGATAGCTGATGGCGTAAATAGTGCAGGAGATATTTTTTCATCATTAATGACATTCATAGGAAACAAAATAGCCAGTAAACCAAGAGACGATGACCATAATTTAGGACATGGAAAAGCAGAGTACATTTTTTCAATGTTAGTAAGTATATCAATGATACTTATATCATTGAAGCTATTTGAGGGCTCTATTAAAGCACTACTAAATCCAGAAAAATATATGTTTTCATGGTGGCTAGTTATAGTGTGTATTGCAACAATAGCTACAAAATTATGTTTATATATATATACTCACTCACTAGCAAAAAAACATGATAATATTTTATTAGAAGCCAATGCAAAAGATCATATAAATGATTGTATTGTTACATCATTTAACCTTGTAGCATCATTTCTAAGTTTAGTAGGTATAATATGGTTTGATGGAGTAGTAGGAATTGGAATATCACTATGGATACTTTGGACAGGTGCAAACATATTTTTAGAAAGTTATAATGTTCTAATGGATAAAACTATTAGCCTTGAAAACAAGAAAAAGGTAATGGACATAATAATGAAGCATAAAGAAATAAAAAAGGTAGAACACTTTAATGCAACACCAGTAGGATATAAATATCAAATATCCTTTACAATTTACATAGATGGTAATTTATCAACATTTGAAAGCCATGAAATAGCAAATAAACTAGAAAAGGAAATAGACCAATTAGACGAAATATATTTGACTGTAATACATATAAATCCAATAGAAATAGAAAAAGGAGAATAAAATATAAATGAATGACAATATAGTAGTAAAAGGCGCAAAAGCACATAACCTAAAAAATATCAATGTAACTATACCAAGAGATAAATTAGTAGTTATAACAGGACTTTCCGGTTCAGGAAAGTCATCTCTTGCGTTTGATACCCTATATGCAGAGGGACAAAGACGTTATGTAGAAAGCTTATCTTCATATGCACGACAATTTTTAGGACTAATGGAAAAACCTGATGTTGAGTCAATAGAAGGCTTATCACCAGCTATTGCAATAGACCAAAAAACCACCTCTAAAAACCCACGTTCAACAGTTGGAACAGTTACAGAAATATATGATTATATTCGTTTGTTATATGCAAGAATAGGAGAACCACATTGCCCAAATTGTGGTAAAAAAATAGAAAAACAAACAATTGATCAAATAGTAGAAACTGTAATGAACTTAGAAAAAGGTACAAAAATACAAGTATTAGCACCAGTTATAAGAGGCAAAAAAGGTGAATATAAAACTCTTTTAGAAAATTTTTCGAAGGAGGGTTTTGTACGTGCAAGAGTTGACGGAGAAATATTTGAACTAACAGATGATATAGACTTAGATAGAAAGAAAAAACATAGTATAGATTTAGTAGTGGACAGGCTTATAATTAAAGAAGATATTAGAAGTAGACTTGCAGAATCTATTGAAATATCATTAAAATATGCAAATAATTTAGTAGTTATAAGTACACCACACAATGAAATACTATTTAGCCAGAACTATGCTTGCCCAGATTGTAACATTAGTATAGAAGAATTATCTCCTAGAATGTTCTCATTTAACAATCCATTTGGTGCTTGCCCAGAATGTACAGGAATTGGATATTTAATGAGAATGAACGAAGACTTAATAATACCAGACAAGAACAAAACTTTATATGATGGAGTAAAAGCTTTTGGATCAAGCTCAATGAAAAAAGGCGATACAATGGCTAAAATGTACTTCGAAAGTATTGCCAAACATTATGGTGTAGACATAAAAGTTCCAATCAAGAAGTTGCCAAAAGATTTTTTAAATAAGATATTATATGGAACAGGCAATGAAAAAATTGACTTTAAATATACTTCAGTAGCAGGCGAAAGAAAATTTACAGCACCTTTTGAAGGAGTAATACCAACACTTGAAAGAAGATATAGAGAAACTAAATCTCAAGGAATGAGAGACTTCTATGAATATTATATGACAGAAAGCCCATGTGAAGCCTGTCATGGAGCTCGTCTAAAAAAGGAGAGCTTAGCAGTAACAGTTGGTGGAAAAAACATACAAGAATTAACAAATATGTCAATAACAAAAATACAAGACTTTATTAACAATCTAAAATTAGATAAAACAAAAACATTAATAGCAAATCAAATTTTAAAAGAGTTAAATAAAAGATTACAGTTTTTAGTAGATGTTGGACTAGAATATTTAACACTATCAAGACCAGCCGGAACCCTATCAGGAGGAGAAGCTCAAAGAATAAGACTTGCAACCCAAATAGGTGCAGGTTTAACAGGAGTTTTATATATACTTGATGAACCAAGTATAGGCTTGCACCAAAGAGATAATGATAAATTAATTGCAACATTAAAAAAATTAAGAGATTTAGGAAATACTGTTATAGTAGTAGAACATGATGAAGACACAATGTATGCAGCTGACTATATAATTGATATCGGACCAGAAGCTGGGATACATGGAGGGAATGTAATTTGTACAGGAACAGTTGAGAATATTAAACAAAACCCAAACTCAATAACCGGTGCATACCTAAGTGGAAGAAAACAAATAAAAGTGCCAGAAAAACGCAGAAAACCAAATGGGAAATCAATTGAAATAAAAGGTGCTAGAGAGAACAATTTAAAAAATATAGATGTTAAAATACCACTTGGAGTATTTACTTGTGTAACAGGAGTTTCAGGTTCAGGAAAAAGCACGTTAATAAATGAAATTTTGTATAAGGGACTGGCAAAAGAACTATATAAATCATCAGAATTTCCAGGTAAACATGATAAAATACTAGGAATAGATAATATAGATAAAGTAATAAATATAGATCAATCTCCAATAGGAAGAACACCGAGATCAAATCCTGCAACATACACCGGTGTATTTGATTTAATAAGAGATATATTTGCAGGAACAAATGAAGCAAAGTTAAGAGGATATGAAAAAGGAAGATTCAGCTTTAATGTATCAGGAGGAAGGTGTGAAACCTGCCAAGGTGATGGAGTACTTAAGATTGAGATGCATTTCTTACCAGACATATATGTACCTTGTGAAGTGTGCCATGGAAAAAGATATAACAGGGAGACCTTAGAAGTAAAATATAAAGGAAAAAACATATCAGATGTGCTAGATATGACTGTTGAAGAATCACTAGACTTTTTTAGTAACATTCCTAAGATAAAACAAAAGATACAAACACTATATGATGTAGGTCTTGGATATATAAAATTAGGACAGCCATCAACTACACTATCAGGAGGAGAAGCACAAAGAGTAAAACTTGCAACAGAGCTTTCTAAACGTGCAACAGGAAAAACCCTATACATTTTAGATGAACCAACAACAGGACTTCATACAGCGGATGTGCATAGACTAATTGATATATTACAAAGACTAGTAGATACAGGAAACAGTATTGTAGTTATAGAGCATAATTTAGATTTAATAAAAACAGCAGATTATATAATAGATTTAGGACCAGAAAGTGGTGAAAAAGGCGGAGAAGTAATAGCTATTGGAACACCAGAACAAATAATAAAAAATGAGAAATCTTATACTGGAAAATTTCTAAAAAAATTATTAGAAAAATAGAAGAAGATATTGACAACTACAAACAAAAGTTCTATAATTGTTTTGGGTGATAACTATGGAAAGGAAAATACTACACATAGATGTAAACAATGCATTTTTAAGTTGGCTTGCAGTATATAAACTACAAAGTGGAGAAACTTTAGATATAAGGACTATTCCAGCTATAATTGGAGGAGATGAAGAAGCACGTAGAGGAATAGTACTTGCTAAAAGTATGAAAGCAAAGGAATTTGGAATAGTAACAGGAGAGCCAATTTATCAAGCTAGAATCAAATGCCCACAGGTAAAAGTATTCAAAGGCAATTTTGAAATTTACAGAAAGTATTCAAACAAATTATATACACTATTATTAAATTACACAGATAAAATAGAAAGGTATAGCATAGATGAATGCTTTTTAGATATGACAGAATACCTAATGAAGGACACTTTAGAAAACAAAGCCAAGGAAATTAGTAAAAGAGTAAAACAAGAGCTAGGATTTACTGTTAATATAGGTATTTCCAATAACAAATTATTAGCTAAAATGGCATCAGATTTTGAAAAGCCAGACAAAATACACACACTGTATCAAAACGAAATACAAACTAAAATGTGGGGATTACCAGTATCAGAACTATTTATGCTTGGGAAAAAAAGTGTGCCCAAGCTACAAAGGATGGGAATAAAAACAATAGGAGATTTAGCAAAAAAAGAAAGACAAACACTAATAAAAAATTTCGGAAAACATGGAAATATTATGTGGGAATATGCAAACGGTATAGACAATGCAGAAGTCAATTATAAATATGAAAAACCCAAAAGTATAAGTAATGCAACAACACTTCCTATAGATTTATGTAGCATTGAAAAAATAGAAACAATATTGCTTACTCTTACAGAGCAAGTAGCATATAGATTAAGGCAATATAATTTAGTAGCAAACACAGTGAATATACAACTAAGAACAAAAGAATTCGTAGACTTTTCACATCAAGGGAGACTAGATATAGCTACCTCAAATACAAAAAAAATATTTGCAAAAGCTAGAGTCCTTTTAAAGGAAATGTATAAAGAAGGAACATTTATAAGACTTGTAGGGATAAAAGTAGATAATTTAGAAGATAGAGAACAAAGACAATTATCAATGTTCGAAGATAAGAACAAAGAAAAATTAGATAAAATAGATAGTGTATTAGATAATTTAAAGAAAAAATATGGATATGACGCTATAACATATGCAAGTACGAAAATAAAATAATAAAAAAACTCTTGCAAAATTAAAAAAGATATAATAGAATAGAAACGGTACAAAAGATTTATTAATAAACAGTGGAGAATACACTTCATGTGAGGAGGAAAAGATGTACATTAACGATATACACATTTTAATATACGTGATAATAGCAATTTTAGGTGGCACAATTGGACAATTCATAGAATACTTAAATGTTGCATTCCTTAATGAAAGAAAAATATTGTCAAAAGAAACCTATAAGGAATACAAAAAGGTAAGCAAAGCAAATTATTTACTAATAGTAATAAATGCAATAGCATATATTGCATTACTATATAAATTCAAACTTAGCTTAGATTTTTTAAGATTTAGCCTACTGATGCCAATGCTAATATCATCATTTGTAGTAGACTATAAAATACAAATTATACCAAACAGATTAAACTTTACAATGTTTGAAATAGGAATAGTATTTACATTTATATTTGGAATTCAAAACTTAAACTTAGCAAAAGATATGCTTTTAGGAATGATAACTGGAGGAGGAATATTTCTAATAATAACACTAATAGGTGGTGCAATTGCAGGAAAAGAAGCAATGGGATTAGGAGATGTAAAGTTAATGGGAGCACTAGGCTTATACTTTGGTTTGTATAAAATTCTACTAATATCAGTATTAGCATTTTTAATAGGTGCTATTGCAAGCATAATTATAATAATTTCAAAAAAGAACAGAAAAGATGGATATATTCCATTTGGACCATTTATAGTTCTGGCAACAATTGTGGGCATATTTGTTTCAACTAATTCACTATATGTATTCTTATTAACAATACTTTCTTTAGGAACAATAAAAACAATAAAATTGTAAAAGGAGGGTGTTTTTCAATGAATGAAAAAATAAGACTTTTACGAGAGAGGTTAAGAAATTTAAAACTAGAAGGGATGATCGTTACAAATCCTGTTAGTATAAAATATCTAACCAATATAGAAAACGAAGGAACATTACTAATAACAAGAAAAGAAAACATATTCTTAACATACACCATGTTTTTAGAAAGTGTAAAGAAAACAGTAACAATTAATGACGAAATAATAGTGGCAGACTTTAGAGATATTAGTCAATACGAAAATTTCTTCTTGTTTTGCGAAAATGTCGGATTTGAAGAAAACTATGTAACATATAAACAATATTACTATTTAAAACAAAAATACAAAGTAAATAATCTATCAGAAACAGAAGATATAATTGAAAAATTAAGAGCTGTAAAGGATAATGATGAAATAGATAAAATAAAAAAAGCATGTGAAATTACGGACAAATGCTTTAATCATTTATTAGAATTTATAAAAATAGGAACAACAGAAAAAGAAATTGCATTTGAAATAGAAATGTTTTTCAGAAAAAATGGAGCAGAAGGATTAGCCTTTAATCCCGTAGTTGCAATAGGGGAAAACAGCTCTGATCCACACTGGCAACCAGGAGATAGGGCAGTAAAAATGGCAGATCCAATATTAATAGATATGGGATGTAAATATCAAGGATACTGTTCAGACATGACCAGAACAATTTTTATGGGTTGCATATTAGAAGAAATAAAACCAATATATGATTTAGTTTTAAAAAATCAGTTATATACTATAAAAGAAATAAAAGAATATGCAAGCATAAAAACCATTTCACAAATGGTAGAAAGTAATTTTAGACTATATAACTATGACTTAATACATTCATTAGGACATAGCATAGGATTAGAAACACATGAAATACCATATATAAATTCAAAAAATGACACATTTCTAAAAGAAAACATGATAATAGCAAATGAACCAGGCATATATATTCCAGAAAAATATGGAATAAGAATAGAAGATACAATATTAGTAGAAAAAAACGGATGCACAGTACTCACAAAATCCCCAAAAAATTATGTTATAATATAATAACATCTTGATTTTTATGGAAAAATATAGTAAACTTAATAAGTTAGAATAATTAAAAAAAGAAAGAGGTATGATAATATGGCAGAAGTTTATATGGCAGGAGATGTAAGAAATGGAACAACATTTGAAATGGATGGTTCAGTATACAAGGTAGTAGAATTTCAACACGTAAAACCTGGGAAAGGAGCTGCTTTTGTTAGAACAAAATTGAAAAATGTCATTAATGGTTCAGTTTTAGAAAAAACATTTAATCCATCAGAAAAATTACAAGGAGCAGATATTGAAAAAAGAGAAATGCAGTACTTATATGCAGATGGAGATTTATATTATTTTATGGATAATGAAACATATGACCAAATCCCACTTAATAAATCAGAATTAGGTGATATGCTTAAATTCTTAAAAGAAAATATGATGGTAAAAACATTGGCATTTAAAGGAAAAATATTTGCAATTGAACCACCAATGTTCGTGGAACTAGAAGTCACATATACAGAGCCTGGATTCAGTGGAAATACTGCAGGAGCAGGGGCAACAAAACCAGCAGAGTTAGAAACAGGGGCAACTATTAATGTTCCATTATTTGTAAATACAGGAGATAAGATTAGAATTGATACTAGAACAGGAGAATATATGGAGAGAGTTTAGTGTTAATTGATTCTAAACCTGAGAGGAGAAAATGATTAATGTCAAATTTTAATTCAGAATTTAAAAAAATTTTAAAAGATTTAGAAAATAGTATAAAAGATAAAGAAAATTTAGAGATTGCAAAGACAGAAATCTTTAATTTATATAATCTTTTTTTCGATGAAATCACGGAGTTAGAGCAATCTATGAATAAAAAAATTCTAACTATAGCAGAAAGTCAATTGCATGTAGAAGAAGAAATAAGAAAAATGAATAAAAGCATAAAAAACATAGAAAAAGATATCTACATGGAGGAAGACATACCAGATGAAGACTATGATGTCGAAATTAAATGTCCGTATTGTAATAAAACATTTACTGCTCAAATGAATGACTTAACAGCAGCAGAAATAATCTGTCCAGAATGTAACAACGCAATAGAATTAGATTGGGGAGAAGACGGTTGTAGTTGCAATGATGATGAATGTGATTGCTGTTCACATGATTGCCATCATGATGAAGATGATGATATGTAATAGAAAAGGATGCTTAAAAGCATCTTTTTTAGTAGGACAAATAGTCTAAGGGGTTTACGGATTTTCCATTAAGATATAGTGAAAAGTGGAGATGAGGACCTGTTGTTGCACCATTTGTGGGATTCCCTTTTAAATCCCTATAAGGATTATTTAAAACGCCATATACATTCTTAGGTCCAACTGTTGCAATTATATCTCCTTTATTTACATATTGCCCAACATATACAAGAAAATATGGCGAAAGATGTGAATAATTTGCTGTATACACTCCGTCAGATACTCTTATAGTATATCCATTTGCTCCATAAAACCCAATATATGTAACTTCACCAGAAAAAGTTGCAACAACTTCTGCACCAGTTGGAGCAGCTACATCAATCCCAGAATGATAAGTCCCAGCACCAGTTGTTGGGGCTTTTCTGTATCCAAAATATGAAGTAATAGTATAATATCTAGGAACAGGCCAAATAAAGTTTGAATTTAAATGATTAGAATTCAAATCATCAATTTCTACTACATGAATATCTTCAGCATCACTAAAAGAAAAGACTAAGCCCATAAAGCATATAAAGATAAACAAAAAAAATACAATAAAAAATCTGTAAAACTTTAAAAACATAGACAAAACCTCCAAAGAATTAAACATAAAAAATGAAAACAAAAATGTTTTTGAAATAAATATGTTAGAATTATATATTATTTATGACAAAAAAGCAAGAGAAGAATATTTTTTTATTAATTTTTTACAAATTATTGAAAAAAATTATTGTATATGGTATATACTAAAGAAGAAAAGGAGGAAACAATGAATAAAGACTATGATATCGTAGATGATATAGAAAGCTTAGAAAAAGCTATAACAAGAATTAAAAAAGCCCAAGAAAAATACGGCAAATTTAGTCAAGAACAGGTTGACAAAATATTTAAAGCAGCAGCACTTGCAGCAAATAGTGCACGTATACCACTTGCAGAAATGGCAGTAGAAGAAACAGGAATGGGGCTTGTAGAAGATAAAGTTATAAAAAATCACTATGCAACAGAATATATTTATAATGCATACAAAAATACAAAAACTTGTGGGGTAATTGAAGAAAATGAAGCATATGGAATAAAAAAAATAGCTGAACCAATAGGAGTTATAGCAGCAGTTATTCCAACTACTAATCCAACATCAACTGTTATTTTTAAAACATTGATTGCATTAAAAACAAGGAACGGAATTATAATAAGCCCTCATCCTAGAGCAAAAAAATCCAGTATTGCAGCAGCAAAAATTATATTAGAAGCAGCAGTTAAAGCAGGAGCTCCAGAAGGAATCATCGGTTGGATAGATTCCCCATCACTTGACTTGACAAACATGGTTATGAAGGAGTCTGACACAATTCTTGCAACAGGTGGGCCAGGTATGGTAAAAGCTGCATATTCAAGTGGAAAACCAGCAATAGGAGTAGGAGCAGGAAATGTTCCAGCAATTATAGATGAAAGTGCAGATATTCTTTTAGCAGTAAATTCAATTATACATTCTAAGACATTTGACAATGGCATGATATGTGCATCAGAACAATCTGTCATAGTGCTAGACTCAATATATGAAAAAGTAAAACAAGAATTTATTGATAGAGGTTGTTATTTATTAAATAGAGAAGAAACAGAAAAAGTCAGAAAAACAATAATCATAAATGGAGCCTTAAATTCAAAGATAGTAGGTCAGAAAGCCTACACAATAGCTTCATTAGCAGGAATAGAAGTTCCAGAGAGCACTAAAATCTTAATAGGAGAGGTAGAAAGTGTAGAGCCTTCAGAAGAATTTGCACATGAAAAATTATCTCCAGTTTTAGCAATGTATAAAGCAAATAATTTTGATGAAGCCTTAGAAAAAGCAGAAAAGCTGATAGAAGATGGTGGATTAGGACACACCTCTTCATTATATATAAATACACATACACAAACTGAAAAAATAGAAAAATTTTCGCATAGAATGAAAACAGGAAGAATCCTTATAAATACACCATCATCACAAGGAGGAATTGGAGATTTGTATAATTTCAAACTAGCACCATCATTAACTTTGGGTTGTGGTTCTTGGGGAGGAAATTCAGTTTCAGAAAATGTTGGAGTAAAACATTTATTAAATATAAAAACAATAGCAGAGAGGAGAGAAAATATGCTTTGGTTTAGAGTACCTGAAAAGGTTTATATAAAGAAAGGATGCTTACCAGTTGCACTAGAAGAATTAAAAACTGTCATGGATAAAAAAAGAGTATTTATAGTAACAGATGAATTTTTATATAAAAATGGCTATACAAAGCCGATAACAGATAAATTAGAGGAAATGGGCATAATGCACTCAACCTTTTCAAATGTTCAACCAGATCCAACACTTGCTTCTGCAAAAGAAGGAGTCAAAGCAATGAATTCATTTGAGCCAGATTGCATAATAGCAATAGGTGGAGGAAGTGCCATGGATGCTGGAAAAATTATGTGGGTAATGTATGAACACCCAGAAATAGACTTTATGGATATGGCGATGAGATTTTCAGATATTAGAAAAAGGATATACACCTTCCCTAAAATGGGAGAAAAGGCGTACTTTATTGCTATTCCAACATCAAGTGGAACAGGATCTGAAGTTACCCCATTTGCAGTAATAACAGATGAAAACACTGGCATAAAATATCCATTAGCAGATTATGAATTAATGCCAAAAATGGCTATAGTAGATGCAGATTTAATGATGAAAGCCCCAAAAGGATTAACCTCCGCTTCTGGAATAGATGCTGTAACACATTGCTTAGAAGCATATGCATCAATGATGGCTACAGACTATACAGATAGCTTAGCTCTTCGTGCATTAAAAATAATATTTGAATATTTACCACGAGCATATGAAAAAGGTGCAGAAGATAGCAAAGCAAGAGAAAAAATGGCAAATGCTGCAACAATGGCTGGTATGGCTTTTGCAAATGCGTTTTTAGGAGTATGCCATTCAATGGCACATAAATTAGGTGCATTTTATCACATACCACACGGCGTAGCAAATGCACTAATGATAGATGAAGTTATAAGATTTAATAGTAGCAATACACCTGTGAAAATGGGAACCTTCCCACAATATAGTTATCCACACACACTTGAAAGATATGCAGAAATTGCAGACTACTTAAACTTAGGAGGCAACACAAACGAAGAAAAGAGAGACAATTTAATAAAAGCAATAGATGAATTAAAAGAAAAAATAGGAATAAAGAAAACAATAAAAGAATATGGAATAGATGAAGAAGAATTCTTAAACAAGTTAGATGAATTAAGTAAACAAGCCTTTGATGATCAATGCACAGGAGCAAATCCAAGATACCCTTTAATAGAAGAAATAAAACAAATGTATCTAAGAGCATATTATGGAGGTGAAGTATAATGGATTTATTAGCAGAAAGAAAAACAAAAACCGTTTATAAGGAAAACAATAGAACAATAAAACTATTTATAGAAAACTATTCAAAATCCAATATACTAAACGAAGCTTTAAATCAAGCAAGAGTTGAAGAAACTGGGCTAAATATTCCGAAATTACTAGAAGTTACTAAAATGGAAAACAGATGGGCACTAATATCAGAATATATTGAAGGAAAAAGCTTAGATGAATTAATGAATGAACACCCAGAAAAACAAGAAGAGTATATGAATATGTTTATAGAAATACAACTTAATATATTATCAAAAAAATCACCAATGCTCAACAATTTAAAAGAAAAGATGAAAAGAAAAATTGCAGAAACAGATCTAAGTGATACAATAAAATACGATTTAAATACAAGGCTAGAAAGCATGCCAAAACATAACAATGTATGTCATGGCGATTTTAACCCAAGCAACATTATAATCAAAGAAGACGGAACAGCCTATATAATAGATTGGGCACACGCATCACAAGGGAATAGCTCAGCCGATGCAGCTAGAACATACTTAATATTCAACTTAGAAGGAAAAAAGGAAAAAGCAGAAGAATATCTAAATAAATTTTCTGAAAAATCAGGAATAGAAAAAAAATATATTCAAAAATGGATACCAATAGTCGCAGCAGCACATTTATCTAAAGCTAGTGAAGAGGAAAAAACGTTTTTAATTAATTGGATAGATGTAGTGGATTATGCTTAGTATTTAATAAATAATATATTCAGGATTGCATGTAAAGGCAATCCTGTGCAAGGGAGATATGAAATGAAAAAATTAAAAGAACTTATAATAAATTTTATTAATGGATTTTGTATGGCACTGGCAGATAGTGTTCCAGGAGTTTCAGGAGGTACAGTTGCATTTATACTTGGATTTTATGATGATTTTATAACATCACTAGATGACATTTTTAGAGGAACTTGGGAGGCAAAGAAAAAAGCAGCTATTTATTTAATTAAAATACTAATAGGCTGGACAGTTGGATTTTTATTAGCAGCAAGTATATTAGCCGACTTATTTAATACTAAAATATATGAAATGAGTTCTCTGTTTTTAGGATTTATAATTTTTGCAATACCATTAGTAATAAAAGAGGAAAAATCTGTATTACATGGCAAATATAAAAATATTATTTTTGCAATATTAGGAATAGCCCTAGTTGTGGCAATAACAATTGCAAGCACAAATTCAAGTATAAATATAAATTTACAAGAAATGAATATTGGAACAATTATATATGTTTTTGTAGTAGCAATGATAGCAATTTCGGCAATGATATTACCAGGAATTTCAGGCTCAACAATGCTATTGATATTTGGAATTTATATACCAATAATGAATAAAATCAAATCCTGTATGCACTTTGATTTTTCAGCAATACCAACTTTAGCAATATTTGGGTTAGGAATAATATTTGGAATAATGGTATTTGCGAAAGTTGCAAGAAAATGTTTAGAAAAGCATCGTTCTGAAACTGTATATGCAATATTAGGGTTAATGTTAGGGTCAATATATTCAATATTCATAGGACCAACAACATTAACAGAGCCACAACCAATTATGAACTTTTCAAGCTTTAATATACTTTTCTTTATTATTGGTGGGGTAATAATAATAGGACTAGAAAGTTTAAAAAGAATTTTAAATAAAAACAATCTTAACAAATAGTAACAATTAAATAATAAAGGTGAATATTACTCGCCTAAAAAATTTTTAGGAGATTTATTATGTATGATTTCCATTATGATTTGCTTACATATATTTATATAAACAAAAACAATTTATCTGAAGTCAAAAAACACTGTAAAAAAATATTCAATAAAAATAATATCACAGGAGGAATATTTAACTTATTTTACATGACCGAAGAAGAAATGAAAAACGAGCTAAACATTACTTCAGAAGAAATAAACATAATTAATAATTTAAAAGAAGTAAAAGAAATAATAAAAAGAGAAAATTTAATTCCTGAAAATATAAACTATACTATAGGAATAGAAGGCTTAGATTATCTGGAAAAGTTAGATGATTTAAATATCTTATACGAATTAGGAGTAAGATCTGTAAATCCGGTTTGGAATAATCACAACAAATTTGGAACAGGAGTGAGACCTGCAAAGATTATTAACAAAAAAAATGGACTAACTAAATTAGGAAAAGAATTAATATACAAATTAATAGAAACAGGAATTGGCATAGACTTATCACATAGTGATGAAGAAACATTTTGGGATATTATAGAGGAATGTAGAAAATACAAAAATTTAAAACCAAAAGTTCTAGCATCACATTCAAATTGTAAAGCCATATGTAATGCAAGAAGAAATCTAACTGATGACCAAATTCGTGCCATAAAAGAATTTAATGGAATAATAGGAATTGTATCAATAAAAACATTTTGCTCATCAAACAAACACTATGAACAAGCATATATTGAAAACATAACACACATAAAGAATTTATTAGGAGAAGTAGATAATATAGGATTAGCAACAGACGATATGACATATTACAAAATAGATAGGAGATATTACAAAAAATTAAATCTTTTCAAACAAAGCAATATAAATGAAAAGATAACGAAACTCTTATTAAAAAACAATTATACAAATGATGAAATAAACAAACTAAAAATAGAAAACTACAGTAGATTTTGGAATTTAAAATAAAAATTAAGGAATCTCAAAAATAATTATTCTAACTATTGCAAAACCTGTAATTTATGATATAATATTATAGTTAATTTTAGCAAACAGAAAGGATTGAATTTAAACAATGAAAGTAAAAGTAGAAAAAGTAGAGAACAAAGCAAATGAAATTAAACTAGAGTTTACAGTTGAGGCACAAAAATTTGATGAAGCTATACAAAATGTATATAAGAAAAATGCAAAATACTTTAATATACCAGGCTTTAGAAAAGGAAAAGCTCCTTTCAAAATGGTAGAAAAGACATACGGAATACAAATATTTTATGAAGATGCTTTTAACGAAATTGCAGGAGAAGTTTATGCAAAAGGTTTAGAAGATAATAAAATAGAAGCTGTAAGTAAACCAGAAATTGATATAGTACAAATTGAAGCAGGAAAAGATTTAATATTCACAGCAGTTGTACAAACAAAGCCAGAAGTAAAATTAGGGAAGTATAAAGGTATAGAAATTAAAAAAGTAGAGTATAATGTATCTGATGAAGATGTTGACCATGAATTAGAGCATGTCGCAGAGCATAATGCAAGACTTGTAACTGTAGAAAGCAGACCTGTAGAAAAAGGCGATATTACTATAATAGACTTTGAAGGTTTTGTTGATGGTAAAGCTTTTGAAGGAGGAAAAGCAGAAAATCACGAATTAGAAATAGGAAGTGGAAAATTCATACCAGGATTTGAAGACCAAATAATTGGTATGAAAACTGACGAAGAAAAAGACATAAATGTTACCTTCCCAGAAGATTATCCAGCAAAAGAACTAGGAGGAAAAGCTGCAATATTCAAAGTTAAACTACATGAAATAAAGAAAAAAGAATTGCCAGAAATAAATGATGAATTTGCAAAAGATGCAAGCGAATTTGATACATTAGCAGACTGGAAGAAATCTATAAAAGAAAAACAAGAAAAAGCTAATGAATCAAAAGCTAAATTTGAAATGGAAGATGCAGCAATAGAGGAAGTATGTAAAACATCTACAGTAGATATTCCAAGTGGAATGATTGAAACAGAAATAGACAATATGGAGCAAGACATATCATCAAGATTGAGCTATCAAGGTATGAAATTAGAACAATATCTACAAATGATTGGTAAAACGAAACAAGAATTCAGAGACGAATATAAAGAACAAGCAGAAAAACAAGTTAAAAGAAGCTTAGTGCTAGAAGCAATAATGAAAGATACAAAAATAGAAGTCACAGATGAAGAAATTGAAGAAAAAATCAAAGAAATGGCAAAAATGTATGGACAAAAAGAAGAAGAAGTTAAAGACAATCCAAACTTAAGAAAATATGTAGAAGAAAGTCTAAAAACAGAAAAAACAATTCATTTTATTGTGGATAATGCTAAAGTTAAATAAGCAGAGTTTACAAGGGGCTAGCACCTAAGTAGTTAGTCCCTAATTTTACATAATATGAAAAAAAGAAAGGATTTGATAAGTATGCAAAATAACAGTTTAGTACCTTATGTAATTGAACAAACAAGTAGAGGAGAAAGATCATATGATATATTCTCAAGACTTTTAAAAGATAGAATAATCTTTTTAAGTGAAGATGTAAACCATGTAACTGCAAGCCTAGTAGTAGCTCAAATGCTATTTTTAGAATCTGAAGATCCAGATAAAGAAATATCATTTTACATCAATAGTCCAGGAGGCTCAATTACAGATGGAATGGCTATAGTAGATACAATGAATTATATAAAATGTCCGGTTTCTACGATATGTGTAGGGTTAGCTGCAAGTATGGGATCTGTACTTTTAGCATGTGGAACAAAAGGAAAACGATTTGCCACACCAAATGCAGAGGTTTTAATACACCAACCACTAATTTCGGGAGGATTAGCAGGTCAAACAACAGAAATAAAAATACATGCAGATCATATGGTTAAAACAAGAGAAAAATTAAACAAACTATTAAGTGAAAAAACAGGTCAAAGCTTAGAACAAATTGAAAAAGATACAGAAAGAGACCATTACATGACAGCAGAAGAAGCATTAAAATATGGTTTAATAGATGGTATCTTAGATTACAGAAAATAGGTACTGTAGGTGGTGTGCATTGCCTACCCTACAAACAATACACATAAAATATTTTAAAGAAAGGAATTAATAAATGGCAAATAAAAAAGATATAAATGAAATAAGATGTTCATTTTGTGGCAAAGCTCAAGAAATGGTCAAAAAACTAATAGCTGGGCCAAAATCAGTTTACATTTGCGATGAGTGCATCAATGTATGCAATAACATAATGGAAAACGAAATATACGATGAAAACTTAGGATATGAAGAAATTAAAGGAGAAGAAATCCCAACACCAGCTGAAATCAAAGCTGTTTTAGATGAATATGTAATAGGTCAAGATGAAGCAAAAAAAACCTTAGCAGTAGCGGTATATAATCATTACAAAAGAATTAACTGCAAAGAAATTATAGATGATGTAGAAATACAAAAAAGCAATATTCTACTGTTAGGACCAACAGGCTGTGGAAAAACACTATTAGCACAAACATTAGCAAGAATATTAAATGTGCCTTTTGCAATAGCAGATGCTACAACGCTTACAGAAGCAGGATATGTAGGGGAAGATGTTGAAAATATACTTTTAAAACTAATCCAAAATGCTGAATTTGATATATCAAAAGCTCAAAAAGGAATTATATATATAGATGAAATAGATAAAATAACAAGAAAATCAGAAAACCCTTCAATAACAAGAGATGTGAGCGGAGAAGGAGTACAGCAAGCATTACTAAAAATAGTAGAAGGAACAATAGCATCAGTACCACCACAAGGAGGTAGAAAACATCCACATCAAGAATTTATTCAAATAGATACTTCAAACATATTATTTATATGTGGAGGAGCTTTTGAAGGATTGGAAAAGATTATAAAAGAAAGAACAAACAAGAAATCATTAGGCTTTGGAGCTCAAATAGAAAGTAAAAAAGATATACATGACAAATATAAAATATTTGAACAACTATTACCACAGGATTTATTAAAATTTGGACTAATTCCAGAATTTGTAGGTAGATTACCAATTATTGCGACACTTCAAGAATTAGATAGAGATGCACTAATAGAAATAGTAACAAAACCAAAAAATGCCTTAGTAAAACAATACAAAAAACTATTAGAGCTTGATGGTGTAGAACTAGAATTTGAAGATGATGCTCTAAACTCAATAGTAGACAAAGCAATAGATAGAAATACAGGTGCAAGAGGCTTGCGCTCAATAATAGAGAATATAATGAGAGATATAATGTTTGAGGTGCCAAGCAATATGAGAATTGAAAAATGCACGATAACAAAAGACACTGTAGAAAAGAAAGCTCCACCTATATTAGAATTGTGCAAAGAAGAAGAAGTAGACATGAAGAGAGGAATAATTAAAAAAAGAAAAGCAAAGCCAACTAGAGACGTAGAAACTGCATAACAAGAATAGGAGAATACCATGAGCGAAATAAAAGATAAAATAAAAGAATTATTGAATAAAGTAAACAGAACAGGCATGAAAGAACTGATGGAATTTCTAGAAAAATCAGATTACTATGAAGCACCAGCAAGCACTAAATATCATGGAGCATATAAATCCGGTTTAGCAGAACATAGCTACAAGGTTTATGAAATATTAAAAGAAAAAATAGAATCTCATAAACTAGAAGTGAGTGAAGATACATTAATAATATCAACGCTATTACACGATATTTGCAAAGTAAACTTCTATAAAGTAGATTACAGAAATGTAAAAAATGCAAAAGGAGAATGGGAAAAAGCCCCATATTATACAATAGAAGATACCATACCATATGGGCATGGAGAAAAGTCAGTAATGATGCTTACAGAATATATAAAACTGACAAATGAAGAAAAATATGCAATACGTTGGCATATGGGATTTTCAGAGCCAAAAGAATTATATGTACCACTAGGTCAAGCATTTAAAAAATATCCACTTGCATTGCTACTTCATGAAGCAGATTTAGAAGCAACATATTTTTATAATATTTAATTTTAAAAGACGCCTTTTACTCACGATTATGTAGATAAAGGCGTTTTTGGCTAGCACCAATTTCTATACATTCTCATATAATATATTAGATATGCGAAAGCATAAAAATATTAAAAAGGTGGATGAAAGAAAATGGAATTTGAAGAAAAAAAACCATGCCAAGAAATTAAAGTAGATGGATTTATAGAAAAAGGAAAGCAATTTGATTTAGAAATAAATTTACCAGAAGACAATAGGGATGTAATATTTGGAATAATAAGAGACTGTTATAAAGAACCAGTAGAAGATGCAGTAATAAAATTAATAGAAGTTTCTCATGACTGTGGAAAAGAAGAAAGAAAGCCAGTATCACACACATTTACAGACAAAGACGGAGAATTTGTATTTGGACCATTATGTCCAGACAAAAAGTATGAATTACAAATATGGGCAGATAAAGTAAGACATTGCAAACAATGTATAGACTGCAAGAGACACGGAAAATGCTTAAAAGGCGTTAAACTAGAATGCAGAGATTTTAAACCAAGTTGTAAAGACGAAAAACCAGAAATGTGCCAATAGAATTTTAAAAATGTAGGAGCGAGCTATGCTCACTCCTACATTTGATCACTTTTTTTCACAAAATTTACCATAAGTATTGACAAATCTATAAATTCTTAGTATACTAGTTTAGTAGCTAAAAAAATAAAGGTATATAGATAAATAGTGTACTAACAGAGGAGGGAATAAGTATGGCACAACCAAAAAGAAGATGGTCAAAAGAAAGAACAAGAACAAAAAGATCAACATGGAAATTAGAAGAACCAAGTATAGCTAGATGTAAACACTGTAATGAACCAATAATGCCACACAGAGTATGTTCAAATTGCGGATACTATGATGGTAAAGAAGTAATAAAAAAAGATGCCGAATAAGGCATTTTTTTTATTAGTTAATTATTGAATAAATAATACTTTTATGATATACTTACAAAAAATATAAATGAGAGGTAGATAACTTGGAAACTAATGAAAATTTAACCGAAAAGCTTAACTTTATTGGATTAGATTTAAAAAACATACCAGATAAATTTAATTTATTCCAACCTATTGATTTTGGAATTCATAAAAACTATAATGAGAAAAATTATAAAGTGTATAAATATGTAGATATAAATGATATTGAAATATTCCTAACTCCTACACACAGATTAGCAGACTATACAGAAAAATATGCAAAAGCATTGCCAATAGGTGCTTACTTAAACGTAGACACAGAAGAAGATATTGAAAGAAACCTACTATTCTTAAATCTTATTAGAAAACTTAATCTTGAAGAAATAGAAATTTTAGAAGAACAACAAAAGGCATTAAACAAAAGTATTCCATATACTGTAAAATTTAATAAAGATTACATCTGGCAAGTGCATTACTCACAGACTTCAAAAAAATATTTTATGCTTATACCGATTAAAGAATCTGAGCTTGCAGAACTATTTTATGTTATTAAAAAACAAATAAAAGGAAAAGAAGAAAAAATCTTTGTGCCTATTTGTTATTCCGAATATAGCAACACATTTTTAAACACTTCAGAAATTGAAGAGTTAGAAAAATTTTTGTGCTTCTTTGCAAAAGACTGGCCATCAATATATGAAGTTTATGATAAACAAGACAATATGAGCATACAAATACTGGGCAAAGCAACAATATATGATACAATTAAAAGTGAATATAAAATAGAATTAAAAACTCAAGGAGAAGCAGAAGATTATTACAAATTACTAAAAGTGCTATTTATTTTAGAAACTCAGCTTTCTCACCATTATAAATTCAACATAAAGCTTGATGAAAAAGGAACAATTCATTTCTACTATGGTGAAGATAAAATAGACAATAGCAAACTTATTGACTTTATAAAAAGAGAATATCTTCAAGGACTAGAAAAAACAATTAAAGCAAAGGAAGTAAAAATAAATCTTGACAAAAAATTAAGAAAACTCAAAAAACTATCAAAAAATTTAGACCAAGAATATTTTGAAAAAGAAAAACAAATATCAACCTTCCTTGAATGTAAAAAAACCTTCTTCGGTAAAGTTAAATATTTTATAAAATATAAGAAAAAAAGTATTCAAACTACAAATACTAATATTACAGAAAAAGATGAACCAACAAACAAGCTAAAATATTGCGAAAGAACAGAAATAAAAGAGGTCTATACATTAGAAGAACTACTAACCTTATATACAAAATTAGACCAAGAGACAAATGCTATAAAAGATTTAGAGTTAGACATAGAAGCAATAAATAAAAGAATTAATATGTTGCAAACAAAAATTAAAAATGCCACACTATATATAAAAGAAATAGATGACCATAAAAAAAGTATTTTTGAATTTTGGAAATTTACAAATAAAGACGAAGCAAAACAGCTTAATGAAGGTATTATAGAAGTTCACACAAATAGAAAACTAAAAAAAGCCTTTAATTTTGATTTAGACTTTGAAGATTTATCAAAACAAATGGATAAAGAACAGAGAACTGTATTCACAAAAGAAGAAACAGACAGTATCTTCATTGCAACGACAAATGTCCTAAATGACATTAATTGCATAATACATAAAGAAAAAATATCAGAAGAACATCTACTAAAATTAAAAGAGGAAATGCAAGAAAACGAAAAAAATACAGCGTTTGACATATTTGGAAGTATTGACTCGTCTAATGAACAAGTGAAAACATTAGGAAACATAAAACATAGAGAAAATGCTAAAAATAAATTTTCAATATTAAATTTAAAAGGTAAAACAACACTCAAAGAATATACAAATAAAATAAGAAATATAGCTGATGACATACAAGCAAGCATAAAAAAATTTAAAAGCGACATAGAAATCCCTATATATAAAGTAGGAAACATAGAGGATGGACTTAATGTATTTTACATTAATCCTGAAAGTGCTCTAAAAGATGCAAAAAGTAAAGAAGTAAATCTATATAAAATTATGCTAAAAGAAAACACCAATTGTATAGCATTAACAAATATAATGTACTATAACAATAATAATCAGACTTTACCACTAGGAATGCATATATCAGATGGAATACTTATTAATACAGAAAAGCTAAACTTAAAATTAAAGAATAAAGATGAAAACTATATTATAAAAACAATTGAAGCTTCACCTAAGATTGAAACACTAAAAATAAATATATTTGAATATGAGATATGCTAAAGGGTTGTACTCCTTTAGCATATTTTTATAATATGCTAAATATATATTAAAAAAGGGAGGCTTTAAGAATATATGAATGTAGCAGTAATTAATTTGAAAGATATAGGTAAATACACTGTTAAGATAATTATTGTTTGTTGCATAATATTTATATTTATGAAGGTCATATCAAATTCTAGCCAATCCTTAAAAAGAATAGACTTAAGTAATGTGAATAACAAATTATTCACAATATGTCTAAATTTAAGCATTTCAGAACTTGTAACGGAAAAGGACAACAATAACCGTGAAATAAAACTAACCAAGATACTAAGTATGGAAACTCCAATTTTAAAGCCAATACAAACTTCTACATACAACTATCAAGTTCCTGACGAAATTGAAGAAAAACAAATAATAGAGGCAACAGAAAAAAATACTACAATAGAACAAATACAGATACCTAAAGTTGCAAATACAGAAATAGTAACAGAAAGAAATATAAATTCAAGAGTAACAGACTCTTATGGAACTACCAAAATAGATAATCAAAGTAACTATACTATAACAGAAGAAATGCTTATACCTGATGTGGAAATACAAAACAAAAAAAATATATTAATATATCATACACATACCTGCGAAAGCTATACTCCTTGTGAGACTTATAACTATACGATGACAGGAAACTATAGAACAACAGATGATAACTATAATGTAATAAGAGTTGGAACAGAATTAACAACATACCTTACTCAAAAAGATTTTAATGTTGTGCATGATGGAACATATCATGATTATCCATCATACTCAGGTTCATATACGAGATCTTTAGAAACAGCAAAAAGATTACTAGAAGAAAAAGAAGCGGGTATAGTATTAGACATACATCGTGATGCTCTTGGAAATGGTGATACATATGGACCAACAGTCATGGTAAACGGTCAAAGAGTTGCACAACTCATGTTTGTAATAGGAACAGATGGAGGAGGTCTAGAGCATCCTAACTGGGTTCAGAACTTAAAGATAGCAGTAAAAATTCAAGAAAAAGCAAATGAAATGTATCCAGGATTATTTAGACCAATGATAATAAGAAATTCAAGATATAATCAACATGTATCACCAGGAGCAAGCATAATAGAAGTAGGAGCTACTGCAAATACATTAGGAGAATGTTTATTAAGTATGCAATGCCTAGCAAATGTGTTGGAAGAGGTATAAATATTACTTGATAAAAATATAGATATATGATATTATAAAGACGAAAATACAAAGTAAAGGATGATAAACTCAATGAAAATTAAAGAGATTTTACAAGAGAGTATAAAGCAATTAAAAGCAAACGAAGTTGAAGAACCTCATGCAAAAGCACGAAGACTATTAGCATTTACTTTAGAAGTGCCAAAAGAATATTTAATAATAAATTACGATAAAGAAATATCAAAAAAACAAGAGACAATTTACAAACAATACATAAAAAATTTATTAGAAGGAGAACCTATACAATATATATTAGGAAAGCAAGAATTCATGGGAATTGAATTCGCTGTAAATAAGGATGTTCTTATTCCACAACCAGATACAGAAATACTAGTAGAAGAAGTAATAAAACTGTTGAAACAATATAAAAAACCTAAGATACTAGATTTGTGTACTGGAAGCGGTGCAATAGCTATATCAATATCAGAAAAGGTTTCAGAAGCTCAAATATATGCATCAGACATAAGTGAGAAGGCTTTAGCTATTGCTAGGATAAATGACAGAAGCAAGAAAATAAAATTTATTCTATCTGATTTATTCAATAATATTGAAGACAAATTTGACATTATTGTATCAAATCCGCCATATATTAAAACACATGAAATAGAAAAACTAAGCAAAGAAGTTCAAAATGAACCAATATTGGCACTAGATGGAGGAATAGATGGATTAGAATTTTATAGAAAGATAATAGGACAAGCTAGTAAATACATAAAAAAAAATGGATACCTATGCTTAGAAATAGGTGAAGAACAAAAAAAGCAGGTAAAAGACATAATAAATAATGAAAAAAAATACGCAGATATAAAAGAATATAAAGACTTGAATAAAAATGACAGAGTAATAATATGCAAAAAAACTTGAAAAAATCATAAAAAAACTTGTATAAATTTAAGATATATGATATAAATTAATGTATAAAAAAATTTTTCACATATTATTTTAAATCCTAAATTTAATGTAATTTAAAGAGGAGAACGCCTTATGGAAAATAATGTAGAAAACAATCAGAAAACTATTTTAATAGTAGAGGATGAACCACCTATTGTAGATATTTTAGTATATAATTTGAAAAGAGAAGGCTATAATACTCTAGAAGCCTATGATGGTGTAACTGCTGTTGACATGGCATTTAAAAACAAACCTGACTTGATTCTATTGGACATTATGCTTCCTAAAATGGATGGATTAACAGTATGCAAAAAAATAAGAAGCAAATATAACATACCTATTCTAATGCTAACTGCTAGAAATGAAGAAATAGACAAAATATTAGGCTTAGAACTAGGTGCAGATGATTATGTTACAAAGCCATTTAGTGTTCGAGAATTAATGGCAAGGATTAAAGCAAATTTGCGTAAATCTGATCCAACATCAAGTAAATTTGTTTCGCAATCTGTAGAGGAAGAAGAAACTACATCTTCTGATAAAGTAGTAACTGTTGGAAACTTAGTATTAGATTTAGAAAAAATAGAAGTTAAAGTTGATGGTAGAAGCATAGATGTAACATTGAAAGAATTTGAATTTCTTAAATATTTGGCTTTAAAACAAGGTCAAGCAGTGTCAAGAGAAGAATTGCTAAAAAATGTATGGAAATATGACTACATTGGGGATGAAAGAACAGTAGATGTTCTAGTTAGAAGACTAAGAAAAAAAATGAAAGACGACACAGAAGAACCTAAAATACTAATAACAAAGAGAGGTATAGGATATTATTTAAAATCAGACAAGCTAGGAAAGGAATAACATAAAAATGTTCAAGAGTGTTCAAGTTAAAATAATACTTATAATAATGATATTAGCCATTTTAATGTTCTTTGGATATGGCATATTTACAATACAAAAAATGAGATATATAGGTATGGAAGAGAAAGTAATAAATGAAAACATACTAGTTTTCTCAATAATAACAAGTGCTTTTATAGTAATATCAGTTGTAGTAATATGGTTCACATCCAGAATTATTACTAAGCCAATATACAAATTAATTAAAAGTGCTGAAAAAATAGCAGAAGGAGAAGAACTAAAAACATCTCCACATTTTGAAAACTCAAAACGAAACACTGAAATTGATGGACTTATACAAGCTTTTGATACTATGACAGCAAGTTTAAATGAGAACTTAAATAAAGTAACAAGACAAAAAAAACAAATAGAAACAATATTACAACACATGACAGATGGAATTATAGCATGTGATTTAGAAGGAAATATAATTCATATTAATTCTGCAGCAATCAAATTACTAGAAATTCCAAAAGGGAAAAGCAATTTTAATGAAATTTTTCAGAGTGTAGATATTGACATAAATTTAGAGAAAATCATATATTTAGAAAATTGGACGACATCAGAGAAAAAAGTAAATATTAATGACAAATATTTAAAAATATTTTTTGCCTCTTTCAAAGACGAATTAGATAGACCAGCGGGTGCAATAGTGCTAATACAAGATATAACTGAACACGTAAGACTTGATAATATGAGGAAAGAATTTATTGCAGATGTATCACATGAACTAAAAACTCCACTAACATCAATCATTGGATATGGAGAAACACTTGCAAACACTGAATATGATCCAGAGCTACAAGAAAAATTTCTAAAAGTAATAAATACAGAAGCAATAAGAATGACAAAATTAGTAAATGATTTATTAATTCTATCAAAATATGATAATGAACAAGTAAAATGGGAAAAGGTAGAATTCAATTTGGGAGATTTAGTTAAATCATGCTTAGAGAATTTACAAATAGAAGCAGATAAAAAACACCAAAAAGTTGAATGCTTTGTAACGGCAAATGTACCAACCATTTGTGCAGATAAAGATGGACTAGAGAGAGTTATACTAAATATTCTATCAAACAGTATTAAATATACAGAAGAAAATGGAATAATAAAGATATATGTAGGATTTGTATACAATGATGCATATATTAAAATAATTGATAATGGGATAGGAATACCAGAAGAGGATTTAAATAGAATATTTGAAAGATTCTATAGAGTAGATAAAGCACGAACTAGAAAAATGGGAGGAACAGGTTTAGGACTATCAATTGCAAAAGAAATATTAGATAAAAACAATGGCAGAATAGATATTAAAAGCCAAGTAGGTAAAGGAACAGAGGTTGTCATTACTATACCTACAATATTAAAAAATGAAGCATAAGAAAGAAGGAAAATAAATGAATCCGAAGATAAAAAACATATTGGAATGGGCATATTGCATAATAATAGCAGTTGTTATTGCATTAGCAGTAAAATACTTCATAGGAACGCCTACAGTTGTAAGACAAACATCAATGGATAAAACTTTAAAAGAAGGTCAGAGACTTTGGCTAAATAGATGGATTAGAACAGTTAAAGGAGAGTACAAAGTTGGAGATATAATTACTTTTGAAGCTCCAAGTAACACATACCCTTCACTTGAAGAGATAGATTTTGACTATCCTGTAGCAAAATATGAATATGAACCACAAGGAATAGCTAGGAAACTAGTATACTATGTGTTAGAAACCACAAAAACAAGCTATATCAAGCGAGTTATTGGAGTTGCAGGAGACCACATAAAAATTGAAAATGGCAAAGTATATAGAAATGGTGAAGAACTAGATGAACCATATTTACAACAAGACGTGGTAACAAAGGGCAAAACTTATTCAGATATAGTTGTGCCGGAAAATTGTGTTTTTGCTATGGGAGATAACAGGGAACATAGTACTGATTGTAGGGATTTTGGTTGTATACCAATAAGCAAAGTTGAAAGTAAAGTGGCTTTTAGATTCTGGCCACTAAACAAAATAGGAAAGATAAAATAAAATATGTTTGATAATATAATTGGAAATGATGAAAACAAAAAAAGTCTAACAAACATTGTAGAAAATAATAATTTTTTACATAGTTATATATTTTCTGGCGAAGTAGGAGTTGGAAAATTTACACTTGCAAAAGAATTTGCGAAAGCAATTCTATGTTCAAACACAGAAAATAAACCTTGCAACAGATGTAAATCATGTGAAAGCTTTGAAAGTAGTAATAATCCGGATATCATAATTATAGATGAACAAGAAGATGTGATAAGAACGGAGCAAATAAAATCTGTAGCAAAATCAGTTCTAGAAAAACCTATATTAGGAAATAAAAAAATATATATAGTTAATAATGCAGAAAATATGACAAAGGAGGCTCAAAATAGCTTTTTAAAAACACTAGAAGAACCACCAGAATATGTTATCATTATTTTAATAACAAGTAATGAAAATCTTTTACTTAATACTATAAAATCAAGATGTATCAGAATACAATTTAATAAATTATCAGACAACGAAATAAAAGAATATTTCATAAAAAATTCAATTGAGCTTGACGAAGAAATGATAAAAGCTTTTGGTGGCAGTATTGCAAAAGCTTTAAAGCTTAAAGACAAAACAGAAATATATAAAGACATAAAAGAAACATTTGATAATATAGAACACTTGAATGAATTACAGATATTCGGCTTAAAGGATAAGATATTTAGTGACAAAGAGGAAATATATTATATCTTAGATTATATAAACACAATATTCTATGATAAAATATTAAATGATTTAGGAAATACAGAAAAATATGAAGAGTGTATATCCACCATAGAAAAGACAAAATTAAGCTTAAAAAGAAACAGTAATTATGATATGACAATAGACAATTTATTGTTTGGACTAGAGAGGAGTTTAAAAAGTAATGGCTAATATTATAGGAATTCGATTTAAAAAAGCAGGAAAAATATATTTTTTTGATCCAGCAGGGAATCAAGTTAATGCAGGTGAACACGTAATAGTAGAAACTGCAATGGGAATGGAATACGGAGAGGTGGTTATCGCAAATAGGCAATTACCTCAAGAAAAAATTGTAGCTCCACTAAAAAAAATTATAAGAATTGCGACACGCCAAGATGCAAAACAAAATGAAGAAAATAAAAAACAAGAAAAAGAAGCTTTTAAAATATGCGAAAAAAAGATAAAAGAACATAACTTACCAATGAAACTTATGGATGTTGAATTTAAATTTGACAAAAGTAAAATACTATTTTTCTTTACTGCAGAAGGAAGAATAGATTTTAGAGATTTAGTAAAGGATCTAGCTGCAGTGTACAAAACAAGAATTGAATTAAGACAAATTGGAGTCAGAGATGAAGTGAAAAGACTAGGTGGAAATGGAGTTTGTGGCAGAGAATTATGCTGTTGTTCTTTTTTAGGGAACTTTGAAACAGTATCCATAAAAATGGCAAAAGAACAAAATGTTTCATTAAATCCTTCTAAGATTTCAGGTAACTGCGGAAGATTAATGTGTTGCTTACAATATGAACAAAATGTTTATGAAGAAAAACTAAAAAGACTTCCTAAAATAGGTGCAATAGTAAAAACTGAAGATGGACAAGGGGAAGTATGTGGACTAGAAACATTAAAAGAAATTGTAAAAGTAAAATTTAAAGATGGAGATGAAAACTTCTTTAAAAAATACAATGCAAAAGACATAAAGATAATTAAGAATATTGAAAAAGAACAAGAAGGAATTAGTAAAGAAGATATGGAAGAATTAAAAAAGATGGAAGAACTAGACAAAAAAGACAAAAAAAATTCTAAAAATTGATAATAGCAAAAGGAAACTTTTGCAAATTATAAATAAAGGAGGGGAAAAATAATGGCATATAAAATAACAGATAAATGCATAAGCTGTGGAGCTTGTGCAGCAGAATGTCCAGTAGGATGTATATCACAAGGCGAAACAACATACGTTATAGACAAAAACACATGTATAGGATGTGGTACATGCAGTGGTGTATGCCCAGTAGGAGCACCAGAAGAAGAATAACAAGAACATAAAAATGAATAAATATTGACTTTTTGCAGATAATTATTTATTATCTGCAAAAAATATAATCTTAAATTCTAATTAATTTTAATTTTTAATATTATTTTAATAAAAAGAAATTAAAATATATCCATAAACAATATGAAATACTAAAATATCACCCCAAAAATTAGAATAAAAGATTGATGAATAAATCTTTTATTCTAATTTTTTTTAAAAAAGGAGACAATATGGGAAAATATTATTTCACATCAGAAAGTGTAACAGAAGGACATCCAGACAAATTATGTGATTATATTTCAGATAGTATATTGGATGAATGCTTAAGACAAGACAAAAATTCTAGAGTGGCAGTTGAAACTTTTGCATGTAAAAATACCATAGTAGTAGGAGGACAAATAACTACAACAGCAAAATTTAATATTGAAGAGTTAATAAGGAACAAAATAAAGGAAATAGGATATGATGATGATAATACGAGCATTGACTATAAAACATGTAAGATAGATATTAATATAACAGAACAAAGTACAGATATAGCATTAGGAGTAGACCGAGGGGGTGCTGGAGATCAAGGAATAATTTTTGGCTATGCCTCAAATGAAACTCAAAACTATATGCCATATGCAATAAATTTAGCTCACAAATTATCAGAAAAACTAGCAGAAGTAAGAAAAAAAGGCGAAATCACATTTCTAAAACCTGATGGCAAAACACAAGTGACAGTTGAATATGAAAATGAAAAACCAAAAAGAATTGAATCAATTTTAATATCAGCACAGCACAGAGAAAATGTAACTTTAGAAGAGCTAAAAGTAGCTATTAAAGAAAAAGTAATAAATAAAGTAATTGATAAAAATATGATAGATGAAAACACGAAAATTTATATAAATCCTACAGGTAGATTCGTAAATGGAGGGCCTTTAGCAGATACAGGATTAACAGGAAGAAAAGTAATAGTAGACACATATGGAGGATATGGACGTCATGGAGGAGGAGCTTTTTCAGGGAAAGATGCAACTAAAGTAGATAGGTCGTCTGCATACATGCTAAGACATATAGCAAAAAACATTGTAGCTAATGGATATTCAGATAAATGCGAAATTCAGATAGCATACGTGATAGGTTTTAAAGAGCCAGTTTCAATTAATGTAAATACATTCGGAACAGGAAAGAAAACAGATAAAGAACTAGTAGACTTAATAAAGAAAAAATTTGATTTAACGCCAGAAGGAATAATAAAATATTTGAATTTAAAAAACATAAAATACACAGATACCACAAATTATGGACACTTTGGAAAAGCAAATTTGCCATGGGAAAAAATTATCAAACTATAAAAAATTAACAAAAACTATTGAAAAAAAAAGAAATATATAATAGAATATAAATACTTAAGAACAATTTAATAGGAAATTGAATATATAATAATAACAGTAATAAAGATGCAACGTATAAACTATTTGTACTGTGCTGAGAAAGGAATGACAAATTAGATGAGAAGATATTTTGGAACAGATGGAATTAGAAGAATTGCAAATACAGAACTTACACCAGAACTAGTATATAAAGTAGCAAAAGCAGGAGCTTATGTTCTATCAAAAAATTCAGGTCATGCACCTACAATTTTAATAGGCAGAGATACAAGAATATCTGGAACATTAATAGAAAGTGCTATGACAGCAGGTTTTTTAAGCTATGGAGCTAATGTAAAATTATTAGGAGTTATCCCTACACCAGGAGTAGCATATTTAACCAAAAAATTAAAAGCAGATGCAAGTGTTGTTATATCTGCATCACATAACACCTATGAATTTAATGGAATCAAATATTTCAGTAATAAAGGAATGAAAATTCCAGATAAAATAGAAGAAGAAATAGAAGAAATTCTAGAAGCTGGAAACTTTGATGAATTAACAGCTCATCCTAGTAAAATAGGAATTTCAGAATACAGAGAAGATTTAGTTGATGAATATGTGTACTTCCTAAGAAAAACATTTGAAGAAAACATAGAAAAACATATGAAATCTGATTTTTGCGTAGCACTTGATGTGGCAAATGGTGCTACATATAAAGTTGCAGAAAAGGTTTTTACAAAGCTAGGAATTAACTACAAAGTTATTAACAATATGCCTGACGGCATAAATATAAATGAGAATTGTGGTTCTACACATTTGGAAAATCTAAAGCAATTTGTTAAAAGTAATAATATGAATTTAGGAATTGCTTATGATGGTGATGGAGATAGATGCTTAGCAATTGATGAAAATGGAAATGAAATAGATGGTGATATGCTATTAGCAATATTTGCCAAGTATTTACAAAAAAAGGAAAAATTAAAAAACAATACGTTAGTTGCTACAATAATGAGTAATTTAGGATTAAACAAATTTGCCAAAGAAAACAATTTAACCTTAAAGCAAACAAAGGTTGGAGATAGATATGTTTTAGAAGAAATGCTAAAAAATGACTACAATCTAGGAGGAGAACAATCAGGACATATCATATTATTAGACTATAATCCTACAGGAGATGGAATTTTAACTTCTCTAATGTTAATCCAAATACTATTAGAAGAAAACTCAAAACCCTCAGAACTATGCAAAATAATTAATAAATATCCTCAGGTATTAAAAAACGTAAAAGTTAGAAATGACAAAAAAGCTCTTTGTACAGAAGATGCAGAGATACAAGCAACTGTAAAAAACATAGAAAATGAACTAAAGGATAATGGCAGAGTTATAATAAGACCTTCAGGTACAGAACCATTGATTAGAGTAATGATAGAAGGGAAAGAACAGCAAGACATTGAAGAAAAGGCTACTAAACTAGCAGATTTAATTAAAATTAAATTAAATTAATTAAGTTTATTCCACAAAAGAAAAGGGGGGAGAGTTATGTTCGTTTTTAATATATCTGAACCGATTACATTACTACTACTTACAATTGCAACAGTATTACTAATATTTTTAGGAAAAGAAGTAAAAAAGACGTATATTCCAGCATTTGCGCTATTCGCATATTTAATCCTGGTATCAATACACAGCATACAACTAGCAAGATTAACAGAACAATTTTATGAAACATATTACAAAATGCTTATAAACTGTATAGCAATTGACTGCATAATGATATTTATATCATTCTTTGCATATCTTTGGGTAGATGATATAGCAAGCAAATTCTATAAGAAGAAAAGTATTGACAATAGTTTAGACTGGTTTTGGAAAAAGATTTAAAACAAAAAAGTGGGACAAGCATTTGTTCCACTTTACTTTAGTAAAAAAGATAAGGAAGGTTTAAAATGGATAAACAAGTAATAATAATTAATGGCACTGGAGGTTCTGGGAAAGATACTTTTGTAAAGTTTTGTTCAGAATTTACAGACGTAACAAACATATCATCAGTTGATAAAGTAAAAGAAGCCGCAAAAATCTTGGTGGGATGGAATGGAGAAAAGGATGATAAAAGCAGAAAACTATTAGTAGATTTAAAAAAACTAAGCATAGAATACAATGATGCTCCATTCAATTACATAAAAGAAAAATATGAAGAGTTTATTCATAGTAAATCAAAATACCTATTTATACATATAAGAGAGATAGATGAAATAGAGAAAATAAAAAAATACTTAAATGCAAAAACACTATTAATAACAAATCCTAATGTTGAGCTGATTACAAGCAATACATCAGATGGAAATGTATACAAATATAATTATGACTATATTATAAAAAATGATGGTACTCTAGAAGACCTAGAACAAAAAGCAAAGGATTTTGTATCATGAAAAAAAATAACAGAGACCAAATTCTTCTAAAACAAAGTATTGAATTAAAAAAAATAGGCTTCTTTGGAGGTTGTTTTAACCCACCAACAAAAGTACATATAAACTTAGCCAACGCTCTAATAAAATCAGGACTTGTTGATAAAGTAATATTTGTTCCAGTAGGAGACTATTACAATAAACAAAATTTAGTATCAGCAAATCATAGATACAATATGCTAAAGCTATTATGCAATAACAATAAGTTCTTAGATGTTGAGAATATTGCCAGCATACATTCAAATATTCTATATGCAACAGATACCTTTAAAAAAATATATGATAAGTATAATGAATTAGCACAAATATACTTTATTATGGGGTCAGATAATTTCAAAAAAATGCCTACATGGAAGGATTACAACCGAATTATCACACAATATAAATTCATCGTGATTCAAAGATTTGAGGATGAAGAACAAATTAAAAAAGATAATGTGCTTTATTACACACCAGAACAGATCCAGAATATGAATTCTACGCAAATACGAGAAATGATAAAACAACATCAGAATGTAGAAGAATTCTTGGAAATGCAAGAACTACAATATATAAAAAGAAATAAATTATACATAAACTAGAAACAGTAATCAAAAATCAAGATATTTTATAAAACATCTTGATTTTTTAATGCAAAAACATATATAATATAAGTATTCAAAACTATAAAGAAGGGACTAATCTAATTGGAAAATATAGAAACAGCTTTAAAACAGGCAAACGAATGCTTGAATTGTAAAAACCCAATGTGTAGAAAAGGTTGCCCTATTGCAACAAATATCCCAGAGTTCATTGCTCAAATAAAGCAAGAGAATTTCCTTCAAGCATACAACATATTACAAGAAAATAATTTTATGAGTGAAATTTGCAGTAATATATGCCCAACAGAAAAACAATGCATGGGTAAATGCATCAAAGGAATAAAAGGTAAGCCTGTTGAGATAAACAATTTAGAAAAATTCGTAAACAACTGGGCTAAAGAGAACAATATAAATTATAGTATGAATATTGAGAAAAATTCATATAAAAAATTTGCTGTTATTGGGTCAGGACCAGCAGGTCTTTCATGTGCTATTTATTTAAGAAAAGCAGGAAGCAAGGTAACTGTATTTGAGAAAGAAGACGAATGTGGGGGTATATTAAGATATGGAATACCAGACTTTAGATTGCCAAAAAACACAATTAATGACCTAATAAACAGAATCAAAAAAATGGGAATAAATTTTGAAACAGGTGTTGAATTTGGAAAAGATATAACTATAGAAGGACTAAAAAAACAAGGATATGAAAGCATTTTCTTAGGGCTTGGTGCACAGCAACAAATCAAATATAGAATATCAAATGCTGACACAAAAAACATTTACACATCTAGTCAATTTTTAAAAAACTATAATTGCAACAAAAACATTAAAAACTTAGGAATTACAGTTGTAATAGGAGGAGGAAATGTCGCAATTGACTCAGCAAGAGTGGCTCAAAGGATGGGTGCAACAAAAACATACATACTATATAGAAGAAATATAGAACATATGCCAGCAAGAAAAACAGAAATTGAAGAAGCCTTAAAAGATAATGTTTTAATAATACCAAATACAAAAGTAATAAAAGCAAATGCTATAAATGGTGAAATTAAAGAAATAGAATGTATTAATACAAAAATAGAAAATGATACTGTTATAGATTTGGAAAATTCCAACTATAAAATGCAGGTAAACACAATTGTCTTTGCAATAGGCTCTATGGCAGATGAACAACTACTAAATAAAATAGGAGCAAGCACAAAAAACGGTTTATGCAGTGTGAATGAGAATTACATGACAAATATACAAAATGTATATGCAGGAGGAGACTTAGTTGAGACAAAATCTTCTGTATGTAAAGCAATTGCGACAGGAAAAAAGGCAGCCAATGCAATTTTAGGCAGAAAGGAAAGTGATACATAATGGCAAAACCTATGGTGGCAATCATTGGAAAACCAAATGTAGGAAAATCTACTTTTTTTAATTACATAGTAGGACAAAGACTATCAATAGTAGAAGACACACCAGGAGTTACACGTGATAGAATATATGCTGATAGTAATTGGAGAGGAAGAAGCTTTACCCTAATCGATACAGGGGGAATAGAACCAGAATTAGAGGACGAAATCCACATAGGCATGCGTGAACAAGCTAACATTGCAATAAATCTTGCAGACGTCATTATTTTCATAACAGACATAAAGCAAGGTGTTACCGCTTCTGACCAGGAAATTGCGACAATGCTAAGAAAATCCAAAAAACCAATAGTACTAGTTTGTAATAAAGCTGATAACTTTGGTGAAGCAGTTCCAGAACTATATGAATTCTATAATTTGGGAATAGGAGACCCATATCCAGTATCTTCAACAAATGCTTTAGGAATAGGTGACGTTTTGGATGCAATATATGAGCATTTTCCAGAACAAGAAGAAAATGAACAGAACGCTGAAATTATAAATGTGGCAATAATAGGAAAGCCAAACGTAGGAAAATCTTCATTGGTAAATAAAATATTGGGAGAAAACAGAGTAATTGTAAGTAATGTTGCAGGTACTACAAGAGACGCAATTGATTCTTACTTTGAAAATGACACAGGAAAATATAATTTCATAGATACCGCTGGAATAAGGAGAAAAAGTAAAGTAAACGAAAACATAGAGAAATACAGTGTAATGCGATCAATATTAGCTGTAGAAAGAGCAGATGTATGTTTAGTTTTAATAGATGCAACAGAAGGAGTAACTGAGCAAGATGCAAAAATAGCAGGTGAAGCACATGAAGCAGGTAAAGCTATTATATTAGTAGTAAACAAATGGGATGAATATGCCAAGGAAACAGGAACACTAGAAAAATATAAAAAAGAGGTATATAATAAATTAAGTTACTTGAGCTATGCACCAATAATATTTATATCAGCAAAAACAGGACAAAGAGTAGATAAATTATTTAATTTAATAAAAAAAGTAGCTAATAATAATGCAATGAGAATATCAACTGCAACATTAAACCAAGTAATAAATGAAGCAATAGCAACCGTTCAACCACCATCAGATAAAGGTAAGAGATTAAAAATTCTATATGCAACACAAGCTCAAACCAAACCACCTACATTTATAATATTTGTAAATAACAAAGAATTATTTCACTTTTCTTATGAAAGATATTTGGTAAATCAAATAAGAAGCAACTTTGATTTAGAAGGTACACCAATTAGAATAATTTCAAGAGAAAAAAGAGAAAAAGAAATATAATTAAAAATTAATAGTACAGATAGTGTAAATCAATCTGTTTAAAAGTGTAAGAGCGAGCAATACTCGCCCGAAATTAAAAACACAAGGGGGAATACTTATGTCAGCAGTATACATATTAGTAGGATTAATAGCATATCTAATAGGGAGCGTCAATTTTGCAATAATTTTCAGCAAAAAAATTGCAGGATTTGATGTAAGAGAAAAAGGAAGTAAAAATGCAGGAACAACAAATGTTTTAAGAACAGTAGGAAAAAAGGCTGCAATTTTAACATTAATTTGTGATATATTAAAAGGAGTTATTTCTGTTCTGTTAGCAATATTAGCATCAAAAATTTGGAAGAATACAGATTTGGAAATTCTAAAATACTTAGCAGGTTTAATGGCAATAGTAGGTCATACCTTACCAATATACTATGGATTTAAAGGAGGAAAAGGTGTTGCAACTGCTTTAGGTGTACTATTAATGGTTAACCCACAAATAGGATTAATTTGCTTAGTATTTGCATTAACTATTATGGTAGCAACAAGATGGGTGTCTTTAGGCTCTATTTTAGCTGCAGTATTATTTCCTATATTAACAATATTTATGGTAGATGACCTAGGTGCAAAAATTATAAGTATATTAATATCCGGATTAGTAATATTCAACCATAGAACAAATATTGTTAGATTAAAAAATGGTACAGAAAATAAACTGTCTTTTAAAAAATAAAAGGAGGAGAAATGAAGAATATATCAATAATAGGAAGTGGTAGTTGGGGAACAGCTCTTGGAATACATTTAGCCCATTTAGGAAACAATGTAAAAATGTGGTCATATTCTAAAGAAGAAGCCGACATAATAAACCACGAAAAAAAATGTAAGTTTTTACCTTTAGCAACAATACCAGATAATATAATTTGCACAACAGATTTCAAAACAGCAATTGAAGGAACAGAGATGTTACTTATTGTAACACCTTCAAAATTTGTAAGAGAAACCATTCAAAAGTTCAAACAATATGTTACAAATCAGCAAATAATAATATGCTCAAAAGGTTTTGAAGAATCAACATTATATACTTTAAATGAAGTTGTTGAAGAAGAATTACCAAATTGTGCAATAGGAGGACTCTCTGGGCCTAGCCATGCTGAAGAGGTATCACTTGAAATACCAACAGCACTAGTTATTGCTTCCAAAGATGACCAACTATTGAAAGATGTTCAAACCACATTTATGAATGAAGCTCTTAGAATCTATACATCATATGATTTAAAAGGAGCAGAACTTGGAGGGGCATTAAAAAACATAATAGCTTTTTGTGCAGGTATAATTACAGGACAACAATTAGGAGACAATACATTTGCAGCATTACTTACAAGAGGACTTTCAGAAATGGCAAAACTAAGTATAAAAATGGGAGGAGAGCCAAAAACAATATATGGCTTAACTGGGCTTGGAGATTTAATAGTAACCTGCATGAGCAACCATAGTAGAAATAGGCGTGCAGGAATATTAATAGGTCAAGGAAAAACGATAGAAGAGGCAAAACAAGAAATAGGCATGACAATTGAAAGTATTGATAACATAAGAACTGCATATAAACTTTCTCAAAAATATGATGTTGAAATGCCAATTGTAAATGCAGTATATAAAGTATTATTTGAAAAATTAGAAGCACAAAAGGCTATATCAGATTTAATGACAAGAAATCCAAAATTTGAAGATTAGAATATTTACAAATTACTTTGGATAGAATATAATAATAATATAAATTTTAGAAAGAAGGAATTAATATGGGATTTTTTAGTGATTTAGGTAGAAAAACAAGTGAAACAACAGGCAAAATAGCAAAAGAAACAAAATTAAAAATAAAAATTAACGAAAATAAAGGGAAAATTACAGACATATATGAAGAAATAGGAAAAAAAGTATATGAAAAGCACATAAGAGAAGAAAACATAGATATAAAGGTAGACCTAGAAGAAGAATGCTCAAAAATAGATGAATTATCTCAAGAAATAGAGGAAGCAAGATTAGAAATATTGAAACTAAATCAAAAAAGATTATGTAGTAAATGTGGTGCAGAAATAGAAAAAGGAGCAGCATTCTGTCCAAAATGTGGAGAAAAACAAACACAGGAAGAAACAGCTAAGGAAGAAGCATTAGAAAAACTAGAAAATGGAGAAGTGGCTCCAGGAAAAGAAAAAGAAGCAGAATCTGTAAAAGAAGATTTAAAAGAAGAAATAAAAGACGACAACGAAAATAAAAAAGAATAAGTAATATTTAATTTGGGTACCTTTCAAAAAGGTACCTTATTATTTTATCTGCATTAAAATCTGTTACATTTATAAAAAAACCTTCATCTAAACTAATCCACATATTAATATTATAAGACTCATTATTATCAATAAAAACCCCAATTAAATCAACACTTTCAATAGGATTTTCGAAATAGTGCTCCCATATTAAATCATTGCTCAATTGTATGTTCTTTTCAAAAAAACGGTTTAAAAACTTACTTATTTCTCTTGCCTTTGTGCTATATAATTTAATAGTAATTCCCATAATAAAAATCCTTTCATCTAAATATTATTTGTAAAGCATATTAACTTATGCATAGAATAAAAAGGTAATTTTTTGAGATAATAATATAAGGTGATATATATTGAAAAAAGTTTTAATAATTTTAATTTCTTTATTCTTTCTAGTTCGGATGTAGCAACAATTCAAAAAAAAACCTGAACACAGAAAAAGTTACTGCGGAAGTGGAGTATTTTAGTTCAGAAATTATTGACTTGCTTAATAAGTTAAATAACATATCTTTAGATAATTATACAATTATATCTGAAGAAATAAAAAAGCCCCAAGAAACAAGTGGAACTAGTAGTTCAGAAGGTAAATCTACTTCAAGCCTATCTCAACAAAATCAGAAAGAAGGGGGAGATCAAACTCAAAGTGAAGATAATAGTCAATCAAATGGTGAAAAACAAATAGCAATAACAAATATGGAAAGAAATAGTACACTAAAGAATGATACTGAAAATATAGATTGGGATTTTATTAAAAGCGAAATTGAATTAATGAATTCTTCTTGGAGTGTATTAATGTTAGAATTGTATAAAGCAAATATTCCCAATGATACTATAAACTCATTTGGAGATTTTTTAGATAAAGCAATACTAAGTATAAAAAATGAAGATAAAATATCATCATTAAATAATTTAACCAGTTTATATTCATATATACCACAATTTTTAAATACAGCCTCTCCGGAAAAATATAGATATAACTTAGAAAACACAAAATACAATGTGCTGGTTGCATATTCATTAGTTACACAAGGAGATTGGAATACAAGTTTAGCAAAGCTTTTAGAAGCTGAAACTTCATTTTTAACTCTTTTTAATGATGCTGAATATATCAAAAACAAAGAATTCAAAGTAAACAAAACATATATGCTAATAAAAGATTTACAAAATTCTATTATTTATACAGACAAACAATTATTTTTTTTGAAATATAAAAGCATAATTGAAATTTTAAAAACTCTGTAATTCTTTTTATTGTAAAACTAGATATAAATATGTTATAATAACTAATAGTGTTTTACTTTAGGAGGATAAGAAATTGAATAAAGAAGTAATAGAAGAACAAATACAATATATTAGAAAAGTAAAAGAAATGATGAAAAATGAAAAAAAATATTATAATATACTAACAATGGGATGCCAATTAAATGAAAATGATTCTGAAAAGCTTGCAGGAATGCTAGAAGAAATGGGCTATAAACCTGCAAAAAATGGAACTGTATCAGATATTTATATTCTAAACACTTGCTGTGTTAGAGAAAATGCAGAAGAAAAACTATTTGGTAAAGTTGGTGAACTTAAAAAGATAAAGCAAAAAAATAATAGTATAATTGCAGTATGCGGATGTATGATGCAGGAAAAACATATGCAGGACAAATTGAAAGAAAGCTATCCATATATCGACATCATATTTGGAACACATACTTTACATAAGTTTCCAGAAGATTTATATAAAGTTATATCTGAAAAGAATAAAATAAAAGATATTTTAGATATAGATGGAGAAATATATGAAGGATTACCAATAAAAAGAAATAGTAATAAATCTGCTTCTGTTACAATCATGTATGGCTGTAATAATTTCTGCTCATACTGCATTGTTCCATACGTAAGAGGAAGAGAAAGAAGCAGAAATCCAGAAGACATAATAGCTGAAATAGAACAATTATCAAAAGAAGGGTATAAAGAAGTAACATTGCTTGGTCAAAATGTAAATTCATATATGAGAACAGAGAAAAAAGAAAATAGAAGTGACAACATAACTTCATTTGCAGACTTATTACGAGCAGTAAATAAAATTCAAGGAATCGAGGTTATTAAATTTATATCTCCACATCCAAAAGATTTTACAGAAGATGTAATACAAGCAATAAAAGAATGTAAAAAGGTATCAAGACTGATTCATTTACCTTTACAGTCTGGAAGTACAGAAGTATTAAGAAAAATGAATAGGAAATATACCAAAGAACAATATTTAGAATTAGTTAGCAAAATAAAAACAGAAATACCAGAAGCAGTATTTTCAACAGACATAATAGTAGGCTTCCCAGAAGAAACCGAGAAGGATTTTCAAGACACTCTAGATGTTGTTAAAAAAGTTAATTTTGAGCAAATATTTATGTTCATATATTCAAGAAGAAAGGGAACCCCAGCAGATAAAATGGAAAGTCAGATACCAGAGGAAATTAAGCACAAGAGATTTGATAGATTAAAAGAATTATTTGAAAAGCAAGTTGAATTAAATAATAAAAAATATATCGGAACAATTCAAAAAATATTAGTAGAAGGCACAAGCAAGAATAATGATAAAATGCTAACAGGAAGAACAACTACAAACAAAATAGTAAATTTTGAAGGCTCTAAAAGCCTTGTAGGACAAGTGATAGAAGTAAAAATAGCCTCAGAGCATAAATGGTATTTAAAAGGAGAAAAAAATTTTTAAGAATATTTTAAAAATCTATTTACATTTTTATGTTTATTTGATATAACTATACCATGAAATTATGTTTACGAAGGGGATCAAAAAATGGATAAAGATATAAAAAAATTTTTAGAATTTATAAAAGTAGATAAAAAGCTATCAAAGAACACATTAGAATCATATCAAAGAGATATTTTACAATATAAAGAATATATAATAGAAAATAATATTAACTATGTTAACGTAAAAAATGAAGATATAATAAACTATTTAGAGTATCTACATAAAATAAACAAAAAATCTTCTACAATTTCAAGACACCTAGCGTCAATTAGGCTGTTCTATCAATACTTAGCAAAAAGCAAAATAGTTAAAGAAGATCCTACAAAAGGTATTCAATCTCCTAAAATAGAAAAAAAAGCACCTAGTGTTTTATCTTCTCAAGAGGTATCATTACTATTAGACCAACCTAAAGGAGAAGATCTAAAAAGCATCAGGGACAAAGCAATGTTAGAAATTGCATATGCAACAGGTATGAGAGTTACTGAAATTATATCTTTAAATATTAGCGATATAGACTTAACAAATTCTTCAGTAACCTGTAAGACAGAAAATAAGCAAAGAATAATCCCTTTAGGCAAAATGTCACTACATGCTTTACAAGAATATATGGAAACAGCTAGACTTAATATGATAAAAGATGATAATGAACAAGCATTATTTGTAAATGTAAATGGAAAAAGGCTAACCAGACAAGGCTTTTGGAAAATAATAAAATACTATAAAGAACAAGCCCATATATCAAAAGAAATAACACCACATGTATTAAGACATTCTTTTGCAACTCATTTATTGCAAAATGGTGCAGATTTAAAATCAATTCAAAGTATGCTAGGACATTCAGACATATCTTCAACACAAGTATATATGCAATTTCAAGATGATAGTTTAAAAAATATATATAAAAAAGCTCATCCAAGAGCATAGAATTTTATGTAGAGACAACCAAGCGTTGTCTTTTTTATTGTATACCAGGATTTTTCCGTGTATAACAACATTTTCTAAAAAAACTAAATTTTTTCAAAAAAACTATTGACAAATTACGAACAAGCGTTTATAATATACTTAGCGAGCGAAATATTGTTCGCAGGAGGTAAATGTATGAAAATAGTTAATTTTGAGAAATTTATAAAAAGTATATGTTGTATTCTATTGATGGTTTTTGCATTATCCACTATATGTGCAAAAAGCACTTTTTCACATAAAGAAACTGAATATACAACTATAAGAGTTTCAAAAGGTGATACTTTATGGAGTATTGCAAGTGATTTACAAACAAGCAATGATTATTATAAAAACAAAGATATTAGATATATAGTTTTTGATATTAAAAATACAAACAATTTAGAATCAAGCAATTTGCATATTGACCAAGAATTAATGATTCCAATAATCTAAGGCTACTGCAAAAGGAAATAACCTTCTTTTAATAAAAGAGATTATTTCCTTTAAATTTGCATTTTGACATAAATAATAGTATAATATAAGTAAGTAAATAGTTACTAGGGCAGAGTATAATAGGTCTGACCCGCAAGGTGCCAACTACCTAACGCTAAGTTGGAGAAAGAAACTATATGAAAAAGTACAGAATAACAAACAAAAGGAAATTTTTCAGCTTTTGTTTGACAGTTGTAGCTGTCATCGGAAGCACAATCCTCCTTTTTTCCCAATTCGGGGAAAAGTATAACCCCGAATCTGTAGGGAAAAGTGCAACCGTCTCTTATGAGCGGTTAAACGTCCGTGCAAGCCCGGGGTTAAACTCGGAAATCATAGATGAACTGTATTTTGGAGATACAGTGTATCTTACCGGAAGGAGGTATGAGTATATGGACGGCCCCCATCCGTATTGGGTGGAGACCCAATATGGATGGGTCTCCGTAAAGGGACTTTCGTTTGGTGATGGTGATTGAGTTGGCAAGAGACAGAGAGATATATCTCACTGTCTCTTAAATTTTCCTATTTTCCGTTGCAAGAGGGTTATTCTCAACAGCATTTCTTACTATTTCATTATTTACATGCGTATATATTTCAGTAGTAGAAATACTTTCATGTCCAAGAAGCTCTTGCAAAGCTCTGATATCAACATTACCATATTGATACATGAGTGTAGCAGCAGTATGTCTTAATTTATGAACAGAATACTTTTTTATATCTAATTCAGCTTTTTTTAGCTCTTTTTTTACAATATCCTGTACAGTTCTATTACTAATCCTTTCTTTACGCTCACTTAAAAATAGTGCATCACGAGAATCAAATTTAACCTTATCATGGGGTCTAATAGATAAATAATCATTAATAGAATTCATACATGCTTTATTTAAGTAAATAGTACGTTCCTTATTACCTTTACCTATAACTGTCATCTTACTTTCTGATAAATCTATATCACTTATATTAATATTAACTAATTCAGATAAACGCATACCACAATTCAAAAATAAAGTTATAATTGCATAATCTCTTATATTGTTTCTATTGTCTTGGCTTTGAGTTACCTCTAGAAGCTTTTTGCTTTCTTCGAGAGACAAATATTTTGGCATTCTACGACCAAGTTTGGGCGTTTCTAAATCTTGTGCAGGATTTACTTCAAGTAATTTTGCTTTACTAGTAAGATACTTAAAAAACACTCTAAGAGAAGATATTTTTCTTGCACGTGTAGCAGGAGTACTCTTAAACTCTCTTGCCATATATGAAATATATCCATGAATATCTTGAAGAGTAATTTTTTTAAGTACAGAAATATCCATATCATCTATTTTAATATTCTTTATATTTTTTTCTTCAGATAATTTAAATTCTTTTTTTATATATTTTAAAAAGTTTGATATATCATAATTATATTCTTTAATAGTATTGGGAGATTTATTAAGTATAGTAATTGTATAATCTAAAAAAGAATTAAGAAATTCAGGATTTTCTTTACGATCAATCATAAATAACACCTCATATATATTTATATAATATAATTTATAATTTTAAAATACTTTTTTAAAATTATTTAAAATTTTTTGCTTTTTATTGACAAAAAAATACATATAATATAAAATTTAACTATAGTTTAAATTTATAAAAATAATTGGAGGAATTTAGAATGAAGAAATTTTTTGAAAAAATTTTAATTACAGCATTGGTATTGCTAATGACTATCTTATTAACAGGATGTAACAACAAAACAACAAATACTGACATATTAGCAAATCCACCTAAAAATGAGAGTGAGAACAAAGAAACCATAAAAGGAGATACTTCAAATTTTGATATTAAGTTTTTAAAGATGGAGAATCAAAAAGCAAACAAGATTTATAGTCCACTATCAATAAAATATGCATTAAAAATGCTAGAAGAAGGCACAGAAGGTGAATCAAAGTTACAAATTTCTAATGTACTAGGAAATGAAACCTTAAAAAAATACAACTCAAATAGCAATATGGCTTTTGCCAATGCATTATTTGCAAAGGATTCATATGAAAATAAAATTAAAAATAGTTATATAAGTACATTAAAAACCAAATATAACGCTGAAGTTAAAGTTGATTCTTTCTCAAGCCCAGAAAATCTTAACTCTTGGGTAAGCAATAAAACATTAAATTTAATTAAGGACTTATTTGAAGAAGTTGACAAGAATACGGTCTTTATGTTGATAAATGCACTAGCAATAGATATGGACTGGGAAGATAAATTTATAAAAACCCGGACGCCCGGTAGAATGTTTCTATGAACACGAAAAATTTTACTGGGTAGGACCAGAAAACCCTACGGAACATAAATTTGGTGAAAACTCTCAAAAGGTTTCAGGTATGGAAATTATAGCATCTATAAATAACTATGATATAGTTAAAGAAATAGGTGAAGCAAATATAAGAGAAACCGTGAAAAACGAATTTAAAAAATGGGCAAAAAGTATAAGTGAAGAAGAGTTTAAGCAGTATTGTAATAAAGATTTAACAGATAGTAATATAGAAGAAGAAGCAAATAAATATTTAGAAACATATATTCCAGCAATAAACTCAAATTATAAGAGAGTAGATTATACCACAGATTTTTCTATATATGTAGATAATAACATCAAAGTATTTGCAAAGGATTTAAAGGAATACAATGGAACAACATTACAATATATTGGTATAATGCCAACAACAGAGGATTTAGATAACTATATTAAAAATATAGATAAAGCAGAAATAGATAATATAATAAATAAACTAAAGGATTTAAAAGTAGAAAATTTTAAATCTGGAGTAGTAACAAAAATTACAGGATATATTCCAAAATTTAAATTTGAATATGAACTAAACCTAAAAAAAGACCTACAACAATTAGGAATAACTAATATTTTTGAAGAAGGGAAAGCAAATTTAACTGGAATTTGTGATGACAAGGATACATATATAACAGACGCTGGTCACAAAGCAAATATAGAATTTACACAAGATGGTATAAAAGCAGCAGCAGCAACATGGATAGGTGGAGCAGGAGCAGGAAGCTTTTTTGACTATTTATACGATGTACCTGTAGAAGAAATCGATTTAACTTTTGATAAACCATATATGTTTTTAATAAGAGACAAAGAAGATGGAACTATTTGGTTTGTAGGAACAGTTTATGAACCACTTTTATATAATGTAGATACAACTATTGGCGAAGGACCAAAATCTAGATAAAAAAGATATTAAATAATTATATTTCAGACTGTTGACAAAGTAGTAAAAATATTACCTATTTATTATTAACCAAAATGAAGTAATAGCATTTGATATAACAGAAGAATATTGCTTAAAAAAAGAATTAGATGAACAAAATGAAAAAATAAAACTTAATAATACAGAACTAGTAACAAGTATAGAAAATATAGAAAAACTAGAAAAAGAGAAAAACCTACTTAAAATAAAAAATAAATATCACGATTTACTAGGGCAAAATCTTTCTGTATTACAACAATATTTAAATTTGCACTTTTGGGGCAAGAAAAAGTAAAAATTTGCACTTTAAGGACAATGCAAAAAGAAATAATATAATGGTATAATGTAATAATGAAAGGAGTATGCTTATGTTAGATGAAGTAAAAAATTGTGTAGATGCAAAAATTAACTTTTTTGAAGATTATTTTTCTGTTCCAGATGATTTAAAATCAGAAATGGATATGTTTATTAAAGATACACAGGCTTTAGGTGAGAAATGTAGTAGTGCTTCAGAATTTGAACAGCAATTTTCTACATCAGAATTGTTAAACCGATTTAATACGCTAGTATCAAAATGCACACCAAAAGCAAAAAAAATGACAAAAGAAGAAAAAAAACAGTCTGTAAAAATTGCTAAGGATATCTTATATGAAAACAGAGCAGAAATAGCTAAAGACACTTTAAAAGATACTGCTAATAGGATTATAAATGACAAAAGAGATGATATGTTAACGAAAAATCGTGAAAGGATGATAGAAGAAGGAACTTATGCTGATTACACAATAAGAAGAAACAAGATTAACAGTATTCGTGATTTTTTAGAAAAGATATTTAATAAGAAAAAATAATAACTGCTAGAAATAGCAGTTATTTTATTCTTCAGGTGATTCAAGGTTAGGAACAATTAAACCATTAGATACGCAATAAACAGAAAGTTTAGCTAAATTGTCATAACCTGTTTTTGCATAAATAGATGAAATATGAGATTTTAGTGTCCTTGCAGATATTCCAAGTTTATTTGCTACTTCATCTCTATCTAATAATTTGCAGTATAAAGTTAAAACTTTTAATTCAGAATCTGTTAAATTAGATAATATATTATCTTTTGACAAATTATTTTTATCATTAGGATACATAGAATATCCATCTAAAGTATTTTTTATAGTCATAATAAGCGAGTCTTTACTAATATTTTTGTATATAAAACTATCAACTCCAGCCTCTTTTGCATCATTTATAAAATTCAAATCCAAAATACCTGTCATAATAATAACTTTTACATTAGGAAACTGTTTTTTTAAAAGTTTAGAATATGCAATTCCATTTGAATTATTTTCAGTACACACATCCATTAATACTAAATCTGGATTCAATTTTTTACATAGCTCAAGAGAATCTTTAGCATTTCCAGAAGTTGCAACAACATTTAAATCATCTTGGGCACTTAATGTTTCGGAAATCATATCTCTCAACATTTGATGATCATCTATTACAATAATATTATACAAAAAAAACACCTCCTATCAACGATACATCTAGTTTATCACAAAATAGAGAAAAATAAAAGACAATATAAAAAATTGGTTAATGTTTAGTAGGTCATAAAATATTGTAGGGACGCCCAAAGGGCGCCCCTACAATATTTTATACAATTTTAATTAGAACTACTGAGCATTAACAAAATTTGCACTTTTGGGGCAAAAAAAGTCAAAAATTTGCACCTCAGGGACGATGTCTTTTTAAAAAATATATAATAGAATTATAAAAAAAGTGAAACAAAATTTAAAATATGTAATATCTTAAGAAAGGATAGATATGTAGAAGAAAAAAACTATTAAATTTCAGAATTGAAAGAGAAAATAGACACACAGTAAGTAGTTATTCAAATTCAAAAAAATTTGATATAAATAATATAATTGGAAAGGAGGAAAATATGAAAAAAATAGTTTCAATAATATTAATTTTTGCTATTTTAGCAATGAGCGTAGTTGCTTTAACAGGATGTGGAAAAGGAAAACTTGAAACAGTTTCATTTAAGGATGATGAAGATACAAAAGCAACAATAAATTTAAGTTTTGAAGAAGGAGCTAATTATACTTTGTCAACTAACGAAGAGGATTTTAGAACATCTCGTAATGATGCAATATTAAAAGGAGATACTTTTAACATTACAATTCAATTTGATAAATTTTGGAGTGGCGAAAATATAAATAATTTAAAAGAAGAACATAAAGATGATGAAGAATATAAAGAAGTGACATATAATGGAATTAATGGATTCTCTTATTATTATGCTGGATATGATACATATAAAGTTGTATTGCCTGTATCAGATACTGTATATGCATCATTATGTGTTTATTCAAAAGACATTATGTCATCAAATCAAGAAGAAGTAAAAGCAGCATTTGATTCAGAAGTTGTTCAAAATATATTAAATACTTTAACATTTTCAGTTGAATAATATATAAAAAGGAATAAAGACACTTTTAGCAATGATTCTTTATTCCTTTTTATACAATAAAGATTAAAAGAAAATGAGGGCTAAAATGAAAAAAGTGATAATTGGTATTTTAATAGGAATAGCGATATGTGTAATATGTGCAATAATTTATGTTAAATGTTTTATGTTTGTTCCAGATAAAGACGGAATGATATATGAAGATTCAGTAGAATTTAAATGTATGACTGTAAGAGGGTGGCAAGAAAAAATAAGTCAATATCACAATTGTGATCCAGAAGATATTTATTGCTATTACGAAAGCAGTGAATTTATAGCAATTGTCTATGATGAGAATGATGAAGAAGTTGCTCATTATAGATTTGATGATGAAACAGGTTATGCATTAGATACTATTTCTGGAGATGTAGTAGATTTTCTTGAGGGTAAAGCTGTAGAAGTTAATACAACAAATGGAACAACTATAAATTTCAATGATAATCAATGTTTAGCAATAGGTTATGTATTAGATAGTAATATTGATGAATTCATACATAATAATTTTCACAATAATTATACATATAATAATTTAGAAGTATTAGATTATAGATCAGCTGATAGTAGAGAAAAGGAAATAGGAAATCGCTTTGTAATAATTCCAAAATCAGAAGATGTGAAAATAACTTTATATAGTTGTTTTATAAATGAACAAGGAGAATTAGAATTAGATAACACTTTAATTAAAAATTATACAACTCCATTTATTATCTTAGATAACTATTTAGCAGAAACAACTACACCAGAATTGTGTATAAAATTTGAATGTAATGGTTTTGAAGAAACATTTCCTATCGTATTTAATGGAATGAATGGAAAACTAGATTTAACAGGAGTAGAACAAGAAGTTAAGGATATTTCAATTTATTAATATCTAATAGAACGTCATTAAGATATGAGAATATGGTTGCAATTGAATTACTAAGAAGAGGATATGAAGTATATACGGGAATATTATATAATAAATTAGAACAAATATTTTAAAGTGCAATGTTTTTAAAAATAAAGTGCAAAACTTGCACTTTAAATTTGATATTATATTGAAATTATGGTATAATTATATTTGTAGGAGGTTTGGTTATGGATAAGAAAAAAGATTGGAATTTAGAATTATCTGAATATATTAAACAAGGCGAGCCAACTCAAGTAGAAAAAACAAAAGTGTGGGAAACAGCAATAGGACTTCAAGATGTAGATGGATTAAAACCATCAAAATATCTAATAAAAACAGCAAAAGAACATATTGAAGGAAAAATTAATATAGAAGAAGTAAAAAAAAGAATAAATGAGTATTATGAAGTACAAAATAGCAGAAAAGATTTTGAACAAGAAAGTGAAGAAGCAGATAAGGTAGCTACTAGAATAACAGAAATATTAAGTGAAAAAGCATTTAACTTTTCTATAACAGAATTGTTAAATATTCATAAACGATTATTTACAGGAATATTAAGGACAGCAGGAAAATATAGAGATTATAATTTTACAAAAAAAGAATGGGTATTAAATGGAGATACAGTAATATATTCATCATATGAAACAATAAAAGATACTATTGAGTATGATTTTGAACAAGAAAGAAATTTTTCATATAAAGATCTAGGGTTAGAAGAGTCAATAAAACATTTATGTAGATTTACTTCAAACATATGGCAAGTACATCCATTTTGTGAAGGCAACACAAGAACTACAGCAGTGTTTATAATAAAATATTTAAGAACATTTGGGTTTAATATCAATGATGAAGTTTTTGCAGATAATTCATGGTATTTTAGAAATTCATTAGTAAGAGCTAATTACAAAAACTTTGAAAAAAACATTTTTGAAGATATATCATATTTAGAAAAATTTTTTTATAATTTACTTACAGGTAGTAATAATAAATTAAAAAACAGATATACACATATCGACTATATTCAAGATGAAAATAAGGATGATTTAAAAGTAAATAATTGTACTTTGGAAGAACAGGCAATTATTAATATACTTAAGGCAAAACCTTCTATAACTCAAGAAGAAATCGCCAATAAAATTAACAAATCATTAAGAACTGTTAAAAAATATATGGGAGAAATGCAAGAAAAAGGATTGATAGAAAGAATAAACTCAAAGAAAAATGGAGAATGGATTGTAAAAATAAATTATTAAACGATAAATAGTAAGTTGTCAAAATTCATAAAAAATTATACATATTTTGAAAACATGTATAATTTTTTTGATTTTTTATACATATGAATTAGAGATAAAATAGTAATTTGTATTTTAAAAGGTGGTGATAATTATATGTTAGAAGCATTAAAATTAAGAAAAACAAATATATAATTTCATATTATAGACGCACCAAAATCAATTTTAAGGCATTTTAATATTTTATCTAACAAGTTATATGTTTGAATTTTAATGTTCAATTTATAAAATATAATAATTATAATGTAATTCTTATAGAAATGCTTAATTTTAGGCACTTTTTAAAAATGCTGAAAAATGGCTAAAAAAACGACGCACGAGAATCGATAAAAAATTAAGCAAAATACTTAAAATTAAGGATTTAGGAAATTTTGATAAAATAATCTAAAGTTATATAAAATTTTTTTAAAAATGTAGTTACAATAATGAAAAAAAATCCAACCAGGCATAACACAAAATATTGAAGCTCCAGAATCGATTTTAAGGAGTTTTTATATAAAAGTAATGTAGTTTATTGTCTATAAAATATAGCTGAAATAAGCTAATAGCAAGGAATAGCTGATTTTGAGAGGAGGTACTTGAAATGGGTACTTTCTTTTTGACTCCTATTCCTTTTTGCACAAAACTTTGATTTTGTGCAATGTTGCATTGTAAACAAGTAGAGAAGTTTTGTATTGTTTTCTCCTCTCCCTACTCACTTACAAGTATAATTTCGCTAATCTATTTATTATTTTTTAAAAATATATTTACTCTTTCTAAAAATTCTGCATTTGATTTTGTTGTTACAATTTGTTCCATAATTTGTTCAGTCATTTCTTGTGTATTCATATTTGACATTGTTTTTCTTAAAGCAAATATTGTTTCTAGTTCTTCTTTTGAAAGCAACAGTTCTTCTTTTCTTGTTCCAGATTTGTTTATATCAATTGCAGGGAATATACGTTTTTCTGATAAAGCTCTATCTAGGTGAACCTCCATATTACCTGTTCCTTTAAACTCTTCAAATATAACATCATCCATTCTACTTCCTGTTTCTACAAGTGCGGTTGCTAAGATAGTCAAACTTCCTGCATCTTCAGTATTTCTTGCTGCACCAAAAAATCTTTTTGGCTTATGTAATGCAGCAGGATCCAAGCCACCAGACAATGTTCTTCCTGAAGCTGGAACAACAAGGTTATATGCTCTTGCAAGTCTTGTAATACTATCTAAAAGTATTACTACATCTTTGTGTTGCTCTACTAACCTCTTCCCTCTTTCTAACACCATTTCTGCAACTTTTACATGATGCTCTGGTAATTCATCAAAGGTAGAATAGATAACATCCCCTTTTATGGAACGTTTCATATCAGTAACTTCTTCAGGTCGCTCATCAATAAGTAATACTATTAATTCTGCTTCTGGGTTATTTGTAGTTATACTATTTGCAATTTTCTTTAGAATAGTCGTTTTACCAGCCTTTGGAGGTGCAACAATCATACCTCTTTGACCTTTACCTATTGGACACAATAAATCCATTATTCTCATTGTATATTCGTTCTGCACAGTTTCTAATCTAATTCTATCTTTAGGGTAAATAGGTATTAAATCATCAAAAGAACGTCTTTTCATAGCTTTTTCAGGATGCTCTCCATTTACTGCACCTACAAATATTAATGCTGGAAATTTTTCCCCTTCTTTTGGAGTTCTTTTTATACCTCTAACTTTGTCCCCTGTATCTAATCTAAATCTCTTAATTTGAATTGGAGAAACGTATACATCTTTAGGAGTAGGCAAATAGTTCTCTCCTCTAAGAAATCCGTAGCCATCAGGTAAAACCTCTAAAATTCCTTCTACAACTTCATCTCCTTCACTAGTAAGTTTATATCCTTCTTCAGTTATAATTTCTTTAAAGTCACTTTTTTCATCTGTATCAGCTTGTACATTTTTTTCAGACATTTTTTCTCTTAAAATAGAAATAAGGTCCTCTTTTTTAAACTTTGAGGTATTCTTTAGCCCTTCATTTTTTGCTCTTTCACGCAATTCTGCAAGTGATAATTCTTGTAATTCCATTTTTATTTCCTCCTTTATTTTTTATGAATACTTATTTTGGAAATTATTAGAAATAAATTTTTTAGAACTAATTTCACAATACAATATAAAGGTAGTTAAACATTCCTACCTTTATTTACTAATATCTATATAAACTCTTTCATTTGGTAAATACATATCTAATTTTTCTCTTGCGACTTCTTCAATATATTCTTCTGAATTAATATTGTTTTTTTTATTACATAAAGTTTCTTTATGTAATGTTTCTTTAGCAATTTGCTCTGAATAATACTTTTGTGCAGCTTTATAAGAATTAATTGTTTTTTGTTGACTGGCAAATATGTATATTAAATATGCCATTATTACTATTATAAATAATTTTTTATGAATTTTATTTATTTTCATTAGTATCTCCTAAATTTCAACACAAATAGATATAGTGTAATACTACCTATATAATTATTCTACAAATTTACACAAAATCCTTCTTATTTTTATAATTTCCATTATTAAAAAACATCTTTTTAATTTTATTTTTAAAAACTGACATTATATGTTTTATACACTTTATTAAATGAACAATTGGCCTGTAAGTAAATCTATATAATAATTTTGCTATAAATTTTATAGGAACAATAATCAAAAATTTTAGTATCTTTTTTACTACATTAATTATATAAACTGTAATATTAATAAAGATTTTGCTAAAAACTAATAAATATATAGCTATTCCAACGCTTACTCCTACAAAAATAAACCATCTAAGTTCTCCATTATTAAACTTGAAAATGGAATATAACAATAAAAGAGCGCTAGAAATCCAAAAGAGTATGTCTTCAATGTATGTAATAAAATCAGAGGTTTTAAATGCTTTTCTAAAAATTCTAAAAGTATCAAATAGAATTCCTATTAAAAATCCATTTATAATAAACATTAAAAAAGCATATACTTGGCTTTGCATGCATGGTCCTCCATTTTATTTAAATATTTTACCAATCAAAGATCCTCCAGACTTCTTGTCTAAATTTTTCTCAGAATAAGACAGATTAAATATTGTGCCTTCTACGATAATTTCTGTTGTGTCAAGACTTAATTTATTAATTCTTAAATTCTCTCCTTTTACAGTTAAAAGCCCTAATTCTGTCTCTACTATTACAATTTGGTCATCAAAGCTGAGAACATCTAGAACACCAGAAATTGTTAATTTTTCTCTATTTTCTAAAATAACGTTTTGAATAGTATTGCTTGTCATCTGTTTTCTTTCTTCTATAGTCATATAAATGCCTCCTCTCTCTATTTTATATTAATTATATATATTCAACTTTTTGAATTTTAGAACTTGTTTATAGATATTTTAAGCAACATTGCAAAATATTATGCGAAATATATGCTTCTATAAAGGAAGAGATTATAAGAAAAAGTAACATCAATATCGAAAATAATGTATGGCGTACAACTTCTAATTTTATATTTTCTTTTCTTCTATCTTGCATTATTGATTTGTATAAATTCATTCCACTTACTGCTAATGCAACTGTACAAGGAATATCAATAATGTTTTTTAGCAACATTGTAGATAAAAACAAGATTATTCCTTTCCCAGTACCCAGTGCATAAAGAATTGAAGAAATCGTGAATCCAAAACAAAATCCTTTGAAACATACTATTAAATATACTAGGAGTAGTCCAATTACTGTTGAACCCATTAGCCATAATAGTATTACTAGTAAGAATTTTTTTTGCACAGAATCTTTTAAAATTGATAATTCGTTATTATGACCATTTTCCTTCAATGAAATAATAGAATTGCTTAAATATGTATTAATTTCAGAAGTTTGTACACTATTTAAGTTATTAAAAAACACTATTCCTAGCAATATTCCAATTACGAATATTATACTTGCTATTGTATATTCTCTTAGATTGTTTTGAATGTGCGAAGCAATAATATTCGTATATTTTCTTGTGTATCTTTTATTAATAGTTCTCATATTCTCCTCCACTCTTTTAATAATATGTGGAAGAGCTAAAAAATATGAACATGAAAAATTTTTATATTGACAATTTAGAATATTTTAGTTGGCAAAAGAATACAATTTTTTCAATTTTTGTCTAATTTTCATTTTTATCGTAAATACTATCCTTGCTTTCGGATGATTTTTCCGCACAAAAAAAATCGGCCTTTTATAGTCGATTTAATCGTTTTTTCGTCTGGTGCGACGATATAATCTTTTGGTGCGGATGAAGGGACTTGAACCCCCACACCGAAGTACTGGTTCCTAAGACCAGCGCGTCTGCCAATTCCGCCACATCCGCATATCAATATAATTGGCTCCCCAAGTAGGACTTGAACCTACGACCTATCGGTTAACAGCCGAGCGCTCTACCGACTGAGCTATTGGGGAATATAGTTTGGCGACTACTTATCTTCCCAGCAAGGTAACTCGCAAGTATTTTCAGCATAAACGTGCTTAACTTCTGTGTTCGGTATGGGAACAGGTGTATCCACGTCATTGTTATCACCATGAATAAAATTATACAATATATTTTTATAAAATTCAATACTTTTTATACATTTTTTTAAAAAACTTGGAGCTTACGACGGGAATCGAACCCGTGACCTCTTCCTTACCAAGGAAGTGCTCTACCGACTGAGCTACGAAAGCATTTATATAACTATTGTGTATTATACTATAATAAATTTTAAAATACAATACTAAATAGTTATTTTTCTAATATTATTGTTACAGGTCCATCATTTAATAGAGACACCTTCATATCTGCTCCAAATATTCCGCTTCCAACATATTTAACTTGTTCTTTGCACTTATTTTTAAAATACTCATATAGTTCATTTGCTTTTTCTGGAGAAGCGGCATTTATAAAACTTGGTCTATTACCTTTTCTACAATCTGCATATAAAGTAAATTGTGATACAACTAGTATTTCTCCATCTATATCTTTTACAGACAAATTCATTTTATCTTCCGCATCTGTAAATATTCTTAAATTACATATTTTATTTGTGAGCTCTTCCACATTTTCTTTAGTATCTTCTGGTCCAATACCTAATAAAATTAGTAATCCTTTTCCAATTTTCCCAGTTATCTTTCCATTTACTTTTACTTCAGCATTACTCACTCTTTGTATTACTGCTTTCATAACTTTGAACCTTCTTTCATAAAAAAGATTATTAATAATTATATTATAGTTTTTAATAGTTCTTTTTGAGTCCTATTAGTTAGCATTGCTGGTGGTATATCCAAAACTGTTCTTGCACCAATTTCTCCCATCTTATGCAATTTATATACTGCTCTTGCATAAGCTACCAATATACTTGATGTAAATTCTGGATTTGAGTCCAATTTTAAAGAATATTCCACTATCTGCTTTGTAACTTGATTTATACCAGTTTTTCCACTTCTTATAACAAATCCACCATGTGACATTGTATTGTGATTTTTACTTAATTCTTCTTCTGATATAAAATGCACAATTGTATCATAATTTTCAAAATAATCTGGCATCGTTTTAATTTTTTCTTCTATTTCCTTCTTATCAACGTCACATTCTACAACAACAAAACATTCTCGTATATGTTTTTCTCTTATATTGAAATCTGGAGTAGCACCAGTTCTTACTTTTTCCATTGCCGTAGTAATTGGAATTGTATACTGAATTGCATTTTTGACTCCAGGAATTCTTCTTATAGCATCTGAATGTCCTTGACTTACCCCTTTACCCCAAAATGTATAAGTAGTTCCATTAGGTAATATTACTTCCGAATATAATCGATTTATGGAAAATAGTCCTGGATCCCAACCAACAGATATAATAGAAAGTTTTTGCCCTCTTCTTGCACTTTTGTCCATTTTATTATAATATTCAAAGACTTTTGCATGCGTATCAAAGCTATCAATTGTATTAAACATTTTAGCATATTGGGGACCTTGCTCTGGTAAATCGGTTGCGGAACCTCCGCAAAGTATCAGTACATCTATATTATCCTTCCACTTTTCTATTTCTGATATACTTATAGTTTCTGTTTCTGTTATTGTTTTTAAATCTTTTGGATTTCTTCTTGTAAATATTGCTACAAGCTCCATATCAGGATTTTGATGGATAGCAATTTCTACCCCTTTTCCAATATTTCCATAACCTAGGATTCCTATTTTAATCATACAAAACACCTCATCTAAATATATTTAAGATGTTATTGTATTATAACTGTCTTCTAATTTAATTAATGTATTTTATACTCAATATCTTCCATAAAGTCAAACAATTCTTTTATTGTCTTTAAAGTGACTATTTGATTTTTGGGATGTGGACTTTTATCATTTTTATTTATTAATTCTCTTGAATAACAATTTTTGTCTAATTTTGATAACATATACCTTTTATTCATATAAGTATAATATATTTGATATCCTTCATTTAATTCTTTCCATAATCTTTCAAATGTATATCCTTCCAAGATTTTAATTCCTTTCTTTAATTTAATTATACTTTAATGCTTTATCATTTCCTCAAATTCTTGCTCTGTAATTATTCTGACGCCTAAGCTTTGAGCTTTTGAAAGTTTACCACCTGCATCTTCACCTGCTAATACATATGATGTCTTTTTAGATACAGAGCTTGATGTTTTACCTCCGAATTTCTCTATAATCTTAGTAGCTTCCTCTCTTGTATATTTGGATAATGCTCCTGTTAGTACAAAGGTTTTGTCTGAGAATCTATTATCTTCATCTTTATCTTCTATTTGTTCCATGTTTACTCCTGCTAATTTTAGCTTTTGAATAAGGTCCTTTGTTTGATTTTGTATAAAAAATTCTTTGACACTATTGGCTGTTATATCTCCTATATCTTCTACAAAAGTTAAATCTTCAAGACTAGCTTTTGCAAGATTATCTAATGATTTAAAATTTTTTGCTAATATTTTTGCTGACTTTACACCCACTTGTTCAATTCCAAGAGCTGTTATGAGTCTATCTAAATTATTATCTTTACTTTTATTTATACTATTTATTAAATTTTCGGCAAATCTTTTTCCTTCTTTTTTTAAACTTGCAATATCTTCTAGTTTTAAAGAATATATGTCAGATATATTATTAATTAATTTTTTATCATATAATTGCCTTATTACCTTTTCTCCTAAACCTTCAATATTCATTGCTTCTTTTGAGGCAAAGTGTTCTATGTTTCTTAAATTTCTTGCAGGACATTCTATACCAATACATTTAGTCACAGATTGTCCAGGAATTCTAATTACTTGTCCACCACATACTGGGCAAACTTTAGGCATCTCAAATTCCCTTTCTATGCCTGTTCTTTTATCAACTACTGGTCTGACAACTTCTGGTATTACGTCACCCGCTTTTTGTATTATTACTCTATCCCCTATTCTTAAGTCTTTCTCTTTTACAAAATCTTCATTGTGCAAAGTAGTTTTTGAAATTCTAGACCCAGCAACTACTATTGGCTCTAAAATGGCCATAGGGGTTATTGCACCTGTTCTACCAACTTGGCAAATTATATCCTTTAGAAGTGTTTCCTTCTGCTCAGGTGGATATTTATATGCAATTGCCCATTTTGGTGTTTTAAAAGTAGTTCCAATTTTTTCCCTTAAATCTAAATTGTCTACTTTTACAACTGCACCATCTATTCCAAAATTTAGTTTTTCTCTGTCATTCCCAATTTTTTCTATTGCACTTTTTACTTTTTCTATTGTATTGCATGGAATTAAGATGGGATTTATGTTAAATCCTATTTTCTTTAAATACTGCAAAGAATCATAGTGTGATGTAAATTTTATAGAATCACATTTTTGAACATTAAATATAAATATATCTAAAGGTCTAGAAGCAGCAATTTTGCTATCTAACTGTCGCAAAGAACCGGCTGCCAAATTTCTTGCGTTTGCAAATCTATTATCTTCATCTAATTCATCATTTAGCTTTTCAAAATCCTCTTTACTTATAAATACTTCTCCACGAACTATAATGTCTATTGGCTCTTTTAATTTTTTAGGTATATGTTTTATTGTTTTTAAATTTTCTGTAACATCTTCTCCTACTTGTCCATTACCTCTTGTTGCACCTTTTATGAATTCCCCATTTTTATACTCTAATGCCACAGATAAACCATCAATTTTAGTTTCTACTACATAATTTACATTAGGATCTTCCTTATGCATTTTTACATCAAATTCTTGTACTTCTTCTATGGAGAACACATCCTGTAAGCTTTGAAGCGGAACAACATGTTCGACTTTAGCAAACCCTTCTTTAACAGTTCCTCCAACTTTTTGAGTAAGCGAATTTTTAGAAATAAACTCAGGAAATTCTTTTTCTAAATTTTTAAGTTCATTCATAAGCATATCATACTCAAAATCACTTATTTCAGGTGAATCGTCATCATAATATTTTGTAGCATAATATGCTGTTAACTTATTTAATTCTTCAATTCTATTTTTTGCTTGTTTTTTATTCATATTTATTTAAATAACTCCTTGCTTCCTTTCAAATAATCTATTCCTGAAAAGACTGTTGCTATTGTTGAAATTAACATTAAAGATGATGATAAAACATTTATAACTAAATTATATCCAACTAATTCTTCGTAAATAAATGCTCCGAAATACTTTAAATCTAAAAATGCTAATATTATTGCAACCATTTGTGTTGCTGTTTTTATTTTGCCCCAGATACTTGCTGCTATAACTTTTCCACCTTTTTCTACAGCTATTAATCTATAACCTGATACTACAAATTCTCTAGCTAGCACTATAATTGGTATCCATGCAGGTAAGTAGCCCATTTCTACTAGCATTAACATCGCTGAAAGAACTAATATTTTATCTGCTAAAGGATCTGCAAATTTGCCAAAGGTTGTAATTATATTATTTTTTCTTGCTATTTTTCCATCTAAGTGGTCTGTATATGATGCTATGGCAAATATTGCTATTATTACAAGGTTTTGAATTGGTAAATTAAATATATCTCCTGGTATTTTTAAAAAAGGTATTATAACCATTATTGGTACTAAAACTATTCTAAATATTGTTAATTTATTGGGTAAATTCATATTTAAATCACTCCTATTTAATTTATGGGTATATTATATATAATTTTTAAAAATAAAACAACAGTTATTTAGAAAAAATATTGCAAATTATGTGAAATTATAGTAAAATACTTATGTTGAAGGAGTGGAAATAAATGATTGATATTAAATTAATTAGAGAAAATCCTGATATGGTTAAAGAAAATATAAAAAAGAAATTTCAA